>NZ_JBIWKH010000017.1:0-147442 GCF_044765585.1 Streptomyces sp. NPDC102441
TCACCGGCCCCTGAGCCGTGGTCCGCACCTTGCGGATCTCGAAGTCCATCGCACCCCTTGAGCTGGGGTGTTGCGACAACCACTAGAACCTAAGGTTCCGGTGTGGGCCCTCCGTGCTGTCCGGGCCCTCCGTGCTGTCCGGGCCCTCCGTGCTGTCCGGGCCCTCCGTGGTGTCCGGGCCCGCGGGAATGGATGTCGCCTTGCTAGATGTTCACCGTTCAACTAAATTGGGTGCAGAAGACTCCCGGAGGTGGCTCCCATGCCCGCAGTGACCGTCGAAAACCCGCTGACCCTGCCGAAGGTCGCGGCCCAGGCCGAGGCCGTGGCACGCCCCGTGCTGACCGTCACGACCGCGCCGAGCGGCTTCGAGGGTGAGGGGTTCCCGGTGCGGCGCGCCTTCGCCGGGATCAACTACCGGCACCTCGACCCGTTCATCATGATGGACCAGATGGGTGAGGTGGAGTACGCCGCGGGAGAGCCGAAGGGGACCCCGTGGCACCCGCACCGCGGCTTCGAGACCGTCACGTACATCATCGACGGGAGCTTCATCCACCAGGACAGCCACGGCGGCGGCGGTGCCATCGAGAACGGCGACACCCAGTGGATGACCGCCGGCAGCGGCCTCCTGCACATCGAGACGCCGCCCGAGGCGCTCGTCATGTCCGGCGGTCTCTTCCACGGCCTCCAGCTCTGGGTGAACCTGCCCAAGGCCGACAAGATGATGGCGCCGCGCTACCAGGACATCCGTGGTGGCCAGGTCCAGCTGCTCGCCTCCCCGGACGGCGGCGCGCTGCTCCGCGTCATCGCCGGCGAACTCGACGGTCACGAGGGCCCGGGCATCACGCACACCCCGATCACCATGGTCCACGCGACCATCCGGCCGGGCGCCGAGGTGACGCTGCCGTGGCGCGAGGAGTTCAACGGCCTCGCGTACGTCCTCGCCGGGCGCGGGAGCGCCGGTGCGGAGCGCCGGCCCGTCCGCACCGGGCAGACCGCGGTCTTCGGCAAGGGGTCCTCGCTGACCGTCCGCGCCGACGGGACGCAGGACGGAAACACGCCGGACCTGGAGGTCGTGCTGCTGGGCGGGCGCCCGATCCGTGAGCCGATGGCGCACTACGGGCCGTTCGTGATGAACACCCAGGACGAGCTCAAGCAGGCCTTCGAGGACTTCCAGGCCGGCCGCCTCGGCACGGTCCCGTCGGTCCACGGCATGTGACCTGCTCCGAACGGGCCCGCCGGGCGTGCGGGTGACGGGCCGTCACCCGTACGCCCGTGCGGAAGGGACACCGCTCCCGGCCCGTGATCGGGTGGGGTGGTGCCTACCCGGAAGCCCCTCCTGCCCGACGTCGCGCGGCGGACGGCCGCCTGGTGCGGCGTCCTGCTCCTGGCCGCCGGCGTCGCGGCCGTGGCCATCTGGGTGTGCGTGGCGCTCAAGACGGCGGTCACCCCGGTCCTGCTGGCACTGCTCGGCACGGCACTGCTCGGCCCCGTACACCGCTGGCTGACCGCCCACAAGGTGAACAGATCGGTGGCCGCCGGACTCACCTGCGCCGCGCTCGTCGCGGTGCTCGGCGGCGCCGGATACATCGTCGTCATGGCACTCGTGGACACCGGTGGCCAGATCGTGGCCTCGCTCAAGGAAGCCGCGCAGTGGGTCATCGACCACTTCGACATCGCGGGCGTCGCCGACGTGGACGACCTGGCGGACAACGCCAAGACGCTCGTCGAGAAGTTCGGCGCGAGTGCGGCGGGCGGACTGCTCACCGGGATCAGCCTCATCGGATCGCTCCTGACCACCGCGGTCCTGGCCCTGCTGCTGACCTTCTTCTTCCTGCGTGACTCCGACCGTGCCGTCCACCTCGCCCACACGATCGCCCCGCGCGGAACCGGCGACCTCGTGGAGGCAATGGGGCGCAGGGCCTTCGAAGCCGTCGAGGGGTTCATGCGCGGCACCACCTTCATCGCCCTGATCGACGCGCTGTGCATCACGGTGGGGCTGCTGATCCTGGGGGTGCCGGGGGCGGTGGGGCTGGGGGCGCTGGTCTTCGTCGGCGCCTACATCCCGTATCTCGGGGCCTTCATCTCCGGTGCTGTCGCCGTGCTGGTCGCGCTGGCCGACCGGGGCTTCGTGATCGCGCTCTGGGCGCTGGGAGTGGTGCTCGCCGTCCAGGTGCTGGAGGGGCACGTGCTCCAGCCCGTCATCCAGAGCCGCACGGTCCAGATGCACCCCGCCACGGTCATGATCGCGCTGACCGCGGGTGCGAGCGTCGCGGGGCTGCTGGGCATGCTGCTGGCGGTGCCGGTGTGCGCCGCGGTGTTCGGGGTGATCGGCGAGCTGCGCAAGGGGTATGAGGCCGAAGGCCGGGGAGACGCGGTTCCCGGGAGTTCATGAGCCGACGGTGGCGCCCAGCTCCGCCGGCTCCGACGACTCGTACAGCTCGAACCAGATCGACTTCCCCTCGCCCCTGGGGTCCACCCCCCAGACATCGGCCAGCATCTCCATCAGCACCAGCCCGCGGCCGCTGGACGCCATCTCCCCCGGGCGCCGCTTGTGCGGCAGCTCGTCGCTGGAGTCGGCCACCTCGACACGCAGCCGCCGCTCGCCGCGCTCACCTGTCACCTCCGCCACGAGCAGTGCGTCCCCGTCGGTGTGGACGAGCACGTTCGTCGACATCTCGGAGATCATCAGCTCCGCGGAGTCGACCTGCTCCATGTCCGCCCAGTCGTGCAGCAGCTCCCGCAGCTGCTGCCGGGCGGCCGCGACCCGCTCGGGCTCCGCCTGGGCGATGGTCATGGCCGAGCGCCGGCCCAGGGCCCTGCGAGACCGTGCGGCCTCCCGGCGCAGCACCATGACCGCGATGTCGTCCTCACGGCGGTCCACCAGCGGCCCCGTCGTGTAGTGGGAGCCGGGGCCGTGCACCGTCTGCACGAGAGCGTCCGCGAGCTCCTCCAGGTCCTCGACGGGCTTCTCCAGGACCGGTCTGAGCCTGGTCCATCCGGTGGCCATGTCGTGGCCGCCGGTCTCGATGAGCCCGTCCGTGCACAGCATGATCGTCTCGCCGGGGCCCAGGACGACGCGGGTCGTCGGGTAGTCGGCGTCCTTCTCGACGCCCAGGGGCAGCCCACCGGCGGTCTGCCGGATCACCGCAGTGCCGTCGACGCTGATCACCACCGGGTCCGGGTGGCCCGCGCGGGCGACGTCGAGGGTCCCGTTCTCGGGGTCGGCCTCCGCGTACAGGCAGGTCGCGAAGCGTGTCGCGTCGGACCGGTCCTCGCCGTCGTCGAGGTCGTACGTCTCGGTAAGTCCCGACAGGAAGCGCGAGGCACGGGAGAGCACGGCGTCGGGGCGGTGCCCCTCGGATGCGTACGCGCGCAGGGCGATCCGCAGCTGGCCCATCAGGCCCGCCGCCCGCACGTCATGGCCCTGGACGTCACCGATGACGAGGGCGATACGGCCGTTGGGGAGCGGGATCACGTCGTACCAGTCGCCGCCGACCTGGAGCCCTCCTCCTGTCGGGATGTAACGCGCCGCCACCGCCAGGCCGGGCACACCGGGGCCGAGGGACGGCCTCATCGCCCGCTGGAGGCCCAGCGAGAGCTCCCGCTCGGTCTCGGCGGCGCCCGCGCGGGTCAGCGCCTGCGCGAGCATCCTGGCCACCGTCGACAGTACGGAGCGCTCGTCCGGCGAGAAGGCCACGTTGTGGCGGAATCCCGCCATCCAGGCGCCCATGGTGTGCCCCGACGAGATCAGCGGCAGGAAGGCCCAGGACTGGCGCCCGAACTCCTGGGCGAGGGGCCAGGTGGCCGGGAAGCGATGCCGGTACTCCTCGGGGGACGCGAGGTAGATCGCCTGGCCGGTCCGCACCACCTCGGCGGCCGGGTAGTCCGTCTGCAGGGGCATGTCGGTGAACGGTTTCTCGTCGCCGACGTTGTGCCCGTGGTGCCCGATGACCGTCAGCCGCTCGCCCGAGACCCCGAACACGGCGAGTCCGTCGGGCGAGAAGCCGGGCATGGAGAGCGAGCCCGCGACCCGCAGGACCTCCTCGGTGGACACCGCCTCGGCCAGCGCCCGTCCCGCGTCCAGCAGGAACGCCTCCCGCGACCGCCGCCAGTCGCCCGTGAGCGGGGTCTTCGCCGCGGCGTCCTCCGGCGGCGGGGTGACCTCCTGGAGGATGCCCTGCAGTACGTACGTGTGGCGGCCCGGGGTGTCCAGCGGGACCGGTTTCGACCGGGTGCGCACCGTGCGTACGACCGAGCCGCTCTCGTCCACGATCCGCATCCTGGCCTCGGCCACCGTGCCCTCGGCGATCGCGAAGTTCACGATGCCGTCGATCTCGTTCCAGTCGGCCGGGTGGAACCGGGGGCGCACCTCTTCGCCGGGGCGGGTCGTGGCCTCGGCGGGCAGTCCCACCAGCCGCGCCGCCTCGGCGTCGAGCGTGACCGTGCCCGATGAGCTGTCCCAGCTCCACAGCCCGGTCCCGATCGCAGCCAGGATCTCCTCGGTGCGCATTGCCCCACTTTAGGAAGATGTTCTCCACGGTCGCCACCGAGGGAGAGCGCCCGCCGGGGGCCGTCGGGTGCGTCCCGGACAGCCGTGCGGCAACAATGGCAATGAAGCGGTGCGTCCACGGGCGGTAGCCTGGGGTGTCAATCCACCCCGACCGCGAAGACTGGATGAACGACGATGCATCGGTACAGGTCCCACACCTGCGGCGAGCTCCGCGCCTCTGACGTCGGCACCGACGTCCGGCTGAGCGGCTGGCTGCACAATCGCCGAGACCTGGGTGGCATCCTCTTCATCGATCTGCGCGACCACTACGGTCTGGTGCAGCTCGTCGCCCGCCCCGGCACCCCCGGCAACGAGGCCCTGGCGAAGCTGACCAAGGAGACCGTCGTCCGGATCGACGGCAAGGTCTCCGCGCGTGGCGCCGACAACGTCAACCCGGAGCTCCCGACCGGTGAGATCGAGATCGAGGTCACCGAGGTCGAGGTGCTGGGCGAGGCCGGCCCCCTGCCCTTCACGATCAACACCGAGGACGGGGTCAACGAGGAGCGGCGCCTGGAGTACCGCTTCCTCGACCTGCGCCGCGAGCGCATGCACCGCAACATCATGCTGCGCTCGTCCGTCATCGCCTCCATCCGCTCCAAGATGGTGGCCCTCGGCTTCAACGAGATGGCGACCCCGATCCTCACCGCGACCTCCCCCGAGGGCGCCCGTGACTTCGTGGTCCCGTCCCGGCTGAACCCGGGCAAGTTCTACGCGCTCCCGCAGGCACCGCAGCAGTTCAAGCAGCTGCTGATGATCTCCGGCTTCGACCGCTACTTCCAGATCGCGCCGTGCTTCCGCGACGAGGACGCCCGCGCCGACCGCTCGCCCGGCGAGTTCTACCAGCTCGACGTCGAGATGTCGTTCGTCGAGCAGGAGGACGTCTTCCGGCCGATCGAGAAGCTCATGACCGAGCTCTTCGAGGAGTTCGGCAACGGCCGCCACGTCACCTCGCCGTTCCCGCGCATCCCGTTCCGCGAGTCGATGCTGAAGTACGGCAACGACAAGCCGGACCTGCGGGCCAAGCTGGAGCTCGTCGACATCTCCGACGTCTTCGCGGGCTCGGAGTTCAAGGCCTTCGCCGGCAAGCACGTCCGCGCCCTCCCGGTGCCGGACACCGCGGGCCAGTCCCGGAAGTTCTTCGACGGCCTCGGCGACTACGCCGTCGAGCACGGCGCCAAGGGCCTCGCCTGGGTGCGCGTCGGTGAGGACGGCAAGCTGGCCGGCCCGATCGCCAAGTTCCTCACCGAGACGGACGTCAAGACCCTCACCGAGCGTCTGTCCCTCGTTCCCGGCCACGCCGTCTTCTTCGGCGCGGGCGAGTTCGACGAGGTCTCCAAGATCATGTCCGTCGTCCGCGTCGAGGCCGCCAAGCGCGCCGGCCACTTCGAGGAGGGCGTGTTCCGGTTCTGCTGGATCGTCGACTTCCCGATGTACGAGAAGGACGAGGACACCGGGAAGATCGACTTCTCGCACAACCCGTTCTCCATGCCCCAGGGCGGCATGAAGGACCTGGAGGAGAAGGACCCGCTCGACATCCTGGCGTGGCAGTACGACATCGTCTGCAACGGCATCGAGCTGTCCTCCGGCGCCATCCGTAACCACGAGCCCGAGGTCATGCTGAAGGCCTTCGCGATCGCCGGTTACGAGGCGGAGACCGTCGAGAGGGAGTTCGCGGGCATGCTGCGCGCGTTCCGTCTCGGTGCCCCGCCGCACGGTGGCATCGCCCCGGGCGTCGACCGCATCGTGATGCTGCTCGCCGACGAGCCCAACATCCGCGAGACGATCGCCTTCCCGCTCAACGGCAACGCCCAGGACCTGATGATGGGCGCCCCGACCGTGCTGGACGAGGTCCGGCTGCGCGAGCTGAACATCCAGCTCCGTAAGCCCGTCGCTGCTGCGAAGGACAAGGCGGACGTCACGGACGCGGTGGCGCGGGACACCGGCGCGAAGTAGGCGTCAGAGGTTCCGCTTCGGTTCCACGTGAAACAGTCCCCGGCCGCCCGGCCGGGGACTGTTTTGCGTCTTTCCGGTGGTCACGGCACGCACACAGGCACGCACAGCTGACGCCCATGTCCCTGCCGGCCGGACTGCCTGGTCTCACCGCTCATGACAGAGAAAGCGGGCACACGTGGCACGTGGCGTGACCGGCTCGATCTCGATGGGCGTCGACCCCGAGACGAGACCCATGACGGGACCGGCCTCCAGAACCTCACAGGCCCCGCTGGCGGAGGGCCCGGAACCATGACGGTTCCGGGTCCTCCGCCTGCGTACGGGTGGACCGTGCGGGACTTTCCGGATCTCGGGTACACGGAGCGGGTACATCCGGATGGCCCCGGTTCCGGTTCGGCGCCGTCGGGCCCGGCAAAGACTGGCACGGGAAGTGCTCGTCCGCCCCCCCACCGAGGAGTTCCGCACCGTGTCCGTCCCGCGTCGCCCGTACGTCCTGATCGTCGCCCTGTTTCTGCTGGTCATCGGCTGCTCCGCCGGTGCGGTGCAGACCACCGACCCCTCCGCGCCCCGCGGCGCACCCGGCCCCGGGGCCTCGGCCGCCCCGCCCCGCCCCGTGGAGAGCCTCCGCCCCCCTGCGGAGATCCCGGAGCTGGGCCCGCAGACCCGGGCGCAGATCCCGGCCACGGCCCGGCAGGCCGTCGTGGTGACCGGGCAGGGCCCCGACTCCAACCGTTCCTCGGTCGTGCTCCACAGCCTCGACGACCCCGCGCTCGGCTGGAGACCCGGGGCGGGCCCCTGGCCCGCCCACAACGGCATGGAGGGCTGGACGGACCACCATCTCGCGGATGATCTCCGGTCCCCCGTCGGGGTCTTCGGCCTCACCGACGCCGGCGGCCGGCTGCCCGACCCGGGCGCGCTGCTCCCGTACGACGAACAGCACCGTTTCAAGGTGAGCGGCGAGGGCTTCCTCGGGGAGCCTCTCGAAGGCTCCTTCGACTACGTCGTCGCCATCAACTACAACCGGACCCCGGGCACCAGCCCCCTGGACCGCACCCGGCCGCTCGGCGCGGAGCGGGGCGGTGGGATCTGGATCCACGTGGACCACGGCGGCCCGACCCAGGGCTGTGTCTCGCTGACCGAGGACCGGATGCGGGAGCTGCTGCTCACCCTGGACCCTGCCAAGCACCCGGTGATCGTGATGGGGGACGCTGCGTCGCTGGCCCGGTGAAACGCGAAACACGCGTGGATACATGCCCGTAGGCTGGATCCGTCGCCCAGTTCCCGAGGAGGCTGCCATGACCGTTGTTGAGGACTCCGTGCTGACCCAGGACGTGTTCGAGGATCTGGCCCGTCATGCCATACGCGCCGAGGAAGCGTTGCGGCTGGAGTTCGTGAACGGGAAACTGGGGGTCAAGGCTGTGCCGGACGGGGATCACGGGCGGATCATCGAGTGGTTGACGCGCCTGTGCATTCAGGCTGATCCGTCCCGGTGGCTGTATCCGGAGCAGGGGCTGCGGATCGAGACGTACCGCAAGGGCAACGCCCGCCCGGATGGGACTTTCGCACGCAGTGGCGCTTTTGCCGGCCAGGGTGAATGGGCCGACCCCGACGGCGTACTCATGGTTGTCGAGGTGACGTCGTACGACGAGGACACCGACCGTCGCGACCGCGTCGAGAAGCCACGTGCGTACGCGGAGAGCGGCATCCCTGTCTATCTGCTGATCGACCGGGACACCTGCGAGGTGAAGGTCCACTCGCAGCCCGACGGCGTGCGGTACGAGCAGGTGGTCACCGTCCCGTACGGCAAGACCGTGGCGCTTCCCGACCCGGTGGGGATCGAGCTGGACACCGAGCCGCTCAAGAACTGGACGCGCTGACGGGCACACGCAGGAGCCCGGGACCCGATGTGTTCGGGTCCCGGGCTCCTCCGCCGTGTACGCCGCTTACGCGGGCTTCTCCTCCAGGCGCGGGAACAGCACCGCGCCCTTCGTCACCGTCGCACCCACGGTCAGCTGACCCCAGCGGCCCGCGTCCTGGACCGGCTGGTCGGCGAGGGCGCCCAGGGAAGCCTCGGCGCCCAGGGACTCCCACAGCTTCTGCGAGGTCTCCGGCATGACGGCGTTCAGCAGGACCGCGACCCCGCGCAGTGCGTCGGCCGCCGTGTACAGGATCGTCGCGAGCCGTGCCTGGCCCTCCGGCGACGTGTCCTTGGCGACCTTCCAGGGCTCCTGCTCCGTGATGTAGCCGTTGACCTGCTTCACGAAGTCGAAGATCGCCAGGATGCCGCCCTGGAAGTCCAGCTCCTCGCCGATCTTCTGATCGGCGGAGGCGACGGCCTTGGCCAGGCCCTCCTGGACCGCCCGCTCCGCGTCACCGGCGGCCGTGGCCTCCGGGAGCGCACCGCCGAAGTACTTGCCGACCATGGCCGCGACGCGCGAGGCGAGGTTGCCGTAGTCGTTGGCCAGCTCGGAGGTGTATCGGGCGCTGAAGTCCTCCCAGGAGAACGATCCGTCGCTGCCGTACGCGATCGCCCGGAGGAAGTACCAGCGGTACGCGTCCACGCCGAAGTGCGAGGTCAGGTCCTGCGGCTTGATGCCCGTCAGGTTCGACTTGGACATCTTCTCGCCGCCGACCATCAGCCAGCCGTTGGCGACGACCTTGCCGGGCAGCGGCAGACCCTGCGCCATCAGCAAGGCCGGCCAGATGACCGAGTGGAAGCGCAGGATGTCCTTGCCGATCAGGTGCACGTCCGCCGGGAAGGTGCTGTCGAACTTCTCCTGGTTGGCGCCGTAGCCGACGGCCGTCGCGTAGTTGAGCAGCGCGTCGATCCAGACGTAGATGACGTGCTTCGGGTCCCACGGCACCGGGACGCCCCAGTCGAACGTGGAGCGCGAGATCGACAGGTCCTGGAGGCCCTGCTTGACGAAGTTGACGATCTCGTTGCGGGCGGACTCGGGCTGGATGAAGCCCGGGTTGGCCGCGTAGAACTCCAGGAGCTTCGGGCCGTACTCGCTGAGCTTGAAGAAGTAGTTCTCCTCCTTGAGGAGCTCCACCGGCTTCTTGTGGATCGGGCAGAGCTTCGTGCCGTCCTCGGCCTCGATCAGGTCGCCGGGGAGCTTGTACTCCTCGCAGCCGACGCAGTACGGGCCTTCGTACCCGCCCTTGTAGATCTGGTCCTTCTCGTACAGGTCCTGCACGAACTCCTGCACACGGTCGGTGTGCCGCTTCTCCGTCGTACGGATGAAGTCGTCGTTTCTGATGTTGAGGTGCTCCCAGAGGGGCTTCCAGGCCTCCTCGACGAGCTTGTCGCACCAGGCCTGGGGCGTGACGTCGTTCGCCTCGGCCGTGCGCATGATCTTCTGACCGTGCTCGTCCGTGCCGGTGAGGTACCACACCTTCTCGCCGCGCTGGCGGTGCCAGCGGGTGAGCACGTCGCCTGCGACGGTCGTATAGGCGTGCCCCAGGTGAGGAGCGTCGTTGACGTAGTAAATGGGGGTCGATACGTAGAAACTCTTCACGCCGTCGCCCCCTTGCTTCTCGGATCCAGTGGCCGCCATGGTCGAAATCCTAACGGTCCGTGGGAGATCCACTCACATCGATTACGGCCGCCCCGGCTGCGGAGAGCTGTGCGAAACATCCTTTCCCGTACCAAGGACGCACCCTGGGAGGAGCGGGCACACGTGCACGAGGCAGGGGACAACACGATGCGGGTACTGGTCGCCGAGGACGAGGAGATCCTTGCGGAGCTGGTGGCGACCGGGCTGCGGCGGGCGGGGTTCGCCGTCGACACCGTGTACAGCGGGGACGCCGCGCTCGCCTACCTCGGCTGCACGACTACGACGTCGTCGTCCTGGACCGTGATCTCCCCCGGGTGCACGGCGACGACGTGGCCCGCAGGCTCGTCTCCGCAGGCTCACGGACCAGGATCCTGATGCTCACCGTCTCCGGGACCATGGAAGACCGGCGGCGCAGCGCCCGGCCAGTGCCGCCTCAGCTGGAGAGACACGGCACCCGGCTCGACAGTGTGCGCCGTGCGGCCACCCGCGACGGGCGCGATCCGGATCTGTCACCGAAGGAGTTCACAGTGCTACTGCTGGGGTTGTCGATCGTGTGTTCTGTCGCGTTGGCCCATGGCGGTACGGTCACGGCGGTGCCCGGCCCGGAGGGCGGGCTCGCCGTGACCGTACCGCTGCCGGTGGATCAGTCCTCCGTGAGGACCCCGCGGGCGGCTGCCCAGGCGGGCAGTCCGGCGAGTACCTCCTGGTAGAACGTCGCGTCGGGCACGTCGCGCGGGGCGGGGCCCGCGTGGAAGAACCCGGCGTTCTCGACGTCCAGCCTGCGCAGGAAGTCGAAGCCCTTCGCGTCCTCGTCGCCGAACGCGACGAACTGGAAGAACAGCGGCAGCCGTGCCGCGTCCGCCAGGGCCTGCTTGGCCGCCACCTTGGCGTCCGGAGCGCCGTCCGTCTGGAAGATCACCAGGGCCGGGCCGGTGGCGCCGGACTTCTCGTAGTGTGAGACGACCTCCTCGACGGCGCGGTGGTAGTTCGTACGGCCCAGGCGCCCGAGGCCCGCGTTCAGTTCGTCGATCCGGCCCTCGTGGGCGGTGAGGCCGACCGCCCCGGTGCCGTCGATGTCGGTCGAGAAGAAGACGACGGGCACGGTGGCGTTCGCGTCCAGGTGCGCGGCGAGCGCCAGGGTGCGGTCGCCGAGGTGCTGGGCGCTGCCGTCCTTGTAGAACGGCCGCATGGAACCGGACCGGTCGAGCACCAGATACACGGTGGCCCGCAGCCCGGTCAGCCCGTGCGTCTTGAGCCCGGCCTGCGCGGCCTTGTACGGGGCGACGAGCGCGGGCGCCGCCGCCTTGACCCGGGCGAGGGTGACGGCGGGCTTGCCTGCGGGGGCGGCGGACTTGGGCTCGGCGGCGAGAGGCTCGGGCGCGGTGTCCGGGGCGGTTGCGGCGACGGGCGGGGCGTCGGCGACCTCTTCGGCGGCGGGCTCGACGGCCGCTTCGGCAGCCTTCGGCGCCTCAGGTGCGGCTTCCGGATCGGCCACAGCTTCGGCCTTCAGCGCGGGGGCGGGCACCTCGGCCTCCGCCTTGGCGGACTTTGCCTTGGCCTCCGCTTCCTTGGCCTCGGCTCCGTCATCCGGAGCGGCCTTCAACCTCGCCCCCGTCGTCCTCGCCCCGGCGGCGCGGGCACGCGCCTCAGCAGGGGAGGGCTCCTCAGCTGCCGGTGCGTCAGCAGCAGGCGCCTCAGCGGCGGAAGGCACCTCGGCCTCGGCCTCCGCCTCCGGCTCCGGGTCCATGTCGATCGTGATCGGCTCGGCGGCGGCGGCGGCCGGCTCGGTCTCGGCGGCGGCCTCCACAGCCGTGCCCTCACCGGCGTCCTTACCGGCGTCCTTACCGGCGTCCGCAGCCGGCTTCGCCTCCGGGTCCGACCCCTGGGCCGGAACCCTCGGCGAGGACGTGGAGGCAGGCGTGCCCGCCGAGCTCGCGGCCGCCTTGTCGAAGGCCGCAGCGACGAGGTCCGACGCCCGTTCGTTGTCTTTCTCGGCACCGGCGGACCGGTCCGAGGAGGAGGCCGGGGCCGGTACCGAGGCCTTCGCGGGCTCGGCCGCCGAAGTGGCGTTCTCCGGCTCCGGCTCCGTGGGCTGGGTGCGCTCGGCCTGGGGCGGGACGGTGGCCGTGGTCGGCTCGTCCTGCTCCGTGCGGCCGAACACCTTGCGCAGCAAGCTCCGAATGCCCATGGGCGAGGCCTTTCACATGAGTTGGGTGAGTTGGGTGCGATAAATGTCCGTACTGCGGGAATTGATCCCTGGCCAGGGCGGATACGTAAGGTTAGCGGCCGGATCCGGCCGTTCGACGGCGCGGCCCGCCCCTGCGTCAACCGAGCTCCAACCGAGTCGTCACCGAGTCCTGAACCAGGGGCCGGACAGCCCGGACAGCCCGGACAGCAGCAGTGTCCCGGACTTCACCCTCCGTTCACCGGCAGTCCCACGAACGGCGTGGATGCGCACCTACCGTCACGCGTGACACACAGACGGAGGGACGAAAAACGTGCGCACAATGCTGCCGCTCATCGGCTCGCACCAGGGCGGGCGCTCTGCGCTGACCTGCCGCTACCGCTGCGGTGACGCCTGCTTCCAGGAGGTCCCGAACACCAGCGACAACGAGTACGCCGGCGACATCATCGCCGGTGCCCTGTCCCGCCGGTCGATGATGCGCGCCGCCGCCGCCGTCGTGACCGTGGCCGCCGCCGGAACCACCGCTCTCGCGGGCCCGGCGGCCCCGAACGCCGAGGCCGCGCCGCTCGCCGGCCGCCCCGGCAGCAAGCCGAAGCCCACCGCGACGGGCGCCCGTGGCCTGCGCTTCGCGGCCGTCGCGCCCAACACGGACGACCAGGTGACGATCCCCGAGGGCTACGGCCAGAACGTGGTGATCCGCTGGGGAGAACCGATCCTGCGCGGCGCTCCCCGCTTCGACCCGGACGAGCAGACCGCGAAGGCACAGGCGGGCCAGTTCGGTTACAACAACGACTTCCTCTCCCTGCTCCCGCTGCACGGTGAGCGCGGCCGTCAGGTCCTCGTCGCCAACCACGAGTACACCGACGAGATCCTGATGTTCCGAGGCTACGATCCGGCCGGTCCGACCCGTGAGCAGGTCGAGATCGCCTGGGCGGCGCACGGGCTCTCCGTGGTCGTCGTCCAGGAGGAGAACCGGACCGGCAAGCTCGCGCCGGTCAACCGCCACCCGCTGAACCGCCGTCTCACCGCCACCAGCGAGTTCCGGGTCACAGGCCCGGCCGCCGGCAGCCCGCTGCTGCGCACCTCCGCCGACCGCACCGGCCGCAAGGTGCTGGGCACCCTCAACAACTGCGCGGGCGGCACCACTCCGTGGGGCACCACGCTGCACGGCGAGGAGAACTTCAACCAGTACTTCGCCAACGGTTCCAGCGACACCGACCAGCGCTACGGCATCGGGACGGCCGCCACCGAGCGCAAGTGGGAGCGGTTCGACAAGCGCTTCGACCTGGCGCAGGAGCCCAACGAGGCACACCGCTTCGGCTGGGTCGTCGAGCTCGACCCGTACGACCCCGACTCCACGCCCCGTAAGCGGACCGCGCTCGGCCGGTTCAAGCACGAGGCGGCCCAGCCCCGGCTGACGGCCGACGGCCGCCCCGTGGTCTACATGGGCGACGACGAACGGTTCGACTACTTCTACAAGTTCGTCTCCAGCAAACGGATGAAGAAGGGGAACTCGCGGGCGGCCCGGGAGCACAACCTCACCCTGCTGGACGAGGGCACCCTGTACGTCGCCAAACTGACCGGGGACTCCCCGGCCGCGGAGTTCGACGGCACGGGCAAGCTCCCCTCCGACGGCGAGTTCGACGGCAGCGGCGTCTGGATCCCGCTCGCCACTGGCACCACCTCGCACGTCCCCGGAATGACGGCCGACGAGGTGTACGTCTTCACCCGTCTGGCCGGTGACAAGGCCGACGCGACGAAGATGGACCGCCCCGAGGACGTCGAGCCCTCGCCTCGCACCGGCCGGGTCTACATCGCCCTCACCAACAACACCGACCGCGGCAAGGCCGGCAAGGCGGGCGCCGACGAGGCCAACCCGCGCAACGCCAACAAGCACGGTCAGGTCCTGGAGCTCGCGGAGAACCGGGACGACCCGGCGGGCGACGGCTTCGCCTGGCGGCTCTTCCTCGTCGCGGGCGACCCGGAGGATCCGTCGACCTACTTCGCCGGATTCCCCAAGGAGAAGGTCAGCCCCATCTCCTGCCCGGACAACGTGGCCTTCGACGACCACGGCAACCTCTGGATCTCGACGGACGGTGCCCAGCTCGGTTCGCACGACGGGCTCTTCGGCGTCGCGACCCAGGGCGAGCGGCGCGGCGAGCTCAAGCAGTTCCTGACCGTGCCGACCGGCGCGGAGACCTGCGGCCCGGTGATCCAGGACCGCCGCGTCCTCGTCGCCGTCCAGCACCCGGGCGAGGTCGACGGTGCGTCCGTCGAGAGGCCCGCGAGCACCTGGCCTGACGGCCGGGGCCGGATCGTGCGCCCCGCGGTGGTCGCCGTCTGGCGCAAGGACGGCAGCGACATCGGCGTCTGAGCGCCTCGGTGGGAGGTTACGGACAGGGGATTCGGGCATATCGACCGGATTCCCGTCCGTAACCTCCCACCAAATGTGTAGACGCGGAACAGAGTTGCGTTGCTAGCGTGACCGGGCGGTGCGGCTGATGACAGGTCAGGCACACCGGACGATCACCACGCGCACTCACGAAGGGCCCCCACATGGGACGACCATCCCGACGAACACGCCTTGCGGCCTGTGCCGTGGCAGCAGGCGCGCTGCTGACCGCGCTGGTGCCGGCGACGGGTGCCACGGCCGCCCCCGGCCCGCACGCCGCCCCCGGCCCGCACGTCGTCGCCGCGGACGATCCCGTCCCGGGCCATGAGGGCATGCCGGACGACGGCTTCGAGGAGGCCCCCGAGGGGGAGCAGGACGACCTGGCGGGAGCGGGCACCGCGCCGTCCGCGTCGGCCGGGGCCGACGCGCAGGCCGTGGTCCCCGGCCGCCCCGGCGACTTCACGCTGGAGGCCGGATCCGGGCTGACCGGGCTGGTCGACAAGCTCGACGCCGCCCTGCCCAAGCAGGGCCTCACCGAAGTCATGACACTGGCCAACCGGGACGCGGGCTGGAACGCCGCCTGCGGTGACGCGGCCATCTACGGCCCCGACCTGACCGCCGCCCCCCGGGTCTGCTGGAAGGACGACGACGCCACCTCCTCCGAGTGGATCCCGCAGGCCATCACCGGCGTCTCGGACGCCCAGCAGGACGAGGACTGGGGAACGTCGGACTCCGAGCCCATCGCGGTGGCCGGCTACGACGACCAGAACCCCGGCCGAAGCAACTACGCCTCGGGCCGGGACAACTGCGTGCAGGCGTCCGCGTCGGACGCCTGCAACGAGAAGGGCATCCGGGTCAGCTTCTTCAACCAGGCCACCAAGAAGTACCGCCATGTGCTGCTGGCCTGGCCCTACATGAACTCCAAGGACCACATCTCCTTCGACGCGCTGCACGCGAGCGAGGGCAAGTGCACCGCGGAGTCCGGTGAGACGGCCTCGTGCAAGGCACAGAACGGCATCCACGCGGGCGGCATGGTCTGGTACGGCAACTACCTGTACGTCGCCGACACGGCCAACGGCATGCGGGTCTTCGACCTGCGCAGGATCATGGACCTCAACCCGGACAACGACTCCTCGGTCCACGACCCGACGCCGGACGGCCTGGTCAGCAACGTCGTCGACAAGAAGCGGGCCGGCCGCCAGAACAACGTCTGGTACTCCTACGGCTACCGGTACGTGATGCCCCAGGTCGCCACGCTGAAGTTCAGCACGGCGAAGAACAGCGGGACCACCAGCGGTAACCAGTGCTACGCGACTGGGCGCCCGAAGGCCTCGTACATCTCGCTGGACCGGACCGACAACGACCACATGGTCCTCGGCGAGTACTGCAACACGAACAACGGCGGCACCAGCAACGGCCGCGTCGGCACCTACCCGATGACCGCGCTGACCGCCGCGGTCGAGGGCGCGTCGGGCACCACGGCCAAGGCTGACCTGGCGTACGGGCTGCCGGACACCGGCACCTTCGGGGGCGAGGACCTCTGGCACAAGATCCAGGGCGCCACGCGCTACGAGGGCAAGTGGTACTTCCACCGCAGCAACGCCTTCGACAACGGCCGGCTGTTGCAGGCCACTCCGGGGACCGTGGACGGCGCGACGCAGCTCGTCGGCAACCCGAAGATCCTGGAGAGCTCGTTCGGCCCCGAGGATCTGTATCTCGCGCACGGCCGGGGCGACGGATTCACCCCGAAGCTCTGGTCTCTGAGCGAGCACGCGCCCAGCGAGTGCGGGGTCTGCAAGCGTGAGCTGTACAGCTACGAGATGAGCGACGTCATCGGCGGCTTCGGCTCCTGACCCTCACACCGGGGCGCCTCACCGGACTACAGTCGGAGCCATGGTTTCCGGTGAGGCGCCGCAGGCGGAGGGAAGCGTCCGGATCGATGCCTGGATCTGGGCGGTCCGGCTGACGAAGACCCGGTCGCAGGCGGCTGCCGCATGCCGCGCGGGACATGTGCGGGTCAACGGCGAGCGCGCGAAGCCCGCCCAGGCCCTGCGTACGGGCGACGAGGTGCGGCTGCGGCACTCCGGCCGGGACCGGATCGTGGTCGTCTCGAAGATCGTGAAGAAGCGGGTGGGCCCGCCGGTCGCGGCGGAGTGCTTCGTCGACAACAGCCCGCCCCCGCCGCCGCGCGAGATGGCGATCCAGGTCCCGGTCCGCGACCGGGGCACGGGGCGCCCGACCAAGCGGGACCGCCGTGAGATGGAACGTCTCCAGGGCATCCAGGGCCCCCAGGACAGGGGGCCGGCCCCCGGTTAGTCAGCTCCGACAGCCCTCCACGTCGCCGGCGGGGTGTACGAGACCGCGCCCGGGACGGGCCTCTCGCCGACTGTCCCACGCATCCCACTCTCGCCCGGCGGCGTCGCCGAACTCCACGTGGGAGGTCAGGACACGCAGCTCGGCGAGGACGGGCCCGTGCGCCACCGGGCGATGCCCGAGAGCGCGAGGGCGGCGCCACCAGCACAAGGGCGGCGCCACCAGCACAAGGGTGGCGCAGGACAGGGCGAGCGCGGCGCACCCGCCGGCGGCGGTGCTTCCCCGCCCGCGCGGCCGGACCCCGCCCCTCGCGGCGCTGCTGCACACGCGGAGTCCCTACCCCCGTCGGCCCGCCACGACCCGTCCCACCACGCCCCCGACGGCCAGGACCGCCCCCACGAGCAGCACGACCCACACCGTCGTCCGCAGGGACGCGGTCAGCGCGTCGTACACCGCGGCGGCCCCGTCCCGGTCGGTGCCGGGCACCTGGTCGAGCACCCGGTCGCGGCCGACGGCGACGGCGATCCGCAGCAGGGCCGCGCCGAGGGCCAGCCCGCCGCCGGCCACGGCCGCGGTCGTGAGACCGGCCCGCCGCCCGCCGCGTACGAGCGTGAGACCCAGCACCAGGACGAGCAGCACCACCGTCGCCACGGCCGGCCAGACGCTGCAGTATCTGAGCCACTGGAACGAGGACCGCAGATCGTCGGCGCGGTCGGCGGACAGCACGGTGATGGAGGTCTCCTGCACCGGGATCCGGTCGGCGAACGGCACGCCGCTGTCGACCAGTTCCTTCTTGACATCCTCGATCATGGGCGCCAGGTCGATGGTCACCGCCTGCCCGTCGTCTCCGTGCAGCGAGGCGGTCACCGCCTGGTGCGCCGTTCGGTTCGCGCTGTCCCAGATCCGCTGGAAGGCCTCGGTCGTGGTGAAGGACAGGGCTGCCTCGTGGAGGAACTGCTCCGCGGTCTCCTGGAGCGATCCGACGTCGATCTTCTTCATCGTCTCGTCCGTGACCACCGTGGCCACGGTGTCGCGTACGTCGGTGTCGGAGGCCAGCGGGGAGACGGCGGCGAGATACCGGTCGGTGTCGTCGAGTTCGAGATCGACCCATGCCGAGAGCGCGCTCACCGGGACCAGCACGGCAAGCAGGACGAGCAGTACCGCCGACAGAGCCGCTGAGAGATAGGTCCGCACAGGCACCAGCCAATCCCGTGCGGCGGCGGGGCGCTCCGGGCCGTGGGCCATTCGAGTTGCCGGGCGGCCCCGCCGGGTGTGCGCTGGAGGAACACAGGACGGGGGCGACGGAAGGAGCTGTGCGCCATGGCCACACACGCGACGATGCCGACGCGCCGCCGTACGCAGGCCCGCGCCCCGGCCCCCGCCCGGCAGGAGCACAGACACACCGTGCTCGGCTGGGCGGTGCCCCTGGTGCTGGGCGTGATCCTCGGCTTCTGGGCGTTCTTCATCAACCGGGACGGCGGAGCGACCACCGGTGGGCAGATCTGGCTCGGAGTGGTCTCCGGCGTGGCCTTCGCCGCGCTCTGCTTCGCACTCGCACGGGTCAGGTGGGCCCTGCCGCGCGAACTGCGGGCGGCGGCCTTCGGCGTGCTGACCGGGGGCGCGGTCGGCTTCCTGTCCAGCCTGAACGGCAAAAGCGTGCTGATGTCGGGCTTCATCGGACTGGTGGTCGGCGCCGGAATGTTCTTCACGATGTTCTACGCCTACTACACGCGCGAGGAGTGACCCGGCACGTCCTGACGCGAAAGCAGGGCTCCAGGGGCGCGGTGGCCGGAGTGCCGCGCCCACCAGGGCCGACCGCGACGACCCCGAGCTCACCGCCCCGGACGCGGAGAGGCCGGCCGCCCTGCTGGGCGGCGCTGTTCGTGGTGGTCTTCGGTTCGGTGACGATGCGCCTCTGCAACCGGAAGTGACAGCGACGGGAACCGACGGCGGCGCCCTGCGGTTGACCTTCCCGGCGGGGGAAGCCCCAGCATCGGCGGGGCCGGGCGCACCCGCCCGGCACGAGGAGGGGCCGTGGTGGAACGCGAAGGCGGGGCGTGGGGGCGCGCGGGGCTGGTGACGATCGGGGAGTTCGCCCGGCTGTCCCGGCTCTCCGCGAAGGCCCTGCGCCGCTACGACGAGCTGGGGCTGCTCCGCCCCGCCCTGGTCGACCCGGTGAACGGCTACCGGTACTACGACCGTACGCAGGCGGAGACGGCACGGCTGGTGGCGTGGCTGCGCCGGATCGGGATGCCGCTGGCCCGGATCGCCGAGGTGGTGGCGCTCGACGACGGCGCGGCCGCGGCGGAGATCCGTGCCTACTGGGCGAGGGTGGAGGCCGAGACGGCCGCCCGCCGGGAGCTCGCGTCCTTCCTCGTCGGCCATCTGTCAGCGAAGGAGAACGCCGGAATGTCGAACGGCAACGGAACCGGCCACGGGCCGGCCACCTTGGGAATCCGCTACGCGGCACTGGCCCACCCGGGTGCGGTGCGCACCTCCCAGCAGAACACGGCGTACGCCGGGGCGCGGCTGCTCGCCGTGGCCGACGGATTCGGGGCGAGCGGCGCCGGGGCGAGCGCGGCGGCCGTGGACGCGCTGAAACCGGCCGCGCGCGGTGCGGTGGACGCGGCGGATCTGCTGAGTGCCCTGCACGAGGCGGCGGAGTCCTCCGCGCGGGCGGTACACGGAGCGGTGGGCGGTGACGGCGCACCGGCCGAGTCCGGGACCACGCTCACGGCCCTGGTGTGGACCGGCGGGCGGCTTGGCCTGGTGCACATCGGGGACTCCCGGGCCTATGTGCTCCGAGGGGGCGAGCTGTTCCGGATCACGCACGACCACACCCTGGTGCAGTCGATGATCGACGAGGGCTCGCTGACCGAGGAGGAGGCGGCCTCGCATCCACAGCGCGCGATGCTCCTCAGGGCCCTGACCGGCGGTCCGGGGGAGCCGTCGGCCCGCCCGGAGATCCGGCTGCACGACACGTTGCCGGGCGACCGCTATCTGCTGTGCTCGGACGGGCTGTCGGCGGTCGTCGACGAGGCGGACGTGACCCGCGTGGTCATCGCGGCGGACGGCCCGGACGCGGCGGTACGCGCCCTGGTCGGCCTGGCCGGTGACGCGGGCGCCCCGGACAACGTGTCCTGTGTCGTGGCCGACGTCGTCGCACTCTGAGGACCGGAGACGAACGGGCGGGCCTTCCCGGTGTGTCCGGGGAGGCCCGCCCGTTCGCGTGCTCTGGGCAGGGGGACGCCGGCCGGCTCAGTCCCGGACGACGGTGACCGGGCAGGTGGCGTGCTGGGTGACATGGAGGCTGACCGAGCCGAGCAGCGTCGCCCTGAAGCCGCTGTAGCCACGGGCGCCCACGACCAGCAGGTTCGCGCCCTTGGAGCGCTCCAGCAGGGACTGGGCGGGATTGCCGATCACGACGATCTTCTCGACCGCCGCCGCCCCCTCGGCGCCGAGGGCCTCCTCCAGCGCCTCGTTGAGCGCCACGGTCGCCACCGCCTGCGGGTCGAAGTCCTCCGGCATGCCCGGCGTCATGGACGCCCAGGTGGTCGCCGGGTACTCCCAGCTGTTGACCGCCTCGACGGTGTCGCCGGTCAGCTCTGCCTGGCGTACGGCCCAGTGCAGTGCCTTGATCGACGGGTCCGACCCGTCCACGCCCACGACGATCCTGCCCATGTCTGCCTCCAGTGTGTTCAACATTTACGGCATACGGGGAGCAACTGTAATCAAGCCGGGCATCGGGGGCCGGGGAGGCTCCCGATGCCGGTTCAGCCGGCCCGCAGCCCTGCGAGCTGTTCCGCGAACGGCACGACCGCGTCCTCGCCGTCGTCGAGGGTGAGGGCCCGGGAGGCGCCGGAGACGGTCCGCCCCGTGACGGCGGAGGCGAGCTCGCCTCCCGCGCGCCGGATCCGGGACGGCAGCCCCTCGGTGTACCCGTCCCCGTGGCTGCCCCAGTCCTCCGACGCCGCGTACACGGAGGTCGGCAGGGTGACGGCCCGCAGGTAGGCGAAGAGCGGGCGCATCGCGTGCTCCAGGACCAGCGAGTGCCGGGGGGTTCCGCCGGTCGCCGCGATGACGACGGGCTTCCCGGTCAGCGCGGTGTTGTCGATCAGGTCGAAGAAGGACTTGAACAGCCCGCTGTACGAGGCGGTGAAGACGGGCGTCACCGTGATCAGCCCGTCCGCCCCGGTGACCGCGTCGATCGCCGTCTTCAGGCCGGCCGGCGGGAAGCCGGTGACCAGGTGGTTGGCGATGTCGACGGCCAGATCACGCAGCTCGACGACCTGGACCTCGACGCGGCGGTCCTGCTCGTCAGCCAGCCTCTCGCGGGTGGCCTCGGCGATCCGGTCGGCCAGCAGCCGGGTGGAGGAGGGGCTGCTGAGCCCGGCCGCGACGGCGACGATCCTCAGGGGTGCGGTGGCGGGCACGGTCATCGGAGCTCCTTCGGGTCCGTGGCGGCGGCGCGGGCGGCGGTGACCGCGGGGTGGACGGGGGCGTCCGGCACGCCGGCCGGGCGCAGGCGGGCGAACTCCTCGCGCAGTACGGGCACGACCTCCTCACCCAGGATGTCGAGCTGCTCCAGGACCGTCTTCAGCGGCAGTCCCGCGTGGTCCATCAGGAACAGCTGGCGCTGGTAGTCACCGACGTCCTCGCGGAAGGACAGGGTCCGCTCGATGACCTCCTGCGGGGAGCCGACGGTCAGCGGCGTCTGCTGGGTGAAGTCCTCCAGGGAGGGCCCGTGCCCGTAGACCGGCGCGTTGTCGAAGTACGGGCGGAACTCCCGTACCGCGTCCTGCGAGTTCTTCCGCATGAACACCTGGCCGCCGAGTCCCACGATCGCCTGCTCGGCGGTGCCGTGCCCGTAGTGGGCGTAGCGCTTGCGGTAGAGGGCGACCATCTTCCTGGTGTGCTCCATGGGCCAGAAGATGTTGTTGTGGAAGAAGCCGTCGCCGTAGTAGGCGGCCTGCTCGGCGATCTCCGGCGAGCGGATGGACCCGTGCCAGACGAACGGCGGGACGCCGTCCAGCGGGCGCGGGGTCGCGGTGAAGGACTGCAACGGGGTGCGGAACTTCCCCTCCCAGTCGACGACGTCCTCGCGCCACAGCTTGTGGAGCAGCGCGTAGTTCTCGATCGCGAGCGGGATGCCCTGGCGGATGTCCTTGCCGAACCAGGGATAGACCGGCCCGGTGTTGCCGCGGCCCATCATCAGGTCGACACGGCCGTCGGCGAGGTGCTGGAGCGTGGCGTAGTCCTCGGCGATCTTCACCGGGTCGTTGGTGGTGATCAGCGTGGTGGAGGTGGAGAGGATCAGCTTCTCGGTGCGGGCGGCGATGTAGCCGAGCGTGGTCGTGGGGGAGGACGGGACGAACGGCGGATTGTGGTGCTCGCCGGTCGCGAAGACGTCCAGGCCCACTTCCTCGGCCTTCCGCGCGATCGCGATGGTCGCCTTGATCCGCTCGTTCTCGCTCGGTGTCGTACCGGTCGTGGGATCGGTGGTGACGTCCCCGACGGTGAAGATCCCGAACTGCATGGCGCCCGCCTCCAATAGTGTTGAGCGAGAGTGGTTGAACGTTGAACTATGTGAACACACCCTACAACGGGGCACCCCCTCTCTCTATTCCACCCGCTCCGGAACGCCCCGCCACCCGGCTCCGCATACCCTGGACACGGCGCCGCGAGGGCCGCCGGACCCGGAGGAGTGCCTGATGAGCGACAGCGAGGGCTGGAAGGAACGCAGCGTCGCCCTGCGCGTCTTCGTCTACATCTTCGCGACCCACCTGTTCGCCGGATTCGTCATGCTGCTGTTCCACGTGGGCGGCGGCGCCGAGTAGTCGGAGTGGGCGGCGGCGCCGAGTAGTCGGAACGAACCGGGCCCGAGGCCCGGTGCCCGCTACACTCGGGCCATGACCTCCGTACCGTGCCGGAAGTGGTGGCGCTCCTCCTAGGAGCGGCCACCTTCTCTGCGCGGAACCAGGGCCGTTCGATCTTCGGACGGCCCTCATCTCTGCCCCGGTGCCCCCTGACGGGCCGTCCTCCACGCGTACACCACCGGCGAGGAGAACCCCCGTGACCATGACCACCGACCTGTCCGTCAGCCCCTCCGTGCGCCGCAGCGCCGAACTGGAACAGCAGCTCGCGCGGGACCCCAGCGGCTTCCGGGTCCTCACCGGGGACCGGCCCACCGGCGCCCTGCACCTGGGCCACTACTTCGGCACCCTCCACAACCGTGTGCGCCTCCAGGACCTCGGCGTGGACGTCCTCGTGCTCATCGCCGACTACCAGGTCCTCACCGACCGTGACGTGGCCGAACGGCTCACCGAGCATGTGGAGGGGCTGCTCCTGGACTATCTCGCCATCGGGATCGACCCCGCCCGCACGACGGTCTTCAACCACAGCGCGGTCCCCGCCCTCAACCAGCTGCTGCTGCCGTTCCTGTCCCTGGTCTCCGTCGCCGAACTCGGCCGCAACCCCACCGTGAAGGACGAGATCGCGCACTCCCGGCAGTCCGCCGTCAGCGGCCTCATGTACACCTACCCGGTGCACCAGGCCGCCGACATCCTGTTCTGCAAGGGCAACCTCGTGCCCGTCGGCCAGGACCAGCTGCCGCACCTGGAGATCACCCGCACCGTCGCCCGGCGCTTCAACGAGCGGTACGGCGACGTCTTCCCCGAGCCCGACGCGCTCCTCTCCGCCGCGCCCCTGCTGCTCGGTACCGATGCCACCAAGATGAGCAAGAGCCGTGGTAACTCCATCGCTCTGAGCGCCGACGCCGACGAGACCGCCCGGCTGATCAGAGGCGCCACCACCGACGCCGACCGGCACATCACCTACGACCCCGGGCTGCGGCCCGGGGTGTCGAGCCTGGTGCTGCTGGCCGCGCTCTGTCTCGGCCGTGAGCCGCACGAGGTCGCCGAGGAGATCGGCAACAGCGGTGCGGCCGGTCTCAAGCGGACCGTGACAGAGGCCGTCAACTCCCGCATGGCCCCGATCCGGGCCCGGCGGGCGGAGTACGCCCAGGACCTGGGATACGTACGCGACGTGCTGCGCGCCGGAAACGAGCGGGCGAACGCCGTGGCCGAGGCGACACTCCAGGAAGTGCGGGACGCGATGGGAACAATTCGTTAGCGTCTCCCGGCGGCCGCTCGGCACACTGGCCGGCATGCCTGTCTCACTGCATCACATCGTCATCGACACCCACGACCTGCCCGCCCTCTCCCGCTTCTGGGCCGGGGTGCTGCGCTGGCGCATCCTGTCCGAGCGGGAGAGGGAGGTCGTGATCGGGCCCGACGAGAACTCCCCGGTGGGAATCTGCTTCATGCCGGTGACGGACCGCAAGGCCGTCAAGAACCGCCTGCACCTCGATCTGACGTCCGCCGCGGAGGACCGGGAGGCCGAGATCGAGCGCATCCTCGCTCTCGGCGCCCGTCACGCGGACGTCGGGCAGACCGGCGAGGAGTCCTGGACCGTGCTGGCCGATCCGGAGGGGAACGAGTTCTGCGTGGTCCGCCCGAAGGAGACCCTCATCGGCTGAGGGCTCCTCCGGGCGGCCCGTGGCTCAGCTCAGCGACGGGCCACGGAGCGCCGCCCGCGCAGCAGTTCGGCCAGACCGCGCCGGGTCGCGGCGATGACCACCCGGTCCTGGGGCTGGAGCACATAGCCCGGGTGCAGATCCCAGACCAGACCCGAGGGCCGGTCCGGGGAGCTCTGGCCGGCGGGGTCGAGGGGGTCGTACGGCGGTACGGCGGCCAGGTCCGGAAGCCGGTCGGCCGGCGGGGTGGCGTCCAGGGCCAGGACCCGCCAGGCGCCCGCCTGGAACGCCTGGTCGACGGTCCGGCCCTCCAGGTGGGGGTGGCCCGCCACCTCCAGGGCGGCGAAGAGCATCACCTTGCGCTCCACCGGGACCGCGCCCAGGATCTGACGGCCCATCATGGCGACGGCGAACGACGGCGCGGCCAGATGGGACACGGAGCGGGAGCGGGTCAGAGCCCCCGGGTGCGCGGTACGCAGGGTGCGGTAGACGGCGGTGGCGAACTCGTCGTCGTACAGGCGCAGCGCCACCCGCAGGCCCGGCTTCACCGACCGGGCGTAGAGCGCGGCCTCGAGGTTCGTGGTGTCGACGCTGGTCAGGGCGAGCAGCGCGCGGGCCCGGCGGATCTTGGCCGCCTCCAGGACGCCCTCCTGGGTCACGTCGCCGAGGACCGTCGGCACATGCAGGCTGCGGGCCAGCGGGATGCCCCGCGCGTCCGGGTCCTCCTCGACGACCACCACGGGGATGTCCAGCTCGCGGAGCCGCACCAGGACCCGCGTACCGATCTTGCCGAGGCCCAGCAGGACCACATGGCCGGAGAGGCCGCGCGGCGGCCGGCGCAGGGAGGACGCGGTGCGCAGCGAGCCGAACGCCTCCAGGACGGCGGCGACCAGCAGGGGCAGCAGCAGGAGTCCGGCCACGCCGGAGAGCAGCTGGATGGCCTGGCGGGACGTCGTGTCGGTGTCCTCGACCGCCGGGTCCCCCATCGCCAGCAGGTCGAGCATGGTCAGATATGCGGCGTGCAGGGGGCTGTCACCTGTGGTGATCACCGAGGCGACGGCCAGGGCGACGACCGCCGCCGCGACTCCCAGCGCCGACCAGCGCAACCGCCGTGAGAAGAGCTGGCCGAGCGGCGCCCCCCTGCCTCCCATGCGGGCGGGCCCCCGGTCGGGCCCGGCCTGGCTGATGGCCTCCAGGACGATCGTGCCCCGCCCCGTGGCGGCGTTCACCGTCGCCAGGTCGGGCAGGAGCTGCGGGCCCTCGTCGCCGCTGCTGTCGGACCCCTCGCTGCCGGCCGGGTCCTGGCTGGTGGAGGAGAGGAGGGCCAGGGTGCAAAGACCGGGGTCGGCGAGTTCGCCGGGGCGGGGCGGGGTGCGTTCGACGGCACGCAGGAGCAGGCCCTCGGCCTGGATGACCTTGCTGCTGCCGGTCAGTGCGGTGGCGGCCAGGGCGGGGGCCGCGGTGTCGGCGTCGGACAGGACGGTGGTGGAGGCGTCCAGCGCGGCCGGGTCGAGTCCGGGCATGGAGACGGCGGCCGCCTGGTCGAGCAGGGTCTCCAGGTGCTGGCCCAGCTTGCGGTTGTAGAGCCGGATGACGAGGCGCAGGCGCGGGTTGAGCCGACGGGCCGTCAGGGCGGCGCGTATGTTGAGCTCGTCGTCGTCGTAGACGAGCGCGAGCGCGGCGGCCCGGTCGACGCCCGCCTCCTCCAGCACGTCGTCGGAGGGCTCGTGCGCCTCCATGATGCGGACGGCCTCGACCCCGGCGTTCGTGTCGCCGTTTCCGTTCCCGCCTCCGTTGCGGTTCATGGCCGCCGACATCCGCCCGAACAGGGCGCCCGCGCGGGCCCGTTGGGTCAGCGGCTGGTCCGGTCTGCTGGGTTCCCTGCCCGGCGGTACGAGGAGCGTGACCCGCTCCCCGTACACATAGCGCAGCTCCACGGCGAGCCGGCGGGCGAGGGTGTCGTCGCCGCAGACCACCATGTGGCCGCTGCTCGGGGTGCGTTGGGGCTGTTGTGGAAGTGAGGACACATGACCCAGCATGCCTTGCTCCCTCCGGATCAGTCGGGCGTGTCGGTGATCATCGCGTGACGGGGGCGTGGGCCGGTGTCCGCGAGGCGGGGGCCGGCGGCCCGCTCGATGGCTGCCTCGACCGCCTCGATCCGGTCCGCGAGCAGTCCCAGCGCACCGACCGCCCGGGAGGCGGGGTCGCCGTCGGGGCCGCCGAGGGCCTGCGTGCGTACGTAGGCGGAGGTGACCGCCGCCCAGCGCTCGGCCTGTGCCGGGGTGAGGGTGCCCCGGAGGGCGGCCAGCTTCAGCAGGTTCGACTCGGCGCCCGTCGTGAGGGTCTGGGCCTCGCCCGCGTAGTGGTCGTCGACGACGGCCGACAGCTCGGCCTCGTTCATGACCGGCACGATCCGCTCGGCGATCTTGTTCATGTTGCGGTAGGAGCCCTGCAGCTGGAACGGCGGCTCGGTGCGCGTCGCGTCGGTCCGCGCCGCCGAGGCGATGTACGCCGCGTTCACCGCGAGGACGGTGGACCGGGCGGTGAGCAGATGGCGCAGGACGGAGACGATCCGGTCCAGCTCGGCCGGCGCGTACGCGTGCTCCAGCCGGTCGGCACGCACGGTGGCGCCGGAACCGGAAGCCATGCGCACGAGCAGGGCGAGATCGGCGCGGGAGCGGCCCGCGAGCGGGGCGAGGACCGGGTTGGCGGTGAGGGCGTTCTCCACGAAGCTCAGCGCGAAGACGTCCTCCCGGCCGCTCAGCACCTCGCCGAGATTCCATACGTCGGCCCGGTTGGCGAGCATGTCCGGAATCCTGAACCGGTCGCCGGACTCGGTGTACGGGTTGCCCGCCATGACCACCGCGAACCGCTTGCCCCGCAGGTCATAGCTGCGCGGCTCGCCGTCCCGCACCCCCTCGACACGGCGCGTGGCGTCGCAGAGCGGAATGAACTTCTGGAGCAGCTCCGGCGAGGTGTGCTGGATGTCGTCCAGGTACAGCAGCGTGTTGTTGCCCGACTCCAGCGCGAAGTTGATCTTCTCGATCTCGCGGCGTGCCGTCGCCCCGCGCGCCTGCGCGGGGTCGAGGGAGGTCACGTCGTGGCCGAGGTTCGGCCCGCTGACCTTCACCAGGACCATGCCGAGCCGGTCGGCGACGTACTCCATGAGCGTCGTCTTGCCGTAACCGGGCGGGGAGACGAGCAGCAGCAGGCCCTGCGAGTCGGTGCGGCGGTCCGCGTCGGCGGTGCCGAGCTGCTTGGCGAGGCTGTCCCCGATCAGCGGCAGATACACCTCGTCCAGCAGCTGGTTGCGGACGAACGCGGACATGACGCGCGGCCGGTGGTCGTCCAGCCGCAGCCGGGCGCGCTCGGAGTCGACCAGCGTGGTGCGCAGCCGCTGGTAGGCGCGGAACCCGGGCACGTCCTCGGCCCGGAACCCCGCGGTGCGGGCGAGGAGTTCGTCCAGCCGGACCGGCAGCGCCCCCCGGTCGACGCGGGGATGGTCGCCGAGCAGCCCGTCCACCGTCGCGGTGAGCGGGGCGCCGCAGTCGTACCGCTCCAGATCCGGGCAGAGCTCGACGGCAGCGGCCTCCGCCAGGTCCCCGGCGTCAGGCTCGGCTCCGCTCGCGGCGGCGTACGGTCCGAGCCAGCCCTCGACCAGCTGGCGCCGGGCCGGCAGGTCGTCGTGGAGCGCGGCCAGGTCGTCGTCGTACGCCGAGGTCCCGGTGGCCCGGCGGAACTTCTCCAGGAACGTGCGGGTGGCGGCGCTCGTGACGAACCCGGCCGGGCCGCTCGTCAGCTCCTCGAAGAGATACACGGCGGCGGCGTCACCCGCGCCCATGACCGTCGCCCACTCCTCCTGGAGGACGGCGATCGCCGGTGCGAGCCCGAAGGTGTCGCGGGCCCGTGCCAGCGACACGGCCCGGCGTGACCAGGACGCGCGCAGGGCGTCGTCCGCCCCGTGTGCCCAGAACAGCTGGGTGGCCGCGCGCACGGCGGGTTCGTACCGCAGCAGCCCGGCCCCGGCGTGCAGCTCCAGCAGGGCGGTCAGGATCGCGGTGGCGTCCGCGTCGTGGACGCCCCGCTGGTGGCCCTCGTCGTACGCCGCTGCTGCCGCCTCCCGGACGAAGGCGGCCAGGTCCTCCGTGCCGGCCAGGGCGTCGGCGCCGTGCTCGTCCAGCAGCCGGGCGGCCAGGTGCTCGGCGCGGTAGACGTCCCGCGACTCCGAGGGCAGCAGCCGTTCCCAGTAGGGGCGGGTCGCCGCGAACTCCGGGTCGGTGACCGGGGCCCGGTAGTCGGTGCCGGTCAGCGCGAAAGCGAGCCGGTCCCCCTGCGGGACCAGGGTCAGATCGAAGGGCTGGGTGTTCACCGCGAACCGGTGCCTGCCCAGCTTGAGCACCGTGCCGCCGTCGGCGTACAGCTCGCCCCGGTCCCGCAGCGCCCGGCCGGCCTCCTGGCGGGCCGCCTTCAGCCGCCCGTCGAGC
The DNA here is from genome assembly GCF_044765585.1 of Streptomyces sp. NPDC102441. Lineage (NCBI taxonomy): Bacteria > Bacillati > Actinomycetota > Actinomycetes > Kitasatosporales > Streptomycetaceae > Streptomyces > Streptomyces sp. NPDC102441. Next base: position 28,965 of record NZ_JBIWKH010000017.1, read on the forward strand.
TCCTCGGCGCGCACCGGGTCGCCGAGATCACGCAGCTCGTCGGCGGTGCGCCTGACCTTTGCGACCATCGGGTCGGAGGCGAAGTAGGTGTGGACGGCGTCCAGGTCCTCCAGCGTGGCCAGACGCCGGGTGACCGTCTCCAGCACCCGGGCGGCCGAGTCGGCGAGCCGCTCGGTCCGCCGGGCGCGGGCGTCCTGGAGGGCCTGCCGACGGGCCGAGAACGCCTCGTGGACCTCGGTCCTGCGCTCGGCCAGCCGGCCGAGGAAGTCGTCGGACTCCGCGAACCTGGACTCCAGGTTCTCCAGCTGGAGCAGCAGCCGCGCCAGCTGCTCGTCACACGCCTCGGGGGAGCCGGCGGCGGCCAGCGCCCCCGTGACGGCCTGCCCGAGCAGCGCGAACTCGGCGGCGAACTCGGCCCGGCCCTCCTTCGACAGCAGCTCACGGCGGCGGGCGTCGAGGGTGGCGCGGGCCCGGTTGGCGTCGCCCAGCACCCCGGCGATCCGCTCCAGGATCGACGTACGGACGGTGGCGTCCCCGATGTCCAGCCCGGCCACGACGTCCGTGACGGTCGCGAGACCCTCGGTGATCTCCGTCAGCCGGTCGCCGGTCTCCGAGGCGTCCGCGACGGCGGTCAGCGCCTCGGCGGCCTCGGTGAGGGAGGCGAGTTCCTCGTGATAGCCGGTGAAGGCGTCGTCGCGGGCGAGGAAGGAGACGGCCCGCCGGGCCGCCGACGCCAGGTCGTCCTCGGCCTCGGCGGACAGCGCGGCGATCCGCTCGGTGTCCGCGTACCGCATCTCGGCGAGCGTCGCGAAATGCCCGTGGACGCGCCGGAGTTCGGTGAGCTGTTCGACCCAGGCGGCGGCCGGGCGCGGGGCCTCGCCCCGGATGCGGCGGACCAGGGCGGTGAGCCGGACGGCCGTCCCTTCCAGGGCGTCGGCGGCCTGCCGGGTCAGCTCCTGCACCGTCTCGAATTCGGCGAGGACCTGGCCCGCGGTGGTCCCGATCTCCGCCAGGGGCTCGGCGAGTGCGCCCAGGCCGGGGTCGGTGAGCCAGTGGTAGCGGTCGCCGGCGCGGGCGCAGTCGGCGACGAGCCGGGCGTACACGGCGGCGGTCGGCGTCATGTCGTGGACACCGTGCGCCAGGGCGAGGCAGTCGGAGATCCCGCGCACCAGGTCGGCGTTGCCGGTCCGGGCGAGCGGGCCCGTTCCTGCCGGGCGCGAGGCGGCGTAGGTGTCGGAGACGTACGGGGTCTGCCAGCGCTGCAAGGGGTGGACGCGGGCGGGCCCGTCCTCGCCGCCCTTCAGCAGGATGAGGGTGCCGTCGTCCAGGAGCGCGTGGCCCCGGCCGAGCAGCGGGGTGGCGACCTCCTGGCGGATCAGGTTGTACGGCAGGAGCAGGGTGCGGCTCTCGTCGCGGGACCGGAAGACGTACAGCACGTCCTCGCCGTTGGGTGAGCGTACGGCGCCCTCGAAGACGGGGTCGGTGAGCTCCTCGGCGGTGTCGAAGGTCTTGGCCGCGCCGGTGGTGAGGTAGTAGCCGCCGGGGAAGATGATCCCCTGGTCCTCGGGGAGCCGGTGGCACGACGGCCCGATCGCGTCCAGCCGCTGGACCCGGCCGAGCAGCGTGTTGAAGACGAGGTGGCGCCAGGTTTCCTCCTTGTACGGGCGCACCCGCAGCAGCACCAGGGGGCCGGCCTGCGCGTACTCGACGTCGGCGTCCGCCAGGGACTGCAGGGGCTCGTCGACGGGCTCCTCGTAGATCCCGTCGGGCGTCTCGGTGTCGTCCTCGGCCTTGACGGTGAGCGTCCCGCCCAGGGTGTCGACGAACAGCGCGCCGTCGGCGACCGCGATGTGCGGGTGCCGGCCCGGCCGGTGGGCGTCCCGGCCCGCCGGGGTCCAGTCGAAGTCGTGCGAGGGCGGGAAGACGTGGTCCCGGTCGCCGCGTCCGTCCAGGAACTCCCCGGGCGTCCCGTCCGGGCCCAGCGCCCAGCGCAGGACACGGACGTCCTCGGTGCTGTCGCCGGTACGGAACACGGCGATCAGCCGGCCGTTGACCCTCCGCAGGCGCAGCAGCCGGGCGTCGCGGAAGTAGCGGTGGAGGCCCGCGAACTCCCGTACGAACGCCTCGTCGGCCAGCGGCCCTTCGCCCGTCACCTCGTCGAGGCCGGCCTCCCTCAGGACGAGGACGTCGCCGACCCCGGCCTCCCCTCCGCCCCCGGGCCCGCGCTCGAAGCCGAACAGCAGCCGGCCGCCGACCGCCACGAGGTCCCGGGCGAGCGAGGCACGCTCGGTGTGCACCTGCTCGGTGGCCAGCAGCCGCAGCCCGGCCGACCCGAACTCCTCGGTCCGCCGCGCGTTGAGCGCCTCGGCCCGCCGGACGAGTTCGTCGGCCTGCGCCCCGAGCCGCCGCCGGAGCACGTCGTAGGCACCGCCATCGGTGAGTGTGGTGTCACGGTCCATGCGTACGGCTCCCTACGGAATAACACTCGCTGACAACGCCCCGGGGCACCGGAACCCTCCCGCCATCGGGCTGGAACCCCATGGCCCGGGGCGCCAATATCAAGCCCGTCCGGCGTTTGAGGACGGAACCCTCCCGCCCGGAGGGGCTGGAGCCCCATGGACCGGGGCGCCAATATCAAGCCCGTCCGGCGTTTGAGGACGGAACTTTCCCGCCATCGGGCTGGAGCCCCATGGTTCGGGGCGCCAATATCAAGCCCGTCCGGCGTTTGAGGACGGAACTTTCCCGCCATCGGGCTGGAGCCCCACGGTCCGGGGCGCCAATATCAAGCCCGTCCGGCGATTGAGGACGGAACCCTCACGCCCGGAGGGGCGGAACCCCACAGCCCGGCCCGCCCCCCCCGGCAGCGGGACCCGCCCCCGGTGGCTACGCCACCCCCGCAGGCGCGGCCCCGTTCCGCGACGGCTCCGCCGCAACCGCCCCGCCGCCACCACCCGCGAGCGACGACACCGTCATCCCCGCGAGACCCAGCTCCTCCGCCGCGGCCAGCAACTGCCGTACCTGCCCCGTGGCCGCCCCCGACGTACCCCGCATCAGCTGCATCAGCAACGCGGACACCGTCAGGTTCTGCACGTCCCCCGAGGAGACGGACCCGAGCACCCGGGTCAGGTCGTCCGTGAACGACCCGCTGCCGTCCAGCCACGGCCCGGCCAGGGCCTGCGCGGTCTTCGAGTTCTCCACGAACCCGTCCACACTCCGCCCCAGCGAGATCGACGAGACGAGCCGGTCGAAGAAGACCGAGTCCCCGCCGACGATGTCGATGTCCGCGTTCTCAAGACCCGTCGCCAGGATCGTCGCCTGCGCCTCGGCCACCGTCCGCTGTACGTCGAACTCCGCGAGCCGGATCTCCTTCTCCGCGGCCAGCCGCAGCCGGTACTCCTCGTGCCCGCGCGACGCATCGTCCAGCGCGGCCATCGCCGCGGCCTTCTCCGTGAGCCCCGCCGCCTCGGCCTTCAGCTTCTCGCCGATCACCGCCGCGTCGGCGGACGCCTGCGCCTGCGTGCCCTCCGCGGTCGCCAGCGCCTTGAGCCGCGCGCCCTCCGCCTCTGCCCTGAGCCTGGCGCCGGTCGCCTCGGCCTCCGCGCGGCCGGCCTTCTCGGTGACCTCGGCCTCGGCGTCCCGGACCTGGACCTCCGCAAGACCCGCCGCGGCGGACTCGGCCTGGATCCCCTCCGCCAGCCGCAGCTTCGCCTGCGCGTCGAGGTCGGCCGTCTTCAGCCGGGCGTCCGCGAGCGTCAGCTGCTCGGCGGCCAGGTGGACCGCCGCAGCCTCCGCGGCCTCGGCCGCCTTGATGTCCTTGACCAGCTTCTCCTGCGCCTCCGCCTCGGCCGCGATGATCACGGACCTGCGGGTGCGCTCCGACTCCTCGACGGACCGCAGGGTCAGGATCGACTCCTCCTGCTCGGCGACCGTGCGGTCCACCGCGATCCGCTCCCGGATCACGTCCGCGACCTCACGGCGCTCGGCCTCGACCTCCTTCGTCGCGGCCATCCGGTTCAGCTCGGTCTCCCGCTCGCGCCCGATGACCTCCAGCAGCCGGTCCTTCTCGATGCGCTCGTTCTCCACCGCGATGACCCGCTCACGGTTCTTCTGCGCGACGGCGACCTCACGCGCCTGGTTCTCCCGCTGGATTCCGAGCTGCTCCTCGGTGCGGATGAACGCGCTCTGCGAACCGAGCCGCTCCTCCTCCTGCACCCGGGCCGTGGCCGACTCCTCGCGGGCCCGCAGGGTCTCGACCTCGCGGCGCTGCTTGATCTCCGCCTCCGACTGCCGGCGCTCCAGCTCCAGGATGGTCTCGCGGGCGTCGACGTCCTGCCGGGTGATCTCCTTCTGCTCGGTGCGCTGGAACTCGTTGGTCCGTACGTGCTCGATCGCCGTCAGCTCGGTGATCTTCCGGATGCCCTGCGCGTCCAGGATGTTGGCGCCGTCGAGCTGCGCCATCGGCGTCTGCTCGAGGAAGTCGATCGCGGCGTCGTCGAGGTGGTAGCCGTTGAGGTCGGTCCCGATGACCCGGATGATCCGGTCCCGGAACTCCTCACGCTTGGTGTACAGGTCGACGAAGTCGAGCTGCTTGCCGACGGTCTTGAGCGCCTCGGAGAACTTCGCGGCGAAGAACTCCTGGATGGCGGCCTTGTCGCTGGCCCGCTCCGTGCCGATGGCCTGCGCGACCTTGATGACGTCCTCGATGGTCTTGTTGACCCGGACGAAGAACGTGATGTGGATGTCGGCCCGGATGTTGTCCTGGCAGATCAGGCCCTCGCGCCCGGTGCGGCGGATCTCGATGGTCTTCACCGAGATGTCCATGGTCTCGGCCTTGTGCAGCACGGGGAGTACCACCGCACCGGTGAAGGTGACGTCGACCTTCTTGGTCTTGGAGATGATCAGCGCCTTCCCCTGCTCGACCTTGCGGAAGAGCCGGGTGATGACGAAGAGCAGAGCGACTGTGATGAGCAGGACAACGGCGACGATCACGCCGATGCCCCAGGAGATGGCATCCATGTCAGTCCTTGCGGCTGGTGGGGCGTACGAAGAAGAAGAGGGAGGGCCGGTGCCCGTGTGACGGCGCGCGGAACCACGGGCCCGGGGGCCCGGAGGACGGAAGGGCGGTTCAGCCGGCCTTGCGCGGCAGTGGGCGCGGGGCGAGCGACGCGTCGTAGGGCGAGACCCAGAAGAACTCGCCGTCGGCGTCGTAGGCGTAGAGGAGGCCCGTGCTGCCGGAGGCGAACACATCACCGGGCACGGACGGCTGCCGTACCTGCACGATCGCGGTCGACCCGTCGGCGGCGGCGACCTCGGCCTGCCCGAAGTCGGCGCTGACGGATCCCGTACGGATCGTGCAGACCTCGCCCACGAAGTCCTCACGGGACGGGGGAGGTTCCGCGGGGAAGTACCGGCGGAAGCGGCGTACGAGCATGCGGACCACCCCCCAGGCGATCAGAAGTGCACCCGCCAGTACGGCGAGGTGCAGAGTGGCCCGCAGGGTGCCGGTGGCTCCGCTTCGGAGCACCAGGACCGAGCCGGCCAGGCCGGTGAACCAGGCAACGACGACGAACAGCGACATCGACACGGAGACGGGCACCCCGCCGAAGCCGACCGCCTCGGTGTCGAGGTCGGTGTCGAAGGAGTCGGGTCCGGCCGCTCCGGCCAGCACCAGAAGCCAGAAGCAGACGACGACCACCAGGGCGCCGCCGAAGACGACGGCCGGGAACGCGATTGCCGCGGAAAGGAATTCGCTCATCCGGTCCACCCCCTGTGATGCCGTTCGGTCCGGGGACCGGGCGGCGTCGGGAGGGACCGGTGCTGCGACACCGCGAACGGCCCCGCAGCAACCGGTTTTCTTCCCCCGTGATCCCCCGTAACCCCCGTGCTTCCCCCGTGTGTTGCTGAACAGATCGTGTCAGTCGGGGCGGTCCTGGCGCATTGCCGGAATCCGGCAGCCTTCACCCAGGCTGCCTGCCGGGCACCGGCACCGGGTCCCGTGCGTTGAGGAGATGACGATGCCGGTGATGTGTGGAGGAGCGTGCGGTGGCGGAGCCCGAGATTTCCGAACGGTTCCTGGAGGGCTATGCCCAGATCCTGGCCGAGGTCGCGGACACCGGCCGCCGTCTCACCCGGGACGAGCTGGAGACGCGGCGCACGCTCGGCCGCGAGGCCGCGGAGGCCGGGCACCAGCTGCGGGCCTTGGTGCGGCTCCATCTCTCGGAGACCCGTGGAGCCTGGCCGTTCACCACGGGGGGCGCGGGCGCCACCGACGCGGTGCTGGGCGCCGTGGAGCAGGCGGTCGACGCCTTCGCGGAGGGCTTCGAGCGGGCGCAGCGCATCACGGTGCGGCGTGAGGAGGCGGCGCGGCGGGAGTTCATCGACGACCTGCTGTACGGGCGGAGCGACCTGGGCCGCCTCGCGGAGCGCGCCACCCGGTTCGGGCTGCGGCTCTCGCGGGCCCACGCCGTCGCGGTGGCGGCGGGCCCGGAGGCGTACACCGAGTCCGACGCGGTGCCCCGCAGCGTGGAGGCGGCCCTGCTCGCGCGCTTCAGCGGCCGGAAGATCCTGCTCACCACGAAGGACGGGCGCCTCGTCTGCATAGCCCCCGGCAGCCAGCCGGACGTCCTGCGGTATTTCGCGAAGCAGGCGCACGCCGCGACGGACGGTGGCCAGGTCGCCGTCGGCCGCCCGCACCGCGGCCCCGGCGGGGTGGTCCACTCCTACGACGAGGCGCTCGACGCCCTCGATCTGGCTGGGCGGATGGCCCTCGACGACCCCGTGCTGTACGCCGCGGACCTGCTGGTCTATCCGGTGCTGACCAGGGACCGGCAGGCGATGGCCGATCTGGTGCGCAGCGAGCTCGGCCCGCTCAAGGAGGCGCGGGGCGGCGCGGAACCCCTGCTGCGGACGCTGTCCGTGTATTTCGAAGCGGGCTGTGTCGCCGCGGAGACGGCGCGCCGGCTGTCGCTGAGCGTGCGCGCGCTGACGTACCGGCTGGAGCGGATACACCAGCTGACCGGCTCCGACCCGTCCGACCCGACGCACCGCTACACGCTGCAGACCGCGGTGATCGGCGCCCGGCTGCTGGACTGGCCCGCGAAGGAGCTCTGACGCCCCCGGGCGGGGCGGGCCGCGAGGCGTACGGTCCGGAGGGCCCCGGGCCGTACGCCGCGGGAGCAGGGAGTGTTCTGCAAGTCCCGCCCGCCCTCCGGGCGGACGGCGCTACTTGCAGGACTCGCCCTACAGGTCGAACTCGTGCGGCGGCAGGTCCAGCGCGAAGCACGCCTCGCGCACGACGGCCTGCTCCGACTTGTCGAAGTCGCCGTCGGCGCCGCCGATCACGATGCCGATCTGGATGACGGCACGCGCCTCGGCGGGCTTCTTCTTCGCCTTGGCGATCTCCTGGAGCACGCTGACCTTGCCGAGGGCGAAGTCCGCCGTCAGCTTGTTCACGTAGTCGTTGAACCGGCGCTGGAGGTCGTCCGCCGGGAAGTTCTGCAGCACGTCGTTGGTGGCGATCAGCGAGGCCACGCGCTGCCGCTCGGACGGGTCGATGGAACCGTCCGCCGCGGAGACCAGGGCGCACATGGCCATGCTCGCGTCCCGGAACGCCCCGCTCTTGAGGTCGTTCTTCTTCGCCTCCAGCTGCGTCTGCATCGTCGACGCGGATTCCTTGATCCGATCCCAAAGGGCCATGACGTCTCCATACGTTGCGTTGCCTGTGGTGCGGGAACCAGTGAAACTCTACAACTGTGTAGAAGAACCTCGGGTGGCCGACGGCAGCACGGCGGCCCACAAGCCGGTACCCGGTCACTCAGTAGGATGCGGCGGATGAACAGGCCCACAGGCGCGGACGAAGACTCCACCCGGGACGGCCCCCGGCTGCCCAGGCGCGGCCAGGGACAGCTGGAGTCCCAGGTGCTGACCGTGCTGCGCTCCGCGGGCGGTCCCGCTACGGCCGGCTGGGTGCAGGAGCACCTCGACGGCGACCTCGCCTACACCACGGTCATCACGATCCTCTCCCGCCTCTACGCGAAGAAGGCCGTGACCCGCACCCGCCAGGGCCGTTCCTACGTCTGGACCCCGGCATCCGACGAGGCGGGTCTCGCCGCCCTGCGGATGCGACGCGTCCTGGACGGCGAACGCGACAGGGAGGCCGTCCTCGCCCGGTTCGTCTCGGCACTGTCCCCAGGCGACGAGGCGAGGCTCCGCGCGCTGCTCTCCCGCGCGGCGGATGACCCCGACGACCCCACCGGCCCCGACGACCCCGCCGGCCCGGAAGGCCGATAGCCACCACGATGGGCGTCTTCGTCTACCTTCCACTCGTCCTGCCGCTGTCCGCCCTGCCCATGGCGCGTCTCGCCGAACAGCATCTGCATCCCCGGAGCGCCACCCTGCTGCTGGCCGTCGTGGGCTCCACGCTGGCCCTGTGCAGCACCCTCTGCCTGGCCCTGCTCATGGTGGTGGGCACCGCCCAGCTACCCGGCAATCCGCTGCCCGACGGCTGGTCGGACCCCGAGGTGCGCGCCGCCGTGCCGTACGAGGAGAAGGCGGGCCTGATCGCGATCGGCGTCCTGGGGGCGGTGCTGGCGGCCTGCTGCTCCACCCTGCTTCGGCACACCAGGATCCGGCTCCGCGCCGCCCGCGCGCTGCCGGAGTCCGGTGGCGGCTCGGCCGGGGACCTCGCGCTGGTCCCGTCCCCCGAGCCGTACGCGTACGCCCTCCCGGGACGGCGCGGGCAGGGCGGCCGGGTGGTCGTCTCCACGGCGATGATGGACTGCCTGGACGCCCGGGAACGCGCCGCGCTCGTCGCCCATGAACGCGCGCACCTGACCGGCCGCCACCACCGCTATCTGCTGGCGACGCAGCTGGCGGCCCGGGCCAACCCGTTCCTCCTGCCCCTGCGTACGGCGGTGGCGTACAGCACCGAGCGCTGGGCGGACGAGGACGCGGCGTACGCGGTCGGCAGTCGCAGGGCCGTCGCCACGGCGGTCGGCAGGGCGGCCCTGTTATCGCACCGTCCGGGGCCCGGGATGCTTCCCGCGTTCGCGGCGGCGGGCCCCGTGCCGCGCCGGGTGGCGGCGCTGCTCGACCCCGAACCCTCGGTGGGACTCTGGCCCCCGGCCTCCGCGCATCTGGCCCTTGCGGCAGTGACCGCGACGACGGGGACGGTCGCCTCGGCGCTGTCGTCGCTCAACGCGACGGTGACGCTCGTCGGCATACTCCACGCGGCCACCCCGCTCTGAACCGCCTCCGACGGGTCGTCAGTCCGAGTCGCGCCCGGCGTGCTCCGGCGTGAGGTCGTCGTGCGACGGCATCGGCTGCTCGGCCGCCACGGCCGGCTTCTTCCGCTTGCCGGCCAGCGCGGCCTGGAGCTTCGAGGCGACCGGCTCCGTCCACCGGGCGGTGAGCGGCCCGACGATCACCAGGATCAGCACGTACGCGGTCGCGATCGGCCCGATCCGGGGCTCCGTCGCCACGGCCAGACCGGCGATGACGATCGAGAACTCCCCGCGCGCGACCAGTGTGCCGCCCGCACGCCAGCGGCCCCGAGGACCGATCCCGGCCCGCCGGGACGCGTACCAGCCGGTGCCGATCTTCGTGAAGACCGTGACGATGGCCAGCAGCGCGGCCGGAAGCAGCACGGGCGGGATCTCCGCCGGGTCGGTGGACAGCCCGAAGAACACGAAGAAGACGGCGGCGAAGAGGTCCCGCAGCGGCGTCAGCAGCTTGCGCGCACCCTCGGCGACCTCGCCGGAGAGGGCGATGCCCACGAGGAAGGCACCGACGGCCGCGGACACCTGGAGCTGCTGTGCCACACCGGCCACCAGGACGGTGAGCCCGAGGACGACGAGCAGCAGCATCTCCGGGTTGTCGGAGGACACCGCACGGCTGATGAGCCGGCCGTGGCGCAGCGCGAGATAGAGCACGAACCCGACGGTCCCGAGCGCGATCAGCAGGGCGATGCTGCCGCCGGCCAGACCGACGCCGGCCAGCATCGCGGTGAGAAGCGGAAGATAGACGGCCATCGCGAGGTCCTCGATGACGAGGAGACCGAGGATGACGGGCGTCTCGCGGTTACCGAGCCGGCCCATGTCGGTCATCACCTTGGCGATCACGCCCGACGACGAGATCCAGGTGACCCCGGCGAGCGCGACGGCCCCCACGGGCCCCCACCCGAGCATCAGACCGGCGATCGCGCCGGGTGTCGCGTTGAGCACGAAGTCGACGGCCCCGGACGGGTACTGCGTCTTGAGGCTGGTGACGAGTTCCGATGCGCTGTACTCGAGCCCGAGCAGGAGCAGGAGCAGGATGACGCCGATCTCCGCCCCGATGGCGGTGAACTCCTCGCTGGCGCCGAGCGGCAGCAGGCCGCCGTCCCCGAACGCGAGTCCGGCGAGCAGATACAGCGGGATCGGCGAGAGCCCTATCCGGCCGGCGAATCTTCCGATGATGCCGAGCCCCAGAATGACGGCGCCCAGCTCCACCAGCAGTGCAGTCGTGTCGTGCATGGTCAGCCCTCCGCGATGATCTCGGAGAGCGCGTCGACGCCCTCACGCGTTCCTACGACGACGATCGTGTCCCCGATGGCCAGCCGGAAGTCCGGCCCCGGCGACGGATGCGCACTGTGCGTACGCAGCACGGCCACGATCGAGGCTCCCGTCCGCGTCCGCGCCCGGGTGTCCCCGAGCAGCCGCCCGCCGTACGGAGAACGGGTCCCGAGCGGGATGTGCTCGGTGACCAGATCGATCCCGTCGGTCCGCACGGCGTCGATCGGCGCCGCGTCGATGAGATGCGCGAGCCCGGTGGCCTCGGTGGTCGTCAGGGGCACGGAGAGCACGCACGAATCTGGGTCGTCCTTCTCGTAGAACCCCAGGAACCGCCGGCCGTCGTGATGCACGACGACGGAGATGTGCTGCCCCGACTCCGTGGTGTAGTCGTACTGGACGCCGACTCCTGGCAGCGATGTGCGGTGGGTTCCCATGGCTTCCTCCCGAGGAGCACGCGGCGGCACGGCGCGTTTTTGATCAGTTCTTTATCTGCCTATTACCCTAACCGGACCCCGCATCCGGGTGTCGGGACGCCCGAGAGGCGGGCTCCGATGCGGGGTTGTGCCGCTCGCCTGTGACTGACGAGCCGCTGGGGCGGAGGGCGGGACGGGATCGTTCATCGCACCTTCCGAGGAAGCGTAGAGATGGTGCGCAGTTTGATCACGAATGAGGGATTTTTGGCGTCTCGCTGTCGATCGCACCGGGGCGGGCGACGGCCCGGCATGATGCTGGGTAGCCATAGTCGTGGACATGGATGGAAGCGGGACCCTATGACGAGCGCGCCTGACTACAGCCAGGGTGTCGATGCCGAGCGGGCCCTCAAGTTCGCTGTTCAGCACATTCGCGGGGACCGCGTCCAGATCATCGAGGGGATCATCGAGCCGGTGTCACCGACCTGGGACCACGAGCGTGCCGCGAAGCTCGTCCGCCGGCAGATCGAGGGTCGGGTCGATGAGCTGGGCTGCGTCGAAGGCTCGGGAAACCTGGACCTGCCGGGCTCCTCCAACTGGTACGTGCCTGACATCGCGGTGGTGCCCGAAGAGCTCGCCAAGGGCGGGGGTGCGCTTCTTCCGGACCAGACTTTGCTGATCGTGGAGGTCACCTCGGAGTCGAACGCCGAGACCGACCGGGTGGTCAAGCGGCGCCGCTACGCGGAGTACCGGGCGCCTCTGTATCTCCTCGTGGACCGCATGGAGGGCAGCGTGACCCTGTTCTCGGAGCCGGGACGGCTCGGGTACACGTGCGTGGACGGACCGCATCCGTTCGGGACGGTGCTGCGCCTGCCGGAGCCGTTCGACGTGGACATCGACACGGGCGATCTGTCGGCGGTCTGATCCGGCACCTGGCGGTTTCTCACGGGCTGCTGCGATGAGCCACCGCACTTGTTAGGAGTACGCTTCTATGGGGTGTACTCCTAAGGAGCTGCCAGGTGCGACGTCACAGCCGTCCGGACAAACCGTCCCATGTCTTCGACCGAGGAGCCGAGTGGGAGAGGCTCTCGGCCTTCGCCGACCGGCCTTTGCCACACGCCATGCTCGGCATCGTCAGTGGCAGGCGACGCATGGGCAAGACGTATCTGCTGCGCGCGCTGGTCGAGCGGCATGGAGGCTTCTACTTCGGAGCCACGGCGGGAACAGAAGCCGAGTCGCTGCGTCAGTTCGCTGCGGCACTCGCCGATCACGTGGGGTCCCCGGTTCCGTTCTCGTTCGCCACATGGGACGACGCGATCTCCTACCTGTTCGGGCTGGCCGCGCCCCGGGACGGCGAAGGGCCGCTGCTCGTGGTCATCGACGAGTTTCCGTACCTGGCCAGGACCGCCCCTGAGCTCCCGTCCGTCATTCAGCGGGAGATCGACCGCTTCCAGGTCGACGAGAGCCGGATGCGGCTCCTGCTGTGCGGATCGGCGATGTCCGTCATGGGTGGGCTGCTCGCCAGCACGGCGCCCTTGCGGGGGCGTGCGCAGCTGGAACTTGTCGTGCGCCCCTTCGGCTACCGGGCGGCGGCCGATTTCTGGGGCGTCGCGGACAGTCCGGCCCTTGCGGCTCGGCTCCATGCCGTGGTCGGTGGCACACCGGCGTACCGGCGACAGTTCCTGGCCGACGACGTTCCCGGAAGCCTGGAGGAATTCGACGACTGGCTCTGTCGTACGGTCCTGTCTCCTTTCAGTCCGCTCTTCCGGGAGGCGAGGTATCTCCTTGCCGAGGAGGCGGACATCCGGGACACCGCTCTGTACCACTCGGTCCTTGCCGCTGTGGCTCAGGGCAACACCACGAGGGGTGGGATCGCGGGGTACATCGGCCGCAAGGCGGTGGACATCTCGCACCCCCTCAACGTGTTGGAGGACAGTCATCTGCTGGCGCGGGAAGCGGACATCTTCAGGGCAGGGAAGTCGCAGTACCGCATCACTGAGCCGCTGATCAATTTCTACGAGGCCGTGATGCGGCCCTCATGGGCCCGCCTGGAGGCCGGCCAGGCGTCGGACGTATGGGCGCAGTCGGCGGAGCGCTTCGCCGCCCAGGTCGCCGGGCCGCACTTCGAGGCGATGTGCCGGGAGTACGTCCTGGGGCCGGGGCGGGCCCTGCTCGGTTCCGCGGTGGGGCAGGTCGGCGGAGGTGTGGTGGCCGACCGGGCCGCACGCAGGCAGATAGAAGTAGATGTCGCAGCGGTCGAGCCCGGGTCCGGCGGCCAGAAGCCCGCGGTGCACCTGCTCGGCGAGGCGAAGTGGGGCACGGTCATGGGAATGAGCCACCTGGAGCGGCTCACCCGGGCGAGGGAACTCCTCACCGCACGATCCATGGACACCAAGCAATGCGCGCTCGCCTGCTTCAGTGCGGCAGGCTTCAGTGACGCCCTGCGAACCGAAGCGGCACGCGGCGGCGACCGGGTCCTGCTCATCGGCCTGGACGAGCTCTACGGCGGGACGGCTCCGGCCCCACGCCGCCGATGAACCGGCCTTCCCTCATGGCCTTGCCCCCACCCACGGTCAGGTGGCCTGAGTCGGGCAGAGAGGCCGCACCCCCTGGGCAACTACTGAGATCGGGCGCTCACCGCTACGGCCGACAAGCAGCGTGTCGTGCCGCCAGCGCCGGGATTGCGGCGATCTTCTCGGCTGTGAGGCTGGACCAGTGGACGCCGGTGGGCCGGTGAGGGTTCGGGCAGACGACTGTCTCGTCGGGCGTCACGATCAGGTCGACACTGACGTCGTGCTCGGCGGTGGGGATCGGGGTGTCGGTCACCTGGAGGGTGTGGACGGTTGTGACGATGACAGTCTCCGGGCTCACCAGGCCGGCCTCGGTGAGGAGGGCGAACTCGATGTCGGAGTAGCCGGCGCCCTTGCCGATGCGGGCGCCGTCGCGGTTGACGGCGACGCTGCCGAGGATGATCAGGTCCAGCGGTCGGAGGGCGTCGACCTCGACAGCAGGGGCGATCGTGCCAGCGGTACGGCTCGCGGCAGCCTCGGCGGGCGGGACAGTGAGGCTGGCCGGGTCGAGGAGGTAGAAGGGCTTGAGGGCGGCCAACTTAGGGACCGCCATGTAGACGGTTTTGCCCTCCTCCAGAGCTCTCGCCCTCACCGGGAGTTGGGCCTTGTCCGGGACGGCTTTGACGACACTCGCGCGTCGCCAGGCCGGGAGTGCCGCGAGTCGGGCCGCAGCTTCCTCTGCCCCCTTGAAATTGGGGATGCGGCCGTGAACGGAGGCGTCGTGGGCGGCGTCCGCAGTGGTCAGGGCGTCCCAGACCTGGGTGCGTACCGCGTGCTTGGCGTGGTCCAGGGAGTTGGCTGCCACCGGTGTCTCCTTCTCTCTCCTACGCTGCCGTCATCAAGCCGAACAGTCTGTCGTGGACCTCGGCGACGAGGGGCTCCTGTCGCCAGGGGCGCAGCTCACGGGCGGCTCCGAAGACGATGTTCATGCCCCCGCCCCCGCGTGTGGTCTCCAGCTCGGCGATGGCTTCGGTGAGACTGGCCACCGCCGCTTCGACATCGCGTTGACGGATACGGGCGAGCGTAAGGTTTCCCAGCACGATTGCGCGTGACTTCCGCCTGTCCCGTAGCTTCTCCGCCGTGTCGGTCAACAGGATTTCGGCCCTGCGGTGGTCGCCCAGCGAGAGGTAGCAGAAGCCTGCGAGGCGGCCGAACTGGGTGGGCGACACGAGGTCGGCGGCGTCGTCGCTGCCGTCCGCATGGCCGAGTTGGCGTTCTGCGTGGAAGAGGGCTCGTTCGCAGTCTGAGCAGCTCGCGGCCCGGTGTGCGGCCACCTCCTGGCGCCTGGTTCCGTTGACCGCGAAACAACCACTGAGCAGCACAGTCGGGAATTTCCGGTCGTGGCGCGGTAGCGGTTTCAACTGCGGTACGGTAAGCGCGTCATCACGCTCCGTGTGCACGCGCGCATGGGGCGGCGGTCCCCGGGGGTGTAACCAGCACCCGCCGAGGACCTTCACCGCCAGTGGAAAGAGAGTCCACCGGGATGCTTTGGCATGCTATCGCGCCGTCCCGCGGCTATACGAAGGCCGCGAACGAATTGGTCCGTCATCAGCGTCTGAGCAGCGACGCGAAGATCCTCCTCCTGTATGTGCAGGGGCTCCCCGCCGACCGGCGCGGTGTGGCCCTCAGCGAGCATGCGCGGGCCCTCGGGATCACCGGGCGGGCCTACCAGAAGGCCAAGAAGCTGCTGGTCATGCACGGGTTCCTGCACGAGTGGCGGGAGCAGGGCGGGCGTGGGTTCTGGACCACCGAGCAGCTCCTCGCGAATGTGACCCTTCACCCGGAAGAGGCGATGGCGGCCCGGGGCGGAAGTCCCGTGCCTTCGGCAGTGTCTCCGAGTGAGCGGAATCCGACGGTCGGACAGCCGGGGACTCGGGTTGTCGGTGGCTACACACCGGTAGACGAAGAACGGGAGAAGAACTCATCCCACCCACCCTCCGAACCGGAGCCACAGGACGCGGCGTCGGCCGGACCCGCACCGGAAGCGGCCGAGGCCGAGCGGGTCTTGCTGTCCCTGCGGCATGCGCACCGCTCGCTGCACCTGGGCGTGGCGGAGGCCCGGAAGCTGGTGAAACTCGCCGTGACGTGGCTGCGGCGCGGGGTCACCGCCGACGACATGCGGCGGGTGCTGGTCAGCGATCTGCCGGTGGGTGGGGTGCGGTCGGCCGTGGGATTCCTGCGTCACAGGCTCGTACACAAGCTGCCCGAGGAGCCCGCGCCCGTGCCACAGCCCGAACCGGCCGCGCCTGTAGCGCCGTTGGTGGCCTGCGTCGGGCCGGGGGACGAGCATCTCTTCCGGCCGGTGCCCGATGAGGACGGCGAGACGCGGTGCGGCCCGTGCCGCCGGGAGGCCGCCTGGGCGGCATGGGAGGAGGCGCGGTCGGCGCAGTTCGCCTCGGAGACCGAGGCGCAGGCGCACGACGATCCGTACGCCCATACGCCCTGGCGGGAGAAGTTCGCCGCCGTCCAGGGCGCAGGGGCGGGCCCGGTCATGGAGGCGCCCGGCCGGTAGCAGTCACCGGCCGGGCGCAGGGAGAGTGCGGATCAGTCCTTGATCTCGATCTTCTCGCCGTCGGCGGAGGCTGCGGGGGCGGGCACCGCCGGTGCGGACTCCGTGGAGCCCGCCTTGCCCTGGAGGTTGCGGAGCAGGGCTGCCAGGTCGACGCCCGTGGTGGAGTTGAGCAGCTCCACGCCCTGGGCCACGTTGTCGGCCACCGTGCGGGACAGCTGACTGGCGCCGTCCGTCGAGATGACCGTCAGCTTGTCGATGGCGCTCAGCGGCTCGGACGCCTTGGCGACGACCTGCGGCAGCACCTCGACCAGCATCTGGAGGACGGCCGCGTCGCCGTACTGCTTGAAGGCGTCGGCCTTCTTCTGCATGGCCTCGGCCTCGGCGGAGCCCCTCGCGGCGATGGCGGCCGCCTCGGACTCACCCTCGATGCGTACGGCGTCGGCGAGGGCGGAGCGGTGGAGCTTCTCGCCCTGACCGGTGAGGCGGGAGCGCTCCGCGTCTGCCTCGGCCTCCTTGACCTGGGCGATGCGGCGGGCCTCGGCCTCCTGCTCCGCCTGGTAGCGGGCGGCGTCGGCGGGCTTACGGACCTTGGTGTCGAGCTCACGGTCCGTGAGAGCGGCCTGGCGCTCGGCCACCTTCTCCTGCTCGCTGAGGACCTCCTGCTGACGGGCGGCATCGGCGAGCGGACCCGCGGCGTCGGCCTTGGCCGTGGCGGCTGCCGTCTCCGCCTTGATCTCGGCCTGCTTGAGGTAGAACGTCCGCTCGGCGATGGCGATCTCCTCGGCCGCCTTCAGCCGTGCCTGCTCCGAGGCGCGCCGGGCGATGGCCTCGGCGATGTCGGCCTCCTGCTTGGCGCGGGCGGCCTCGGGGCGGCCGAGGTCCTCCAGATAGGAGCCCTCGGTGGTGATGTCCTGGATCTGGAAGGCGTCCAGGATGAGGCCCTGGCCCGAGAGGCTGGCCTCGGCCTCCTCGGCGACCTGCCCGGCGAACGCGGCGCGGTCGCGGATGATGTCCTCGACGGACATGCGGCCGACGATGGCGCGGAGAGCTCCGGAGAGCACCTCCTGGGTGAAGCCGACGATGCCGTTCTGCTGCTGGAGGAAGCGCTGGGCCGCGGCGCGGATCGCGTCCTCGCTGCCGCCGACCTTGACGATCGCGACGCCTTCGAGGTTGGACTTCACACCGCGCAGGGTGACGGCGCCCCGTACGGCGATGGGGATGTGCCGGCTGGAGAGGTCCAGGGTGAACTTCTGCTGGACGAACGGCACGACGAAGACGCCGCCGCCGACGACGACCTTCTGGCCGCTGTTGTCGATGCTGGTGCGGCCGGTCACCGGATCGGTGGACTTCTTGCCGCGGCGGCCCGTGATGATGAAGGCCTGGCTGGGACCCGCGACCTTGTACCGGGTGATCACGGCGAGGGCCAGAAGTACGACAAGTACGACAACGCCGATGATGGCGATCAAAACTGGACTCATGAGAGGTGTCCCCCTTGCCCTCCCCACGGAGTGTCCGGTGGGACGGCGGTCTGTTCGGCTTACGAGTTTCGGACAGGCGTATGGGTCGTTGGTCAGCGTTCGACGGGGCGGACCGTGACCGAGGTGGTCGAGAGCGTGGCCTCCACCCAGATCTCGGCGCCGCGTTCGACCGGGGCGGCGCTCTTCGCGGAGAACTTCACGGTCTGGCCCGCAAGTCGCAGCAGGACCTCGCCGTATCCGTCGGCCGGGATCGGCGTGACCACGGAGCCCGAGGTGCCGATGAGGTCGTCGCCGGTGGGCGTGGCCGTGGTCTGGTCCGCCATCAGGGCCTTGCTGAACTTCCAGGTCAGCCAGGCCGCGACGACGCCCGCCGCCGCACCCCCCGCAACCGCCAGAGGAACGCCGGCCCCGGTGGTGCCGAGGACGATCGCTCCGCCGAAGCCGAGCATCGACAGGAAGCCGGCGATGACGGGCAGGGAGAGCAGGCCGTCGAAGAGGCCGTCCAGCAGCCCGCCCAGGGCGTCACCGAAAAGCCCTTCGAGGATTCCGTCGAAGATCAGGGAAAGCGTGAGAAGCACGATTCCCGCAATGCCGAGACCGAGGAAAACGGTCACATGATCACTCCCCCGCTGTTCGCTGTCCCCCGAAAGCTCCGTCGAACTGCCTGAATGATCCCATGCAGGGCCCCGCGGTCGCACTGCCGGAACCCGGCAGTTTTCACGGAGTTCCGATGCCGGAAAGCTGCTGGGCAAGCGTGTCGAGCGACTGGAACGTGGCGCCGAGCAGGGCGACGTGCTTCCACCGCAGCACGCCGTCCGGGCCGATCAGGAAGACGGAGCGGCGTACGCCGATGCCGGGCGCGGCGACCCCGTAGGCCCGCGCTGTCTCCCGCCCCGTGTCGGCCAGCAGGGGCATGCGCAGGCCGTGGCCACGGGCGAAGGACTCATGACTGTCCACACCCTGTGGACTGATTCCCCATACCTCGGCGTCGAGGCCCTCGAAGGTTTCGAGCCCCGAGGAGTAGGAGCAGAGCTGCTTGGTGCAGACCGCCGTGTTGTCGCCCGGGTAGAAGGCGAGGACGACGGACCGGCCGCGCGCGGCGGAGAGCGTGTGGTCGCGCCGTGTGAAGGTGTCGTCGGCGAGCACCCCTCCGGGGAGGGTGAAGTCCGGTGCGGGACTGCCGATTCGAGGTCCTGACGCCATGTCGGCGGCTCCTTGGGTCGCGTAGGGGAAACGGTCTGTGCGTCCCCCAGTGAACGGCACTTTCCACGCATCGACACGTTCCACCCATCCGTACGCCGCCCGGCACCGAATATGGGGTGTGCGCGGGCGCCGGCCCCGCACCGATCTGGAGGTACGTGTGGCCGAAAGACCCCCGTCGGCAGCGGTGCTCATCCTCCACGGCGGCTACGAGACGGGCATGGCGGCGCCGGCTCCGGGCGCCCTGAACCTGCCCGGCATGCGGATGCTGCCGGTCTCGCGTGTGGTGGCCCGCGCGGTGAGCGGTGACCCCGGGGTGCGCGTGCGCCGGGTCCGCTACACACACCGTGGCTGGAACGGCTCCCGCGAGGACCCGCTGCACGACGCCCTACGGGTGCTGGACGCGCTGCGCCGCGAGGCGGGCGACATCCCCGTGGTCCTTCTCGGCCACTCCATGGGAGCCCGTGCCGCCCTCCACGCCGCAGGGCACCCGCTGGTCCGCGCGGTGGTGGGCCTCGCCCCGTGGTGTCCGCCCGGCGACCCGGTGACGCAGCTCGCGGGGCGCGACGTCGTCCTGCTGCACAGCACACGGGACCGGGTGACGAGCCCCCTCGCGTCCCAGTCGCTCACGGCAAGAGCACGCAGGGCGGGTGCCCGGACCTGCCTGGTGACGATCCCGGGCAGCGACCACGCGATGATCCGCCGGGCTCCCGCCTGGCACCACCTGGCGGGCCTGCTGGTGACCGGGCTGCTGGGGCTGGCACCGGTGCCGAGCCGGGTCGAGGCGGCCTTCGGACTGCCGCGGGGGGCCGCGGCCTCGGAGGGGACCCTGTCGCTGGACGGACTCGACGCCGGTGCGCCGGGCCTGCGGAGATGCGGGACGGTGCGGGGCGGCAGACGATGAGGGACCGGGTGCTCGGGCCGAAGGCCCTGGGCGGCCCGTGAGGGCCGACCGCTCCGCATCCGCCAGGCATGATCCCTCCGGAGGCTCCGTTGCAGGCCGAAGAGCACGCCCGTACGTCGCGCTTCGACGCGACAGCGTTGGCCGCGCTGATCGGCAACAGCCCGGCAGGGGTGGCGGTCTTCGACACCGGGCTGCGTTATGTGTACGTGAACCCGTCACTCGAACGGCTCAACGGTGTGCCGGCCGCAGCGCATCTGGGCAGGTCCGTCTCCGAGGTGCTGCCGGACATGGACGTCAGGACGGACGTCATGCGCCAGGTGCTGGCCGACGGCCGGCCCCGTGAGATCACCACCAGCGGGCAGACCTGGGTGGACTCCGTCATCGAGCGGCGGTACTGGCGGGTGGCCCTCCACCGCTTCGAGGAGAACGGACGGGTGCGCGGGCTGATCGGGATCGCCCAGGAGGTCACCGCCACCCGGGACCAGCGGGAGGAGCTGCGGCGGGCCAGGAGCTATCTGACGCTCCTGGACAACGCGGCAGCCCGCATCGGTACGACGCTGGATGTGGAGACCACCTGCCAGGAACTCGCAGAGTTCGTGGTGCCCGAGATGGCCGACGTCGCCGTCGTCGAGATGATTCCGCAGGAGAGCGGGCACCCCCGGCGTGAGCTGCCGGCCGGAGTGCTGCGGCTGCGGCGGGCCGGCGTCGCCACGACCCCGGAACTCGCCGACGCCCTCGCCCAGTTCGGCGGGACGGGTGCGGACATCGACTACCAGGAGGACGCGGCCGTGGCGCGCTGCCTGGCCGCCGACCGGCCGGTGGTCGAGAACCTCGTCGGCGGCGAAGGCCTCGGCCGCGTGGGACCCACGTCCGAACGGGTCGCCGCCTACCGCGCCGTCGGTCTGCACTCGGCCGTCGTCGTGCCGCTCACCGCACGCGGGCGTCCCCTGGGAGCGCTCAGCCTGGTGCGCGCCGGGGACTCGCCTCCCTTCACGGAGGGGGTGGACGTGGTCGTCGCCCGTACGCTCGCGGGCCGCGCGGCCGTCGATGTGGACCACGCCTACCGCTACACGCGCGAGCACCGTGTCGCCCGGGAGCTCCAGCGCTCCCTGCTCTCCGAGCCCCGGGGCCCGAACCCGGGTATCGAGATCGCGTCCCTCTACCTCCCCGCGGGCGCGGGTGCGCTGGTGGGCGGGGACTGGTTCGACGCCATTCCGCTCAAGGGGGGACGGCATCTCAAGGTGATGGGCGATGTGATGGGGCACGGGGTGGAGGCCGCCGTCGCCATGAGTAACTACCGCTCGATGCTGCGCATCATGGCCGAGGACGACCAGCCGCCGCACCGCGTCCTCGAACGGCTCGACAAGGCCGTGGAGCAGTCCGGCCTCGACCGGGCGGCGACCTGCCTGATCGCGGTCGTCGACCGGAAGGAGGGGGTCTGCGAGGTGGCCAGCGCGGGACACCCGCCGCCGGTCTTCATCGACCCGGGAGCGGCCGGGGCGCGGGTGGCGCGCATCCCCGTGGGACCACCGCTGGGTACGGGCTTCGGCGGATACCGGACATCGGTGCTGCCGTGCGGTCCCGGGACGGTGCTGTTCATGTACACCGACGGCCTGGTGGAGCGCCGGGGCGAGGACATCGACGTGTCGATCGAGCGGCTCACCCGGCTGAGGGTCCCGGTGAGCGGACGGCTCGAGGACCTGCTGTCCGAGGTCGTGGACCGGTACGCGGACACGGCAGAGGACGACATCGCGGTGCTCGTCTCGCGGAGCCGGGGCTACTGAACGCTCCGCGTGGGCGGGGCGTTGTCAGTGGCGGGTGCGAGGATCCAGGGCATGGGACCTCTGCTCCTCACCGACATCGAAGCCGCCATCCGCAGCAGCTGGGACGCGGCCACGACCACACCCGTGCACCGGGCGCACTGGAATCCGGGGAATCCGGCCCGGGACCAGTGCGGGGTCACCGCTCTCGTGGTCAACGACCTGCTGGGCGGCGAGTTGATCCGGGGCGAGGTGCGGGTCGACGGCGAGCGCGTCGACTACCACTGGTGGAACAGGCTGGGCATGGGCGTGGAGATCGATCTGACGCGGGAGCAGTTCGCCCCGCACGAGATCGTGTCCGGGGGCGTGGCCGTCGAGCGTCCTGCGGAGATCGTCCGGCTCCGCGAGGAGTACGAGCTGCTGAGCGCCCGGGTGCTGGAGAGGCTGCGGGGCCGGATACGCACGGGTGCGCGGACCGGGGCGGCCTGAGCGGAGGGCGCGGGCCGGGTTCGCTCACCCGGCGTGCTGCCGGGAGCGCCCGCGCAGCCGGCGCAGGATGAGCAGGGCGGACGTGACCATGGGCAGAAGTCCCGCCACGGTGTTCGCGGTGGCCAGCTTGGACCGGGTGCCTCTAGCCCGGCGCAGCTGCTTGACGGTGCGGACGACGGCGATGGCGCTGCTGCCCAGGCTCAGAAGCAGGCCGACCTTGGAGTTCGCGGGTTTCCTGGGCATCTGCGTGCCTCCTGGTGACATCGCTGCGCGGCCCCTCCGTCCACGTAACCGGCTTCCGGGCAGGTCCGCAATCGGGGCCTCAGGCGAAGAGGAAGGCGGCCGCCGTCGCCGCGCCGGCAGCCGCCCCCGCCACCGTCTGGGCCACCGAGTGGTAGCGCAGTGCCACCCGCGACCAGCACACGGCGAGGGCCGGAACGCCCGCGCACAGCCACCACAGGGAGTGCGTGACGCTGAGAAGCGCCACCACGGCCGACGCGACAGCCGAGTCGACCGAGATCTTCCAGACCGTGTTGACCGCCAGGAGCACCGTCGTCATGACCCACAGGGAGATCATCGCGATCAGGATGCCTTGAGGGGCATGGCCCAGAACCATGATCAGTGCGCCGGTGCCGACGGAACCCAGGATCACCAGGAAGATGGGCGCCCGCTGGGTCCTGTCCACTACATGGCGGTCGCCCCAGGTGCCGCGCCCGCGCTCCCACTCGATGTAGCCGGCGGGGACGAGACCGGCACAGAGAGCGCCGAGGAAGCCCCAGAGGAGTCCGGTCCAGTCACCGGCAGTGGCCAGTCCGACGGCGAGCATGCCGGCGAGCAGTACGTTGCGGGGCTGCAGGACGTCCGTCACCGTGCGGGCGACCCTGGTGATCATGTTCCTGCGGGCCGCCGTCGCGTCCGTGTCCGTGCCGCTCATGCCGTGTCTGCTCCGGATCGCGCGGGTCGCGCGGATACCGGCCGCCGCGCGTGAAGTAGCCCTTCACGACGGGGGATGCGTGAAGGGCTACCCGTGCAGTATGACCGTTCACCGGGCTGCCGACAACTGACCGGTCGGTCAGCCTCGTTGGGGTGTTCGGACGGCTACGGAGGGCTCCCGCCGGCCGCCCTTCCGGACCGTGGTCACGCGCGAGGGCGCCGAGGAAGGAGGAAACCTGTTCCAGCCACAATAGACATGGCCTACCCCGACGCCTAGGCTTTCTTGTGCAGCCAGGTCACATCGGTGGACCGGCGCGCAGCAGAAGAGGTGCAGATGCCCCCGGAGTCCCCGTCGCACACCACGGACCGTCTCGACGACGACGACTACCCCGCGTACACGATGGGGCGCGCCGCCGAGATGATCGGTGCGACGCCCGGCTTCCTCAGGGCCATCGGCGAAGCCCGTTTGATCACGCCGCTGCGCTCCGAGGGCGGGCACCGCCGCTACTCGCGCTATCAGCTGCGTATCGCGGCCCGGGCCCGTGAGCTGGTGGACGGCGGCACGCCGGTCGAGGCTGCCTGCCGCATCGTCATCCTGGAGGACCAGCTCGAGGAGGCCCTGCGCCTCAACGAGCAACTGCGGCGGCCCGCGGCCGGCCGGGGCGGCGTCGATTCCTGACCGGCACGCGGGTGTATATCTGGTTCGGTCGGCACAGAAATACGCGCAATGAGCGGTGAGAGTTTATACCCTGCTCGGTGGAGCGACGCCGTAGTGATATGGCGTACAGCTCGCTTGTGACCGAATCGTGCTACTGTTGATCTCAGTTGCAGTTGTGGTTCCCAAAACTTCAAGTGCACTCACCGTTTTCACTCCGGTGGGCGCACTTTTGTATTTCCGGTTTTTTCCGGTCGGGGCAATCATTTGCGGCGACGTAGGACTCACACAGTGTGAGTCCACGGGCAACGCCCCGAAGGAGATATGACATGGCTACTGGCACCGTGAAGTGGTTCAACGCGGAAAAGGGTTTCGGTTTCATCGAGCAGGAGGGTGGCGGCGCTGACGTCTTCGCCCACTACTCGAACATCGCCGCCCAGGGCTTCCGCGAGCTGCAGGAAGGCCAGAAGGTGAACTTCGACGTCACGCAGGGCCAGAAGGGCCCGCAGGCGGAGAACATCACCCCCGCCTGATCACTCAGGCGTACGGCGCAGCTGGGGCCCGCACCTTGGGGTGCGGGCCCCAGCTCGTTGCGTTTTCCCGGCCGTCGCCGAGACCGGCGCACCGATGGAGTGATTCCCGGTGGGCGCGAGTCAGGCGCGGCGATTATCTGCAGTCATATGGAGTGCTGAATCCGGCTGGTTCATCCGCCGGACGGACTTCGTTTTTCGTTATTTCACCGGCTCGTTCTTGCGATTCTTGGCGCCGTACATGGCTGCAGCCGCCCGGAAAGAATCCCTCGATACGTGCCATTCGAGGGAAGGGTTCTCCATTGAACCGCGATCGCACAGCTCGCACGAACGACCGATTTTCCAGGACACGTTCCGGTGGATCCGCCGGCAGCCGCACCGCCAACGGGTTCCGCTCGGCGGGATCCGGCCGGCAGGGAGCCCCGGGAGCAGGGGGCCGCTCCGGCGGACCGAAGCGCTCCGGTGGCTACGGCCGCCGCTCCTCCTCCGTCTCGGGTGAGTTCGCCCTGCCGGTGACCATCACCCCCGCCCTCCCCGCCGCCGAGTCCTTCGGGGACCTGGACATGCCCGCGCCCCTTCTGGCGGCGCTGGTGTCCGAGGGCATGTCCGTGCCGTTCCCCATCCAGGCGGCCACCCTGCCGAACTCGCTCGCCGGACGTGACGTCCTGGGCCGAGGCCGCACCGGATCGGGCAAGACGCTCGCCTTCGGGCTGGCCCTGCTCGCCCGCACCGCGGGCAACCGTGCCGACGCGCGCCGTCCGCTGGCCCTGGTGCTCGTCCCCACCCGGGAACTGGCCCAGCAGGTCACCGACGCGCTCACCCCGTACGCCCGGTCCCTCAAGCTCAGGCTGGCCACGGTCGTCGGCGGTATGTCGATCGGCCGCCAGGCCAGCGCGCTGCGCGGCGGCGCCGAAGTCGTGGTCGCCACCCCGGGCCGTCTCAAGGACCTCATCGAGCGCGGCGACTGCCGGCTGGACCGTGTCGCCATCACCGTCCTCGACGAGGCCGACCAGATGGCCGACATGGGCTTCATGCCCCAGGTCACGGAGCTGCTGGACCAGGTGAACGCCGAAGGCCAGCGGATGCTGTTCTCGGCCACGCTGGACCGCAACGTGGACCTGCTGGTCCGCCGCTACCTGCACGACCCGGTCGTCCACTCGGTGGACCCCGCGGCCGGCGCCGTGACGACGATGGAACACCATGTGCTCTACGTCCAGGGCGCCGACAAGTACGCGACGACCACCGAGATCGCCGCACGTGAGGGCCGGGTGCTCATGTTCCTGGACACCAAGCACGCGGTGGACAAGCTCACCGACCACCTGCTGCACAGCGGTGTGCGGGCGGCCGCGCTGCACGGCGGCAAGTCGCAGCCACAGCGCACCCGCACCCTGGACCGGTTCAAGACCGGCCATGTCACGGTGCTGGTCGCCACGAACGTCGCCGCCCGCGGCATCCACGTCGACAACCTCGACCTGGTCGTCAACGTGGACCCGCCGAGCGACCACAAGGACTACCTGCACCGTGGCGGGCGTACCGCGCGCGCCGGGGAGTCCGGCAGCGTCGTCACCCTCGTGCTGCCCAACCAGCGCCGCGAGATGACCCGCCTGATGGCCGACGCCGGCATCACGCCGCAGGTCGCCCAGGTCCGCTCCGGTGAGGCCGAGCTCAACCGCATCACCGGGGCCCAGGCACCGTCGGGTGTGCCCGTGACGATCACCTCGCCGATGTCGGAGCGCGGCAAGGGCAACAGCTCGGGTCCCCGCGGCCGGCGCGGTGCGCGTCCCGGCCAGGGGCGCCGCTCCAACGCCAACACGGCGACGCCGCAGGCGCGTGCCGCAGCGTCGCAGCGCCGGTCCAACAAGGCCGCGTAGTCATCCGGCCGGAAGCCCGGCCGACCCTGTCCGGCTTTCCCACGACCACCCCTGTTGAGGCAACATGCGCTGCGTCATCGCCCGTTTCCCCTTCGACTTCTTCAAGAACGAGGTGGAGGACTTGATGAAGGGCGTCAAGCCCGAGCCCGTCACGGGTGACGCGGTGGTCATCAGCCGCCGGGTCTACCCCGTCAAGCAGGTCGGCGAGATCATCACCCGGCAGGACCGCCGGGACTTCAGTGCCGGCGAGGTGACCAGGGCGCTGTCGCGTCTCGGCTTCACCTGCCGCCCGGCGGAGGTGCCCGCGCCCGCGGCGCCCCTCACCCCGCTGGAGAACGCGTCCGCCATGCTCGGCACGCCCGGCGAGGTCTGAGCCGCCGCTCCTCCGTCCCGCCACCGCACCCCCGAGGCCCCCGGGCCCGGGGGTGCGGTGCGTCCTGGCGCCCGCCGGCCGTCCGCCGATGCCGGGAACGTCTGTAACAGTCCTCCGCCCACGGCTCGTGTCCGTGTCCGCGTCCCCGCTCCCGCCTGGAAGATCGTTGCGGTGGTGCCCGGAATGCAGGTGAGGGGACGAGACGACATGAAGAGCACACTGACGGGGCTCGGGGCGGCCGTACTGGCGTCCTTGCTTCCGGCCGGAGCGGCCCAGGCCGACGAGACCCACACCGATTCGCACAACGCGCCGCAGGTGGCGCTGATCGTGACGGGCCAGATCGACGATCCGCTGGAGGACGTCCTGGAGCACGCCACGGTCCTGGGCACGACGCACGTCACCGGCTGAGCGGCAGTCCCGGGGAGCGTGGGACCCGGCATCGCCCCGGGTCCGTCCGCTCAGGTGGTGAGGATCAGCTTTCCGGTGGTCCGGCGGGCGAGCAGGTCCTCATGGGCGCGCCGGGCGTCGGCCAGCGGATAGCTGGGGCCGGTCACGGGCCTGAGGCGGCCCTCTGCGACCAGGGCGAAGAGCTCCTTGAGCGGGCCGCTGACCCCGCCCGGAGCCGCGAGCGCTGGACGCAGCCAGAATCCGACGACGGAGGCGTTGAGGCGGCCCAGCCGGGCCGGGTCGACGGGGGTGAAGCCGCCACGGGCGGCGTTGCCGTAGGTCACCAGCCGGCCGAAGGACGCCAGGGAGTCCAGCGCCTGGTCGAAGAGCTGCCCTCCCACGGCGTCCAGGACGATGTCCGCCTTCTCCGCGAGGGGGTAGGAGACCACCGCGTCGGCCCCGAGGTCCAGGGCGAGCCGCTCCTTGTCCGGGGTGGAGGCCTGGGCGAGCACCCGGCCGGCTCCGAACTCCCTGGCCAGCTGGACGGCGAGGCTGCCGACGCCGCCCGCGGCGGAGTGCACGACGACGCTCTCGCCGCTGCGCAGCCGGGCCGCGGACCGCAACAGGTGCCAGGCCGTCAGGCCCTGCATCATGAGGGCGAGGGCCTGGGCCGCGCCCAGGTCCTCGGGGATCTCCACGACGCCCGACTCCTTGGCGGTCACCTGCTCCGCGTACCCGTGCGAGACCCGTGCCAGCACCCGCCGGCCGTCCGGGGTGCGGCCCACGACCTCACTGCCGGGGACGTACGGCAGGGCATCGGCGCCGAGGTAGGAGCCGTCCACCTGGTGGGTGTCCGCGAAGTTCACCCCGGCGGCCTCGACGGTGAGGAGCAGCTCTCCCGGACCGGGCACGGGAGAGGCCAGCTCCACGGGACGGAGCACCTCGGGACCGCCGAAGCGGTCGAACTGGATGGCGAGCATGCCGCAGAGTACCGCGAGGCCCGCCGGGCGGGCCGGAGTTCCCCTGGACCGCTGTCGGAATACGGTGGGAGGCGGGGCGAAAACGGGATAATCAGTCGGTTATGGTCGTTCCCCTGCGGGGCGAGGTCCGCGGGTACGGCCATGGCTGTGGCCCGGGGCGCCTGCCAGACTTCGGCCCATGAGCGATCTTCTTCACGACAGAGTCGTCCTGATCACCGGGGCGAGCAGCGGTATCGGTGCGGCGGCGGCACGCGTGTTCGCCGCGGAAGGCGCGACGGTCGTCCTGGCCGCGCGCAGGGAGGACCGACTGGCCTCTCTGACAGCCGAATTGAAGGACAAGGGAGCCCGAGCCTCGTACGTGGTCTGTGATGTGACGGTGGCGGAGGACGTCGCGCGTGCCGTCGGCTTCACGGTCGACACCTACGGCCGTCTGGACTCGGCCTTCAACAACGCGGGCCTCGGCGGCGACCGAACTCCCCTGCACCTCATGGGTGATGACGTCTACGACGCGGTCATGGACGCCAATGTGCGGGGCGTGTGGAACTGTCTGCGCCATGAGATCGCGGCCATGCTCCCGAACACCAGGGGCTGTTCCATCGTGAACAACAGCAGCGTGGGCGGCCTGGTGGCCATACCGACGGCCGCGCCCTACATAGCGGCCAAGCACGCCGTCGTCGGCCTCACCAGGGCAGCCGCGGACGAGTACGCCCAACAGGGCATCAGGGTCAACGCGGTGGCGCCCGGAACCACCCGGAGCGAGATCACGGCCGACTGGTTCGGACGTAACCCGGGCCTGGAGGAGATGGTCAACGGCCGTACGCCGCAAGGGCGTACGGCCGACCCTGAAGAGATCGCCAACGCGGCCGCCTGGCTGCTCAGCGACCGCTGTCCCTTCCTCACGGGCACGGTGCTGCCGGTGGACGGCGGCTTCGTCAACCAGTGAGCCGCGTCAGCCGCAGGGGCCGGTCAGCCGGCTCCGAAAGACGGTTTCTCCGTCCTGTGCCGCCGTGACCAGTACCGAGGTCTCTCCGGGGGCGGCGGGCAGAATCTCGGCGGCGATCCAGCAGGGGCGGTCGAACTCGGCGTACCGCTCGAACGTGCTGGTGACGGCGGTCGGTTCGAAGCGCGCAGGGTGAAGGGCCCCGCGTGCGGCCTGGTCGGCAGCCTCCATCAGGGCAAGCCCCGGGACGTGGTCGACGGGGTGGTCGTACAGCACGACGTTGTCCACGTCGTTGCGCAACTGCCAGCGCCCGGGGCGGTCTCCGGCTGCCAGGACCACGTCGGCCGGGGCGTCCCGGCCCACGGTGCGGGGATCGACCGGAGCGGGCAGCGGCCATGTGTTCCAGTCGACGGTGAAGTGTTCGCCGCGAAGCCGTCGGTACACGCGCGTGGAGAGCCAGCCGAACTCGGAGTCCGCGCGGACCACCACGCTGCCACCCTGGAGGACGCGGAACTCCATGTCGAGTGAAGTGACCTTTCTTCCCCGCTCCTTGGTTCCCTTGACTGTGACCTCGACAGCGAGGTCGCAGGGCCCACCGGACGGCACCTCGAACCCGGGAGCGACGGTGAAGTCGAAGTAGTTCAGCAAGGTGTGATCGGAGAGGGGTGCGCCGTACGCGGCGTGCGCGATGGTCAGGCCGCTCTGCCGGACGGTCTGTGTGAGCATCCGCGGGTCGTAAGCAAGGCCGGCAGGCGGGGCCGGCCATGTCGCGGACAGCGAGAATTCGCCATCTTCCCTGCGCCGCCAGGACGTGAGGAGGACCATGTCGGAACGTCCGAGGTGGACGAACTCGTCGCGGATGCCGTCCCGCCCCTCAGCCGCGGGGAGCGGCGGGCACTGAACAGTGGGTATGTCGGGCACGGTCCTCCCGGACATGGCGCAAAATGGGTCTTACGGCGCTGATATGATACCGGCTCACCGGTACTTTTTGAAGTAGCATCTTGCAACGTTCAAAGGGGAGTGCGAGTTGGCACGACAGCAACGGGCGATCCGCACGCGCCGAATCTTCCTGGAGGCGGCCGCCGAGGTCTTCGACGAGCACGGCTACGACGCCGCCACCATCGCCGCGATCCTCGACCGGGCAGGTCTCACGCGGGGCGCCCTCTACTTCCACTTCACGTCGAAGGAGGAGCTGGCCCGTGGCGTCCTCCTGGAGGCCGTGACGGCGGAGGGGGTCACCCCGCAGACCTTCAAGCTGCAGGAGTGGGTGGACATGGCGCTCCTGCTCGCCTACCGGCTGCCCCGGGAACCCTTGCTCAGCGCCTCGATCCGGCTGTCCGTGGACCCGCGTGCGCGTGGGCTCTTCGGCACCCGATGGCCGGACTGGATCGTTCTCGGGACAGAGATGCTGACCGAGGCCAAGGAGCGCGGCGAGCTTCTTCCGCACGTCGATCCGGAGGCCACATCCCGGCTGGTCGTCGGGGCATGGACCGGGGTGCAGCTGGTGACGGAGTCCATGGCCGAGCCCCCGGACCTGGTCGCCGAGATATCTGCGCTTTTCGAGCTCATCCTGCCCAACAACGCGGTCCCGGGTGTGCTGGCCAGGCTCGACACCTCCCCGCACCGCGCGGCACGCATCATCGAGCAGCAGCAGCAGGCGGTCCCCGTTTCCTGACCGCCCGGGCGGTGCCGCGGACCGCGTCCCAGAGCTCACCCGATCGGGTGTGGGCACCTGCGACGTGGCTGGTCAGCCCGCATGGTGGCTCTATGTGGCTTCGCCGAACCGCCGTGTGCGCCATGGTCGTGCCGCTGGCGTTCCTGGTGCTCCGGGACGCGCCGGTACGGCTCGCCGCGCCTGAGCGGACCACCGCGAAGCCGGCGACGCCGCCCGCCGCCCCGCGGCCCAGGATCGTCAGCCGGGCCGAGTGGCACGCGGACGAGAGCATGGTGAAGGAGGACGCGGTGTACACGGGGACGGTGAAGGCCGTCTTCGTCCACCACACCGGGCACACCAACAACTACGACTGTGCCGACGCCCCCAGGATGCTGCGGGCGATGGAGGAGATGCACGTCCGGGGCGAGGGCTGGGACGACATCGGCTACAACTTCGTGGTCGACCGCTGCGGGACCGTCTACGAGGGCAGGGCGGGCGGTGTCGGACGCTCCGTGCGCGGTGCCCACGCCACCGGATTCAACGCCCACAGCGTGGGGATCGCGGCTCTCGGCACCTTCGACCCCGGCGTTCCGGTGCCGAAGGCGCTCATCGAGGGGATCGCGAAGGTGGGCGCGTGGAAGCTGGACCGGGCCGTCGACCCGCGGGGCATCGTGCGGATGGTCTCGACGAACGGCGACAGCCTGTACCGGCGCGGTGAGGTGGTCTACCTCCACGCGGTGGCCGGTCACCGCGACACCTACCAGACGTACTGCCCCGGCGAGGCGCTCTATGCCCAACTGCCCGCCATCCGCGCCGAGATGGCCCGGCTCCGGAACCGTAAGCAGTAGGGCCTACCGCGCGACGTACTGGGTGAGGACCGCCTGCACCTCGTAGATGTCGACGCCCTTGGTGAACGTCTTCTGGATGGGCGTGGCGGAGCCGGAGAGCCAGATCTTGAGCTCGGCGTCCATGTCGAAGTGTCCCGCCGTTTCCACCGAGAAGTGCGTGATGCTCCGGTACGGGACGGAGTGGTACTCCACCTTCTTGCCGGTGATCCCCTGCTTGTCGATGAGGACGAGCCTGCGGTCGGTGAACAGGATCGTGTCGCGGATCAGCAGATACGCGGCGTGCACCTGCTCGCCCTGCCCGAGAAGTCGTGCGTAGTCACGCTGTGCGGCCGCCGGGTCGACGGTGTGCGCATTGCCGAACAGTGCCATGAGAGACCCCCACCTGAGTGAATGTGCGGACGTTGAACGCGTCAAAGCCCACTGAAAAGAATATCGGCGGCTTATCTGTTCGTGCCCTTGCACACCTTCCGGAGCACAGCGGAGGAATACCGTCATGCCGGCATCACCCCTCGCCAAGCGGCCCGTCGAATCGGTGCTCGCCCTTCTGCTCGTCCTCCTGAGCGTGCTCGGCCTCGCCGGCCGCAGCGTCGCGGACGCCCCCGCCAAGGTCCTGGCCCCGGCTCCCGCCCAGGCCGTTCCGGCCCAGGCCCCCGCCCGCGCCGTCATCGCGCCGACCGTCACGGCGGGTACGGACTGGGACCGCATCGCCGAGTGCGAGAGCAGCGGTCGCTGGGACACCAACACCGGAAACGGCTACCACGGCGGCCTCCAGTTCGCCCCCTCCACCTGGCGGGCCTACGGCGGCGGGCAGTACGCACCTCGCGCCGACCTCGCCAGCAGGCCCGAGCAGATCGCCGTCGGTGAACGCGTCGCCCGGTCGCAGGGAATGGGCGCCTGGCCCACGTGTGGGCGCCTCGGTGCGAGCGGTACGTCGAGTTCCTCGTCCAGCGGTGGAAGCAGCGCCGGCGGTGTCGACGGGAGTGACACGGCGCAGGCGGCCCCCGAGCGTCAGTCGACCGGCAGTTCGAACAGCGGCTCGGCGGACAACGGCAGCACGTCGTCCGGGAACACGTCGTCCGGGAACACGTCGTCCGGCAGCTCGAACGACAGCGACGACAGCGACGACAGCACCGCCGGCAGCGACAGCGGAGCGACGCACTACTCGGAGGACCTTGCCGACGCGGAGACGTACGTCGTCGAGGCCGGCGACTGCCTCTCGGTGATCGCCGAGCGTGCGGACGTGTCCGGTGGCTGGACCGCGCTGTACGAGCTGAACCGCGAGGTCCTCGACCAGGGACCGCACCTGATCTTCCCCGGTCAGCGCCTCCGGCTGAACGCCTGACCCGTGACGGCCACGATGATTCAGCTCTCGGGAGTGAGGATGCAGGCCTTGCCGATGAACAGCACACAGCACCCCCGGAAAGTGCAGGAGCCCGGCGGCCGTGCTGCTGAGGCGGAAGGCCTGGCGGGCGGCACGGCCGGAGGAGGCGTCATGGGTCATGGACGTGAAGTGCGCGGCGAGGGCGTCGAGCGTGCGCGGGTCCAGCTCGTAGCGGTGGGTCTCACACATGGAGCCGGTGACAGTGACGGTGAACGGGTTCGGCGGTGCCGACACGGATGCCGCCCCCTACGTGCCCGTCGGCCGGGCAGTCGTGTCCAGGGCCTGAGGGGCGTCCCTCACCGGCGTGCGGAGCCCGTGCCCCGGGCGGAGCCGGACGTCTCGTCCGCCTCTGCCTCGTGCCGGTGGCACTCGGAGTTCTGACACGGCCCGGCGCCCCAGTGCGGGACGAAGATGCCGAGGGTCTTGTGCCGCGCCAGCACGGTCGCGACGGGCTTCTTACAGGCCGGACACACGTACTCCGCCTGCCGGTCGGTCTGACGCTCGGTTCTGGCCATGCTTTTACGGTAGCCCCGGAGGGGACATTTAGAAACTTTTCCGACTTTTTACCACTGCTTGTGCCGGCCCTTGCCTCCGCGGCTGCCTCCGGAGCGGTCTGTCCGGATGCCACGGGGAGCGGTCCCGGCCGGAACCTGGTGCCATGGAGCGGGGGACGCCTCGACGAAGGGACCACCGGTCATGGCACGTGCACCGTCACCGGCCGCAGTCCTGCTCTCCGTGCACGCCGTCGTCTTCGACACGGACGGCGTGATCACGGACTCCGCCCCGGCGCACGCCGCGGCCTGGAAGGAGGCGTTCGACGCCTGCCTGGCCTCACACGAAGGGCAGCGGCCCTTCGACGAGGCGGACGACTACCGGCGCTACGTCGACGGCAAGGCGCGCAAGGACGGTGCTGCCGCGTTCCTCGTGTCCAGGGGCATCGACCTTCCCGAGGGCAGTCCCGACGACCCCCCGGGCACCGGGACGGTGTGGGCCGTCGCAGCCGTCAAGGACGAGGCGTTCACCCGGCGCCTGCGGTCCCGTCCGATCGCGGTCTGGCCGGGGACGGTCCGCCTCCTGCACGTGCTGCACGACGCCCGCGTCCCGTTCGCCGCCGCGTCCGCGTCCCGGCACGCGACCGAGCTGCTGGCCGGGGCCGGTCTCCTGGACCTCTTCACGGCGGTGGTCGACGGCAACGAGGCGCGCCGCCTGGAGCTGCCCGGCAAACCGGACCCCGCCCTGTTCACCGAGACAGCACGGCGCCTCGGGGTCCCGCCCGGCGAAGCCGCCGTCGTGGAGGACGCGCTGGCCGGAGTGGAGGCGGGCAGGCGGGGCGGCTTCGGGCTCGTCGTCGGGGTGGACCGGACGGACAGCCCCGAGGGCGCCGGCGACCTGCGCCGTCACGGCGCGGACCTCGTGGTGGCCGATCCGGGGGACCTGCTGATCAACGGGGAGGACTGATGGCGCGCGGCTGGACCTGGGCGTACGAGGGATACGACCCGGAGAAGGAGCGCCTGCGCGAAGCGCTCTGCACACTGGGCAACGGCTACTTCGCCACCCGGGGAGCCGCGCCCGAGACGCCGGCGGGCGAGACGCACTACCCGGGCACGTATGTGGCGGGCTGCTACAACCGGCTGACCTCCTCCGTCCAGGGGCGCCAGGTCGAGAACGAGGACATGGTCAACCTCCCCAACTGGCTGCCGCTGCGCTACCGCATCCGCCCCGCCGGCTCCCGCCCCGGCCCGTGGCTGACCCCCGACCACGCGCACCTCGCCGAGCACCGGCAGTCGCTCGACCTGCGCGGCGGGACGCTGACCCGCCACTCGGTGTACGAGGACGGGGCCGGCCGCCGCCTGACGGTGGCGCAGGAGCGCCTGGTGCACATGGGCGACCCCCATCTGGCCGCCCTGCACACGCAGTTCACCGCCGAGGGCTGGTCGGGCGAGCTGGAGGTGGAGGCCGGGATCGACGGCGACATCCGCAACAACGGTGTAGCGCGCTACCGCGAACTGGCCGACCGCCACCTCACCGGCTGGGAGACCGGCACGGAACCCGGCTCCATGGTGTGGCTGCGCTGCCGCACGGTGGAGTCGGACATCGGCATCGCCCTGGCAGCCCGCACCGTGGCCTCCTGCGGCCCGGAGAGGAACGGCGACCACCGGGCCGAACCGGAGCAGCAGCCCCGGGCGGTCCACCAGAGGCTGCTGCTGCCGCTCGCCCCGGGCTCCGGGGCCGTCGTCGACAAGACGGTCGGCCTCTACACCTCCCGCGACCCGGCCATCGGCAGTCCGTTGCGGGCCGCCGTGTCCGCGGTGGGCGACGCCCCGGCGTACGCCCGGCTGCGGGCCTCGCACCGCCGGGCCTGGGCCGACCTGTGGCAGCAGGTGAAACTGGAGGTGCCGGGCGAACCCGGACGCATCCTGCGGCTGCACCTCTTCCATGTGCTCCAGACCCTTTCCCCGCACACCGCGGAACTCGATGTCGGGGTACCGGCCAGGGGGCTCCACGGCGAGGCGTACCGGGGGCACGTCTTCTGGGACGAGCTGTTCGTGCTGCCCTTCCTGAACCTGCATCTCCCCGAGGTCTCCCGCGGGTTGCTCGACTACCGCCACCGGCGGCTCCCCGCGGCCTGCGCCGCCGCGCGTGCGGTGGGCAGAGCAGGGGCGATGTACCCGTGGCAGAGCGCCGACGAGGGGCGCGAGGAGACCCAGGAGGTCCACCTCAACCCCCGCTCGGGCCGCTGGCTGCCCGACCGCTCACGGCTGCAGCACCATGTCGGCTCGGCGGTGGCGTACAACGTGTGGCAGTACTGCCAGGCCACCGGCGACACGGAGTACCTCTACTCCAAGGGCGCCGAGATGGTGATGCAGATCGCCCGTTTCTGGGCGGACAGCGCCGAGTGGGACGACGCCGTCGGGCGGTACCGCATCAAGGGAGTCGTCGGGCCCGACGAGTACCACGACGCCTATCCGGATTCCGACGCCGCGGGGCTCGACGACAACACGTACACGAACGTGACGGCGGCCTGGGTGCTGGCACGGGCCGGCGAGCTCTGCGCCTCCCTGCCCCGGAGCCGGCGCCGGCAGCTCCTCGAACAGATCCGGCTGGACCCGGCGGAACTGGACCGCTGGGACGACATCTCCCGGCGGCTGTACGTGCCCCACCACCGGGGTGTTATCAGCCAGTTCGCGGGTTACGGAGACCTGGACGAGCTGGACTGGGACGGCTACCGGCAGCGGTACGGGGACATCCGGCGCCTCGACCGGATCCTGGAGGCGGAGGGCGACACCGTCAACCGCTACCAGGCGTCCAAGCAGGCCGATGTGCTGATGCTCGGCTACCTCTTCCAGCCCAAGGAGCTCGTCGCGCTGTTCCGGCGGCTCGGCCACACACTCGACGACGAGACCTGGCGGTCCACCGTCGACTACTACGTGGGCCGTACGAGCCATGGCTCCACCCTGAGTTCCCTCGTCCACGCCTGGGTGCTGGCCAGGGTCCACCGCGACGACGCCTGGGCGTACTGCGAGGAGGCGCTGATCGGCGACGTGGCCGACATCCAGGGCGGTACGACGGAGGAGGGCATCCACCTGGGCGCGATGGCCGGGACCCTCGACTTCGTCCAGCGCGGCATGACGGGCCTGGACACCCGCGACGACGCCCTGTGGCTCGCGCCGGCCACGCTGCCCCAGCTCTCCAAGTTCCGTATGCGGCTGCGCTTCCGCCGGCACTGGGACGTGGACCTGCGCATCCGCGCCGAGCGTCTCAGGATCGCCGTACCGGACTCGGAACGGCCGGGGGTCCGGGTGAAGGTGGACGGCAGCGCCTACATCATCGAGCCGGGCACGGCGCGCTGGCTGGAGCTGCCCGAGGACATGCCCGGCGGCTGGTGAAGGCCGCCCGGGGCACGCGCCGGTTCACAGGGGCGGGTCTCATGCGGGCCGGGAGGAGACCAGTACGCCGATCTTGTCGATGCGGTGCTCCGGATTGTGGTGGGCGTCGCGCCAGAAGTTCCCGGCCGCGTCGTCCTCCGGGGTCGCGCAGGTCGAGAGGGTGATCATCGCCCGGGTCGGCTTCTCACCCGGCTCGCCCGGCACCTCGGCCCGCTGGGCGGCGAGCGAGCGCTCGGACCGGAAGGACGTCTCCCGGGTCCCGGTGATCCGGTACTCGTAGACCGTGGAGCCCTC
Source organism: Streptomyces sp. NPDC102441 (assembly GCF_044765585.1). Lineage (NCBI taxonomy): Bacteria > Bacillati > Actinomycetota > Actinomycetes > Kitasatosporales > Streptomycetaceae > Streptomyces > Streptomyces sp. NPDC102441. Next base: position 65,571 of record NZ_JBIWKH010000017.1, read on the forward strand.
CGTGACCTGCACCTTGTCGCCCGTGTCCAGCGACGGCAGGTCGCGGAACGGGCCCCCGGCGGAGAGCCGGTGGGCCGTCACGAGATAGTTCCCCGTCTCGCCGGGCCCGACGCCGCCCTCCTCGCCGTACGGGCCGGCGGCCACACCACGGTCCTGGACACGGGTGCCCGGCCCGTCGTCCGTCGTCCCCTCGTACGGGACCACGCGCAGGTCCGTCACCCCGATCGCCGGGACGGTGAGCTCCGCGGTCGCCGTACGCGGGTCGGTCCGGTCGGACGGGGGCCCGGCGGACGGGTCCGCGGCGGCCGGTGCGGTGGCGCCGGCGGGTGCGGTCGCGGCGGCCGGGGGAGGCGCGGCGGCGGCCACTGCGGCAGGCCCTCCGGCCGCCAGCAGGGCCACGGCCGCGCCCGCGAGGGCCCGGGACACGCCTCGGAATCCATGGGGTCGGTGCATGACGGGATCCGGATCAGTAGCCGGTGATGCCTGGGGCGGGCCCGCGAGCACGGCCCGCACCCTTCCAGTACACCACCGGTCAGACGATCGTGTCGGGCCTGCCGAGCAGCTCGCCCACCTCCTCGGCGCTCAGCTCCGTGAGCTCCTCGCCCACGAGCAGCCAGCGGGTGATCCCGACCGACTCCAGGAACGCCAGATCGTGGCCCGCGATCATCAGCGCGCCCTCGTAGGACTCCAGGGCGCTCGTCAGCTGGCGCACGCTCGCCAGGTCCAGATTGTTGGTCGGCTCGTCCAGCATCAGCAGCTGCGGGGCAGGTGTGGCGAGCATCGTCGCCGCGAGAGCGGCACGGAAGCGTTCGCCGCCCGAGAGGGTGCCCGCCGGCTGCTCGGCGCGTGCCCCCTTGAACAGGAAGCGGGCGAGCTGGGAGCGGATCTCGTTGTCGGTGGTCCCGGGCGCCGCGCGGGCCACGTTCGCGGCGACGCTCAGCCCGTCGTCCAGGACATCGAGCCGCTGCGGCAGGAAGCGCAGCGGCACATGGGCCCTGGCCTCGCCCTCTTCCGGCGCCAGCTCCCCGGTGAGGGTGCGCAGCAGCGTCGTCTTGCCCGCGCCGTTGCGCCCGATCAGCGCGATGCGCTCGGGCCCCCGGACATGGAGCTCACCGTCGCGCAGGGTGCCGAAGCGGGGGCGGAGCCCGTGCGCGCTCAGTACCGTGCGGCCCGCCGGGACTGCGGTGTGAGGGAGCCGCACCCGGATCTCGGCGTCGTCGCGGATCGCCTCCGCCGCCGTGTCGAGCCGCTCCCGCGCGTCCTGGAGCCGGTCCTCGTGCAGACCGCGGAGCTTGCCCGCCGCCTCCTGGGAGGACCTCTTGTGCGCGCCCGCGACGATCCGCGGCGCACGCCGCTCGGCGTCCATCTTCTTGTTGTGCCGCTGACGGCGGGCCACCTTGGTCCGGGCCTCCTCCAGCTCGCGTTTCTGCCGGCGTACGTCGGACTCGGCGGCCCGCACCATTCGGCCGGCCGCCTCCTGCTGGGTGGCCAGTGCCTCCTCGTAGGCGGACCAGCCGCCGCCGTACCAACTCACCGCACCGGCACGGAGATCGGCGATGCGGTCCACCCGCTCCAGCAGGTCACGGTCGTGGCTGACCACGACGAGCACGCCGGAGCGCCAGGACTCGACGGCCTCGTACAGCCGGCGGCGCGCGAACACGTCGAGGTTGTTGGTCGGCTCGTCGAGCAACAGGACGTCGGGGCGCTCCAGCAGCAGTGCGGCCAGCCGCAGCAGCACGGTCTCGCCGCCGGACAGCTGTCCCACGGTGCGGTCGAGTCCGATGTCGCCGAGGCCGAGCGACCCCAGGGTCGCCAGGGCCCGTTCCTCGACGTCCCAGTCGTCGCCGACGGTCTCGAAGTGCTCCACGGCGACATCGCCGGCCTCGATCGCGCGCAGCGCCGTACGCCGCGCGGTGATGCCCAGGGCGTCCTCGACGCCGATGTCCGTGTCGAGGGTGAGGTTCTGCGGCAGGTAGGCGAGGTGCCCGCCGACGGTCACCGAGCCGGCGGAGGGCTTCAACCGGCCCGCCAGCAGCCGCAGCAGGGTGGACTTCCCGGAGCCGTTGGTACCGACGAGCCCGGTGCGGCCCCGCCCGAAGCCGACGGACAGCCCGTCGAGGACCTCCGTGCCGTCCGGCCACCGGAAGGAGAGGGCGGAGCAGCTGAGAGAGGCGGCGGGCGTGGTGGGATGGGACATGTGGTCCTCGCAGTCGCAAGCGTGTGAACAGGGGCTTCGTATGCGAGCACCACGCGGCGACCGGCCGGGAGAGGGAGGGTGCGGTCCTCCGGACATACGGGGGACGGATCCTGCACCGAGGTCGCATCCACGCGGTGGGTCACGGGGCGGCAGAAGAGCCGACAAGGCGTGACGGGCTACGGCAGGGGCCGTACCGCGCGATGATCGCGGACCTCAGATGCGCAACGTCCACCTCTATCGGAGACGACAGGACTCGAAAACTGTACACCGGACCCGGCTCCGGCGGGGGTGAAGACGTGCGGAGGCCGTCTTGACGCGGGACCGCGGGCATCCATACCGTCTGCTCGCCCGATCGCAAGGAGATTCGCAACTTTCGGCCCCGAGCGTGTCCGGCCCCGCAGGTCCGTCCCGCAGCCCAGGAGGCACCCCGATGAGACCGCGCTCCACAGGATCCCCGACTACCTCGGGCCCCCGCTTACGCGTACGAAGGGCAGCCCGCCACCTCGTGGCCGTAGCCACCGGGGGCCTGCTCCTGGCGACGGCGGCCACGCCCGCCGTGTCCGCCGAGCCCTCCGAGCCCGCGTCCCGTGGCCACAACACCGGTTCCTGGACCGGGACATGGGCCGCCGGTCCCACGACGGCCCCGGCCTCGGACACCACCGCGTTCGAGGACGAGACGATCCGTCAGACCGTCCGCATCAGCATCGGCGGCGACCGGGTCCGCGTCCGGCTGTCGAACGAGTTCGGCAGCGGCCCCCTGGTCATCGGCGAGGCCCGCGTCGCCCGCCCTGCCGCGGACGGGCCCTCCTCCCGGATCGACCCGCGCACCGACCGGCCGCTCACCTTCGGCGGGCGCACCTCGGTGACCGTCCCCGCGGGAGCCCCGCTCCTCAGCGACCCGGTCTCCCTGCGGGTGCCCGCGGGCACGGACCTCGTGGTGAGCATCCACCTGCCCGGGCCCACCCCGGGCTCGACGCTCCACGCGTCCGCCTTCCAGCACAACCACGTGGCCGCAGGCAACGTCACCGGCCGTGCGGACATCGAGCCGACCGCGACCATCGAGCGCTGGTACTTCCTGACCGGCGTGAGTGTGACCACGTCCCGGCCCTCCTCGGCCGTCGTCGCCCTCGGCGACTCCATCACCGACGGCTCCGTCACCGAGGCCGACGCCAACCACCGCTGGCCCGACTTCCTCGCCGGGCGGCTGCGCGCCTCCGCAGGACCTGACGCCGTGGGCGTCCTCAACGAGGGCATCGGCGGCAACCGCCTCCTGCACGACCCCAATCCGCCCGCCGGATCCGACGCCGAGGACTTCGCGGCGTACTTCGGCCAGAGCGCCCTGCGCCGCTTCGACCGCGACGTCGCCGCCCGGCCGGGCGCCGAGCACCTGATCGTGCTCCTCGGGGTGAACGACCTCGGTCACCCCGGCACCGTCGCCCCCGAGTCGGAACGGGTCACGGCGGCCGACCTCATCGAGGCCCACCGCCAGATCATCGCCCGCGCCCACGACCGGGGCCTGAAGGCCTACGGCGGCACGGTCCTGCCCTTCAAGGGCGACACCCTGGGCTTCTACACCCCGGAGAACGAGGCCGCCCGTCAGGCCCTCAACCGCTGGATCCGCACCGGCGGCGAGTACGACGGGGTGGTCGACTTCGACAGGGCGCTCCGCGACCCGTCCGACCCGCAGCGCCTCCTCGCACGCTACGACAGCGGCGACGGCCTCCACCCCAATGACGCCGGAGCCGAGGCGATGGCCCGGGCCGTGCCCCTGCGCCTCCTGCGCTGAGCCCCGCAGGCCCCCGCCCCGGACGCCCCCGCCGCGCAGGCGGCGGGGGCGTACCGGGCGACATACACCGAACTGGTACATGGGCTGCCGTTGGTACATGTCGATGAAGCGCACCAATGTCTACGCGGACCCCGAAGACCTCGCGATCATCAAGGAGGCCGCCAGGCGGCGCGGCATAAGCGAGGCCGAGATCATCAGGCAGGGAATCCATCTGGCCGCCATGGCCAACCGGGTCTGGGACGAACCGCTGTTCTCCCGTACGTTCACCGGTCCAGGGCGCACGCTCGCCAAGGACGAGGCCCGCGATGCCGTGGCCGACGCGGTCCGGCGCGAGTCCGTTCCCGGGAGCACCGGGTGATCATCGTCATCGCGGACACCTCCGGCCTGCTCGCGGCCCTCGACTCCGCTCATCCCGATCACCGGGGGGCCACGGAAGCGATCATGGGCGCGGGGCTGCTCGTCATGTCGCCTCTCCTGCTCGCCGAGCTCGATCACGTGGCCACGAGGGAACTGGGACGCACGGCCGCGGTGAGCGCGATCGACGACATCCGGGGCTGGATGCGCCGCGGCCGGGTCTCGGTGCCGGAGATCACCGAGGACCACCTCGGCGTCGCCCAGTCGGTGCGCGCCCGTTACGAGGCGCTCGACCTCGACCTCGCCGACGCGGTGAACGTGACCCTGGCCGCCGACTACGACACCGACGCGATCCTTACCCTGGACCGCCGCGGCTTCCGCGCCGTACGTCCGCTGGGCCGGCACAAGGCGTTCCGTATCGTGCCGGACGATCTGCCGCTCTGATCGGCCGGCGCCCGTCCCCGGCCCGGCCTGGTCAGCGCAGCGTCTTCAGCATCTCCGCCCCGAACGGCGTGATGTCCTCCGTGCGCCCCCGCAGTGTCTTCGCGGCCCACTCGGGGTCGGCGATCAGCGCGCGGCCGACGGCGACCATGTCGAACTCGTCGCGCTCCAGCCGGTCCAGCAGCTGGTCGATGCCGGTGACCGAGGAGCTGTTGCCCTGGAAGGCGCTGAAGAAGTCACCGTCCAGGCCCACCGAGCCGACGGTGACCGTCGGCCTGCCGCTGATCTTCTTCACCCATCCGGCGAGGTTCAGGTCGGAGTCGTCGAACTCCGGCAGCCAGTAGCGGCGGGTGGAGGCGTGGAAGACGTCGACGCCGGCCTCGGCCAGCGGCGTGAGGAGGGAGTCCAGCTCCTCGGGCGTCCGGGCGAGCTTCGCCTCGTAAGCGTTCATCTTCCACTGGGACATGCGGAAGAAGAGGGGGAAGGCGTCGGACACGGCCGCGCGGCACGCCGCCACGATCTCCGCCGCGAAACGGGTGCGCGCGACGATGTCGCCGCCGTACGCGTCGGTGCGGCGGTTGCTGCCCTCCCAGAGGAACTGGTCGATCAGGTAGCCGTGCGCTCCGTGCAGTTCGATGCCGTCGAAGCCGAGACGCTCCGCGTTCGCCGCGGCGTCGGCGAACGCGGCGATGACGTCGTCGAGGTCCTTCTGCGTCATGGCGCGCCCCTTGGGCTCGCCCGCCAGGGAGACGCCCGACGGGCCGACCGGCTCCGCCTCCGCCACGGGCGGGGTGCCCTCGGCGCGCGTGACACCCACGTGCCACAGCTGCGGGATGATCGCGCCGCCCTCACGGTGCACGGAGTCCACGACCCCCGCCCAGCCCGCGAACGCGTCCTCGCCGTGGAACAGCGGGACGCGCCCGCTGGTGCCGGCGGAGGCGTGGTCGACGTAGGTGCCCTCGGTGATGATCAGCCCCACGCCACCGGCGGTCCGGCGGGCGTAGTAGTCCGCCACGTCCTGGCCGGGAACGCCGTTCGGGGAGAAGTCCCGGGTCATCGGCGCCATGGCGATCCGGTTGGGCGATGTCAGTCCGCGGACCGAGAAGGGGCGGGAGAGGGCGGCTGCTGCACGGCGGGCGTTCTCGTCTGTCACTGCGTGTCCTGTTCGGAGGGTGGGGGCAGGTCCATCCGTCGCCAACATCCGGCCGGCGCCCCCGCATCCCCGGACCGGGCCGATGTGGCGGACGTCTCCTCTCGGTCTTCCGTCCGCGCGTCCAGCAGTCCGGATCGATACCGGCGAGTTCACGCCGGTAGGTGGCCATCACCCGCCGGCGCAGCATGGTGTCGTGGCGTGCCCGCCAGGCGAGTGCGTCGTCATCGGTCACCAGGTGGACGGTGCGGCGCATCAGGTGGGTGCGTACGACATGCCGGTCCGTGAGCGCCCGGTCGAGCCGGCCGGGCGTGAAGGCGTGCAGCCTCGACCACAGGCCGGTGAAGGGCTCCTGGGGTTCCTGGGCCTGGAGGCCGGACAGATGCGCCACGGCCTCCCGGACCGGTGCGGTGGTGCGTTCGAGCAGATACTGGCGGGCGAGGGTGGCGCGGTTGCGAGCGCGTGCGCCGAGGACGGTCATGGGGCGGGGGTCAGCCGGCGTACGGAGCCGCGACATCCAGGACCCAGGTCACGCCGAAGCGGTCGGTGAGCATGCCGTACAACGGGGCCCACTGCGACGGCTCCAGGGGCTCCACCACCGTCGAGCCCTCGGCCAGCTTCTGCCAGAGGGCGCTGATCTCGTCCGTGCCGTCGCCCCGCACGGAGACGAAGAACGGGCTGCTGCCCCGGTCCCAGGGCAGGTGCGAGGGCACGTCGTAGGCCATGACGTGGAAGCCGTTGTCGCCCACCACCTCGCCCCACACGACATGGTCCGCCTCCTTCTCGTCCTGCGCCTTGCCCATGTCCCCGTACGTGATCGCGGTGACGCGCCCGCCGAAGACGGACCGGTAGTGGTCCAGTGCCGCCCTCGCGTCGCCCCGGAAGTTCAGGTGGGTGGTGGTCGTGACGGACATGGCCTTCTCCTTGTTCGAGCCGCAGCCGCTCCGGCTGATCTCGATACCGACCCTTCCACCGGTAGCGGACAGGTCGGGTCCTGTACTGCGGGCAGAATCAGGAACATGCAGAAGACGTCCTCCCGGCTGCTCGCACTGCTCTCGCTGCTCCAGGCGCATCGCGACCGGTCCGGTGATGAACTCGCCGAGCGGCTCGGCATCACCCCGCGCACGGTGCGCCGAGACATCGGCCGCCTGCGGGAACTGGGCTACCCGGTCCGCGCCTTCAAGGGGCCCTCCGGCGGCTACCGCCTGGACGCCGGCTCGCAGCTGCCCCCGCTGCTGTTCGACGACGGCCAGGCCGTCGCCCTGGCCGTCGCCCTGCAGTCCGCGGCCACCAGCGGCACGATCGGCGAAGACGCCGCTCGGGCGCTGTCCACCGTCCGCCAGGTGATGCCGCCCCGTCTGCGTCAGCGCATCGACATGCTGCGGGTCACCGCCGTCGAGCCGCCCGGGACCGGCGACGCCTCCCCGGTCGGCACCCAGCTCCTCGTGGAGCTCGGCCGTGTCATCCACGCCCGGGAGGAACTGCGCTTCGACTACGGGGACGTCGCCACCGGTCCGGCCGGCCGGGCCCGCCGGACACAGCCCCACCACCTCGTCACCTGGCGCGGCCACTGGTACCTGATCGCCTGGGATCTCGACCGCGACGACTGGCGCACCTTCCGGGCCGACCGCATACGCCCCCGCACCCCCACCGGCCCGCGTTTCACCCCGCGCGACCTCCCCGGCGGTGACGTCGCCGCGTTCGTCACCGGCCGGTTCCGGGGGACCGACGGCTCCACCACCGACTGGCCCTGCCGTGGCGAAGTCGTCCTCGGCCTCCCCGCGCGGGATGTGGCCCCCTTCGCGCAGGACGGAATCGTCGAGGAACTCGGCCCAGGCCGCTGCCGCCTCACCCTCGGCTCATGGTCGTGGACGGGTCTCGCCACCGCCGTCGGCCACTTCGACACCGACATCCACGTCATCGGTCCACCACAACTGACCCACGCCTTCGCCGAACTCGCGGTGCGTTACGCCGACGCCGCGGGGGGCCCGGCCACTACCCAGGCGGGTTGAGCTTGCGGAAGTACGTCCAGCTGGTCTCGTTCGGCTCGCTCCACTTCTCCGGGGCGTGGGCGAACTCCGGGTGGTGCCCGGCCACATAGGCACGGGTCCGCTCGGGGACCTCGGCGTACGAACCGAGCTTGCGGCCCCGGCAGTGGAAGGTGAGGCCGCCGGGAGCCTGGCCGCGCGCCATCCACGGCAGCCACGGGGACATCCGGGTCCACGACATGGTGGCCGGTACGCCGGGGGCCGGGCCGGCCAGGTCGGCGCGGTCGGCGAAGAACTGGAAGAGCTCCAGGGCCTTGTACGTGTCGCCGGCCGAGTGGACGGGGTACTGCGCCACCGGCAGTGGCGAGGGGTAGGCGAGCGGGATCTCCAGGCTGAAGCAGACCTGTCCGCCGAGCTCGGTCGTCGGGACCGGGAAGGGACGCCACTTCTGGTTCGCCGGGTCGTTCCAGATGTGCGTCACCGGCAGGTCCTGCCAGGTCTCCAGGATCTCTCGGGTGACGGGGTCCAGATAGAAGGCGGCCTCGCGGGTGAGCAGTTGGTAGGCGTCCGGACCGGCCTCGGCGTCCTGGACCAGGCGGGCGACGTTGAGCCCCTCGAAGCCGAAGACACGCTGGTAGGGCTCGTCCGGGGCCCAGGAGTACACGTCCCCGGACCACCAGTAGGTGACCTCCTCGCCGTCGAGTGAGGCACGGGTGCGGGCGAAGGAGCGGAGCAGCTCCGCGGGTGTCGTCATACGCACCACTCTGCGCGGCCCGCGCCCCGGCCGGGCGGGAAACGCCCATGCCGGATGCGGAAGGGCTGGAAGAAGACGCTCCCGCGACCCGCGACCCGCGACCCGCGACCCGCGACCCGGGACACGCGGCCACGGGCCGACGGCCGGTGATCGCGGCACCAGCCGGTTTTCCTGAGGCGTATCGGACAAGCCACGGAGCGGAGTTGATGTGATCCAAACGTTCCCGCGAGCCGCTGTCGCGGGGATACAGTCCGGCCAGTGGGGGATCGGGGACCAGGGGAGGGGCCGACATGCTGGATGTCGTGGCGCTCAGCGCGCTGACCGCATTCCTCACGGCGGTGGGCAACGGCGCGGCAGGCGAGATGGGCAAGCAGCTGCTGTTGTCGACCGGTGTGCTGGCGAGAAGGGCCACGGGGCGCGAGACGCCGCTGCCGGCCAGCCGTGAGGGCTGGGAAGCACTCGCCGGTCAAGTGCACGCCCGGCTGGGCGACGACCGGAGGCAGGCCGCTGAATGGGCGCTGCTTCTCCGGAGCCTTCCGGGGGACGCGGCGGCCCTGGCCACCGGGGGCGGACTTCCCCCCGCCTCACGCCACTTCACCGACCGCAAGGACGTCGTCAGGCAGCTGAGGCGGGAAGTGACCCGCCCCGCCGCGGGCCGGCCGCGCGTCGCGCAGCTGTACGGCCCTCCGGGGATCGGCACCACCGCGGTGGCGCTGCACCTGGGTGCCGCCTGCCACGACCGGTTCCCCGACGGACAGTTCTACGTCGACCTCCGCGACGACGCCGGGGAGCTCGGGCCGGCCCCGGCAGCCGTGTTGCTGCGCCTGCTCCGGCAGATGGGCGTCGAAGCCGACCGGATTCCGCCCACCGAGGCAGCCCGGGAACAGCTCTACCGGCGGCTCGTCAGCGGCCGTCGGGCGATGGTGGTGATCGACCACGCGTCCTCGGTGGCACAGGTCCGCCGCCTCATCCCCTCCACACCCGAGGTCTTCCTGCTGGTCGTCGTGTCCGGCCGGCCCTTCCTGCTGGAATCCGAACCCGTAGCGGTGCACCCACTGACCGGGCGGTACTCGCTGGAGATGATGAGGAAGGTCGCGGGCCGGGACAGGATCACGCGTGCCAGGGCGCAGATCCCGCACGTGCTGGCCCACTGCGCGGGCAACGCCTTCGCCCTGAAGGCCACGGCGATGCGCCTGCTGGCCGGGGACGAGGAGCTGGACCTCCCGGACCCGGCAGCGGATGCGCCGGAGAGCCATCCGGTGCGCGACACGGCCCGGGCCGGCTGCCGCCGGGTCCGGCCCGGGACGGCCCGTCTGTGCCGGCTGACCGCACTGGGCGGCTGGCCGTCCGTATCCGCCCGGCTCGCCGCGGCTGCCGCAGGCGTCTCCGAGGAGGAGGCCGCCCACATGCTTGCCGAGGCGGCGGACGCCCAGCTGCTGGAGTCCCTGCCCGACGACCGCTACCGGTTCCGGCCCGAGGTGGGCCGCTATCTCGCGGACACGGCCGGGCCGGAGCACGGGATCGCCGAGTGTTCCGCGGCGGTCGCGCGGACGCTCGACGCCCTGTTGAACCGGGCGCTGCACGCCGCCCACGCCGCACTGCCCCAGAGCTGGCGGACCGAGCCGGCACCGGCCCAGGGAGAGGCGTACGCCGATGAGGCGGCAGGGGTGGCCGTGCTGGCCGCCGAGGCCGGCAACCTGGTCCGTGCCGTGTCCGTCGCCCGGGAGTACGAGCACATCGACACCGCGCTGCGCCTGGGACGCGCCCTCTGGCCCCTTCAGCTGAAGGCGGGCCACTGGGACGAGGTGCTGCCCGCGCTCCGTATCGCCGCCCGCTGCGCCGACGAGCATCAGCCGGGGTCCCGGACCGCGGGAGCGCTGCACTTCCAGCTCGGGCACTGCCTGGGCGAGCTCGGCCGGCCGGAAGAGGCGGACCGGGAGGCGGACTCCGCGGTGCGGGCCGAGCGTGAGGCGGGCCATCTGCGGGGCGAGGCCTCCTCCGTGGAGCTGCGGGGGCTGCTGAGTCTCCACCGCTGGCTGTACGGATCGGCGTACGAGCGGTTCGTCGAGGCGGAACACATCTACGGCCGGATCCCCGCGGGCCAGGAAGGCGCGGACGATCTGCCGCGCGCCTACGCCCTGGCCCGCCGCCACCAGGGCAGGGCCCTGCGCGGCATGGGGCGGCTCGACGAGTCACGCCGCCTGCTGGAGGGCGCGACCGAATTCTTCGCGGGGCGGGGCGAGGCGTACAACCAGGCCCGGGCACTCACGGACCTGGCCGAGACCCTTCACGACGCGGGTGAGAACCCCGAGGCGCTGACGAGGATCTCGGAGGCCGAACGCCTGCTCACACCGGCTGCGGCTCCGCACCTGGGGTACCTCGCCGCCCTACGCCTGCGCTGCGGGATCCCCGCGTAGCGCAGGCGCCACCGTCACCGGATGCACACCACCGGCCGTGCGCATCCGGAGCGTGACACCTCCGGCAGGGACCCGGCCTCCGGCGCCCAGCCACGCCGCCAGAGAGGAGGCGTACGCCGCCGGGTCGGCGTCCGCTCCCGGGCCGGCCGACAGCAGGAACCCGCCGTGCTCCCGCGTCCGGACGGTGCACGTGCCGGGACCGGTCACATAGGCGGCGGCGGAACAGTGCGGATACCGGTCCAGCACCTCCGCGGTCCACAGCCCGGGCCCGCCCAGGCGGGGGTCGTCGGCCGGGCCCTCGCGCATGATCACGTCGGCCGACTCCAGGCCGCCGGGGTCCAAGGTGTCCTCGTGCACGGCGAGGTGGGTGGGGCCGTCGGCCTCGTACGGCTGCCCCGTGGAGCGTTCGACGACGACCTCCGTCCCCCGGACACGCGTCCGCACGTGCAGCGGGGCCGTATGCCGCGGCGGATCGTACGCGGGCAGGGGCAGCGGCTCCAGCAGCGCGGGTGACCCGGGCTCCGGGAGATCCATCAACGCGTAGAAACGCTGCCGCAGCAGGGCCGCGGAGGCGCCGGGAGCGGAGGTGGTGAACTCGGCCGGCCCGGCGAGCGGACGGTGCTCCGCCAGCGTCCGCTCCACCTGCGCCCGCAGCGGGCCGTGCGGGTCGAGCCGAGGCGCGTCCCGCACGAACGAGGCAAGCGGTGCCTCGGGATCCAGCCGGTCCTGTACGGCGGATCCCAGCATCACGGGGATGCCCAGGGCCGCCGCGTAGTAGGAGACCGCGCCGAAGTCCCCCAGAACGAGATCCGCGGCCAGGAGGGCCTGCCGCCAGGCGTGCACGGGATCGATCAGGATCAGGCCGCTGCGACGAGCACGGCCCGTCCACGCGCGGATCTGACCCGGGCCGTGCCCGAACCAGATGTTCGGATGCAGGACGGCCGCCAGCCGGTAGTCGTCGGCCGGCAACTCGGCGGGGAGACGGGGAAGCAGGCTCGGCAGGACGTCCTCCTGGCTGCCCCCGTTCCCGAAGAGACCCTCCGGGTTCCAGGTGGAGTTCAGCACGACGAGCCGCTGGCCACGGCGTACGCCCAGGGCGCGACGGAACCGTTCACGGTGCGGGCGGGCGGCCAGCATGCGGTCGAAGCAGGGATCCCCGGCGAGCACCGCGGACGCCTCGGCCTCGGGGCACGAGCGGCGCAACCGCTCGAGCTGTTCCGGGTGGGACAGGACGAGCGCGTCCACGAACGTCTCGCCGCCGGCCAGCAGCCATTCCGGCGAGAGGCCGAACGTCGGCTCCCGGCTCCCGGCTCCCGGCTCCCGGCTCCCGGCTCCCGGCTCCCGGCTCCCGGCTCCCGGCTCCCGGCCGGCCAGCTTCTTAGTATATCCGACGCCATGGGACAGTACAGCCAATTTGCCCTGTATTGCGCTGAGTTGACCTCCGAAGCTGGCGGACACCGCGAGGTCGACCGGTATCGACCGTGCCTGCCGCCACGGGAGAACGGGCAGCCCCAGCTCGGCGAACAGCTCGGTGAGGCCCGCGCTGAAGGCCGACGACCCGGTCGAGGTCACCAGCAGCTGTATCCGGAAGTCGTCGTGGAACAGCGGCAGTACGTCCAGAAGGCGCCCGGCGGAGGTGACGTTGTGCGCCACCAGAAGCACCCTGCGGGCGGCCGACCGGCTGGTCCACAGATGGGAGTCCTCCCCGACCGGCACCCGTACCGCCGGGGGATCAGCTGGCCCCACGTGTCACCTCCTGCCGCACACCCGGCGTCCTCGCGGGTCACCCTAGCCGTGGGGCCCCTCGCCCGATTCGGCTGCCGCCTCCCGCAAGGCCCGCAGACCGTCCCTGATCAGCGGGGTATGCCCCCCGCCCCGTCGTACGAACCCGACCAGCCGCCGTGTGGGCACGACGTCGCCGGCCAGTGGCACGCGTACAAGTGCGTAGCCCTGCGGGAACGTCGCGAGGCGCGGCACCATGCAGATTCCGTGACCGCCGGCGACCAGAGCGGCGATCGCGGACCAGTCGACGGCGTTGTGGGTGACACGGGGCGAGAAGCCCGCTGCGGCGCAGGCCGAGGTGAGCAGCAGATGCTGGTCGCGAGGGTCGCCGGCGCGGAGCCACGTCTCCGTGTCGGCCTCGTGCAGCTCGACCGAGGCGCGGTCGGAGAACCGGTGTCCGCGCGGCACCAGGAGGTCCTGCGGCTCCTGGAGGAGCAGGTGCTGCTCGAAGCGTTCGTCGTCGGAGGGCGGTGTGCCCGGGGCCGGGATGGTGACGGCGATGTCGCGTTCGCGGGTCAGCAGCATCCGGAAGCGGTCGGCCTCCGGATCCTCGCCGAGGTAGTACGTCATCCCCGGATGCCAGGAGAGCAGCCGGTTCATGGCCGGCACCACCAGCGCGCCGAGCGCCGTCGCCACCGAGGTGATCCGCAGCTCGCCCGGCCCGTTGTTCCGGTGGGCGGCGAGGTCGGCGACCGCGCGCTCCCACTGCGCGTGCAAGGCGTCCGCATGTCCGATGAGCGTCCGGGCGGCAGCGGTGAGCCGGACCCGGCGGCCCTGTGGTTCGAGCAGACGCACGTTCAACTCGTCCGAGAGGCGGCGCAGTTGCTGAGAGACGGTGGACGGGGTGAGGTGCAGGGACTCGGCCGCGGCGGTGACGGTGCCGGTCTCGGCGAGGACGCGGAGAGTCTGGAGTCGAGGGTCAATCATGTAATTCCCTCACACAGTTCCGTACGTAAATCTTCGATGGACGCACACGATCGTAGTGCCGCAGTCTGAACGGCGGACGGGCCCGACAGGGGGCCGCACCGGAGTCCGAATCCGCTGGATCGGAGATCACGCACATGACCGCAACCCGCTCCGCATACTTTTCCGCATACGTCCACGACCGGGGCGTGTCATGACGGAAGCGGTCGTCGCCGGCCTGGTCGCCGGATACGGTCTCGCGATCCCTGTCGGGGCTGTCGCGGTGCTGATGGTGAACATGACCGCAGCGACATCCTTCCGGACCGGCGCCGCGGCGGCCCTCGGCGCAGCCACCGCCGACGCCGGTTACGCGGTGGCGGCGGTGCTCGGCGGCAGCGCTCTGGCGCCGGCCGTACGGCCGGTGCTCGGGCCACTGCGCTGGGTGGCTTTCGCGATCCTGGCCGCCATGGCCGCACGCATCCTCGTGAGGGGCCTGCGACGCGGACCCGATACGGCCGGGGACACCATGGCCCACCGCCGGATCACCCCGCTGCGGGCGTACGTCACCTATCTGTCGCTGACCGCGCTCAACCCCTGGCCCGTCCTCTACTTCGTCACGCTGCTCGTCGGCCAGCAGGCCCAACGGCCCATGGGCGGTGGCGAGTCGCTGGTCTACCTGTCCGCCATCACCTTCGCCTCGGTGAGCTGGCAGCTGCTGCTGGCCGTCGGCGGACGGCTGCTCGGTGGCACCCTCACGAGCCGCCGCGGCCGTACGGGTACGGCCGCGGTCTCCAGCTGCCTGATCTTCGGCCTCGGTCTGCGTATGGCGGTCGGCTGAACCTCGTTCGCCGCGTCGCCGCCCGCGCGTGCTGAAACGCGTCCCTGAACCGTCACCGTGACCAGGAGGTCGTGGTCACCGTGTCCGCCACCGCATCCGCACCGCCCTGCACCGCCGGAGTGCCGTCCACCCGAGCACCGGCCCTGTGGCTGGCGCTGCTCGCCGCGCCCGTGGCCATGGGGTCGAACGCCCCTGTCCTGATCCTCCCCGACGTCGCCCGCTCCCTGGGCGTCCCGGCCGGCCAGGCGACCTGGCTGGTCACCGCCTTCGCCTGGGCCATGACCGTCGGAACGCCCTTGTGTGCGGCTCTCGTCCGGCACCGGGGGCTGCGTCCCGCCCTCCTGACGAGCGTGGCGGCCGTGATGGCAGGCACCGCTCTCGGACGACGTTCCTCCATTCCGCCCTGCTCGCCTGTGCCTTCTCCACCTCCTACTTCACTCTCCTCTTCGCTCTGCCCCACCTGATGCGGCAACGGACGGGGTGGGGCGACGAGGCCATCGGAGCGGGTCAGCTGGGAGCACTGCTCACCGGCTCCGCGCTCTCCTGGCTCCTCGCGGCGGCCGCGGGTTCCGCGAGGCATCGCACGGTCCTCATCTGCCTCACCACGTTCGCCCTGGCCGCGCCGCTGACAGCAGCGCTCGCACCCTGGGGCGTGGCACTGCTCGGGGCCGCTGCGGCGGCGGTGTCCGTCGCCACGGGCAGCAACGCCGTCCTGTCCGTGCGCGCCGCCGGAGGTGTCCCGGACCGCCACAGGCCGACCGCCCTCGGGCTCTTCCTCCTCTGCTACCAGCTGGGCGGAGCGCTCGGCCCGGCCCTGGCCGTCCACCTCGTCCCGGCCTGACCGGACCACGCCTTCAGGGCCGGTGCGCGATGATCGAGCCGGTCCGGACAACACGGAAGCCCCGGGCACCTGGCCTGGGGCTTCCGTGTGGAGCGGGGGAAGGCGGCGGTGCTCAGCTGGTCCGGACGACCGGAGCGGCACCGTGTTCGATTGCGTCAAGAATTGACCGGCAACACAGCCGGACATGCCGGGGCGGCTTGCCGAGGGAATTCCGTCTCGAACAGCGCGTGCCCGCCCTACGGGGCTCGAATTGTCCGGAGGGCTGAATTTACTTTCTTAAGCGGGAAGGCGCGCATAAGGGAACTGGCTGTTCGCTTTCGTGATATAGTTCTAATGAATTCACAGGACGCCACGAAAAAAGGGGAATGGCGTGAATACCGAGAAGGTCACGGCTCGACGTCTTACGGCCGCAGAGGTTTCGGAACTGGGCCTCCAGGACGGCATCTTCGTCTCGGCAGAGATGGATGGGCTTCCTCTCGACTGCTACGCCCCGGCTTTCCTTGCGGAGCCGGGTAAGAATTTCGAGGGAGGGTCCTTCGTCGCGAGGACGATCTTCGGAAATGAAATTCATGTCCTCCCGGACAACGCCGAAGAGCACGGAATCTGGATCGCGGACAAGGCAGGAGAAGAGATCGAGGTTCTCCAGAGTGCCGGAGTTCTCCTGAACCTCGCCCTTTTCGTGCCCGCCGGGAACAAGGAATCCCTGGACGCGCTCTACGCCGCCGCTCGGGACGCGTTCGGCGCGGGGATCGTCCAGCGCTGGAGCGAGGAAACCGCCGCCGTTCCGGACGTCAAGGTCGACCTGTACGAGGAGCCGGCCCGGGGACGGAAGAGCACCAACAACCAGAACCGCGACCGCCGTGCCCTGGACATCTACCCGACCCGAGTGCGGTTCCTGGAGCCCAGCGACGGCTGGAGGTTCATCGTCGAGCCGCACAAGGAGATCGTCGACGAGACACCGACGATCTGACCTGATGGCAGATTGAGTCCAGGTCTTCCGCGAGGGCCCGTCAGTTTGCTGACGGGCCCTTCCGCGTCTTCGGCGAGCCCGGCGCTCCGGAGGCCGGTGCACTCCTCGTCTGTCGCGGAACTCCGTCGTTTGTCGCCGGCCCCCTCCGGGTTCGTCCGCAGTCGGTAACAGCGGTGCACTGGAGGGGCGTTCGTGTGGCTTGATGAGGGCACGGCATCGGCGGAAGCAACAAAGGGGCGGGCAGACATGGCAAGGCGTAAGGGAAGGGGATGGCACGGCCGGCTTCTCGCGGCGGGGCTCACGGTGACGGCGGTGGCCGCTGCCACCTCGGTGTGGACGGCGCAGGCCGACCCCGCTGGAGCGCGGCCGCAAGCGAATGCCTCAGCCCCCGAGGTGGCCGAGGTGGCGGCGGACATCGCTCACGCCTCGGACCGCGGCCCCCGGGGGGTCAACATCACCATCGACGACGGGCCGGACCCCGTCTGGACGCCGCAGGTCCTCCAACTGCTGGAGGACAACGGTGTGAAGGCCACGTTCTGCATGGTGGGCACGCAGGCACAGGCGCACCCGGACCTGGTCAAGGCGGTCGTGGCGGCAGGGCACCGGCTGTGCGACCACACGGTCTCGCACGACACCGCCATGGACGGCAAGTCCGAGGCATACCAGTCCCAGCAGATCCTGGATGCCGAACGCATGATCACCGAGGCTTCCGGAGGCGTCCGGCCGCAGTACTACCGGGCCCCGGGCGGCGCTTTCACCCCGTACAGCCGGAAGCTCGCCGCGTCCCGGGGGATGCGGCCGCTGGGCTGGAACGTCGACACCAAGGACTTCGAGCGTCCCGGCGCGGACACGATGGTCGCCACCGTCAAGAGCGAGATCTCCAACGGCCCGACCGTCCTCTTCCACGACGCGGGAGGGGAACGCTCCCAGACCTTGGCCGCGATGCGCGAGGTACTGCCCTGGCTGAAGCAGCAGGGGTACTCCTTCGGCTTCCCCGTTCGGTGAACGACGCCCGCCCACATGTCGGAGTCGGCCAGTAGCCTCTGGCGCCATGGGCATTCAGATCGATGTGGTGGCGGAGTATCCGGTCGACGACGAGGTGGAGAGGGTGCTCGGGCTGGCCGAGGCGGTCGACGAGCCCGTCACTGTCACGTTCAGGTGGGACGGCGGAAGAGCGTCGGAACGCGCGGTGCTGGTACCCGCGGCCACACTGGCGCTCTGGGAGCACTGGGCCCCCTCTGCCTACCCGGCGGACGACGCCGGGGACGAGGAGCCGGAGCTGGCCCACCCAGAGGAGTTCGGCGCGTTCACGCTCTTCCGCCGTCGCGTGGGAGGGCGCACGGCGGTAGCCCGCAAGGGCGTGGTGGTCGCCGAGCTGCTGGACCCCCGCGAGGCCCACTGGCTCCGGGAGAAGGCCCGCACTGTCCGCCAGGGCTTCATGGATCCGAAGCAGAAGGCTGCGTTCGAGGAGTTCCTCGCCCGGCAGCCACCGTTCCTGCCCAGTGTGCATGAGTGAGTCCAGGACCCACTCGTGTGTTCCGGGCGCATCCCGAACGGGTGCTGGATGCGCCGGGTTCTCGCTTTCGCGTCCCGTTCGGCGGCACGTCCACAGGGGCGTGGCCGGACGGTCCGATGCCCCACACGATCTTTCCGGTCGTCCGGTGACGGAGCGAACCAGACCGCTGGACCTCTCGTCCTACTGGGCGACACCCGACCGGCGTCTTTGCCGCATCGAAGGCGGCACACACCCGTTCCGAAAGGCTTGGCTCAGATGACCAACTCACTTGCACGATCAGGCAACGCATCCTCGTGGCGGCGAGGCAGCCGGTCCAGGCTGGCGCTGGCGGCGGTGTCGGTCGGAGCACTCGCGCTCACCATGGGCAGCGCCGGAGCCGCAAGCGCGGACCAGGCGGGCCAGCCCCATTCCATCTACGTATTTCCCCAGGGCACGAGCGGCCCCATAGCGTGCCTGGACATCCTGGGCGGCTCCGCCGCGAACGGCACCCCGGTCCAGGTCTACAAGTGTGACTTCAAATCTGGGACGACCGCCTCCCAGACGTGGACCGAAGTCACGGGCGGCAGCACCGTCCGGTCCGTTGTCTCCGGCAAGTGCCTGGACGTCGTGGGCGGCGGGAAAGCTGCCGGCACCAAGGTGGACATGTACACCTGCAACGGCACCGGCGCCCAGGTCTGGGAACGCAACGCCGCCACTGCCACGTCCGCCGGTACGTTGTACAACCCCCAGTCCGGCAAGTGCCTCGACGTCCCGAACGCCGCTACTTCAGGGGTCCAGCTACAGATCTGGAACTGCACCCGCTCCTCCAACCAGATCTGGGAGCAGCGTTTTGGTAAGTGACCTGGGCTGATACGCAGAACACGCCGTGCTCGGTACCCGCGAGGGGCGGCCTGACCGCCGAACGCCGGGGGTTCCGGACGCTGTTGTGGCTGGAGGCGACCGAGCGGTTCGGGCGGGATGAAACCGATGCAGACGAACACGGACGAACACAGTGAGCTCCTTCCCACCTGATCGCATGGGCGGGTAGTCGGGGCCGGTGACCGGACGTGAAGAAGCTCCTGGTGGACGGGTTCACGACCGAGATCGCCTGTCCCACCAGGAGCTTCCTTCGTACCGGCACATTGCCGACGCCGTCGAGCTCCCGGCCGCCCTCGCCGACGCAAACCCGCGCACTCGTCCAGCGGGCCGTCGCCACCCTCAAGACCTGGCGATTCCTGCGCAAGCGCTGCTCGACCACCCGCATCGCAGGCCTCGTTCAGGCGACCCCCACCCTGCACCTGGCCTGCTCAGACTGAGGCCGGAAAAGACACGGGCGCCTGCTGAACGCGACGCAGTCGCCCTCAGCGGTCGCCGGGGGGTGTCCCCCGGCCGCTCACTGGTTCCAGTGACACCGTCGATGGGCGTGCCAGACGGATTCTTCGGTCGGCCGGGTTCCCGAATGATTGGGCTCGCAGGCGCACCAGCAGCCTCAGTCACCTAAGGAACCAGTCATGTCACGCACCTCCCTGAAGCACCGGTCCACATACCGTGTTCTGCCGGCCTTCGTCTTGCTGACCTTGACTGCCGGCGGGCTCACGTCCTGCGGCGACGGCTCCGCCGCTGAGCCCGCCGCCGCCTCGAAACCGGCCACGTCGTCGGCCTCCCCGGATGCCGCCCGCTCGGACGCATCGAAGCTGCACATGATCACCAATGACGGTCACCGGCTGGCCTTCCATGTCACGCAGGGCCAGGGCCGCACGATCGTCCTGGACTCGGGCGGCGGCGAGGACTCCTCCTACTGGAAGGACCTCGTCCCCAAGCTCCACGCGGGCACCGGCGCCACCGTCATCACCTACGACCGGGCCGGTCTCGGCAGAAGTGACGTGGTGACGGGCCCGTGGAAGGCCGAGAGCGCTGCCGGCGACCTGGAGGCGGGGCTCGAGCAGCTGGGCGTCACCAAGAACGTGACCCTGGTGTCCCACTCGCAGGCCGGCGAGATCGCGAACTACTTCGCGAAGGACAACCCGGAGATGCTCTCCGGTGCGGTCCTGGTCGACGCCAACCTGCCCCAGTTCTTCACGGACGAGGAGATTCCCCGTCTCGTGGCCGCGAACCAGCCGCAGGTCGACGCGGCGAAGAAGGACCCCCAAAAGCCGGAGAACCGCCAGCTCCTCTCCACCGCGGAGGGCTTCGCCGCGGCGCACAAGGCGTTCCACGAGATCACCTGGCCGGACGCGGTGCCGGCAACGGTCATAGTCTCGGAGAGGACCCCGCTCGACGGGTCCCCCGTGGACGCCCAGCGCTGGCGCGACGCCGCAGCCTCGTTCGCCGAGGAGGCGACCAACCGGACGCTCGTCACCGCCGAGGGCAGTTCCCACGATGTGGCGAACGACCGTCCCGACCTCGTGCTCAAGGAGATCGAAGCCATGGTCGCCGGACAGCGCTGACCCCCGAGACGCGGTTCTGCCGCCCGGGCCGGGACACGGCCGGGCCGCCCGGACGGAAGAACCCGGCCGCCCGGACGGAAGAACCCGGCCGGTCGGCCCGGAAGCATGGCCGGTCGGCCCGGAAGCGTGGCCGGTCGGCCGACGCGGCGCCGGAGAACGCGGACTAGCGTCCTTCTCATCAGGTAACACGACAGAGAGGACGACCCGATGAATCAGCGAGCTTCCGACCGCGATGCCGGCAAGACCACCGAGTTCGAGAGGGACGTCGTCACGCTGTTGCTGGAGACGATGAAGACGGTGGCCAAGCAGGAACGCGACGACGTCGGTACGGAAAGCGTGCTGAGCGCGCTCGTGTCGGGGGACTCGGCCGCGGGTTCCGCGATCGCCCCCGGGATGAGGGCCTCCGGATCGCTCGGCGGTTCGATCGGGTGCCGGGGGACATCCGTGTGGGTCAGTGCCGACGCGGATGACGGCGCAGCGGGAACCCCGGACGACGAGCGGGAGATCGACGCCCTCTGGCAGGAGGTCCGGCAGGACCACGTCAAGAGGCTGCGCTGGAAGAACCGGAAGAAGACGGAGGAGGAGCAGCAGAGCATCGAACTCCCCCCGATGACCGGTGCGGTGCGGTCCTGCCTGCGCAAGGCACTGGAGGCCGCCCGGGAGGAGGGCACCGTGTCGGTGCGCGTCCGCCATGTGGCGCGCGCACTGGTCGAACTGCCCGATACGCGCGCCCGCGAGGCCCTGGTGCTGGAGAAGCTGGACCTCTCCGCCGCCGCGGCCGCGCTCGACGCGTTGCGGGGGAGCGACGAAGCACCGGAGCCCGGCTCGGTGTTGATGCTGCGTACGGCGGGGACGTTCGGGAAGAGCGGCAATCCGCTGTCCCGGAAAATCAGCGCCTGGGTGTTCGGAGGCGGTGCGGGGTTCGGCTCCGCGGTCGTGAGTGCGGTGCGCGCGGAGGCGCTACGGGGTGCAGTGCGGCGCGGGTCGCCGGAGCAGGAGCCCGTCGACGTACTGCTGGGAATCCTGGCGCTGGAACGGTCGCTGACCGTCGCGGAACGTGAGCTGCCCGAGAAACTGACGGGAGTGAACCAGGGGGCGGAGCTGCTTCGCCGGCACGGCGCACGGCAGGACGTTGTCGCCCGAGTGCTGTTCCCTGCCACCGTGGTCGTGGAGGGCTACCCCCCGGTGGTCGACGCCACCAACGAGCGTGACCGACGGCTCCTGCACGTCACCCAGCTCACCGCCTCCGCCCAGGACTCGCCCACGGTCGGCACGACCCACCTGCTGGCCGCCCTGCTGGACGAGAGCGGGACGGACGCGGAGTCAGTGGCGGAGATCGAGCGTGTGCTGACCGAGAGCGGGGTGGACGTCCCCGGGCTGCGGGCGGAGCCGGAGCTCCGGGTCCCAGGAGGAGCGGCACGAGCTGCCTGAGGCTGCGGCGATCCGCCGACGTGTGTGACGAGGGGCGCCGTCGAGCACGGCACCTACATGGAGGAAACCATGAACCCGGCAGTGCGACCGTGGAGGCGAGTACGCCGCGAGGCCGCCGTGCGCCGCATCGCCCCTGCCCGGCGCGCCCGGGGAGTGCTGTCCGCCCTGATGCTGTGGTGTCGCCGTCCGCTGACCGGGCTGGGCCGGGAGCGTGACGCCCACCTCCGACAGGGCCGCCTCCTCGCCGACGAGGCGGTCCGCACGGCGGAACGGGCGCGCATCGCAGCGGAGATGAACGATCTGCTCGGCCACCGCATCGGCCTGATCTCGATGCATGCCGGAGCCCTCCAGCTCGCCGCCGAACGGCAGGCGCCCCCGTTGGCCACCCAGGCCGAACTCCTGCACACCACCGCCGGGACCGCCATGGAGGAACTGCGCGGCATCCTGGGCGTACTCCGTCACCGGTCCGGTGAGGAGACCCACGAGCGGGGGACCCGCGAGGACCTCTCGGTCCTGGTCGCGGAATCGCGGAGCGCGGGGGCCGACGCCGCACTGCACTGGAACGCGACCGGGCCGACGGACATGGACGCCCGCACCCGGCAGGCCGTCCACCGTGTCACCCACGAAGGACTCGCCAACGCGCTGAGGCACGCGCCCGGCGCACCTGTCCGGGTGATGTTCCACGACGAAGGGGCCACCGTGGTGGTCGCCGTCGTCAACGGTGCCCCGCCGGTGACCCGTTCACCCGGGGGCGGGAACCGCAGCGGACTCGTCGGCCTCCAGGAGAGGATCAGCCTGCTCGGCGGCGTCCTGGACGCCGGACCGCGTCCGGAGGGCGGCTTCGTCCTCTCGGCCCGCATACCCGTCCGGCCCGAGGCGCTGCCCGCGTACGTCACTTCGGCCGAGCTGCTGTCCGACGGGGCGGGCTCGCGGCGCCCGCCGTCCCCGGAGGCCCTGGCGTGGCCCCGCCTCCGGGGCGGGATCTGCGCGGCGATGCTGGTGCTGCTGCCGACGGCCGGCGCCGCCCTCGCCCTGCTGATCACGGAGGTCCTACACTGAACCGATGATCCGAGTGCTGATCGCCGACGACGAGGCACTGATGCGTGCCGGGATCCGGCTGATCCTGGAGAACGACGACGAGATCCGTATCGTGGCCGAGGCTCAGAACGCCCGTGAGGCGGTCGAAGCCTGCCGCGCCCACCCCGTCGACGTAGCCCTTCTCGACATCCGTATGCCCGGTGACGGCATCACAGGCGCCGCCGAGATCGCCCGCCACTCACCCCGCACCCGGGTGGTGATGCTGACGGCCTTCGGCGAGGAGCCGAGCGTCACCCGGGCCCTGCGCGCCGGAGCCCATGGCTACCTCCTCAAGGACACCGGCCCCCGCGACCTCATCGACGCCGTACGCCGCGCCGCCGCCGGAGATCCTGTCTTCGCCCCGCAGGTCACCCGCCAACTCGTCGACTTCCGGACCCGGTCGGGCCACAACAGCGACGCCGCGTCACGTCGGATCGCGGCCCTGACGCCGGCCGAACGGGACGTCCTCCGGCTGCTGGGCACCGGCCTCTCGAACGCGGCGATCGCCGCACAGCTCCACCTGAGCTCCGGCACGGTCAAGGCCCACATCAGCAGCATCCTCACCCGCACCGACTGCACCAACCGGGTCCAGGCGGCGGTGCTGGCGCAGGAGGCGGGCCTGCACGGCTGACACCCGGCCGGCCGGCCGTGCCAGGGCCCGCGAGCCCAGCATGATCCGGGTCAGGCTGACGCGCCACTGTCGATGACCAGGTCGGTGCCGACCGCTGCCCCGGCCGCCGGCGAGGCGAGATAGAGCACCGCGGCCGCCACCTCTTCGGCCTCCGCGACCCGGCCGAGTGGGTTCTGCGACTTCACCCGCTCGGCACGGTCGGCCTCGGTCTCGCCGGGCCGTAGCGACATGGGGGCGTCCGAGGCGCCCGGGCTGACCGCGTTGATGCGGATGCCCTGGTGGATGTGGTCGAGAGCGGCGGCGCGGGTCAGCGCGGAGACCGCCGCCTTCGAGGTGATGTATGCGGCGGCGTTCGGGATACGCAGATGTGCGCCGAGGTTGGAGGAGATATTGACGATGACCCCACCGCCGTTCTCCTTCATATGTGCGATCTCGTGCTTCATGGACAGCCAGACGCCGGTGACATTGGTCCGCAGTACCGCGTCCCAGTCCTCCTCGCTCATCTCTCCGACAGGTCCGGAGCCACGGAGTATCCCGGCGTTGTTGACCGCGATGTCCAGCCCGCCGAAGCGGGCGACACTCTCGCGTACGAGGTCCCGGAGCCGCTCGGAATCGGTGACGTCGACCGTGATGGCGGCGGCCGTGCCGCCGGCCGCCTCGATGAGGCCGACCGTCTCGTCCAGCGACGTCGCGGTGCGTCCCGCGGCGATCACGGATGCGCCCTCGGCGGCGAAGGCCAGGGCGATCGCGCGGCCGAGACCGGAGCCCGCACCCGTGACGAGCACGTTTCTGCTGGTGAAGCGGTTCATTTCGGTAACTCCTTCGAAACATGCTTGAACGATCGGTCAATTATTCGGGCATGAGGGAAGGGGTGGACGGTTCTCGCGCGTGTGATTCAGTCCAGCAGGGTCAGTGCCTGCTCGGCCGCGTCCCGCACCCGGGCAGGATCGCTGGACACCTTGCCGACGATCCGTACGCCCTGTAGCAGGACGAGCAGCATGCGGGCCAGGGATCGCGGATCGCGGTCCTCCGGCAGCTCGCTCCGGGCCTGGGCCCGTACGAGCGCGGAGTGCAGCAGGATCTCCAGGTGCTCCCAGCTGAGTTCGACCCGGCGAGCCGCCGCGGGGTCGTGCGGGGCCAGCTCGGCCGCCGTGTTGGTGATGAGGCAGCCGTTCAGCCGGCCCGTGGGGGACGCGGCCTCCGACGCGAAGCGGCGTACCAGCGCCCGTACCGCGGGCAGTGCGGCTCCCGGCTGGGAGAGTTCGGCCAGGAGGAGTGGATCGCGAGCGTCGGAGTATCGGTCCATGGCCTTCAGGAACAGGTCGTGCTTGTTGCCGAAGGTGGCGTAGATGCTGGCGCGGCCGATGCCGAGATGCTCGACGAGGTCGGCGATCGACGTCGCTTCGTAGCCGCGCCGCCAGAACAGTTCGAGGGCCGACTGCAGTGCGGTGTCCGGATCGAATTCCTTGGTCCTGGCCACGTCGCAGAGCATAAGATGAAGAAGAACGATCGGTCAATAACTCCCCGCCGCAGACGCGTTGTTGCCGGGCGCCTCAGGGTCCCGGTCAGTTCAGGACGCGCACGAACTGCTCCGCGAGCTGCTCGGTGTCGATGCCCTCCGCGTTGCGCCCGGACAGGATGTGGAAGAAGGGCGGGCCGATCAGGAGTGCTGTCGCCTGTTCGAGCGAGAGTGAGGTTTTGCTCGACTTCCGCGCTGCCTCCACGATCCCTGCGGCGCTCTCTCCGAGGATGTCGCGGGAGGTGAGCAGCGCGGCCACGTCTGTGTCGTGCTGGGCTTCCCCCATGAGGGCGCGGTAGGCCGCGCCTGCGTCGGAGCGGGACAGGAAAGTGACGAGGGCGTCGAGATACGCCTTGAGGTCCTTGCGGAGGTCGCCGCTGCCGGGCACGGACAGTTCGTGCTGGGCGTCGACGGCGCTGGCCTCGTAGAGGACCTCCGCCTTGTTCGACCACCAGCGGTACACGGTCTGGCGGCCCACGCCCGCCCGCTCGGCGATGCCCTTCATGGTCAGGGCCGCGTACCCGACTTCGACCAGAAGGTCGTCGACGGCGTGCAGCACGGCGGCGCGTGCGCTTTCGCTGCGGGGCCGCCCCCGGCCACTTCCATCCACCATGCCGCAACTGTATACGAGGCATGGCGTCTCGTATGTGTTACCTTTTCGGTGCACGGTGCCTCGTAAATGGGTGTCCGGCCTTCCGTGCCACCGGGCCGCCCCGTCATCGTCCACATGCCCCTCTCAGGGCGAAGGAGGATAAGCTCATGCGTGCATTCGTCACTGGAGCGACCGGCTGGATCGGATCCGCCGTCGTCGACGAACTCGTCTCGGCGGGCCACCAGGTCATCGGCCTGGCCCGGTCCGGCCAGGCCGAGCAGGCTCTCGCGGCCAAGGGCGTCCGCGTCGTCCGCGGTGACCTGGACGATCCCGCCTCGCTGCGGCGAGGCGCCGCCCAGGCGGACGCGGTCATCCACATGGCCAACAAGCACGACTGGGGCAACCCCGCCGAGTCCGACCGTTCCGAACGCGCGGCGGTCCGGACCCTCGGCGACGCCCTGGCAGGATCCGGCCGCCCTTTCGTTGTCGCCGCGCCTCTCTCCGGCCTCGTCGAGGGCCGGCCCGCCACGGAGGACGACGTCTCTCCGGCCGTCGGCCCGGACTCCGACCGGGGCGGCAGCGAGAACCTCGCCCTGGACTACGTGGCCCAGGGCGTGAGGACCGTGATCACCCGGTTCGCACCGAGCGTTCACGGCCGCGGGGACTGGGGATTCGTCAACTTCCTCACTGCGGCCGCCCGTAAGCAGGGCGTCTCCGGCTACGTCGGCGACGGCTCCACCGCATGGTCGGCGGTGCACCGCGACGATGCCGCCCGCATCGTCCGCCTCGGCATGGAGCACGCCGCCGCAGGGGCGCGCCTGCACGTCGTCGCTGAAGAGGCGGTCACCACAAAGGCCATCGCCGAGGCGATCGGCCGCAGTCTCGGCCTGCCGGTCGACTCCGTCCCCCCGCAGGACAGCGGAGCCCATTTCGGGTTCGTCGGCGGCTTCTTCGCCTCCACGATGACCGCGTCCAGCGACGCGACCAGGCAGCTTCTCTCGTGGGAGCCCACCGGTCCGTCCCTGCTCGCGGACATCGAGGCAGGCGCCTACACGACCTGACGAGACGCCCGGACGAGCGGGGGAGGACGCCCCGTCAGGAGCGCTCTCGCACACCTCGCCCCACTTCCAGCACCCACCTCCCGAAGGAGTCGGCACTGTGCCCACGCATACCAACACCCTCGCAGAACCACGTGTCTCCGCCGCCCTGGCCCGCATGTTCGAAGCCTCCGCCCGCGACGACGAGACGCGGGGCATCCAGCCCTACGACCCGGAGTCGCTGACGGCGCAGGAGTACGCCGACGCGGCGCAGGAGATCTACATGCCGGTCTCCGCCGACGGCGGCAGACTCCTCTACAACCTGATCCGCGCCACCAAGCCGGCCAACGTCGTCGAGTTCGGCACCTCGTACGGAATCTCCACCCTGCACCTGGCCGCCGCCGTTCGCGACAACGGCACGGGCCGGGTCATCACCACGGAGCTGAACCGGACCAAGGCGGCCGCCGCCCGCGACACCTTCGCGGCCACCGGCCTCGACGACGTGATCACCGTGCTGGAGGGAAACGCCCTGCAGACGCTCGCCGCACTGGGGCAGCCGGTCGGCTTCCTGTTCCTGGACGGGTGGAAGGACCTCTGCCTGCCCGTCCTGCGGCTCCTCGAGCCCCACATCGCGCCCGGCACCCTTGTCGTCGCCGACGACGTGGACCTCTCCGACCTCGCCCCCTACCTCGACTACGTACGCGACACCGCCAACGGCTACCACAGCGTCACGTTCCCCGTTGAGGACGGCCTCGAGATCAGCTGCCGCCTCTGATCAGTCCCCCTCCGGACAGCTTCGGCTGCCGGAGGGACCGCAGCTGTGTGACACCGGGTCAGCGGGGGAGCGGCGGGACCAGTCCGGCCTCATACGCGGAGATGGCCGCCTCCACCCGGTTGCGTACGCCCAGCTTCGTGAGCACCGAGCTGACGTGCGCCTTCACCGTCCCCTCGACCAGGTGCAGCCGCCTTGCGATCTCCGCGTCGGCCAGCCCCGCCCCGAGTCCGGCCAGCACCTCGCGCTCCCGTTCCGTGAGCCTCTCCAGCGAGCGGTGGGGGTGTGCCACCCGGTGCGCGCGCAGCCCGGCGATGACCTGACCGGCGACCCGCGGGGACAGGTAGGCCCCGCCGGCTCCCACCGCTCGTGCTCCGTTGAGCAGTTCCCTCGGGTCGTCCGCCTTCAGAAGGAAACCGTCGGCGCCCTCCTCCAGGGCTCGGGTGACGTACTCGTCCTGGCCGAAGGTCGTCAGCATGATCACGCCGACCGATGTCAGCTCTCGGTGGAGCCGCGCCACCGCCGTCAGACCGTCCATGCCGGGCATCTGGATATCCAGCAGGACCACGTCCGGCCGGTGCAGGCGGGTGAGCGCGATGGCCTCGTGCCCATCGGCCGCCTCGGCGACGACGTCGACGTGCGGGTCCCTGGCCAGGATGGCCCGCCGTCCCGGTTCGACGAGCTGACCACGGGCCGGCCGCGCACCGAACTCGCCCCGCTGCTCCCGGCCCGCCCCTACCCCTACCCGCCCGGCCACGCCCGTTCCCTGCCTCGGCCGCCCGGCACCACGTGTGAGTTCTACCGCTCCGGCCGCGACCTGTTGGACCAGGTCGACTTCTACCGGCTCTGCTGGTCCGACAACACGCTGGTGGCGAAGAACACGGTGCCCGCGAGCCGTCCCTGATCACCCGTCACGACGACGACGAACTGATCCGCAGCTACCCCGAGCAATTCTCAAGAGGTGTGAATCGAGTCGTTCGTGTCGGTGACGCTGCCGCTCGGGTCGAGGAGGTAAGCGCCCGTCGCGACGCCTTGCAGGACGCTGTCGCCCGTTGCCTCAGCGGTCAGGCTGGTGGAATCCAGGACGTGGGCCTCATAGGCGCCGAGGTTGCTGAACTGGCCGTGCAGTGAGCGAATCGGCTCGGGGTCGGTCAGAACATCGCCGGTCCGGCTCGTCGCCCGTTCCAGTGTGGTGTGCTGGTCCGGCCGAAGGATGACGTAGCTCAGCGGCAGAGCCCGCTCCTGGGCGGTCACGCGGAAGAGGTTGATGAACCAGGGCCCGACGATGCCGTCGCAGATCACCTGGTAGCCGCCGTCGGCGTAGCCGAACGCTGCCGAGACCAGTACCTGCAGGACCACCTGGTTCTGTCGATGTGCCTCGGGCAGGTAAGGCGCGATCCAGCCCTGCTTGATGTAGCGCCAGAAGTCGTCGCTGTGCAGGTGGACGCTGGGCATCAGCTGGCCGGCCAGCAGGTGCGCCACGGTGCTCTTGCCGGCTCCGGGCGGCCCGGTCAGGACGATCACCTGACCGCGATGAGGGTGTGTCCGAGGGAGAAGCGGCGGGTTCATGCTGCCACCGTGCCACGTCTTACCGGCGCCCCGCTTTCCGGAACCGTTCCGTGCTCCCTGACGTCATGGGAAGCGATCAGGAGGGGTGAGCATGCAGGGGGATCCGCCCTGGTGGGGCATCATCGTCATCTCCGCGGCAGTGACTGTGATTCTGGGCGCCTTCTTTTTCTCCGCCCTTGCTGCCGTGGTCCTGAGCGCGGGCTGGATTCGGCGAAGGTGGCGTCGCAGGCGGGGCTGAGGAGTATCCCAGCCACTCCCACCAGGCCGGCGTCGTCGAGACCGTCAGCGTCACCACGGGCCGCATGGTCCTGGTGGTCGACGGCGTCGAGCATCCCGTCGAAGCCGGGCAGACCGCCACCTTCGACGGCGACGTCCCTCACGCCTACCGTGGCGACGGTGACGAGACCTGCCATCTGATCATGACCGTCCACCTGCCGCCCGGCCCCGCCTGAGCGTCACCACCTGAGGGCCGGCCCCTGCCCCGCCTCTGAACAAGGACACCCCAAGGACCATGTCTGCACCCCCGAAGGAATCCGTCATACGGGCCCCGGGCATACCGCACCTGCTGGTGGTGGTGCTGTTCTGCTTCTCCGGATTCGCCCTCCTGCTCCCGGTCTCACCGGCCTGGGCCGTCAGTGGAGGGGCCGACGAGTTCGGGGCCGGACTCGTCACCGCCGTCCTGATGGCCGCCACCGTCCTGGCACAGCTGTGCGTCAAAACCATGCTGCGCAAGCTCGGATGGACCCGCACCCTCGTCCTCGGCGCTCTCCTGATGGGCCTGCCCGCCCCCCTGCAAGCCCTCAGCGACCACCTGGTGCCCATCCTGCTGACGACCGCCCTGCGTGGAGCGGGCTTCGGCATCATCACCGTCTACGGCTCGATCGCCGCATCCGCACTGGCGCCTCGCGGCCGCCAGGGAGCAGCCATCGGCCTCTACGGCCTCGCCATCGCCCTTCCTCAGGTCGTCCTCACCCCGGCGGCACCCTGGCTGATGGGCACGTTCGCCGTCCCCGCGGTCATCGCCTGCGGCGTTCTCCCCGTCCTCGCACTGCCCTGGGCCCGGGCCCTCGGCCACGCCGTCGAAGCCCGCGCCGACAGCCCGGCACCCCAGGGCGGCCCCACCCAGGCCCCCGCCCCCGCGACCACGGTGCTCCGGCGCATCCTGCTCCCCCTCACCGCGCTCCTCCTGGTCACGGCAGCGGGCGGAGCCGTACTCACCTTCGCCCCGCAGTTCACCGCCACTCCCACGCTCGCCGCCACGGGACTGCTGGTCCTCACCGCCACCGCTGCCGTGGCCCGCTGGGGCTGCGGAGAGCTGGCCGACCGGATCGCCCTGCGGCCGATCAGCGCCGTCCTCGCCTCGACCGCGTGCGCGGGCCTGGCACTGATCGCGTCGGCCGTCGGCTCGGACAGCGACACCGTCCTCGTCCTGCTGGCCGGACTGCTTCTCCTGGGAGCGGCGTACGGAGGACTGCAGAGCCTCACCCTGGTCCAGGCGTTCAACTACGCAGGCACGGAGAACCGGCACACGACCTCCGTCGCGTGGAACATCGGCTACGACTCCGGCACCGGACTCGGATCCCTCATGCTCGGCCTGGCAGCCCAGGTGGCCACCTTCTCCACCGGCTTCACCACCATGTCCGCGCTGATGGCAGCCGCAGCCCTCACAATTCTCCTCACCGGTGCGCGGCCGGCCGCCAGTCGTTCAGCGGACAGCCGCCCACGCACGCGAAGCAGAACGCACCGCTCACGCACGCGCCAGAAGCTGCCGCGGGGGTGAGTCGTGACACGCGACCGCAGCAGCCCCTCCGTCGCAGGGTGCCGTGGAAGGATCGCGGCGAGCCGGACATCCGGCGGACCGGATCGAGAACTCGGTACGTGGGAGAAGAGATGTCCCTGCCGGAACCGGAGCGGGAGGCCGAAGCAGCGGCGGCCATCGGCTTCGACCTCAGTGAATGCGTCCGGGAGCCCATCCACCGGCTGGGCATGATCCAGTCCCACGGCACGCTGCTCGCGGTGGAGGCCGATACCGGCACCGTGGACACCGCGGCACTGAACACGCGTCGTCTGCTGGGGATTGCCGCCGAGGAGCTGGTCGGAGGGCCCATCACGCGGGTGCTGTCCCCCGAGCACTGGGCCGAGGCGCTCGAGGTCGGCGCTCAGCAGGATGCGGCAAGCCTGGTACTCCCTGTCTCCGTCGACGTGGCGGGCACCCCCCGGATGTTCGACGTGACCGCGCACCGGCAAGGGCCCCTGCTGGTTCTGGAGTGTGAGTCGCGCGCCGTCGCGGCGCCGCACTTCGCGCACTTCTACCAGGGGGTCCGGCGAGCTCTGACGCGTCTGCGGTCCTCGACGACAGCAGCCGAGTGCTGCCAGGCGGCCGCCCGTGAGATCCGGGCGCTGACCGGCTTCGACCGGGTGGTCGCCTACCGCTTCGACGGAGAGAACGGGCCGGGAGAGGTGGTCGCGGAGGACATCACCGAGGGCCGCGAGCCCTGGCTGGGACTCTGGTTCCCCGCCAGCGACATCCCGCCCCAGGCGAGGCGGCTCTACCGCGACAACTGGATCCGGGCGATCGCCGACGTGGACGACACCAGTGTGGGTCTGCACCCTCCGCTCCGAGCCGGTTCGGGCCTGCCACTGGACCTGTCGAACTCCGTGCTGCGCACGGTGTCCGGCTTCCACCTGGAGTATCTGCGGAACATCGGTGTGAAGTCGTCGATGTCGGTGAGCGTCCTCCGGGAAGGCGAACTCTGGGGGCTGATCGCCTGCCATGGCTACGGCGCTGTCACCGTCCCCCCTGAACTGCGGGCGGCGTGTGAGTTCTTCGGTGTGGCCTTCTCCCTCCAGCTCGCGGTCATCGAGGAACGGGAGCAGGCCGAGGCGCTCACCGCGTCCCGCGCGCGCCTCGACCGGATCATCTCCCGGGTCACATCGGACGTGGAGGACTCACTCCTGGCAGGTGACGACGCCCTCAGAGACCTGCTGGACGCCGATGGCGCGGCGCTCTGCCGCGGCGGCCGCGGGACCATCAGCGGGATGAGCGTTCCACCCGCTCTGCTGGAGGCCCTCCAGGCACGCGCGGCAGGGCCGGCACCCGGCACGGTCTGGAGCACGGACCGCCTCTCGGAGGAGCCGGACTGTCCCGACGAGATGACGGAAGACGGCCCGGCAGGGGTCCTGATGGTGACGCTGAGCCGCTCGGGTGACTACCTCGCCTGGTTCCGCAAGGCCCGTCCGACCGCCCGCCAATGGGCCACCGACCCCACCAGGCCCGTCCAGGTCGGCCCGCGAGGCGAACGGCTCACCCCTCGCGGCTCAGGTGCCGTATTCCGCGCGGTGGTGCACGGACAGTGCCTGCCCTGGACGCCGACCGACCGTGCCACCGCGCAGGAGCTCTGGCGCACGCTGACAGGACTCGTACTCCGGCACGAGGCGGAACTCGCGGCGTTGAACGAACAGCTGCGCATCACCAACTCCGACCTCGACTCATTCGCCCACGTGGCAGCTCACGACCTCAAGGAACCGCTGCGAGGCATCTCCAACGCCGCGGCCTTCGTCATCGAGGACGCCGCAGCGGAGCTCGACGCGACCACCGTCCGCCGGATGCACACCATGCAGCGACTGGCCGGCCGGATGGACGACCTGCTCGACTCGCTGCTTCACTTCGCCCGGCTGGGCAGAGGCGGGCTGCACCGCACCCGTGTCCCACTGGACCGGGTGCTGGATTCCGCACTCGAAGTGGCCGGTGACCGCCTGGCCGAGGCCCAGGTGCGGGTCATCAGACATGACCTGCCCGAGGTGTACGCCGACGAGAACCGGCTCTACGAAGTGCTCGTCAACCTCCTGGTGAATGCGGCCAAGTACGCCGCTGACCAGGACGACCGTACGGTCGAGGTCCTGGTGGACAGGCTCCGCCCACCGGCAGGCGGGCCCCCACAGCAGACCGTCGTGGTCCGGGACAACGGCATCGGCATCCCGCCCGACCAGCAGCACGAGGTCTTCGAGCTGTTCCGCAGACTGCACGGGCACGGAGAGCGCGGGGGCGGCACCGGTGTGGGCCTCGCGATCGTCAAGCGGATCGTCGAGCGCCACGGCGGCGAGCTGTGGCTCGACAGCGAACCAGGACGAGGGACCACGTTCTTCTTCACCCTGGGTCAGGAAGGAGGCTGAGCGGCGGGGCCCTCGTCCCCGTCCCTCGCCTTTCTCTGCCAGTAGTCGACAGCCCCCTTCAGCACCGCGCGGAAGAGTTCGAAGTTGACCGGCTTGTAGATGTAACTGTCGGCGCCCGCCGCATAGGTCGTGTCCACCTCGTCCGGTCCGGTGGACGACGTGAAGGCGACTACGGCCACGTCATCCAGTTCGGGCCGGGAGCGGATCGCCCGCAGCACCTCGGCTCCACTGGGACCAGGCAGGTTCAGGTCCAGAAGAACGAGCCCCGGCCGTCGGGCGGCCCCGAGCAACCGCTCGACGAATCCTGTCCCCCGGTCGGTGAATTCCAGTGCCAGACCCGGATGGGTGCGACCGAGCGCCCGTGCGATGGCCTCGGCGTCCTCCGCCGAATCCTCGACCACCCAGACGAGATCGTGGTCGATCCTGTGCTCCCCGGCAGCCCCGCTCATCCGACGCCCTCCGCCCGTGCGACCAGTACGGCGATGTCATCGGCCCCGGTCGCCCGGAACCCCACAACCGCCTCCGCCAGCCGCTCGGCGAACCCCTGGGCATCGCCGGCGCCCTTCTGGGCCACCGCGTCCTGGAGACGTGATTCGAAGAACGTCCCGTCGGCCGCTCTCGCCTCGGTCACTCCGTCGGTGAACATCACCAGCGCGTCCCCCGGCGCCAGGTGCACCGATCCGGATCCGTACTCGATCTCCTCCAGTACGCCCAGCAGATCCCCGTGGGCCGGCAGTTCCTCCACGGTGCCTTCCTCACGCCGCACCAGAGGGGCCGGATGCCCGGCACTCCAATAGCGCACACCGAACCCCTCTCCGTCGGTCACCAGCACCGCTACGAGCGCCGTCACGAAGCGTGATGTGCCCTCCCTGACGAGGGCCTGATTCAGCCGCCCCAGTGCGTGCTCGGGCGTGCTGCCGTCCTCGAGAAGGGTGCGCAGGGTATGGCGGGCCAGCCCCGTGAGTGCCGCTGCCTCCGCCCCGCGACCGCAGACGTCACCGATGAGGAGGGTCACACCCCCCTCCGCACCCGGGACGGCGTCGTAGAAGTCACCGCCCACATCGAGAGAGACGTCACCCACTTCGTACGCGGAACTCAGCGTGAGTCCCGGAATCCGCGGTAGCTCCCTCGGGAGCAGATGCCGCTGGAGGGAGACCACGTGGCGGCGCCGCTGTTCGTACAGGGTGCTGCTGTCGATGGCCAACGCGGCCCGGTCGGCCAGACCGGCGAGGAACCGCGAGGCCCCCTCGGCCACGTCCACCCGGTGGTACAGGAAGGTCAGGGTGCCCAGGGTCCGGCCCCGGGCCTGGAGCGGGTTCACACTGATCGCGCGCACGGCACGGCCCGCCCCGGACGAGGCGGGCCCGAAGGGCCCACCTTCCAGCGCCTCACCCTTCAGTGCCACAGCCTGGCCGCTGTCGAGCACCCGCCGCAGCACATCCGTCAGCCAGGCGTCCTGGGCCGCAACCCTGCCGAGCCACTGCTGCTCACCGGCGTCCATGTGCGCGAAGGACACGGGTGTCAGACCCTCGGGAAGACGCAGATGCAGGACGCACCCCTCGGCGATGGCCGGAACGGCCGTACGAGCCACCCGCCGCACGGTGCTCTCCACATCAAGGCTCGAATCCATCTGCAACGACGCCTCCGCCAGGAAGGCGTCACTCACCTGACGCACCTCGTCGTCGCGCCGCGCCATGATGCGCGTGTCCGAGACCATGGCGACCTCGGCCACCTGCTTCAGCCGGGTCCGCAGCGTCACATCGACTGCGCCCCTGTCCGCGGTGCCGACCATGAACGACGCCCAGCCGCCCTGCCCCAGCGGCACGGCGCACTCGGCCACGCTCCGCGCTCCGGCTGCCGCCAGCACCTGGACATGCGGCATGGCACCGTCGAGCCCCGACACATCGTGAACCGTGACAGTCGGATCACGGTCCGGAGCCCCGGCGGCGCCGGATTCGCCGTACTCCTGTTCGATTTCCACGAGCGTCGGCATCGGCTCCGCCAAGGTGACACCGCGCAGATAGTGCAGCAGCCCCCCGCTCCAGCGGGTACCCACGACGGCCAGAACGCCAGGCATACGGAGCAGCATGTCGTAGAGGGAGCCGGCCAGCCCCGACACGTCCTGCGCCGTTTCGGCGACGCGCCAGAGCTCATGCAGACGGCCGGACCACCATCCGTCATCCGCGTGACGGGAAGCTCTGCCCTCGTGCTGCTCCACCGCTGATCCGCCGTCCCGTATCGCCACTGTCGGCCCCGGCCCGTCATGGGAAACGCTATGCCACCCCACGACTGAGCGCCTCCGGCGCGGTCCCGGTGGCGCCTCGCAAGAGACAAGAGACAAGAGACAAGAGACAGGAGACGCGGGGGCCGGTGCTCGCCTGTGCCTCGCAGGGCGGGCGTCCCGTACGCCGGCATGGCGAAGGGCATGCTCATGGCTCCGTGCCATGAGCATGCCCCCTCAGTCAGTGGAGGTGTGCAGGGAGAAGCCTTGGCATGCTCCTGTGGAGGTGCACCCCGCACTCCGAAGCGTTCGGAGCCCGGGTCCTACTTGCGGAGCTGGTTGTAGGTGCCGTAGGCCATCGCGTACTGGCCCCACCTGTTCGGGTGCGCCGGTGCGAGCTTCGTTTCGATGGGCTCGATCCACCGGTCTGCTTCGTTCTGGCACATGTCATGGCCGATGGTCATCGTGTACGTGTCGGCGTACTCCGCGCCGGCGCTCTTGGCGCTGTCGGCGAGGGCCTGGTTGAGCTTCTTGTTCACATCGCGGAGGTAGGGCACGTCGCCGTCCGCGAACGGGACGCCGGGACGGCAGGCCTTGCCGTCGTCCGGCACGAGCGACGGATAACCGACCACCAGTACCCGGGCCTTGGGCGCAAGGGCGCGTATGTACTCCAGGCTGACCGTGAGCTTTGCCGCCGTGGAGTTGATGCGCGTGGTGATGGCATCGCTGCCGGACGCGTTGTACTGCGTCTTGCAGGGGCTGCCGGTCGGATCACTGAAGCTGCCGACGACGCAGTTGGTGATGATCTCGGTGAACCCGATGTCATTGCCCCCGATGGTCAGCGTGACCAGATCGGTGTCGGCCGACAGGGCGCTGAGCTGGGCCGGGTTGGTGCCCTGAGCCTTGGCCATCTCTGCCGTGGTGGCACCACTGCAGGTGACGTTCTTGAAGGACTTCGCCTTCACTGCCCCGGCAATCACCGCAGGATAACTTTCCTGGGTGCGATCGCAGTCGGCGTCATCCACCAGGCTGAGTCCCGCGCCGGAGCCGTACGAGTCGCCGAGCGCCACGTAGTTGTCGTAGGTCGGCTGGTCCGGCTCGGCAGCAGATGCGGCCGGGGCCATGAAGCCACCGAGCAGCCCGGCAGTGGTGCCGAGCGCCGCCACAGCCAGTGACGCGGTGCGGGCAGTGCTACGGAAAGTGCGTGCGAGTTGAGTCATCGTGCCTTCAGGGAGAGGGAGTTGATGGTCTACGGCATCGACTATGAGGGGTTTCGGATGTCCCAGGTTCCCTGCCTGACGCACCAGTTCCGCTCAGTCTCAGTTCGTCTCGGCCGGTGGACAGTGGGCCGCAGTCAGCCTTCGACGGGCCCGGGTCTGTTCGAGGACGGCGCCGGGACGAATTCCCCGAGCTCAGGTCACGACCCGGGCCGCCCTGTGGAACAGGTGGTACTCCACCGAAGCGGTAGTCAGGCCCTCGCCGCACGGTGCGTCGAGGGCCTGGGACCGGACGAGACGGCCCGCCGGATCGAGGGCGTCCTCGGGGTTCCACCGGGCGCCGAGCAGCCCAGCGCGCCCGTCACCGAGGACCAGCCCGTCGCCCCGGCGGAGAGACGATCCCGGCCGGCCGGCATCTGCCGCCACCGAGACTCGACTTCGCATGGCACACGGCGAACCGGGCGAGATCGGAGCTAGAGTCGGAGCGGGAGCCGGGGCCGCAGGCGGGCCTTGGCCTCGAGCCGCAGGCGGCGCCGTCCCCACCGTCGGACGTACCCCCTGTGCGCCCGACAAGGTCCCGGTCCGCTTCCGCCCAGGCCGCACCGGCCGATGGTGGCGCGCTGATCGCCGGCCTCGACGCCGATCCGAGCGGCACCGACACACTCACCGACGGCCGGCGCAGCGGTTTCCGAACAAGAACGATGCCGAGGAGCACTGACGATGACCAGCACGACAGCACGATCCCGGCGCATACCGGGACGAGTGCCGACAGACGCTTACCCCGGTGAAGAGCGGCTTGTCGTCGGCACCGTCCGTAAGGGTGCGCTGTGACCGCCCGGGGCACGGACGGAGACGACGCGGTGCAACCGGAGACGCCCGGTCGCACCGGCCCTCTCGTGCGCCGGGCCGTCGGCGCGACCGGGGGGCGGAAGCCGGGTTCGTCGCCCCGGCCGCGGCCAGGCAGCGGATTCCGCGCCGACGGGGAACGGCCGGACGGGCGTCGGACGGACGACGAAGCGCCGGTGGCCACGTCCGCCTCCTCCGACCACGCACACACGCGGGCGGGGCACGAGGCTGAGGCGGAGGATTCGGACGAGGCAACCAAAGCGCTGCGCGAACGGCTGAAGAGCCTACGCGAGCAGCGGGACGCCCTGACGCAGACGCAGACCGAGGAGGGGGAGGGGCCGGCCACCGGGGTCGCCGCGATGGCCGGACCGGACCACCCGGAGCACCTGGACGCCCGAGCGTGGCAGGACGGCGAAGTGCCGCGGGAACCGTCGGACGACCGTCGCTCACGCGGCCGCCGGATGAAGGTGCTGTCGGCCGTTGGGGGTGTTGTGGCGGTGATCTTGATCGCCCTTCCGTTCCTGACTCACGGCAAGGGATCGACGGACGGCGCGAGCAAGGTCTCGGCTGCCGACTCGACCACATCGCCGGAGGCGAGGAGCAGCCTGGCCGGCGTGCCAGGAGGGCTGGAAACCGCGTCGCCGGCACCCAAGAAGCCCGCCGACAAGAGCAAGAGCACAAAGGCCACTTCCCCCAGCGCAGGGACCGCGAAGCACACCTCACCGACGGGGCGGGCGACCGCCCAGGCCGAGATCCCGGAACACGTCGAGGACGACGCAGGCACGAAGACCCCGGCGCCCGTCGTCATCAAGCCGGTCGCGAAGCTGCGCGCCGCCACCTCCTGGAAGTCCGAACGGCTGCAGCTGGGCATGCAGGCCGACGGCAACCTCGTGCTCTACGACCGGCAGGAAAAGCGGGTGATGTGGGCGGCCGGCACCTCCGGCAGCAAGAACGTGGCGGCCTTCCAGGATGACGGCAATCTCGTCATCCGCACCGCGGCCGGTCAAGCGATATGGGCCTCGAATCCCGCCGGCTTCACGAATGCCACCCTGGTCATCCAGCCCGACGGCAACGTCGTCATCAGGGCCGGTGGGAAGCAGGTGTGGGCCACGAACACACACATCTGACGGCCGCCTGCGGCCAGGCAGGCCCCGGGCCCCCAGGACGGCGGTCGCCGAGCGGCTCTGCGGTTCGGTCCCGGGGGCGTGCTGCGCGGCCTCGACCTTCACCGGACGACGCAGGTGCGGGCCCCCCGTACCGCCAGTCCGGAGCACTCGGCTGAGCGGTCCGCATGCCCGACTGCATTCGCTCTGTGTGGGGGATCTGGGCGGGTCCGCGCGAGGTTCGGTAAAGAAGATCACCGTCAAGCGCGGGATGGGTACACTCCGTCATCTGTGCCGACGTGGTCGGCTGTGTGGCGAGGGGTGGGGCGGTACTGGTGACGCCGGAGGCCGGGGGCAGGATCGCCGACCGTTATCTCCTGCAGGAGCCCATCGGCAGAGGCGGGATGGGTGTCGTCTGGTTGGCCTGGGACGAGCGGCTCGAACGGTCGGTCGCGGTCAAGTGCGCACGGCTGGACGATGACCGGGCCGCGCGACGGCTCATGAGCGAGGCGCGTAACGCCGGGCGGCTGCACCACCCGAACATCGTGGGCGTCTTCGACTTCGTCGACGAGGGTGGCACCTGCTGGATCATCATGGAGTACGTCCCCTCGCGCAGTCTCGCGCAGATCGTGGCGGAGGGCGGGCTGCTCACGCCGGAGGAGGCCGGGTCGATCGGCTGCCAGATCGCGGCCGCACTGGCGAAGTCGCACAACGAGGGCGTGGTGCACGGGGACGTGACGCCGGAGAACATCCTCGTGACCGACGAAGGCATCGCGAGACTGACCGACTTCGGGATCTCGCGGGCCCTGTGGAGTGACGTCACCCACAGCACCACGGCCGGCGTGCGTGGCAAACCCCGGTATCTGGCACCGGAGGTGGCCAAGGGGCAGTCCGCGTGTGAGAAGTCCGATGTGTTCTCCCTGGGTGCCTCCTTGTTCTGGGCGGTCGAGGGCCAGTCGCCGTACGGGGAGGCCGAACACCTCATGGCGTATCTGGCCCGGGCCGTCGAGGGACACATCGAGCCCATGCACCGGGCCGGTCCGCTGTACGGGCCGCTCACCGCTCTGCTGGAGGTGGAGCCCGGGAGCCGGCCCGACGCCCCCAGGGCTCAGAAGCTGCTGACGCGCGCCGCACCCCCGCCCCCTCACGTTCAGGAGCAGTTGAACGACGGCCGTACGCGGGACCTGGGGCCCCGCACACTCCGCTTGTCGCGACTCCTCAACCACTCGCGGGACTTCACGCCCTTCATGCTTCGGCCGCCACGGCCCGTACGCCGACGACGCCACCCTTTGGCGGTCACGGTGGTGGCGCTGGTCACGGCGGGTGCGATCGCGGCCGGTCTCTTCCTGTTCGGCCCGTGGGGCTCGAAGGACGAGGGCGACAGGAGTGGCCGTAACGACGTGACCGACGCGAAACCGTCGGCCACGGCGCAGGCCGGTGCGATCGGCGACGAGCGTACGGCGGATCCGTGCGGGCTGCTCGGCGCGGCCTCGTTGAGCCGCTTCGGCAGCACAGCACTGGACCCTGACTACGGGGAGGTCGACCGGTGCGACGTCCTGGTGCGCAACAGCAGCGGTGACGACATCGCGGACGTCGAGGTCAATCTCGACTCGGACCGGGACGAATTCGACGAGGTCCTGTCCACCCGCGTGGTGGGCAGCGTGACGGTTGTGACACTCAAACGTGAGGAGGAAGCCTGCGATCGGGCCG
This sequence comes from Streptomyces sp. NPDC102441, assembly GCF_044765585.1. Lineage (NCBI taxonomy): Bacteria > Bacillati > Actinomycetota > Actinomycetes > Kitasatosporales > Streptomycetaceae > Streptomyces > Streptomyces sp. NPDC102441. The sequence goes on from NZ_JBIWKH010000017.1 coordinate 105,832, forward strand.
TCCTGACCCCTGACGCCAAGCAGATCCGCGTCAGAGGGAAGCAGCTCGGCGAGGCGGCCCCCGACCCGTGCCTGATGGCCGACGCGGCAACCGATCACGTGGTCGGCGTGCTGGCCGACGGCCCGGTGCCCCGGCGTTCGCCGGCGCCGGCCACGAACTCCCTGGCCCGGCTCGACACCTGCACACTGCTCGGCGCCGACGAGCTCAAGCGGCTTCCCGGCGTCGAGATGGACAACCAGGACCGAGGCTTCGGTTCCTGGGACTGCGACTGGTCGAGCGGCGACGGCAACCGCGCGGTGGAGATCCAGATCAGTCGGGACAACTCGCTGGACACCGACGACGGAACACCGGTGAACGTGGCCGGCACGGAGAGCTACTTCATCGCGGACGAGGCCGAGGACGACAGCTGCACCGTACGGACCCCGCACCGCACCTACACGGACTCGGTCGGTGACCGGACGACCGAACTCCTCCAACTGACCGTGTACGCCCCGCAGCCGGCCAAGCAACTGTGCGCCACCGCCGCGGGGATCGCGGCCGACGTCGTACGGAACATCGCGAAGCGACTGCCGGAAGCGTGACGTGACCGTATGAAGAACTTCCCGCTCCGGGCGGGGCCGGCTCGTCGACGAGGATGAAGGCCACCTGCACGGTGGCCTTGAGCGCACGTCGGACAGCAGCTGAGTGGGGGCTTTTCACCGCATTCTACGAGTCGGGCGCCATGGTGCAGAGCCCTACGTCGGCGGTGTCGGTCCGGTTCGTCAGGCGATGGCGGGGACGGCCTCGTCCTGGCTGGTGGCCCAGTTGGTGACGATGGGCTTGTTGACGTTGGCGGTGTCGGGGAGCTTGAGTTCGGCGGGGTCGGGATCGTCGTTGGTGAGGGAGATGATGACGTTCTCGAACTCGATGCCGTCATTGCTGTTGACGCTCTTGGGGCTGATACCGGTGTAGGCGGCGGTCGAGCCGGTGAGCTTGATGGGGTCCTCGCCGCCCTGTCCGACGGGGGAGGCGAGACCGTCGGCCTCGGACCCGAACTGCACGCTCGGGGTGTTCACGTCCAGGTAGCAGGTGATGCCGGACTTGGCCTTGGCGGTGACGAGGTAGTAGCCGCCGGCCTGGGACTCCGAGGTGAGCGTGAAGTCCAGGTCGTTGGTGCCGCAGGACTGCCCGTAGCCACTCTTCTCGCCGTCGCCGGAATCGGCGGCCTTGGCATTGGAGTCGCTGGGGGCGGAGGTGGAACCGCTGGAACCGGAGTCGCTGGAACCGGAGCCGCTGGTGGAGGGGCTGTCGGTCCCGCCGCCGGCGGTGGAGGGAGCCGAGGAGCTGCTGGTGTTCGCGACGTCGTCGGGGCTGCAGGCGGTGGAGGTGGCGGCGAGGGCCGTCACGGCCGCGGCGGCGAGGGCGAGACGGGCGGAACGGGTGGCGAGGCGCGAACGCATCATGATCTCCAGCGGCTTTTGGTTGCGGTGCTTCCTGCTTGCACCGATGACTCTAGGACCGAGGCGATCCTGAAATGATCCTGCGCGTGTCCGGGTTCTGTCTCAGCGACATACCTGCGGAAGAAGGGTTCGGGTTGTGCCGCCCCGGCCAAGGGGCACGTCGTGTCGGGCGCGGGGATGCGGGCGGGGTCGCAGCCGTCGCCGTCATCCGGTGAGGCGCGCGTTCGGCAAGCCGTAGCGTCGCCGGCCTGGAGCTTCTTCCACGGAACGGGTGACAGGAACCGAACTCGCGCTCCGAGCCCGTGAATCACCCGACACCGGGCGGTCGCTCCATGGGCACCGGCGGGCCGCGAGCGGCAGGCGGCCCGCGACCCCGGTTCCGTCACCGCCGGGGCGAGTCGAACGTACTGGGCGCGGGCAACAGCGGCAAGCGCGTCCACGGGGCAGCGCGCCTCGCCGCGACGTTCCCGAAACAGGCTGCGGGGGATACGTTGGCGGCCGTTCCTGGTGAACGTTGCTCTGTCTCCCAATCCCTCGCTCCCCGGTCTCAGGGGGCGAGCCAACGTGCCCCGAACGAGAGGGTGAAGTCGAGTGACCGAACCGTTTGCGCAGGTCGGTGCCGATGGGTCGGCCCGCCGGCCGTGGCGGGATTCGTCCTTGCCGGTGAGCGATCGAGTAGCGGATCTGCTGAGCCGGATGACCCTGGAAGAGAAGGTCGGGCAGCTCGGATCGTACTGGGCGGCGCCGCTGCGCCCCGGTGGGCCGGTGGTGCCGGTGCCGGAGTGGGCCACCGACCCGCTGCCGCCGCAGCTGTCGGAGGCGGCCGCGGTCGGCCTCGGCCAGCTCACGAGGGTGTACGGCACCGAACCCGTGCTCCCGGCGGCGGGACTGGAGCGGTTGCGCCTGCTCCAGCGGACCGTGGTCGCGGCGAACCGGTTCGGGATCCCGGCGCTGGTGCACGAGGAGTGCCTCACCGGTCTTCTGTCCTGGACTGCCACGGTGTTCCCCACCCCGCTGGCCTGGGGTGCGTCCTTCGATCCCGGGTTGGTGGAGGAGATGGCGGCGGCCACCGGGGGCAGCCTGCGCAAGCTCGGCGTCCACCTGGGGCTGGCGCCGGTCCTCGACGTGACACGCGACTACCGGTGGGGCTGCACGGAAGAGACCATCGGCGACGATCCTCACTTGGTCGCGACTCTGGGCGCCGCCTACGTAAGGGGGCTGGAGGGCGCGGGTGTGGTGGCCACGGTCAAGCATTTCGCCGGGTACTCGGCCTCGGCGGCCGGGCGGAACATGGCTCCCGTGGCCTGCGGCCCCCGCGAGTTCACCGATGTCATCCTGGAGCCCTTCGTGGCCGGGCTGCGCGACGGTGGGGCGCGCGCCGTCATGGTCTCGCAGGCCGACGTCGACGGGGTTCCCACCACCGCCGACCGGCACCTGCTCACCGACGTGCTGCGTGGCGAACTAGGCTTCACCGGCCTCGTACTGGCCGACTACTTCGCGGTCTGGAACCTCAAGAACCAACACGGTGTCGCGGATTCGCGCGGCGACGCCGCCGCCCTGGCGCTGCGGGCCGGCATCGACATGGAGCTTCCCACGGTCCACTGCTTCGGACGGCCGCTGATCGAACAGGTGTATGAGGGTCTCGTGCCCGAGGAGCAGGTGGACCTGGCGGCTTCCCACGTGCTGTCTCTCAAGTGCGAGCTGGGGATGCTCGACGATACGTGGGAGACCGAACTCGACGCTCTCCCGGCCCTCGGCCCCGATGACCTGGACCCGCCCGAGCACCGGGCGATGGCGCGCCGGCTCGCCGAGGAGTCGGTGGTCCTCCTGGCCAATGACGGCACGCTGCCGCTCGCAGGGGGGTCCGTCGCGCTGACCGGTCCGCTGGCGGAGGATCCGCTGGCCATGCTCGGCTGCTATGCCTTCATCAACCACAACTCCCTCGACCACTTGGAGGAGATGGCGTCGCGCGTGGGCCTGGAGTCCGGTGTGGTGACCCCCACCCTGCCCGCCGCGCTGGCTGCGGAGCTGCCGGACGCGAAGATCCGGGTCGCGGCCACCGGGCGCGTCGACGGAGTGGAGGACCCGGACATCGCCCTCGCGGTGGCCGCCGCGCGTGATGCCGACGTGTGCGTCCTGGCGATCGGTGACCGGGCCGGGCTGTTCGGCCTGGGCACCTCCGGCGAGGGCAGCGACGCGCAGACGCTGGCGCTCCCCGGCCGGCAGGCCGACCTCGCCCGGGCCGTCCTGGACACCGGCACGCCCACGGTCGTCGTGCTGATCTCAGGCCGCCCCTACGCGCTGGGCGAGGTGGCCGAACGTGCGGCGGCGGTCGTCCAGGCGTTCTTCCCCGGCGAGGAGGGAGCGGCCGCGATCGCCGGGGTGCTGTCCGGCAGAGTCGAGCCGTCAGGACGGCTGCCGGTGAGCATGCCCGGCCATTCGGGCGCCACGCTGGGGACTTACCTGCATCCGCCACTGGCCGGAGCCACCGAGGTGAGCGCCGCGGATCCCACTCCGCTCTTTCCTTTCGGACACGGCCTCACGTGGACCACCTTCGCGTACGAGGACCTCGTGCTGGACGCCGAGACCATTCCCACCGACGGGACCGTGCACATCAGCGCCACCGTACGCAACGAAGGGCTGAGGGCCGGGACGGAGGTGGTCCAGTTGTACCTCGCCGACCCTGTGGCGTCGGTGGTGCGGCCGATCCGCTGGCTCGCCGGCTACGCGCGGGTACGGCTCGAACCGGGGCATGCCGCCAGGGTCGAGTTCACCGTTCACGCCGACCGGGTCTCCTTCACCGGGCAGGATCTGCGGCGCAGGGTGGAACCCGGTCTGATCCACGCCGAGGTCGGGCGGTCGAGTGCCGACCTCCCGCTGCGTGGGTCGTTCGTCCTCGAAGGCTCCGATCGCGTCGTGGGCCTGGACCGGGTTCTCACCGTGCCGGTGCGCGCCACGCGGCTATGAGGGATCGGCTACCGCCTCGCGCGGGCCGTGCGGTGCCCGCCTGATCAGCTGGTCGATCAGTAGCACGGCCAGCGCCACGGCGGGCAGCAGGCCGCCTGCCAACACGACGGCGCGGACGCCGAAGGCGGGCAGGAGCAGGCCGCCGAGCGCGGCCCCGGCGGCCGTCCCCGCGTTGAACACCGCGTTTCCGCCGGCGGAGGCGATGTAGAGGTTGCCGGGGGCGACCGCCAGGAGTTCACTCGTCAGAGTCGTGATCATGGTGAACAGTGCGACACCCGAGGCCGCCATCAGCACGGCGGCGATGAGCGGCACCGTCCCCGCCAGATACATGCCGATCAGCGAGACGGACAGCAGGGCCACCGGCACCGTCGTCGCCAGCTTCGCGTGGCGGTCCGCGAGGTTGCCGGCCAGGGCCACCGAGGCCACACCGGCCACGCCGCGTAACAGCAGCAGAGGGCTGATCGCCTGCGTGGAGAACCCGCTCACGTCCGTGAGGAAGGGCACGGTGTAGGTGAACGCCGTCGACAGACCCGTCATCGCCAGCACGATCGTCACCAGCAGCACGACGTAACGGCGGGTGTCCGGCACTGTGGTGCCGGACACCTGTGTCTTCCCGACCGCCGTGGTCGGCAGGAAGACGATGACGGTGATGAGCGCGATCAGGCCGAGCGCGCTCAGAGCCACGAACGCCGGCCGCCACCCCGCCTGCTGGCCGATCCAGCTTCCGGCGGGGACGCCGAGGATGGTCGCCAGGGAACTGGCCCCGTACACCGCGGCGATGATCCGGCCCCGCATCGACGGCGGGAAGAGCCCGGTGGCGGTGACCGTGACCACCGCCCAGAAGACGGCGTGCACCAGCGCCGTCACGGCACGCGAGGCCAGCAGCAGGGCGAAGTTCGGTGCCGCGGCCGAACCCAGACTGGCCACCACGAACAGCATCATCAGGCCCAGCAGCAGCGGGCGGCGCGGTATCCGGCTGGTGGCGTACGTCAGGGGGATGGTCAGCAGCATCACGGTCAGGGCGTAGCCCGTGACCAGCTGACCCACGGCCGACAGCGACACCCCGAGGCCGGACGAGATCTGCGGGAGCAGTCCGGCCGGCAGGTTCTCCGTGGTCACGACGCAGAAGGTGGCGACCATGAGCGCGCCCAGCGCCGCGATCGCGGCCGGCCTGACCTCGGTGCCGGGGCCGGCCGGCCGGCGCCGCGGCATTCAGCCCCTCCCGTCGGGCGTGGTCTCCCGACCGTGGGCGAGCTTGGCGTCGTCGGCGTGGAGGAGGGGCACGTCCTCGGCAACGCCCCGGCCTTCGGCGAGCCGCAGACTCACATCGAGGATGTGCAGGGAGAAATCAGCCGACAAGAAGGGCTGTCCGCCCGTCAGAACCGCCCGTGCCATGTCGGCGATCCCGGCCCCGACGGTCAGGTCGTGGGTGTCCTCGTAGCGGTGGACGGCGGCAGGGAGGATGAACGGGAGCTGCTCGGCCTCGGCGAGATACCCGTTGGTCTTGCCGCTCGCCTTGATCCGGCGCTGGAGCAGTACCGGTGACGACGCCTGCCATACGTCCTTCACCGACAGGCAACCCTGGTCGCCCACGATGGTGAGGGCCATGTCGGCGGGAGCCACCCACCCGATGCTGATCCGGCAGACGGCGCCGTTCGCGAACTCCAGGAAGCCGAAGGAGACATCGGGCGCCACCTCGGTCAAGGTGGGCCATTCATGGCCCAGGAGCAGCGCGTTGTGCCCAGCCATGCGGACCACGGGGCCGAACATGGCTATGAGCCAGCTCAATTGGTATCCGGCGTGCTCCATGACGCAGCCGTTGGGCACCTCGTCCATGTACGGCCAGGGCACTCCGCGGCGGCTGCGCCACTCGGTGTACGGCATGAATGCCAGGGCTCCCATGTCGAGATTGGCGTACGCGAGTCGCGGTGCGCCGATCAGGCCGTCACCGACCGCCTTCACCAGGGTCTGCGCCGACCGGCTGAAGACGGTGGAGGGGGCGCTGGACAGCAGTAGGCCGCGTTCCGCGGCCAGTTCGACCAGTTCGGTGGCCTGGTCCAGCGCAGGGGCGAGCGGTTTCTCGGAGTAGACATGCTTGCCGGTGAGAAGTGCCGCCTTGGTGACGGGGTGGTGCTGGCTCACCGGGGTCAGGTTCGCCACGATGCCGACCTCGGGATCGGCCAGGACTGCTTCCAGGCTCTCGTAGACCCGGCCGCCGTACTCGGCGACGAACGTGCGGGCGCGCTCGCCGTCGATGTCGAAGGCACCTTTGACGTCGACCTGCGGGTAGTTGGCCAGAGTGGCTCCGTAGAAGTCGGCGGCGTATCCGCAGCCGACGAACACCAGGCCTACTGCTTGCTGCTGTGCTGCGCCTGATGAGGCACGGCCCGTCTCAGGGTTCGGCATGCGTTCTCCTCCGTGCTCGAAAGGGGGGCGAAAAGCGGTCGAAAAGGGGCCGGAACGCGGTGGGAGCGGGGCCGGAGGCGAGTTGGGCGGGGGCGTCGCGCGGCGGGCTATCCGTTCTCGGGGCGATCGCCGTACCAGGAGGCGGTCTGTCGCTTGCCGAGCAGAGCGGGGCAGCCGCAGTCGGGCGGCCCCGCGTCGCTCACTGCTTCCAGCACGTCGGCCATGACCTTTTCCAGGGATGCCCCGTGCTGCTGACGGGTATGACCGATGCCCTCGATGCTGACCGATTCGTCGTGGCCGAGACCGGCCGCGACATTGGTGATGATCCCGACGCTGGCGTAGCACAGCCCCGCCTCGCGAGCCATGACCGCTTCGGTGGAACCGGTGTGCCCGACGACGTCGCCGCCGAGGATTCCGTACATCCGCACCTCTGCGGCGGTTTCGAAGCGCGGCCCGTCGACGCCGACGTAGCAGCCGCCGTCGTGCATCGGCGCGCCGACGCGTCGGGCCGCGTCGTTCATGTGCGTACGCAGCCGGGCGCAGTAGGGCTGCGTCATGTCGGCGAAGCAGAAACCGTCGTCACCGTAGAGTGTGGGAGGCCGGTGCCGGGTGAAGTCGATGAACTGGTCGAGGTTGACCAGCGTCCCGACCGCGAGGTGTCGTCGGATGGATCCGACCGCACAGGTCGAGAGCACGCTGCGAGCGCCGACGGACCGCAGTGCGCTGACGATTCCCCGGTAGTTCACGCGACCCGGCTCCAGGGGATGGCGTGCTCCGCCCCGGGTCACCATGGCCACGCGCGCAGCGCCCCACATTCCGACGTCCACGGCCACGTCTCCGAAGCGCGTACCGACGACCTGGCGGTCGTGGTCCGCTATGAAGTCAGGCGGCCGCAGACTGCTCGTGGCAATCAGGCCGACGAGGGTGTCACCCATCTGCGCTTTCCTCATTCCATGGTCGCGACGAGCCGGGCGCGGGCGGGTGATTCGATGTATTCGATTGCCTCCAGCGCACTGCCCACGATGACGAAGGGCTTCTCCTCAGGGAGGAAACGGCGCCCGGCGAAACCGTCGACCAGCTCGACGAACGATTCCCAGAATCCCTGAGTATTGACCAGGACGACGGGCCTGTCCTCGATCCCCATCGCCTTCATCGAAATAACCTCAAGGAGCTCGTCCAACGTTCCGTAGCCGCCCGGGAGGCACACGAATCCGTCGGAGAGATCCATCATGATCGATTTACGCCGGGCCAGGTCCTCGGTGACGACGACTTTCTGCGACGGTATGGCGTCGTTCTTTTCGCGGTCGCGCAGGAATTCCGGGATGATGCCGACGATGCTGCCGTTGTTGTCGGCCACGCCACGTGCCACCGCACCCATGACCCCGATACCGCCGGCGCCGTAAACCAGCCGGTGGTTTCCGGCGGCCAGCCGTTTACCGAGCTCATAGCCGACTTGCGTGTAGACGGGGGAATCCCCCGCGGAGGCGCCGCAGAACACGCATATTGACAGACCCCCATTATTGGCCATTTCCGACCATCCCATCCGTTGGTGCGTAGGCGACGTTTTCCAGGGCCGGTCCCGCTCAACTGCGTTCCCGGCGTCAGTTGAACGGGACGGCCGCGGGCATCCCCTGGCCGCGGGACCGGCTCGCGGCAGGTGCGCGGAACCAGTCGAGGGTGTGCATGAGGCCCTCTTCCACCGGCGTCCGGGGGGCCCAGCCGAGCTGGGTCCGGGCGGCGGTGATGTCCGGGCAGCGCAACTCGGGGTCGTCGACCGGTCGGTCGACGAAGACGATGCGGGACGCGGAGCCGGCGAGGTCGCGGATGGTCTGCGCCATCGCGAGGATGGTCGTCTCCTGCGGGTTGCCGAGGTTGACGGGGCCCGCCAGGTCGGACCGAAGCATTCCGACGATTCCGGTCACCAGGTCGTCCACATAGCAGAACGACCGGGTCTGCATACCGTCCCCGGCCACGGTGAGCGGTTTTCCGGCCAGGGCCTGAGTGATGAAGGCGGGAATCGCCCGGCCGTCGTCGCCGCTCATCCGCGGCCCGAACGTATTGAAGATTCGCACGATCGAGGTGTTGACACCGTGGGTGCGTCGATAGGCCATCGTGAGCGCCTCCGCGAAGCGCTTGGCCTCGTCATAAACGCTCCGCGGGCCGATGGGGTTGACGTTGCCCCAGTACGACTCGGACTGCGGGTGGACGCTCGGGTCACCATAGGTCTCACTGGTGGAGGCGAGCACGAACCGGGCACCTTTGTCCCTGGCCAGATCAAGCGCGTGGAATGTGCCGAGGGAACCGGCGCGCATAGTCTCCAGCGGCCGGCTCAGATATGCCGGCGGGGAGGCGGCCGAGGCGAAGTGCAGCACCGCATCGACATCGCCCCCTACGTCGATGCCCTCGGAAACGTCCGCCCGGACGATCGTCAGTCCGTCCTGCGGGCTCCACCGCTCCAGGTTGTGCGGGCTCCCGGTGCTGAAGTCGTCCAGGCAGACCACTTCGGCGCCGGCCCGAAGAAAATGGTCGCACAGATGCGATCCGAGGAAGCCGGCTCCACCTGTGATGATGACGCGCTTGATCTTCAACGGTCTCTCCTCCAGAAGGGTTCTGTTGCCAAGGGCGTGTCATCGGGGAATCCGACCGGGCGTCACCGCCTGCCGGGAGAGCTGGGCGAGGATCGTGTCGAGGTTGCGATGGATGGCGAGGGTCTCGTCGAGCGGCATGACGGGTGATTCCGCTTCCCCCGCCCTCAAGCAGCGGGCGACCTCCTCCGCCTGGTAGGCGTAGCCGTTGCCGAGTACGTCGATGCGGAAGGTCTCGGGATCCTTGCCCTTGCGGTGCAGCACCAGGGTGTGCGGCGAGAAGAACGGCGAGGGCACCTCGATCCGGCCCTCGGTCCCGGTCACCACCGCGGTCCACGGAGAGTCCGAGATGAGGTTGCAGTGCAGCAGCGCGAGGGCGCCGGAGGCGTATCCGAGAAGGATGCCGGTGTTTGCATCGACACCGGTCGGAGCGGTGGAGGCGGTCGCCTTGATCGACTCCGGTGCGCCGAGCAGCATCCAGGCGAAGTACAGCGGGTAGACGCCGAGGTCGAGCAGGGCGCCGCCGCCGAGTTCGGGGGACCAGTGGCGGTGCGCCGGGTCGTACGGCGAGATGAACCCGAAGTCGGCCTGGATGGCGGTGACTTCGCCGATCGCCCCGTCCGCCACCAGGGACCGGAGCCGACGGGTCAGCGGGTTGAACCGGGTCCACATCGCCTCCATGGCGAACAGACCCCGGTCGCGCGCGAGTGTGACCAGGCGCTGCGCGTCGTCGGCGTTCGTGGTGAACGGCTTCTCCACCAGTACGGCCCGGCCGGCTTCGAGGCCGAGAGTCGCGTGGGCGAGATGAGAGGTGTGCGGCGTCGCCACGTAGACCACGTCGACCTCGTCGTCGCCGGCGAGCTCCTCGTACGAGCCCCAGGCCCGTTCGATGCCGTGCCGCCGGGCGAATGTTTCGGCCGTTCGCTCGGTACGGGAGCCGACGGCGGAGACCGTGTGGCCGGGGAGGAGGAGCACGTCCTCGGTGAACCGCTGGGCAATCCATCCGGTACCGAGGATGCCCCACCTGAGAGGGGATTCCGTCATGGGCCCGACTCTACGGATGTGACCCTTATCTGTAACCGGTTGAACGGCTGCGCAGCGGGTCCGAACAACGGGGTTCCCTACGCTGCCGACTCGCATGCATTTCCAGAGAACGACCCATAGCCGACCACCATGGACTCACTCCATCGGCGATCGGCTTTACGGGTCTGTCGTATCAGACGGATCAGTCGGCTACGGCCCCGCCGATGGCGAACTCCTCGGTCATTGAATGCCGCCTCTGGGACAAATCGTCACCGAATGAATGACATAGATCGGCCAGCGCATGCATGATGTTTTCGGCCGAGTCGACACAATGGGCGGGCAGGAAATCAATGATCTTCTGCTTTTCCCGTGCGACGGTGGCACAGGAATCGAGCATGCGCAGCATGGTTCGCCCGGTCTCGCTGAGCCGGACCGTCGGGTCCCTCCGCAGCCTGTCCGAGAGCGCGAGGACCTCGGCCAGGGACGGCGGCGGCGGCCCTTGCGGGGAGTGGCACCGCCCGGACGGGACGCGGGCGGTCCTCTTCGCCTTCCCCCGCACTCCGGCAGGTACGGGGCCGAGCCCGCGCTGGATCCGGTCCCTCACGTCCGCCACTGTCGCCGGGGAGATCCCGACTTCCCGCGCGATGGTCCGCAGGGATGCCGAGGGGTCGACCAACAGCAGCTGGTGGGCGTGTTCGCGGCGGTGCGTGCTGTCGACCGGCCTCAACCGCCCGTCTCGGCCGATCCGCGCCTCCAGCGCGGGCACGTCGGTCTTCAGCTTCCTGCGGATCTCCGCGACCCTGCGGGCCGAGACACCGGCGAAGGAGGCCAGCGCCCGGTCGGACCATTCCGAGTGTGAGCTGAGTATCCGCTCAACAGCTGCCGCCCGATCCGCAGCCGTCAGCGGAAGTCCGTGTCGCACGTTGACGGCGATCGCTAAAAGGAACGCGTCCTGTTCGTCACCGTCGAACAACTGGGCCCGGATAGTGGTTCGACCGCGCATCTCCGCGGCCTGTACGCGGTGCATCCCGTCGATGACTCTCATCGTCGAACGGTGCACGACAATGGGAGGGAGCTCCGTTTCCACTTCCGCCAGAAGCCGGGCGTGTCCCATGTCCGTGCCCGCTACGCGTAAGAAACCCGTTCCGGTGAGCGAGGTCAGGGGTAATGACTGGACGGGGCCGTCATTCCACCCCGCCGTGCAGGGCGGAGTCAGGTAATCCGAATCGTCGTCCACGTGCGCCGCTACGCTCCCGATGCCGTCCAAGTGCGCTTCCCACCCCAGGGTTGTGTGGTCGGTTGTTGTGGTCGCCACGGAGAAACATTGCGCTCAAGCGGACGTGACCGTCCCCTATGATGTCGAGCCCCAGAGGATCGAAAGTTTCGAACTTATTGCGCAAAGTTTCTGTTGACGCTAAAGCGACCAGGCTCCGCAGTCAAGGGTGCGTACAGGGGAAGCGTGCAGGCCGCCCATGACGCCTCCGGCGTCCCCTGCCGGCCCACCTGTCACAACGGCCGAAACCCTTCCGGATCCCCCGGAGCACCGGTTCGGGGCTACGGCACTTCGCCGACCGCGAACCGCAGGCGATAATGTCGCCGTCTGGTCATGCTGATCGATGTGTCGCCGGATCACGTGGAGGGGTGGGCGGAAGAACTGGCCTCGGTCACCGAGGACAGCCGGTGCGAGTGCGTCGAAGTCCCAGCGCAGAGTCGCCCGTCAGGCCCGCCCGGTGAAGAACTGCCACAGCGACACGGTGGCGACAATCGCTGCCGGCCCTCGTGGATGGGAGCCCCCAGGTAGACCAGTGTTGCCGACAACAGTGCGCCCGGAGCCGACGCTGCCGTAGTGCTGCAACGCCGTGTGTGAACAAGGCCGGCCAGCTGGCCAACCGCACGAAGCTCGGCTCCCGCGGCGGCAGGCCCCCGAGCTTCGACAAGGCCGACTACCGCGAGCGCCACGCCGTCGAGTGCGGCATCAATCGCCTCAAGAGGCACCGCGCGGTCCCGACCCGGCACGACAAGCTCGCCGTCCGCTACGAGGCGACCGTGCTGGTTGCAGTCCTCAACGAGTGGCTGTGAGCCAGCCCGCCGCGGTGGTCGGCAGCGGTGATGAGCTGGTCGAGTCGGCGCAGTGTGTCGGTCATTTCCTCGACCCTGGCCGCGAGGTGGCCGCGTTCGGTGTGCAGCATGCGGCGCTGTGCGACGGTGGTGCGGCCGTGGTTCACGCAGGGCAGTAGTGCCGCGATGGAACGGCTGCTGAGGCCGGCCGCGTAGAACTGCTGGAAAAGGCGCACCACCTCAGGCTGTTGTGCCCGACGTACGGGGCTGACACCGGGCGTGGCGGTCGCGCATGACCTCACGCGCAGGACGATGCACGACTGACCAAGTTCCCTGCTCGGACGACAAAGTCCGAAGCCCACGATGTTCCTAAGGTCCATGGGTGAGGCCGGGGAGGGGCGTCACACACCCGCAGCCCGCAATGCCCTCCAACTAGCCCGAAGGAAACACACATGGCCGTCAAATCCAGGCGTTTCAAGGCAGTCCTGAGCACCAGCGTTATGGCAGCAGCTCTCCTGGGCGGCGGACTTGCCACTGCCCCCGCCGCCGCGGCGGCCGAACCGAGGCCAGGCTTCCAGATCTTCTACGGCGCCGACTGCGCCACGGCCTATCGGACGTACACGGGCCCAACCCGCACGGGGGAGATCCGCAAGGAGGCCTGGATCAATGACACTTTCAACGCCTCGTCGGCATCCTCGCCGGGGTATGGCGAGCGGATCTACGACAACGCGGCGTCAGCCCGAATCCAGCCCCGCACTCGCGTCGCGATCGTCGACTCGGCGGACAGGGTGTGGTGGGCGTCCAACAGCAGCTACTCCACGTCGCGATGTGTGAACTTGGCCTGGGGATTCGGGAACGTCAACATCCGTAATGACAACGACGAGTTCAGGGTCACCGCCTACAACACGCAGGTCTGACACAACTCGATGGCCGCAGGCGGTCCCGTCGGCACCGAAGCCGGGACGACGTCCCGGAGCGGCCTCTCCGATGCGGCATACCCGCCGTGGCGAGGGAGAACAGAAGTGGCCGCACCCTCAACGGCGCGGCCGCGCCTCTTCGACGCTCAGTTGGATTGTGCTGGGTCTCTACCGCGGGCGGGAGCCACATTGGCACTGGCTGGCAGCCTGGGCCATCTTGGTCACGCTGCTCATGAAGCTGTGTGTGATGACGAGAGGCGCCGGTCTTCCGTTCGTCCGCAACCAGCTCACCTCGGCGTGCAGGGCAACGATTCGAGCCTGCGCGGAAGCGCATGGCGCCAGCCACGCTCAGCGGCCGGAGAAGCTCTTCGCTGTGGGGACCGCGCTGCGCCGTCTCGAAGGGAACGTGATGCGAGCGCATCGCCGTTCGGGAACAGTCGCCTTCCTGTCTCCCCGGCGACGAGAGCTGAAGGCCCATGGTGGCCAGGTGGTGGCCAAGCTGCGCGAGGCGGAAGCTGCTCTGGATCACAGCCCCCAGGCCGAAGCGCTTAGCGAGATCGCCGGCTTGGTCGCGACGATCGCCGAACAGTATGTGGACGGATGCATTGGAGCGCTCCTCCCCAAGCCTTTGCTGGAAGGCAAGAAGCCGGTCCGCGACCGAGAGCTGCTACGGGTAGCCGCCGCAGTTGTGCTGATCGCTGGAGGCGTTGTCGGGTTGGCCTTCCTCGGCCTGCCGGACATGGCGATGGCTGCCGTAGGAACCGCCTGGTCCGTGTTGATACTCATGGCTTTGTTTGGCAGCAATTGGGCGAGCCACCTGCCCGTCTTCGAGCTCTTCAAGCCGGGCCCCTGATGGCCAGGCGAAATGAACAGGGTTCCTGGTGTTGACCATCTCGATGACGCTGACTTCGCGATGGGCGCAGCGACGAATGTGTGGAAGCCGAAGACTGCGGTGGCGGGTCTCGCGTCGCGCGATGTCGACCGCAAACAAGGCCCTGGTCTCCGACCAGGGCCTTCTTCGTGGAGCGGGTGACGAGAATCGAACTCGCGCTCCGAGCTTGGGAATCAACGGCTCTTGGGCAGTCAAAGTGCCTTTGACCTGCAGGTTTGTCCGGGTGGGGCGAGGTTGGCGCGGTCTCTGGCCACGGCTCTTGACCGCTGTTGTCCGCTCCGAAGGGCACGGATGGGGCACGGTCGCTGAGGTCTGAGCAGCCTGATGTGCATCCTGCTGAGCGCCCGGTCTCTATGCAGCCATCAGTCTTCGTGCGGAGCTTCCAGCTCCTGGAGGCGTTCGCCGATCTCGTCGCCCCATGCCTGTGCCCACTGTCGCAGCCCGGTGATTGCTTGCTCGTCGAGCCCGTAGGCGGCGAATTCTGTGTCGTCGATCCAGTCGGCTCCGCCCAGTCGTGCTTGAAGCTCGCTCAAATCGAAGGAGTCGCGGGCATGGCGCCGTCCGAGCTCCTCCAGCTCGACATGGCTCCAGCGGTTCGCAGCGGCCTGTACGTCGATCAGGTCCCTGGCGAGTCCGCGGTCGGCCAGTGCGCGGACCTTGGTCCCGACGACATCTTCGAGGGACAGCACCAAGCCGTGCTCGGTATGTACGGGCGGCTGCCAGAGTGCTTCCTTGAGGATGTCGACCTCGCACACTTCACGGCTCGCGGGGTCGGTGACGATCAGGCGGGCGGAGAGAGGGTCTGTTTCCAGAGCACTGACCTGCCATCCGCGCTGTTCCAGGCCCGTTCGCACGGAAGCGGCAATGTCTTCCATACGATCGGGGTTCTCGGTCGCGACGTCGAGGTCCTGGCTGAGCCGATCGACCAGGCCGTGTGCCTGGACCGCGTAGCCGCCGGTTAGCGCCAGAGGGTAAGAGAGCCGCCTGCGGCGAGAACGTCTGCAAGCAGGCGACGGTGAAGGTCGGTGAGGTTCACGCAGCGGCCCGGGTGCTGTGGGCGAGTTCGTGGAAGGAGCGTTCCCAGACTTCACGGACATCACGGCTGATCAGTGTGCGCAGTGTGGGCCACAAGCTGACGAGGAGGCCGCGATCGAGATACCGGACCAGATCGTCGTGCTGGCCCTCGGCCAGCACGATGCGGTAGTAGCTCATCCGCAGCCGGGGCTGATCGAGATCGAACCTGGTCAGTCCCGACCACGCCAGGTGCAGTGGCAGGCTCACCGTGCCGTGCTCGGGGCCGGCGAGCTCGGAGAGTGCTGCGGGCAGACGCCGGGCGAACTTGGCGCGGCGGAGATCGGAAAGGCTGGGCTGTGATGCCATACGTCGATTATCCAGGGAGAGGCCGCCGAAGCCGACTGCACGGTGACGAGGTGCCGCATACAAAGAAGCCCCCGGCCGCTGGCCTGGGGCTTCTTCATGGAGCGGGTGACGAGAATCGAACTCGCGCTTTGAGCTTGGGAAGCGCTTGCGCTGCCATAGTGGCTCTGACCTGCATATTTGGCTGGATCAGGTGAGGTCGGCGAGGGCTCTGGGCGCCGGATCTGACCGCTGTTGTCCGCTCTGAAGGGCACGGAGGGGGCACGTCGACGGATGGTCATCAAACTGAGGTTTTGTGCTGGAGCGGGTGACAGGAAATGGGAGCCGCCCGTGGTGCAGACGTCAGGCCCAGAAGGCTTCGGTGACGACGATCTGTGGGTCGGCGTGGCGGCGCATGAAGGTGTAGATGAGCCAGCCGCGTCCACCGGCCAAGTCCACGATGTGGGGGCCACCGGGGCTCGTGGAGGCCAGCGGGCGGACAGTCATCCAGTGGGGGAGCGAAGCATCGGCGTCGATTCCCCGAAAGTACGGGTCTTCGGCAGTGACCAGTTCCGCACGGGCACTCATGACCAGGTCACTGCCTTCGGCGGGCATGTTCTGGAAGTCGTGTTGCGCCTGCTTCGTCCAGTCCATTTGCCAGGGCGGCCGGAGTGGTTCGTCGGTCACTCTCCCGGCTTCCTCTCAGCGGCTTCGTGCCGGAGGCGGCTGTACTCCTCCAGAAGCCGGATGGACTCCTCGGGGTCCTCGGACTTGGCGGCGCGGGCTTCGAGGTCGCGAAGGTGCGAGTCGAGGACGGGATTCCGAGCGATGGCGTACTGCGTCCACCACAGGCGCATGAAGGCCGGCACCGGGGTGATGTTGAAGGCGTCGCCGATGACGCGCTTCCAGTGAGCCTCAAAGTCCGGGAGGAGGTGCGGAGTGTGTTCCTGAATCGCCAACCGAAGTGCTTGAGGCGTGCGTTCGGGCATGGGCGGCAACCGCAGGGGTTCCCCCTCGTACCCATCGAAGTGGAGTGCATGGGCGGGCATGGTTCGGGCTCCTTGGTATGGAGGGTGGGTCAGGCCGCCTCGTGCCGGTCCTCGTGCGACTGTTGCTGACAGGCCATCTGCTCGAACCACTCGGCGGGCACCAAGTAGGCGACCGTCTTCCCCTTGCGGGTGATGGCGGCGGCCTCACCGGCGATCCGGGTCCGGTCCAGGATTTCACCCATCCCCTTGCGCAGGTCGATGGTTGTGTACGTCTTCGTCTCCATACGCTGAAGCATACAACAACTATCATAGTTGACATATGTGCTCGGGGGGTGCCGGAGACCGGGAGGAGTCGACGGACGCGCCGGGTGCAGAACGGGCATGCAGGGCACTCGATAGCACTTGAGTAGCAACAAAGCCCCGGGCTGTCGGCCCGGGGCTTTGAGGTAGTGCTTCATGGAGCGGGTGACGAGAATCGAACTCGCGCTCTGAGCTTGGGAATCAACGGTTCTCGAATGGCCAAGATGGCCCTGACCTGCATGTTTGGCGCGGCCGGGCAAGGTCGGTGTGGTCTCTGGGCACCGGGCTTGACCGCTGTTGTCCGCTCCGAAGGGCACGGATGGGGCACGAACGCGGTCACTGCAGGGAAACGGCCCTTGGCGTGTCACGCCCAAGCGGTGATGAGGTCGTCGGGGGTGAGGCTGAGGATGCCGTTAGCGCTGCTTCCGCTGCGGGCGACGGCGAGCAGGGGAGTGGCGTCGTCGGTGCCGGGCAGTTGGGAGCGGTGGGTGACGAGGCGGGCGAGGTCGCGGTTGTCGAAGGGTTTGTTCTCCAGCCATTTGATGGATCCGACGAAGGTGATCTTCTTGGCGATAGGAGATCGGTCGGCGCCGACGAGGTCGATTTCAGGGTCGTTGGTGCGGGTCCAGTAGCCGCCGATCACGTTGGTGGCCTCGGGCAGCCGGTCGTCGGTCAGGCGCCATAGGGCCTCGCGGATCACAGGTTCGACGGCGCGGCCCCGCCAGGACGTCCAACTGGTGCGGATCGATTCGAGTACACGGTCACCACGCCCGCGCTCGATCATGGGGATGCCGGGGCCGATGAAAGAGAGCCAGAAGCGCAGGTATGGATCGGCGACGCGGTAGCGGCTCTCGCGGCTCGGCCTGGTGGACAGCGGAAGGTCGGCCCCCACCATGCGTCGGCTGGTGAGGAGCTCCAGGGAACGTTTCAGAGAGCCTGGATTGAGGTCGCCGGCTGCCCGGCCGATCAGGGTGAAGGTGCGTTCCCCGTGTCCGATGGCACTCAGCACGGTGCGGGCCTGTGCCTCTGTGGGGAACTCGGCGGCCAGAGTGCGCTCGCCGCTGACGAGGAGGGCGGACGTCGGACGGGCCAGCGCCTGCTCCAGGTAGTCCCAGAGGGTGGCACCCGGAGGCCATTCCTCAAGGACGAGCGGGAGGCCGCCGGAGACCAGGAAGGCGTCGAACGCCTCAGCCGGCGGGAGGTCGAGCATGGCGGCGACCTCGGTCGGATTGAGCGGAGGTACGACCATCTCGGTGCCGCGCTGGTAGAAGGGGCGACCGTAGGTGTTCAGCTGCTCCATCATCGCGATGTCCGAGCCGATGAGGACGAGCAGTACGGGGAGCTTGGACAACGTCCGGTCGAATGCCTTCTGTAGCGCGCCCTCGAAAGCGGGGTCCTCGCGCACGAGGTAGGGCATCTCGTCGAGCACGACCACGCTGGGCGTGTCCTGAGGCAGGACACTCGCGAGCAGGCTCAAAGCCGCGTCCCAGGTCTGCGGGGTGGCGAAGTCCGCGATGCGGCCGGCGTCGGGGAGCGGAGAGACGGCGAGCTCGGCGGCGAAGCCTGCCAGGTCCTCGGCCTTCGAGCCGCCTACTGCGGTGAAGAAGACATGAGGAAGCTCGGAGCGTTCCAGGAACTCCTCCACGAGCCGGGACTTGCCGACGCGTCGCCGGCCTCGGATCAGTACGGCGCGCCCGGGCCGCCCGCTGCGTCCGCCGGTCCGTACAGGAGCTAGTAGGTCATCAAGAAGGCCGAGCTCCGTACGACGCCCAACGAATCCGTTCACAGGTTCCACCTCGCCGATCGTTCATTCTCTGCAGGGTAGGTTACTTTCCTAAATGAAAGTTGCGCAAATGCAATGCTTCCTGCGCGGTTGTTGCCGACGTCCCGTGAGACTGGGAGAAGATCAAGGCTGGCTTGCATGCGGTGGGCCCGTGTCATGGCTCGCCGACTCGCCGGCACCCGAGGGCGATCGACGGTCAGTGGCGGCACCGGGTGTCGGACGGTGTGCGTGGGAGGGCTGCGTCCGCACGCCTCCGGCAGTCGACGCATGCCGACGCGTCAGACCGGACTCGCCTTGCAGATGTTGTTGGAAGCCGGGCTCGGGGCGTGATGGCCGGACGGAAGAGCGCTGAACAGCGGGAAGAGGGTCAAGGCGCAGAGGTGGTACGGGATGGTCAGGCCGGCCCGAACAGCAGGAAATCCCCCGGCCGCTGGCCCGGGGCTTTTTCATGGAGCGGGGTGACGAGAATCGAACTCGCGCTCTGAGCTTGGGAATCAGCGGTTCTTGGGCGGTCGAAGGTGCTCTGACCTGTGTCTTTCCGTTGGGCGGGACGGTTGATTGTGGTCCCTGGATGCCGCACCTGACCCCTGTTGTCCGCTCTGTTGGGCACGGATGGGGCACGAGAGCTGGCATTGCGACGCGTGCTCCGGGCGGGCGGACTGGTCACAGGGGGATGATGCGGACTTGGTTGCCGCAGAGCTTGGTCATGTCATCGCTGTCGGACGTCAGCAGGGCGACGGGCTTCGGCTGGCGCAGCGCGACCTCGGCGACCGTGGCGTCGATGGCGTACTTGTGCCCGTGCAGTCCGGCACCTTTGAGCAGCTCCGCTGCCGCTTTCGCCGCCTGCTCGGTGACCGGCTCCACCTTGATGCGGGACAGGGCCCAGTTCAGGCGGGGCATGTTGGTACGGGGGTGGGTTACTTCCACGATGGTGTTCGCCCCGATCACCAGGTCGGCTCCCATGTCGTGGAAGACCTGAAGCATCGCGAGGAGCTTGCGGTCCTGCGCGATCCAGGCGGAGAGTCCTTCCGAGTCCAGGACGACGGTTTCGATGCGCTCGCTCACGCGGCGTCCGCGCCCTTGGAGGAGTTGGTGGCGCCGAAGATCTTCGAGTGGGCCTCGGCGAGCTCCTCGTCGCTGAAGCCTCCATGCTCCTCCTCGTGCCGGCGAAGGTCGTCGCCCAACAGTTGGTGCCGGATCTGGCGGGCCACGGCTTCCGCTACATAGCCGGAGACGTTGTCCGTGAGCTTGCGGAGCTCCGCCACCTGGTCGCTGGGAAGTGTGACGGTGATGCGAGTCGTTGAGGACATACGGCAAGCATACTGGAGTATGCACACGCTTGCTCGGGTCTCTGGCCCCTAGCCTTGACGCCCGCTGTCGCGTGCTCCGAGTGGAGGCGTGGGGGCCGCGCCGTTGGACGGCAAATAAAAGGGCCCCAGTCATTGGCCAGGGCCTTCGTCATGGAGCGGGTGACGAGAATCGAACTCGCGCTCTGAGCTTGAGAATCACTGATCGCATGAGAGCGATAGAGCTGCTGGCCTGGGGAAACGCCTCCATCTAGGGTGAGCTGAGTAGCGTCAGAATGGTTCGTGGTGACCGCTGTTGACCGATCATTCTGGTGCCAGTCTGGTGCGCTGGAACTCGTTCTTGACGTGCCTGGGAGGAGTGGTGGTTTGCCGTGGCTGCCCGACCCATCTGACGCGTGACTGGCGCGTGGCCAGAAGTGCGTAGATGGGCCAGGCCCGGCGAAATCTTAGCCGGATACCTCGTCGATCCGACGCTCCCACTCATCAATAACGGCCTGTCCGTCCATCACCTGCTGCACCGCACCTCTCATCTTTCCGATCAAGGGGCGCATTGACTTACTCAAACCTGAGACGCCTTGCAGAGAATCCGAGAACTCTTGGAATGATTCCATGTTCCTTCTTCCGTTCTGGGCGAGTTCGCGGACCGTTTTGAAGAACTCTTTGGCCTGCTCGGATTCGGCGGTCTCCGCTCCCTCAGTTTCGACTTGGCGAATGATCCCGAGGACTCCAGGGTCGATTTTCACCAACTCGGTGGAGTACTGTACGCCGAGATCTTCCATTCTCTCGACGGGTTCCTTAATTCGTTCAGCCAGTTGGTGGGTGGCTCGAAGACGGCCTGCGAAGCCGGCGCCGCGGGAGTCGGACCTTTCCATCTCGGCCACGGCTTCCGTGGTGGCGTCGCCGATCACTTGGATCGTTTCCGAAAATTCGGTCATTGTTTCACCCCACCTGGGCAGAGCTGCTTCTGCTTCCGCCATCAGTTCGAGCATCCCAGGTTCTTCCTCTGGGTCTGGTTCCTCCGTCAAGGTGACGGGCGGAGGCTCGACCTCTGCAGCGCGTTCAAGGATTTCGACCAAGCGCCCAGCCAGGCGGTGCACGGCCTGGCGATATTGGGGTGAATTTTCGTCCTCTAGGCGAAGTTGCGTCCAGTCCTCGTACTGCCTTCTGGAGATAAGTGCCATGACCTCATCGGGAACGGTGTCTTTGTGGATGCCGGGCACATCGATATACATGATCGGGAGCAAGAGCTCGTCGAGCCCCAAGCTGGCCGCGTGGCCCGAAAACGTTAGAACCTCTCTGCGGCATTCTTCGCTCTTGAAGAACCGAGGAGTGATGATGGGCATGAAGAAGGTTGAACCAGTGAGTGCGCTGTCGATCCTGTTGCGCCACTCGTCACCCCACTTGATGTCCTCCTTGTCCAGGAAGACGTGGAGTTCCTCGGCGGTGATAGCTTCGAACTCGTTGGCGATTCTAGTGGCAAGTCGCCTGATCCTTCCTTCCTCGCTCTCATCGTCGCGGTGGGTGTAGCTCCAGAACCCGGCGGCGCCGCTGCTTGCAGTCATATGTGAACGTTAAATGGCATGAGGGCACTTTTCAGAGGGTTTCGGATCATCGATCATCGATCATCAGATCTGGTGGAGGGCCGTGCAGTACATGGATGATGTGACGATGGACTTTGCTTCAACTGCCGTGCTGGCTCCGATGTTCACAGGCGGAGCGGCGATCATCGTGGGCGTAGTCACGCGCTGGACGCAGCTGGGCCTCGCCCGCGACCGCGTGCGTTGGGAGGCCCGCCTGGAAGACGCCCGATTCCATGCGACTCGCTTCGAATCTGCCCAAGATCATTTGACGAAGGCTGCTGACGCTGCCAACCGATACCTGGCCTCTGTTGGTTCCATCGACCTCGCGGCGTTCGAGGAGCGGGAGCCGTACCTGTTTCCCATCCTTGATTCCCTGAGCCGAGCAAAGGCGGAGATAGGCGCGCTCCCAGACTTTGAGGGAGCGGCCCAAGTTCGCGCTTGCTTGCTCATGTTGGACAAGCTGCTCACCGAACCCGCCAACGCTGGCAGGACATTTGAGCTGTGGGATGAGGTAGGCATGGGGGAGGCTGTGGCTCATCTCAGTAGAGCTCGCAGTTCAGTGATGCAGCAAGTGATTGCTGATGCATCACTCTCACCCTGGAGATTTGGGCGCGCTCGAGGGAGCCTCAGGTAGGCGTCGCAATCCCTAAATTTGGGACTGGCGCTGCGCAGCTAGATATTCGGCGACCAGAGTGTGTGGCAGGCGTCCTGCCACACTCACCGGGCGCCCGGTGCTGCGTGCCCATGCTCGAACCTGAGACGGAAGGGCAGCGGCGATCGCGGATTTCTCTACTTCCGCGTGGCCTGTCGCCACTTGAATTGGGAGGTCAGTCGTACGTGGCCCGGGTGCGGGAAGATTCGGGATGCCTCGTTCGATAACGTCAGCCAGGCAGCGAAGTCGCGCAGCAACCAGGTCAGGCGCAGACGTTGCCAGATACTCACCCGACTTCGAAACGTCAGCTCCTCTGACCAGGGGACTGGAGAGGAAGTCGAGGGCCGATTGGATTTCGGATGGATCCAACGCATTCTCCTTCCTCGTACGCCAAATGTCGCGTACGGTCAGCGCGCCACCACTGTACTCAATATCCTTTTCGTCGTTTCCGCTCTCCCATAGGGAATGGGCCACTCGGTGGACAGACTCCAGGGCGCGTTCTGCTGCATCCCACTCATCCACGAACGTAGAGGTGCTGTTGCCCTTCACGGCAGTGACGATGCGGAAGAAGTCTCGTGGCAAAAGCCTGATGTGCTCAGCCCGAATGAGCCAACAGTAAATCTCCTCTGCGGTAATCAACGGGATACCCTTGTCTTTTGCCCATCCGGGTAGGCGACCCCCAAATCCGGGACCAATAATGACAACTTGCTCCGCACGGTGATGCCTTCGGTGTTCCTCCAGCGCGTCGAATTTCACATCGTCCTCATCGACGATTCCTGCCCCGTCCGTCTTTGCCTCCACGATTACGCGCCGACGTTCGGTCGGTGAATTCCAAAAATTAAGGCAGAGGTCTGTCCTCTTAGGGCCGCCAAAGCGTTCGACTTCGAGTCCGAGCGATCCGAAGCAAGCCGCCAAAGCTTTTTCGAACCTTGCTGGACTTGTGCTGTCAGTAGCCGCCTCGACTACCTCACGAGCCAGCGTCTTGAAGGTGGGCGTCGTGTTCGTAGACGGCATGGCCTCAGAGCCCGATTCGCCGACCCGAGTTTCGAGCGGAGCGATCTCCAATGTAGGCATTGACGCTGCGAGGGCCCGCCCGAGTGCGGTGATGGAATAGGAGGTGTGGGTGATCCTCTCGGCCAGTCCGGCCTCTTGGAGCAGGAGCAGTCTCTTGGAAACTTCGGCGCGACTGATGGGATTTGCTGGAAAGTTTTTTCTTAGCCATTGGAATACGGCACTGGTCTCACCGCCATGAGGTAGCGCATGCAGCACCTCTCCAACCATCGATACTTTGGTGTGCAGGATGCGTACCAGATCGATAGCCTGATCCGCCGAGAGCCATTCCAGGCAGATCTGGCTAGGAGCGTAGGTTCGGGGGCCAGTTTGTTCGATCAAGCCCAACAAGCGCAAGGAATGCAGTGAGGCCTCAGCGGACGACTCTTTCACGTCCAATTGTTCGGTGCATAGTGCCAGGAATGAGGGGCGTTCTACTTCAGGTGACATCATATTGACGATGGTTCGGATAGCCGCTACGGAGGATCCGCCGGCGATGTAGCCAATCTGCGGCTTTCTGGCTGTCAGGACGTTTTGGTCTAGTCGCTGGATCTCGCCAGCAAGGAGAGGTCCTGGGTCGTCTAGTGAGGCACTCTCGATGTTATTTTTCCGGAGCCCGGGGAGGTCATTAGGGTTAACGATCGCCAATTCCTGGCAGACGCGAATTCCGAGATCGGTCAAGATGAGTCGGTTACTACCCTGCCAGAGATCGGCCAATCCAGCTGCGCGAAACCAGGTTGTGCGCCTCCTGACCTGGTCAAGTGTTGTCCATTGGAGTTGGTATAGGTCTCGTGCCGCCTCATTTAGCTCGCCATGGGTCCGCCCTTCGCGAAGTAGGGAAAGGGCCTCTCCGATGAACTTGACATTCGCATGAAAAACTTGAATCAAGTAGGTGAAATCGCGTTCTTCGAGAACATGTGCGCCCTCGGGAGTTAGGGACGTGTAGCCCTTCCTGTCGGGCCGGTGCACCAGACCGCAAGACCCCATGGAATGCAGTGCGTTTCGTACGGTAGTTTCAGTTCCCGTGTGTTCCCATGCGAACGGACGGTCGACAGAGCCGTCACTCCTGATGCTCTCCAACAAGCTAAATAGGCCATCCATGATTTGATCTAGGTTTCCGGGGATCCAAGGGACGCCGCCGGACCGATGCCGCCAACCGCGGGGCCGAAGGCCGTCCAATCCTTCACTGAAAAGATCATTCATGGGATCGCACCAATACTTGAGGGGTTCACGAATGCATGCAACTGCGTGGACGTTAGCATGAATGAACGCGTTACGGCTTCAGGTGCATTAAGGCGATAATCATGAATAGGGGGCTGTCCAGGTGTTCGGGTGCGGAACTCGTATGCCTGCCTGCTTACCTGCTTGCGAATGCGTTCGGTGCTGCGGAATGGGGCTGTAAGGCCGGAGGTTTACGCGCATGTTTTGGAGGGTCCTGGACCTTCCCGTAGCGGATGACCTCGGTGTAGCGCAGGAAGTCGCCCGTGCCGCGGTGGGGCTGCCGGGTGCGTCCGGTTCTACGATCTCTGACATGCTGGCCGCGCCGTGGCGGCCCACTCTGGGGCCACGTCGAGGACGCGTCGGTGCAGGCCGGCCAGTTCTCGGAGAAGGTCGCGTCGAACTACTGGCCCTCTGATCTTGAGCGGCAACAGGAGGCCGCGACCCGACTCGATGATCTTGTGCAAGCTGTGCGTGAGCAGTCGCACGGCGGGCAGGCGGAGCCCTCTGATTGGGATCTGGAGCAGGGTGCTTCCAGGCCGTGCAGCTTGTTCCGGCCGTGCTACTTGCGCAACCGAGGAGCGCGTGGCGAGCCGCCTTGTGCTCCGAAGGCATCCGGCGTGGCTCGTGCTCGCACATGGCCGTCGGCCGCCCCTGGCGTGGGGCGGCCGACGGCGGGTCCGGAGGTTGTCAGGCAGATGTGGCGGCCTTGCGGCCCCTGCGCGTCCGGCGGTGGAGGATCTCGTCGAAGGTGGTGCGGGTGCCCGTGGGGTCGATGTAGTGCATCGCCAGGAGGGCCGCGATGACGGCGCCGACCAGGTCGTTCTGGACCTCGGACCAGGTGTGGTCGTCGCCGCAGGTGGTGAGGCCCTTCAGGCCGTGGAGGGCGTGCATGGCCTCGCCGGCCTCTTCGGCGACCTTGCCGACCTGGAGGGCTTTGAGCTCCTCGTCGGGGAGATGGGCGCCGGCCGCTCGGCAGACGGTGGAGAGCTTCTCGATGTTGTCCCACAGGGTGTCCACGTCGGACCTCCGATCGATGGGTTCGGCTATTCCTGTGCGGGTCGTCCGAGCTGGCCCACGGTCCATCCGGCCATGCGCCAGGCGTCGGCGTCGATGAGGTTGCGGAGGTCGACGAGGACCGGGTCCGCGACCAGTGGAGCGAGGGCCTTGGGGTCGGCCTCTCGGAAGTGGGGCCACTCGGTGGCCAGGACGATCAGTTGGGCGCCCTGGACGGAGTTGTCGAGGGCTTCGGCGTAGTCGAGCTCCGGGTGCCGACGCAGGGCCGTGGGCACGGCGTGCGGGTCGTGGACGGTGACGGTCGCACCGCGCTGGTGCATGAGCGCGGCGATCGCCAGGGCCGGGGATTCGCGGACATCGTCGGTGCCAGCCTTGAAGGAAGCTCCCCAGACGGTGACGCGTACGCCGTCGACGGGGTGGCCAAGTGTCTGCTCGATGAGCTTCAGCGCAGCGGTGGGGCGGGATTCGTTGACCTGCTCTGCCGCCCGCAGGAGGGTCGCTGCCTCGGTGGCTCCGAGGGTGCTGGCTGAGGCTGTGAAGGCGCGGACGTCCTTCGGGAGGCAGCCGCCGCCGTAACCGGGGCCGGCGTTGAGGCCGCCGCGGCCGATACGGGGGTCGAGGCCGATGGCTTCGGTGAGCTGCTGGACGTCGGCTCCGGCGGCGGTACACATGTCGGCGACGCCGTTGATGAAGGAGATCTTCATGCCGAGGTAGGCGTTGGCGGCGCCCTTGATGAGTTCGGCGGTGGCGGGGTCGGTGACGAACAGCGGGATCCCGTTTGCCAGGAGAGGTGCGTAGACCTGGCGTACGGCGTCCTCTGCGCGGGCCGAGGGGACGCCTACGACGATTCGGTCGGGTCGCAGGGTGTCGTCGATGGCGTGGCCCTCGCGGAGGAACTCCGGGTTCCAGACGACCTCCACGTCCTCACCGGCCGGGGAGAGACGCGCGAGGAGTGCGCCGAGGTCGCGGGAGGTGCCGACGGTGACCGTGGACTTGCCGATGATCACGGTCGGGCGGGTGAGGTGCGGGGCGAGGGCGCGGGCGGCGCCGAAGACCTGGCCGGTGTCGTAGCTCCGTCCGTCCGCGTCGATCGGCGTGCCCACGGCGAGGAAGTGGACGTCCGCGAACTCGGCCGCCTCTTCGAGGCTGGTGGTGAACCGCAGTCGTCCAGTGGCGGTGTGGGTGGTGAGGAGTTCGGGCAGGCCGTCCTCGTAGATGGGGCACTCGCCGGCGTTGAGGCGGTCGATCTTTGCCTGGTCCAGGTCTACGCCGATGACCTCGTGGCCGATCTCGGCCATGGCAGCGGCGTGGGGGATGCCCAGGTGACCGCAGCCGATGACGGATACGCGCATGGGGTCGGCGCTCCTTTCCTTACCTCTCGCCCGCCCGGTGAGTCCGGGCCGGCCGGGTGCGTCACGCTAGCGTCACCCCCCGGCGCAACCCTCTTCGTGCAGGTGAATCAACCAGCGGGCCGTTTCAGGAGATTGACGAGTGCGGGCAGCGCCTCAGCGGCGGTTGCCCGGCATACCAGATCACCGTCCTGGGGCCCCTCCAGCGGGTACGGCATGAACTGGCCGTCGTGCCAGAAGCCCTCCGGATCCAGGTAGACGATCTGCATGCCGCGAGCACGGGCGCGAGCCTGGACCTTGCGTCGGTCGGCGTGCAGGCCGACGACGAGGAGTGCCTTGGCGCCGTCGACCCACTCGACATCGGGTACGGCCTGGTCGTAGCGGCGCATGAAACACTCGTCGAGGCCGGCGCGCGCGGCGAGCACGTCGAAGTTGTTGGTGATGACCGGGCCGACGAGGTGCCCGGCGTCCTTCAGTTCCTTCAGCGCCCACATGGCCGGAGTCGGCTCGGCCAGAAAGCAGGCACGGAACATTTCCACGAATTCCGCGGTCTTCTCCTCCGGCTCTGTCAGCACCTCATGGAGGAGCGTGTCCGCGGTCGGGGAGAGAGTGAAGCGATGCTCACGCGGCTCGTGGCCCTGGCGGTCGGTGACCCGGTAGATCTCGTGGAGCCGGTGCAGGGGCGGGATACCCGCCTCGACCGACGTACCGCATCCGATCTCCACCTGGAACGGTCGAAGGTTCGCGAGGACGGATAGGTCCGGCACGCGGGTCGGCGTGCCGGGGCGGTCCTTGAACCGGATTCCGGTGGAGAGCACGTTCCACGGCAGTTGCCGGACAGCGGGCGGCGGCGCGTAGGACACAGAGGCGATCTGCACGTCCAGGCTCCGGTAGCCGGCTGGAAGGGTGCGGCCCGCAGAGGCGTCCTGGGGGTGGACGTCGTGCTCGGTGATCCGGCACTTCAGATCCCGTCGGGTCCATAAGAATCCACCAGGAGCCTCCTTCCAGCCGCCAGTGGCGAGCGAATCCCACAGGGCGTCGTGGTGCGCGGCGACCTCGTCGGCTGGGGCGGACGCGGAGTGATAGAGGTACAGGTCGGTCAAGCCGATGGCCGGCGCAGCCGTGGTGGGCACCAGTCCGTACCGGTAGCGGTAGTGGATGATCCGCCGCCGTGCGTCGTCGGAGGCCGCCCAGCCGGACTGGCCGGCGGTGGCCTTCTCCTGGGTGCGGCGCCAGACGCCTTCCTCGATGTAGCGGGGGCGGTCGGCGTCGCCGAAGTACGTCTTCCAGACCTGCTGCTGGTCGGGGACGAGCTGGTCGATGACGATGTACGGGATGTCCATGGTCCCTCCCTGGGGAATCACGCGTGGATGTTCCAGATGGCTGACGAGGTGCAGGCCGTCCCGCTCCGGGCAGCCGAAGCCGCGCTGAGCGGGGCGGTTCTTCAGCGCCGCTCGACGAGAGAGCAGCGTGGGAGGCTCCGGCGGTCGAGCGCGGGCAGACGGCGGCGGTGCCGGGAGCGGCCTCAGCGGTCGGAGGGCAGGCTCGCGTCCGGTGCGACGGCGGTGGGCCGATGGCCAGCTCCTTCAAGGAGCGGGCCGGCGTGCTCACGCAGGGCCCAGGCCGGTCCGACCAGGCCGGCGACGGCCAAGAACGTGAGCGCGATTCGACCTCCGTGGTCGGCCCGTGCGGTTCTGGACGCGGCGATTCGGGCATGGCGGCGCCGTGCCCCGGTCACGAGGTGCCGCCGAGGGCGCGTTCGTGTGCATCCAAGAGGCGGCTGGTCTGCGCGTACAACCGCTCCAGCTCCGCCGTGGTGAGGATGAGGGCGCCATTGAGGGTCGAGCCGTCATCGAAGTGGAACTCGACGGGAACCGACCCTTGCCGGGCCCTCGGGTCGTAGACCGCGTCCCGGCCGGCCAGCAGCGTCGCGTGGGTGGCCTTCACCGGCACGGGCCTGAGCGTCGTCCCGTCAGCGGGCGCGGACCACTGGGTCCCGCCCCCGGGAGGGCGCAGGTGGTAGGTCGTGGCGGAGCCCTCACCGGGGAGAGCGACCACGACCCCCACACGGTCCTCGCGGGCGCTGTCGGTGGCGAGGTCGCCGAGCTGGGGAAGGAAGGGAGCTGCGGTACCTAACCCGGATCCCTGCGAGGGAAGGTGGGGAGAACGTCGTCGCGTCATGCCCTGAAGTTAGGGACAGGGCAACCCTCGAATATGAGCCGGAGGAATACGACCCCTATCCGTCCAGGTGAAAGCGGTCGGACATGCGCCGCAGCTTCTCCCGCGTGGCTGCTCGTTCCGCGTAGACGATGCTGCGAAGCGTCGAACGGGCGATGGGGTGGTTCCGTACGAGCTGGGGCGCGATCCGCTCGGCTGTCTCCAACTCGGCCAGGGCCTTGCCCCGGTTCCCGTCCCACAGCCAGGCGCGCGCGACGTCCATGTGGTGGTGTCCCTGACGGGAGTTGGGCAGCGAACCGACCAGTCCCGGGCTGGTACGGCGGTTTATCTCCAGCGCCTTGCCCTGCTTGCCCATCTCCAGGGCCACGCTGATCGCGTGGATCTGCACGTTCCCGGCGGAGAACGTCAGCGAATGCCGGTCGTACACCGGTGCCCCGACATACGCGTCCATGCGCTCGGCGGCGGCCTTCGCGTGTCCGATCCGGTCCTCGGCCTCCGAGGCGCGGCCGGCTCGGGCGGCAGAGACCGCAGCCCGTAGCTGCAGCGTGCCCCAGGCCCGCACGGCCAGCGGCTCGCCACGGTCGTACTCCTGCTCCACCGAGGTGATCGCCTTGTCCGAGAGCGTCAGAGCGTCGGCCCAGTCAGCCGTCGCCCACATGTCCCAGACCCTCATCCAGTCGGCGACGGCGGGCAGCACCGGATCTCCCGACAACCTGGCTGACCAGGCGGCCCGCTCGCAGGCCATGGCGACCAGTTCGGGGTGCCCGAGGGAGTGGGCGGCGGTGTGTGCGAACTTGCAGCACACGGCGTAGATGGCGTACGCCTCCTCCCGCTCGTGCCCCTCCGACTCCTCAGCCAGGGCGCGCGCCTCGCGGAACAGGTCCGGGAGAACGCGGAGAATCGCCACGTTGGAAGCGGTGTCCCGCAAGCGGTGCAGTCGGGTCACCTCACGCCACAGCTGTGGTGCGGGCCGCGGAGCCCCGTCGAAGACGGGGACGAGGTCGTAGCGGCGCAGCTCGCGCAAGATCGACGAGGCGGCAACCTGCCACTGGTTGTCGTCTGGGGAGCTGCTGTACGGCCGCCCGATCAGGTCGTTCGGATGGACATGCAGCTCTGCGGCCACCTGGTTGAGCAGCCCGACCCGGTCCAGCTCGATCAGGCCGCGCTCCATCTTCGATACCCAGCCCTGCGACTTTCCCAGGGCCATCGCCAGGTCGGCCTGCGGCATACCCAACCGCAACCTCGCCCTGCGGACGCGCTTGCCGATCTCCTCGGCTTCCTCCAGCATCAGGACACCTCCCGGCCGCCGGACGATCCGGCGCGATCGCCGGTCTGTCCGTACAGAGTTCGTCTCCAGCACGGTACCCATGACGCGGCTTGCGCGTGAGTCCCGCTGTCTGGACAGGGGTGCCACAGCAGTGTTCCCTGCTTCGCCATGAAGGGCCGACACGAGGCAGGGGGACTTTTACCCTATCGGCGACCGGCCGGTCCGAGCCAGGTGCCCAGTCCTCCGCCGTTGCTGCTCCACGACAGCGGATCATGTTGATGAGGAGCACACCACGTCGCATTTCGCCGGAGGCATCCAGTGACCGTCGTGACCGTCTTGCACCCGGGATCGATAGGCGCGGCGGTCATCGCGGAGTTACTGATCGTTTCAAAATGGGCTCTTGGTTTAACGTCTCGACCGAGACCGCGCTCAGCGGGCGATGGAACGGGGCGCCCCGGTTGGTGCGTTGGCTCGACAAGTCTCTGGGAGGAGAACCGTGTCGAGATTGAGCTTCCCGTCGGCGCGGGCGGTCGGACGCGGGGCGGCCTGGTACCGCGGGGACTGCCACGTCCACTCCCTCCACTCTGACGGGGAACTCACCCCCGAAGAGTTGGCCGTCCGGGCGCGGTCGGCCAGGCTCGACTTCATCGCGACGACGGAGCACAACTCAGCCGCGGCCCCGGGTGTCTGGGGGCATCTGGCCGCCGATGACTTCTTGATCATTCTCGGCGAAGAGGTGACCACGAAGACCGGGCACTGGCTCGCGCTCGGCCTCGATCCCGGCGAGGTCGTCGACTGGAACCACCAGGTCAGGGACGGACTGGTGGACAAGTGCCTGGACCAGGTCCACCGAGCAGGGGGCGTGTGCGTGGCCGCACACCCGCGTGCGCCCTACCCCTCGGGCGACTTCATGTTCCCCTTCCTTGGCTTCGACGTGGTGGAGGTATGGAACGGACTGTGGACTTCGGACCGGCCCTGGAATGCCGACAACGAGGCGGCCCTGGCCGAATGGGGGCGGAGCCTCGCGACGGACCTTCGCACGGGCTCGTGGCGGCCGGCGATGGGCAACAGCGATACCCACTTGGAAGGGCAGATCGGGATCCCTCACACCGTGGTCTTCGCTGAGGAACTGAGCACAGAGGCAGTGCTGGCCGGGATCTGCGCCGGCCGCAGCTGGATCGCCGAGTCGGCGGATGTGGACGTGTCGTTCACCTCCCATGCGGCCGGCCGCGTTGCCGGGGTGGGCGAGCGGCTCGCGACTCAGGGTGGGCAGGTGGAAGTGCATGCGGCAGTACGGGGTGTGCCGGCGGGGACCGTCAGCTTCCACACCGATCGAGGAAAGGTCCACCGAGCCCCCCTCCCCGATGACGGGCCGGGAGCGGTGCAGTGGGACACGACAGCGGAGCAGTCAGCGTTCGTCCGCATCGAGGTCCGACATCACAGCGGGCACGTCGCCGCACTCACCAATCCGATCATCTTCAACTGACCGCTCATATTATCGTGCGGTCCGCAGGCGGCGGAGGCACATGAGGCTGCATGCCAGTTCGAGCAAGCCCTGATGAAGGTCGGCGCGTCGTTCGTAGCGAATCCGGAGTCGTTTGAACTGGTGCAGCCAGGCGAAGGCCCGTTCCACCACCCAACGGACTTTGCCGAGCCCTGAGCCGTGGACGACGCCGCGTCGGGCGATCATTGGCTTGATGCCGCGCTTCCACAGCAGGCGGCGGTATTTGTCGAAGTCGTAGCCCCGGTCGGCATACAGGTGCCGCGGCTTACGGCGAGGCCGTCCTCGTAGCCCCCGGATCGGCGGGACCGCGTCGAGCAGCGGCAGCAGCTGGGTGACGTCGTGGCGGTTGCCGCCGGTGAGCGTGACGGCGAGCGGGGTTCCATGCCGGTCGACTATCAGGTGGTGCTTGGAGCCGGGCCGGGCGCGGTCGACTGGCGAGGGGCCGACGTGATCCCCCCTTTTAGGGCCCGGACATGCGAGCCGTCAACAGCGCAGTGCTCAAGATCCAGCAGGGCGGCGCGGCGAAGCTCGGTCAGCAGGGCTGCGTGCAGGCGCGGCCAGACACCGGCCTCGGTCCAGTCTCGCAGGCGATGCCAGGCCGTCACCCCGGAGCAGCCGACCGCTTCAGCCGGGACATCACGCCAGGCGACACCAGTCCGCAATACGTACATCACCCCGGTGAGGGCCGCCCGGTCGGGAACACGCAGTCGCCCGGGGTGGCGGCGGCGCCGCTCAGGAGCGGGTGGCAGGAGCGGAGCCACGCGCTCCCACAGGTCATCTGGAACAAGATCAGCACGCACTCGGACACCTTGCCGACCAAGATCGCTAGATGTGAGACCCGCGGTTGAACTCATTCTGAAACGATCAGTTAGGGCACGTGGAGGGCACGCAACCCACACTGCGTCTAGGAAACGACGAACCCCCAGGCCGTTGACCTGGAGGTTCGTGGAAGAGCGGGTGACGAGAATCGAACTCGCGCTCTGAGCTTGGGAAGCTCATGTTCTACCATTAAACTACACCCGCGAAGCGCGCCGGTGATCGGCTGTGCATCGTCCCACACTGTACCCCATCGCAGGCCCCCGGCGTGTTCGCCGTGGGGCCCCTGTGTCGTTCCGGGGGGTGGACGCGGGTGCGGGTGGGGTGAGTTGGGGGCGTAGCGTGGGTGGACGGAGTGCCGCCTGGAGTGGCGTCCCGTTCATCCCCTAATGTGGCGGTCTCGTCCAAGGCTGGTTGGGGAAGGGACTTGATGGAGTCGATGGAGCGCACCGTCGTCCGCTGTGCCGAAGGGCACGTTTTTGCTACCTCGTCGTTCCCGATGCAGCAGCTCGGGTCCGAGCGGATCGGACCCGGGCGGCTCATCCGCTGTCCACGTTGTGCGCGGCTGAGGCAGGCCGTTCCTGTGGCGTTCGAGGAGCGTTAGCGGGCGGCAGGGGTCCGAGGCAGGCACGCGCGGGGCGGTCCGGTTGGGGTCGGCTCGCGCGTTCTGCGTATCCTCGGTGCGTGCTTCTCTCAGATAAGGACCTCCGGGCCGAGATCGATGCCGGGCGGGTTCGCATTGACCCGTTCGACGCTTCGATGGTGCAGCCCTCGAGCATCGATGTGCGGCTGGACCGCTACTTCCGGGTGTTCGAGAACCACCGCTATCCGCATATCGATCCCGCCGTCGAGCAGGTGGACCTGACCCGTAAGGTCGAGCCGGACGGTGACGAGGCGTTCATCCTGCACCCCGGGGAGTTCGTCCTGGCGTCCACCTACGAGGTCATCTCGCTCCCCGACGACCTGGCGTCGCGGCTGGAGGGCAAGAGCTCGCTCGGCCGGCTCGGGCTGGTGACGCATTCCACGGCCGGGTTCATCGACCCCGGGTTCTCGGGCCATGTGACCCTGGAGCTCTCGAATCTGGCGACGTTGCCGATAAAGCTCTGGCCGGGAATGAAGATCGGCCAGCTGTGTATGTTCCGGCTGACATCGCCCTCGGAGTTCCCGTACGGGTCCGAGCGCTACGGATCGCGTTATCAGGGCCAGCGAGGGCCGACCGCCTCGCGTTCCTTCATGAATTTCCATCGGACTCAGGTGTGATACGGCATGGCTGGTGAGGTGCGGGAGAATCTGACGTACGAGGTCTTCGGACACGCCGTACGTGAGCTGGCGCAGGCGGTGGCCGACGACGGTTACGAGCCGGACGTCGTGCTGAGCATCGCGCGGGGCGGGGTCTTCGTCGCCGGCGGGCTGGCGTATGCCCTGGACTGCAAGAACATCCATCTGGTGAACGTCGAGTTCTACACCGGGGTCGGGACCACTCTTGAGATGCCGGTGATGCTGGCACCCGTCCCCAACGCCATCGACTTCACGCGGAAGAAGGTGCTCATCGCCGACGACGTCGCCGACACCGGCAAGACGCTGAAGCTGGTCCGTGACTTCTGTATCGACCATGTGGCCGAGGTGCGCAGCGCCGTCATCTACGAGAAGCCGCATTCGCTCGTGAAATGCGAGTACGTGTGGAAGAAGACCGATCAGTGGATCAACTTCCCGTGGAGCGTGGAGAAGCCCGTCGTGCGCCGTGAGGGTCAGGTTCTCGACTCCTGAAGAGCCTGAAGAGCCTGAAGAGGCGGAAAGGGGGCCCCGGTGCGCAGCACCGGGGCCCCCTTTCCGCCTGTCTGATCAGATCGTGCCGAGCTTGATGATCGAGAGCAGCGCGATCAGCTGGATCGCGGAGGCGCCCAGGGCCTTCGGCCACGGCAGGTCGTGCGACTTGCTCACCATCAGCGTGAACAGCGCTCCGGCGGCCAGCCAGGTGATCCAGCCGAGGATCTGGACCAGGGAGTTCTCGCCGCCGAGGAACAGTGCGAAGACCAGGCGTGGTGCGTCGGTGATCGACATGATGAGCATCGACAGGCCCACGGTCGGCTGCCAGGAGCCCGTGCCGCCGAGCTGGCGGGCCAGGGTGTGCGTGACCGCGCCGAGGACCAGGCCGCCGATGACGAAGCCGATGCCCGTGAAGATGACGTACGGGGCGGCCGTGGAGACCTCCGCGTGGATGGCCTCGTCACGCGCCTGGTCGAAGCCGAAGAGCGCGAGAAGGCCGTAGATGAACGTGACGACGATCGCGGTGCCCCAGACGGGGTAGTCGCGCATCTGCCAGAAGGTCGGCGCCGGCCGCATCACGATGCCGCTCAGCAGCTGCTTCCAGTGCAGCCGCGGCCCCGAGGGCTGCGCGGGCGCCTGGCCTGCCTGGTAGGTGCTGCCGTCGCCGTACGGGTCGTCGTTGATGCTGAACGCCTGGGTGTGCCCCGGGGCGTTGGCATACGGGTCCTGCTGCGAGGGCTGGTGATACTGATCGCCGAAGTACTCCGGTTCACCGTGCCCGCCTGTGTGCGCGTTCCCACCCCCGTGTCCGTTGCCGCCGTGCCCGCCGCTGTACGGGGCGCCCTGAGGGCCGCCGTACGGTGCGCCGTTGCCCCCTGCCGGGGGCCACGACTGCCCGCCGTACGGCGGCGGTGATGCCTGCGCGCCGTACGGCTGTTGCTGCTGCGGGTGTTGTTGCGGTGTGCGGTTGTCCCGGCCGCGTCCGATCCTGAATCCAGCCACACATCGAACGTACCTGGTCTGTGTGGGTGCGGTGTGAGGGCCGGGGGAACACAGGTCCCATTGCGGCCTAGCTGTGACATCCCCTAGGGGAACCCTGGGGGGTCTGCGGGAGCTCCGGGCGCCCCGGCACAGCGCCCCTGGAACGCCGGAGCGGCCGGTCCTGCCCCCGAGGCAGGTCCGGCCGCTTCCGTGGTGGGAGGCAGCTACTGGACGGGTGCCGGTTCCGGCTGGTCGGCCGTCTCCGCGTCGCCCTCCGGGTCGGCGGGTGTCCTCACCGACTCGAGGAGCAGCTGTGACACGTCGACGACCTGGATCGACTCCTTCGCCTGGCCGTCGTTCTTCTTGCCGTTGACCGAGTCGGTCAGCATGACGAGGCAGAACGGGCAGGCGGTGGAGACGATGTCCGGGTTGAGGGAGAGGGCTTCGTCGACGCGCTCGTTGTTGATGCGCTTGCCGATCCGCTCCTCCATCCACATCCGGGCACCTCCGGCGCCGCAGC
This sequence comes from Streptomyces sp. NPDC102441, assembly GCF_044765585.1. Lineage (NCBI taxonomy): Bacteria > Bacillati > Actinomycetota > Actinomycetes > Kitasatosporales > Streptomycetaceae > Streptomyces > Streptomyces sp. NPDC102441. The sequence continues at coordinate 141,753 of NZ_JBIWKH010000017.1, forward strand.
AGAAACCGCGCTCCTTGTGGCGGTGCATCTCCTCGTTCCGCAGACCCGGGACCTTCGCGATGATCTCGCGCGGGGGCGTGTAGATCTTGTTGTGGCGGCCCAGGTAGCAGGGGTCGTGGTACGTGATCAGACCCTCGACCGGCGTCACCGGGACGAGCTTGCCCTCGTCCACCAGGTGCTGGAGCAGCTGCGTGTGGTGGATGACCTCGTACTCGCCGCCGAGCTGCGGGTACTCGTTCGCGATGGTGTTGAAGCAGTGCGGGCAGGTCGCGACGATCTTCTTCGTCGCCTTGGCCTTCTTGGTGGAGTCGTCGTCGTCATCCTCGCCGAACGCCATGTTCAGCATCGCGACGTTCTCCTGGCCGAGCTGCTGGAACAGCGGCTCGTTGCCGAGGCGGCGGGCCGAGTCACCCGTGCACTTCTCGTCGCCGCCCATGATCGCGAACTTGACGCCCGCGATGTTCAGGAGCTCCGCGAAGGCCTTCGTCGTCTTCTTGGCCCGGTCCTCCAGGGCGCCCGCGCAGCCGACCCAGTAGAGGTAGTCGATCTCCGAGAGGTCCTCGACGTCCTTGCCGACGATCGGGACCTCGAAGTCGACCTCCTTGGTCCACTCGACGCGCTGCTTCTTGGCGAGCCCCCAGGGGTTGCCCTTCTTCTCCAGGTTCTTGAGCATCGTGCCCGCCTCGGACGGGAACGCGGACTCGATCATCACCTGGTAGCGGCGCATGTCGACGATGTGGTCGATGTGCTCGATGTCGACCGGGCACTGCTCCACGCACGCACCGCAGGTGGTGCAGGACCACAGGACGTCCGGGTCGATGACGCCGTTCTCCTCGGCGGTGCCGATGAGGGGGCGCTCGGCCTCCGCGAGAGCGGCCGCGGGAACGTCCTTGAGCTGCTCCTCGGTGGCCCTCTCGTTGCCCTCCATGTCCTTGCCGCCGCCGGCCAGCAGATACGGGGCCTTGGCGTGCGCGTGGTCGCGCAGGGACATGACCAGGAGCTTCGGGGAGAGCGGCTTGCCGGTGTTCCACGCGGGGCACTGCGACTGGCAGCGACCGCACTCGGTGCACGTGGAGAAGTCGAGGATGCCCTTCCAGGAGAACTGCTCGACCTGGGAGACACCGAAGGTGTCGTCCTCGCCCGGGTCCTCCCAGTCGATCTCCTTGCCGCCCGTGGTCATCGGCTGAAGCGCGCCGAGCGCGACCGCGCCGTCGGCGTTGCGCTTGAACCAGATGTTCGGGAAGCCGAGGAAGCGGTGCCAGGCAACGCCCATGTTGGTGTTGAGCGAGACCGTGATCATCCAGATCAGCGACACGCCGATCTTGATCATCGCGACGAAGTAGATGAGGTTCTGCAGCGTGCCGAGCGCGAGGCCCTTGAAGGCGAGCACCAGCGGATACGAGACGAAGTACGCGGCCTCGTAGCCTTCGACGTGGTGGATCGCACCCTCGAGGCCGCGGAGGGTCAGGATCGCCAGGCCGATGACGAGGATGACGTACTCGACGAAGTACGCCTGCCAGGCCTTGGAGCCGGCGAAGCGGGACTTGCGGCCGGCGCGCGACGGCAGGTTGAGCAGCCGGATGGCCATCAGCGTGACGATGCCGAGCACGGTCATCAGGCCGATGAACTCGATGTACAGCTCGAACGGCAGCCATCCACCGATGATCGGCAGCACCCAGTCGGCCTGGAAGAGCTGTCCGTATGCCTGGAGCAGCGTCGGCGGCAGGGTCAGGAAGCCGATGGCGACGAACCAGTGGGCGAAGCCCACGATCCCCCACCGGTTCATCCGGGTGTGGCCGAGGAATTCCTTGACCAGGGTGATCGTGCGCTGCTTGGGGTCGTCGGTGCGGCTGCCTGCCGGCACCGGCTGTCCTAGACGGACGAACCGGTAGATCTGCGCGACGGCTCGGCAGATGAGCGCAACGCCGACGACAGTCAGCACCAGCGACACGATGATCGCGGCGAGTTGCATTTGGGGGCTCCTCGGGCCTGCGAGGGTGGGATCCAGCGCGTACAAGCGATTACTAAGCAGTAACTTAATCAGTCTGTGCTGACACTATCCACTTATTCCGCCACGCTGTAGCCGGGCAGGCGGTGATCTGTGTCGCTCAGGCGAGCCTTCCCCGGGCGTCGCAGTCCGCTGAGCGCCGCACGCAGGGAAATGTGTACGGATTGCGCCAGGATCGCCAGGTCGAGCCCTGTCCCATGATGCTCTGCGTAGTGCGCGTCGAGGAGGGCGGGTTCGTCCCAGGGCATCCCTGACCTGGCGCGCACCTGGGCCAGGCCGGTGAGGCCGGGCCGGACGCTCTGCCGCCAGTGCCCGGCCGAGGGGCCGAGAAGTGCGGCGTCCTCCGGGGTGAGGGGTGACGGGCCGACCAGGGAGAGCTCTCCCCGTACGACGTGGGGGAGCCGGGACAGCAGGTCGAGCCGGAGCCGGCGGGTGCGCAGCGAGCGCAGTTCGAAGGGGCGGCCGCCGAGGCCCACCCGGATCTCGCGCTTCCGTGCGCCTCTGTCGCGGGGCGGCCGGAGGGTCAGAGCCAGTGCGGCGAGGGTGACCGCGGGGGCCGTCAGGAGCAGGAGCGCCGAGCCGAGTGTCAGGTCCAGGGTCCGTTTGGCCGTCATGGCCGCCAGAGGGCCGGTGATCCACCGGGCGGCCCTGGCGGTCAGCGCCCTGGCGGCACGCTCGGCCGAACGTCTTCTTCGTTCCGCAGTCTGCTTGGCGTTCCGCATGGCACCTGCCCGGAGTCGGTGACGTGACGGTATGACCGTCTCGATGCATTTTGTGACAGAACGATCCCACGGTGCGATGGTGGGTGGGGTGTGTGTGACGTGGAGCGCATGCCGGGTGTCGCGGACCGAAGCGGTCCCGATCGGCGTTCTTGGCTGCCTGGACGCAGAAAATTGCAGTTCAGGACCGTTGCGAGCACATAAGTTGAGCGTAAGTGACTCAGGTCCTTTGACTCCGGAGTGGGTGTCATGCATCCTTGAGTCAGATCCACTCAAGTAGTCAGTTGGAGGAATTGAAATGGCACGTGCGGTCGGCATCGACCTGGGCACGACTAACTCCGTCGTCAGCGTTCTCGAAGGCGGCGAGCCCACCGTCATCACCAACGCCGAAGGCGCCAGGACCACGCCGTCCGTCGTCGCCTTCGCGAAGAACGGCGAGGTGCTTGTCGGCGAGGTCGCCAAGCGCCAGGCGGTCACCAACGTCGACAGGACGATCCGTTCGGTCAAGCGCCACATGGGCACGGACTGGAAGATCGAGCTCGACGGCAAGAACTTCAACCCGCAGCAGATGAGCGCCTTCATCCTGCAGAAGCTGAAGCGCGACGCCGAGTCGTACCTGGGCGAGAAGGTCGCCGACGCGGTGATCACCGTCCCGGCGTACTTCAACGACTCGGAGCGCCAGGCGACGAAGGAGGCCGGTGAGATCGCGGGCCTGAACGTCCTGCGCATCGTCAACGAGCCGACCGCCGCCGCGCTCGCGTACGGCCTCGACAAGGACGACCAGACGATCCTCGTCTTCGACCTCGGTGGCGGCACCTTCGACGTGTCCCTCCTGGAGATCGGCGACGGCGTCGTCGAGGTGAAGGCCACCAACGGTGACAACCACCTCGGTGGTGACGACTGGGACCAGCGGGTCGTCGACTACCTGGTGAAGCAGTTCGCCAACGGACACGGCGTGGACCTGTCCAAGGACAAGATGGCTCTCCAGCGTCTCCGTGAGGCTGCGGAGAAGGCCAAGATCGAGCTCTCGTCCTCGACCGAGACCACGATCAACCTGCCCTACATCACGGCGTCCGCCGAGGGCCCGCTGCACCTGGACGAGAAGCTCACGCGCTCGCAGTTCCAGCAGCTGACCGCGGACCTCCTGGACCGCTGCAAGAACCCGTTCCACAACGTCATCAAGGACGCGGGCATCCAGCTCTCCGAGATCGACCACGTCGTTCTCGTGGGTGGCTCGACCCGTATGCCGGCCGTCGCCGAGCTCGTCAAGGAGCTCACGGGCGGCCAGGACGCCAACAAGGGTGTGAACCCGGACGAGGTCGTCGCCATCGGCGCCTCGCTCCAGGCCGGTGTCCTCAAGGGCGAGGTCAAGGACGTCCTGCTCCTCGACGTGACCCCGCTGTCCCTCGGTATCGAGACCAAGGGAGGGATCATGACCAAGCTCATCGAGCGCAACACCACGATCCCGACCAAGCGTTCCGAGATCTTCACGACGGCCGAGGACAACCAGCCGTCCGTGCAGATCCAGGTCTACCAGGGCGAGCGCGAGATCGCGGCGTACAACAAGAAGCTCGGGATGTTCGAGCTCACCGGTCTGCCGCCGGCCCCGCGTGGTGTGCCGCAGATCGAGGTCGCCTTCGACATCGACGCCAACGGCATCATGCACGTCGCTGCCAAGGACCTCGGCACCGGCAAGGAGCAGAAGATGACCGTCACCGGTGGCTCCTCGCTGCCGAAGGACGAGGTCAACCGGATGCGCGAAGAGGCCGAGCAGTACGCCGACGAGGACCACCGCCGTCGCGAGGCCGCCGAGTCGCGCAACCAGGGCGAGCAGCTCGTCTACCAGACGGAGAAGTTCCTCAAGGACAACGAGGACAAGGTCCCCGGCGACGTGAAGACGGAGGTGGAGACCGCGCTCACCGAGCTGAAGGAGAAGCTCAAGGGCGAGGACACCGCCGAGATCCGTACCGCCACCGAGAAGGTCGCGGCCGTCTCCCAGAAGCTGGGCCAGGCGATGTACGCCAACACCCAGTCCGAGGGTGCGACGCCGGGCGCCGAGGCGCCGGGTGACGACCAGGCCAAGGCCGCCGACGACGACGTCGTCGACGCCGAGATCGTGGACGACGAGAAGGACACGAAGGGTGGTGCGGCGTGACCGAGGAGACTCCGGGCTTCGACGAGAAGCCTGACGTCCCCTCCGGCGCCGATGCCGACGACGCCGAGCCGAAGGCCGCCACCCCCTCCGAGGAGGAGGCGGCGGCCCCGGCCGGGGACGTACAGCAGACCGCGGCTCTGACGGCCCAGCTGGACCAGGTCCGTACCGCGCTCAACGAGCGCACGGGCGACCTCCAGCGGCTCCAGGCCGAGTACCAGAACTACCGTCGCCGCGTCGAGCGCGACCGGGTCACGGTCAAGGAGGTCGCCGCGGCGGGTCTCCTGTCCGAGCTCCTGCCCGTGCTCGACGACATCGGCCGGGCACGGGAGCACGGCGAGCTCGTCGGCGGCTTCAAGGCCGTGGCCGAGTCGGTGGAGACGGTGGTCGCGAAGATCGGCCTCCAGCAGTTCGGCAAGGAGGGCGAGCCCTTCGACCCGACGATCCACGAGGCCCTGATGCACTCGTACGCGCCGGACGTCACCGAGACGACCTGCGTGGCGATCCTGCAGCCTGGGTACCGCATCGGGGAGCGCACCATCCGCCCCGCGCGGGTGGCCGTGGCCGAGCCGCAGCCGGGCGCCACGCCCGCGGCGGCGAACGAAGAGAAGGCAGACGACGAGGAGAGCGGTGGCACCGAAGAGGTCTGACATTGCGTCCGACCACAGCGGTGAACACCGACGGGGCGTGGGGGCGGCCCCCCCGCCCCCCCCCCCCCCGGGGGGGCGGGGGGCGGGGCGGGGCTGTTGACGCATGTAATAGTACGGGAGGTCTAAAAAAAACTTATTGGGCGGCCCCACGAACCCCCCGC
>NZ_JBIWKH010000017.1:147452-199760 GCF_044765585.1 Streptomyces sp. NPDC102441
GCCCGCGCCGGCCACCCTCCCCCCGCCCCCCGCGGCGGCGGGGGGGGCCGCGGCCGGGGGCGCCCCCCCCCCCCCCCCCGCGCGGGGCCCGCCGGGGGGGGGGGCGCCCCCCCCCCCCCCCCCCCCCCCCACGGCCGATCGTCCGGAAGGAGGGACGTCGATGAGCACGAAGGACTTCGTCGAGAAGGACTACTACAAGGTTCTCGGCGTCCCCAAGGACGCCACGGACGCCGAGGTCAAGAAGGCGTACCGGAAGCTTGCCCGCGAGTACCACCCGGACGCCAACAAGGGTGACGCCAAGGCCGAGGAGCGCTTCAAGGAGATCTCCGAGGCGAACGACGTCCTCGGCGACCCCAAGAAGCGCAAGGAGTACGACGAAGCGCGCGCCCTCTTCGGCAACGGAGGCTTCCGGGCGGGTCCCGGCGGTGCGGGCGGCAACTTCAACTTCGACCTGGGTGACCTCTTCGGGGGCGCCCCGGGCGGTGGCCAGGGCGCCGGCGCCGGAGGTTTCGGCGGAGGCGGTGGTGGCGGTGGCGGCCTGGGCGATGTCTTCGGCGGACTGTTCAACCGCGGTGGTGCGGGCACACGTGTCCAGCCGCGCCGCGGCCAGGACATCGAGTCCGAGGTGACGCTCAGCTTCACCGAGGCGGTCGACGGGGCCACGGTCCCGTTGCGGATGTCCAGCCAGGCTCCCTGCAAGGCGTGTTCGGGCACCGGCGACAAGAACGGCACCCCGAGGGTCTGTCCGACGTGCGTCGGCACCGGCCAGGTGTCGCGCGGTACCGGCGGCGGATTCTCGCTGACCGATCCCTGCGTGGACTGCAAGGGCCGGGGCCTCATCGCCCAGGACCCCTGCGAGGTCTGCAAGGGCAGCGGCCGGGCGAAGTCGGCCCGCACCATGCAGGTGCGGATCCCGGCGGGTGTCTCCCACGGCCAGCGGATCAGGCTGCGCGGCAAGGGCAGTCCGGGCGAGCGCGGCGGTCCGGCCGGCGACCTCTATGTCGTCGTCCATGTCGACGCCCACCCGGTCTTCGGCCGCAAGGGCGACAATCTCACCGTCACCGTGCCCGTCACCTTCCCGGAGGCGGCGCTCGGCGGCGAGGTGAAGGTCCCCACGCTCGGCGGCCCTCCCGTCACCCTCAAACTCCCGGCCGGTACGCCCAACGGACGTACGATGCGGGCCCGGGGCAAGGGTGCCGTACGCAAGGACGGCACCCGGGGCGACCTCCTGGTCACCGTCGAGGTCTCCGTACCCACGGACCTCGGCGCGGACGCTCAGGACGCGCTGGAGGCCTACCGGAAGGCGACCGCGGGGGAGGACCCGCGGGCGGAGCTGTTCCAGGCTGCGAAGGGAGCTTGAGATGGACGGCCGTCGACGCAATCCGTACCAGCTGACCGAGGAATCACCGGTCTACGTGATCTCGATCGCGGCCCAGCTCTCGGGCCTGCACCCGCAGACACTGCGCCAGTACGACCGCCTCGGCCTGGTCTCGCCCGACCGCACGGCCGGGCGCGGCCGGCGCTACTCGGCACGCGACATCGAACTGCTCCGCACCGTGCAGCAGTTGTCGCAGGACGAGGGCATCAACCTCGCCGGCATCAAGCGCATCATCGAGCTGGAGAACCAGGTCGCCGCGCTCCAGCAGCGCGTCGCCGAGCTCTCGGCGTCCGTGGACGGCGCAGCGGTGGCCATGCAGCAGCGCGAGGCCCAGGTGCACGCCTCCTACCGTCGTGATCTCGTTCCGTACCAGGATGTGCAGCAGACCAGCGCACTGGTGGTCTGGCGGCCCAAACGGCCGAAGGACTGAGCCGGCCGCGAAGGGCCCGCCCCTGAGTCTCACGACTCGGCGGCGGGCCCTTCGCGTGTGGCCGCGGCGGTCTCCACGATGCCGGACCGCACGATCAGGACGCCCAGATGGGTCCGGCTGGTGGCGCCCAGCGCCTGCATGAGCCTGGCGATGTGGGAGCGGCAGGTGCGGACGCTGATGCCCAGTCTGCGGGCGACCACGTCGTCGACGTGGCCCTCGCTGAGGAGCCGGGCGATGCTCTGCTGGACGGCCGTGACCTGGGCGCCCGGGGTGGGCGCGGGCAGGTGCTGCGTGATGGGCGTGGCCTGGGCCCAGAGGACCTCGTAGACCTGGATGAGATAGGAGACCAGGGCGGGGTGCCGTATCCGGAGGGCCGACCGGCGGTCCGGAGCCGCGGGGATGAACGCGACGGCACGGTCGAAGATGATCAGACGTTCCACGGTCTGCTCGGTGGTACGCACCTGGAGGTCCTCGGGGGAGATCTGGTCCAGGTAGTCCCTGACGGTGGTGCTGTAGCGCGCAGGGTGCTGGTAGATGTGCCGTAGCCGTGCTCCGCGTCCGATGGCGGTCCTGGCGTTGGTGATTCCCCGCTGCATGCCCTGCCGGGGGCGGTCGCTGCCCGGCTGCGCGGTGAGGACCTGTTCCGTGACGGAGGCGCTCTCCTCGTAGAGGGCCGCCTCGATCGCCGGCTTCCCTTCCAGCACGGTTATCGCCAGGTCGGGGTCCGCGCTGGCGACGGCGGTCAGGGGCGTCAGTGTCCGGCTGAGCGCGGCGGCGAGCTGTACTCGCTCGTCCAGCTCGCGGGTGATCGGCTGGAGCATGCTGGCCAGGGCGGCGGACGGGGGGACGGGGCGCATCCACGCGGTGTCGCCCGGTTCGGCGTGGACGAGGCCCATGTCGAGCAGACAGGGGGCGGCCACGAGTTCGGTGCGGGCGATGCGCCCCGCGACGACTGCTTCCCCGTACAGGCGGAGGCCGACGGCGCACAGTTCTCTCGGGCCGTGCGAATGCGCCGGGTTTGCCTCATCAGTAGTGATTTGACGACCCCTCACTTCGTGCACTGCAACAAGATGACCGTGGCGCATACGTGGCTGCGGGGAGAGTGTTGAGCTGTCGGTCAGGACTCCTGGTCCAGGATCCCTGACCGTGCGATCAGATAGCCCAGCTGGGCGCGGCTCGAGCTGCCGAGGGTGGCGGACAGTTTCGCGACGTGCGCCCGGCAGGTGCGGACGTTCATGCCGAGACGGCGGGCGATCGAGTCGTCCACGTGGCCTTCGACGAGGAGTTGCGCTATGGAACGCTGAACGCCGCTGATGCCCTTGGTCGGCGGGTCGTACCGGACCTCTCCGAGCAGGGGGGAGGCCCGGCTCCACAGCTGCTCGAAGACCTTCACCAGGTAGTTGACGAGCCCTGGGTGACGGAGTTCGAGGGCGACCTGGTCGTCGTTCTGGGCGGGTATGAAGGCCACGGTCCGGTCGAAGACGAGGAGGCGCTCGATGAGTTCCTCCAGGGTGCGGATCTCCACCTTGTCGTTGGCCAGGCGGGCCGCGTAGGCGAGCGTTCCCTGGCTGTGCCGGACGGTGTGCTGGTAGAGCGTGCGCATGCTGACGCCCCGGTCGACCACCGAAAGGGCCCGTTCGAGGCCTTCGCTGAGACGGTCCTCGCCGCGGTCTCCGCCCGGCTGGACGGTGAGTACCTCCGTGCGGCACTCGGCGGTGGCGAGGTCGAGCGCCGCGTTGATCCTGTGGCCGCCCTCCAGCACCGTGATGGCGTGCGTGGTCGGCGGGTCCTGGGCGCTGATGTCCATGAACGGTTCGAAGGATTCGGCCAGCTCGACGGAGCGTCGCCGGCGTTCCTTGATCTCCCGCTCGATGGGGTGCAGGCGCTGGGCCAGCGCGGCGGACGGAGGGACGGGCCTGAGCCAGGCCGTGTCGTCCGGATCGGGGTGCAGGAGCGCGAAGTCCATCAGGCAGGGGGCGGGGCCGACTTCCGTGCGGGATATCCGCCCGGAACGAAGAGCGCTGGCGTAGAGACGTCTTCCCTCGTCGCACAACTCGGTGACTCCGTGAGGATGTGTCCCTATTGCGTCGCTTGTAGCCATATCTCCACCCCCCAGGTTCCTGAACATGCAGGAACATGATGCATCGTCCTGGTGGCGCTGTGTGGCCCGGGTGAGACATCGTCGTGGATGCGGGGGAGAGGAATCCACAAGTGAGGACGAAGCCGACTATGGATAAGCGAAAGCTTCGCTCAGTGCTTGCCGCCGCTTTCGTCGCGGCCCTGGGCTTCGGCGTGGCGGGTGGCCTGGCCGGCAGCGCATCCGGGCCCGGTGAGATCAGCTGGTCGGAGCAGGCGGCAGCGGGGCCGGGGGAGATCAGCTGGGGCATGCCTGCTGCTGCGCCCGGTGAGATCAGCTGGTCCGTGCAGGCGGCAGCCGCGCCCGGTGAGATCAGCTGGGGCATGCCTGCGGCAGCGCCGGGTGAGATCAGCTGGAGTGCGCCGACGGGCGCAGCGGAAGCATGACCACTCCACCGGACGACCGCACCTTCCGGCGGGAGATGGCCACGGCCTATCGCTCAGGGTGGCATTTCATCGATCTGCTCACGGCACTTACCCGCCAGGGCGATTCGTTGATGGTCACCCTGTTCGGAGAGCCGATTGTCGTCGTGATGGAAACGGATGACGATATCCGCGCCTATCGCTGTCTTCGGCGGCCGCGCGGAGCGCCGCAACCGGTTCGCTGTGCCGTGAGGTACGGCATGATTTTCGTCAATCTAGATCAGCGTGACCACGAACTGTTCGAACAAGAAGCCATTTCCGCCACCCCCCGCAGTGCCTGAACGATTCCCCCGTCGTTCCATATCGTTCCGGCACTTCCCCCACACAACGGCGCCATCGTGACCTGAACACGATGGCGCCGTTGTGCTGCCCGGAAACTGCTCGAATTGCTCAGCCCTTTCCGGAGGCCTTGTTCCCGAGAGCCCTGTCGACGGCGATCTCGATGACGATCCGCTCGGGGTTGGGCCGCGGCGTGCGTCCGTAGCGCTCCGCGTAGCGGCGTTCCGCGTCCTGGACCTCGCCGGGCCCCGTACGGACCACCGCCCGGCCCTCCAGGGTCGCCCAGCGCCGCCCCTCCATCTGGCAGACCGCGACCCGTGCCCCCTCGGGCCCCGCCGCCAGGACATGGGCGGCCTTTCTGGTGTTCCGGCCGGTGATGATGCGGGCGAGCCGTGTCTCCGGGTCGTACGTCACCCCCACGGGCACCACATGCGGTGTGCCGTCGGGGCGGAGCGTGGTCAGGGTGCACACATGGCGCTCCCGCCAGAAGGCGAGGTACTCGGTGCCGGGGTTGCGTACGTCAGGCATGGGGTCAGCCTAGAGAGGGAGGATCCGGGCGGGCCGTGAGGCGTCGCATCGGCCTTGAGTGGAATAGACTCAACTTTGTACCCGTTGTTCGAGTCATGGTTCCGTGAAGTACCCCGTACGAGGAGGAGACAGCGCCCGTGGACGCCGAGCTGACCAACAAGAGCCGGGACGCCCTCAACGCGGCCACCAGCAGGGCCGTCAAGGACGGTCATCCCGATCTGACCCCCGGGCATCTGCTGCTTGCGCTGCTCGCGGGCGAGGACAACGCGAACATCACCGACCTGCTGGCCACCGTCGAGGCCGACCAGGTCGCCGTCCGCGAGGAGACCGAGCGGCTCCTGGGCGCGCTGCCCAGCGTGACCGGATCGACCGTCGCCCCGCCGCAGCCGAGCCGCGATCTGCTCGCCGTCATCGCCGACGCGGACCAGCGGGCCAAGGAGCTCGGCGACGACTATCTCTCCACCGAGCATCTGCTGATCGCCCTCGCGGCGAAGGGCGGCCGTGCCGGTGAGATCCTCGACGGGCAGGGAGCCAGTGCGCAGAAGCTCCTGGACGCATTCGAGAAGAGCAGGGGAGGGCGCCGGGTGACCACTCCCGACCCCGAAGGCCAGTACAAGGCGCTGGAGAAGTTCGGCACCGACTTCACGGCCGCCGCCCGCGAGGGCAAGCTCGACCCGGTCATCGGCCGTGACCAGGAGATCCGCCGCGTCGTGCAGGTGCTGTCGCGCCGCACGAAGAACAACCCCGTGCTCATCGGCGAGCCCGGTGTCGGCAAGACGGCCGTCGTCGAGGGCCTCGCTCAGCGCATCGTCAAGGGCGACGTCCCCGAGTCCCTGCGGAACAAGCGGCTCGTCTCCCTGGACCTCGGAGCGATGGTCGCGGGCGCCAAGTACCGCGGCGAGTTCGAGGAGCGCCTCAAGACCGTCCTCTCCGAGATCAAGGAGAGCGACGGGCAGATCGTCACCTTCATCGACGAGCTGCACACCGTCGTCGGCGCGGGCGCCGGCGGCGACTCCGCGATGGACGCGGGCAACATGCTGAAGCCGATGCTCGCCCGTGGTGAGCTCCGCATGGTCGGCGCCACCACGCTGGACGAGTACCGCGAGCGCATCGAGAAGGACCCCGCCCTGGAGCGCCGCTTCCAGCAGGTCATGGTCGCCGAGCCGTCCGTCGAGGACACCATCGCCATCCTGCGGGGGCTCAAGGGCCGCTACGAGGCACACCACAAGGTCCAGATCGCCGACTCCTCGCTGGTGGCGGCAGCGACGCTCTCCGACCGCTACATCACCTCCCGGTTCCTCCCCGACAAGGCCATCGACCTCGTCGACGAGGCGGCCTCCCGGCTCCGTATGGAGATCGACTCCTCGCCCGTGGAGATCGACGAGCTCCAGCGGTCCGTCGACCGGCTGCACATGGAGGAGCTGGCGCTCAAGAACGAGAGCGACGCCGGCTCCAAGCAGCGGCTGGAGAAGATCCGCCGCGACCTCGCCGACAAGGAGGAGGAGCTGCGCGGTCTCACCGCCCGCTGGGAGAAGGAGAAGCAGGGCCTGAACCGCGTCGGTGAGCTCAAGGAGCGCCTCGACGAGCTGCGCGGCCAGGCCGAGCGCGCCCAGCGCGACGGCGACTTCGACACCGCCTCCAAGCTGCTCTACGGGGAGATCCCCGGTCTGGAGCGGGAGCTGGCCGAGGCGGACGAGGCCGAGCAGGAGGCCGCCCAGGACAAGGACACCATGGTCAAGGAGGAGGTCGGCCCGGACGACATCGCCGACGTCGTCGGCGCCTGGACCGGCATTCCGGCCGGACGCCTCCTGGAGGGTGAGACGCAGAAGCTGCTGCGGATGGAGTCCGAGCTGGGCAGGCGGCTGGTAGGCCAGACCGAGGCCGTGCGCTCCGTGTCGGACGCCGTACGCCGCACGCGCGCGGGGATCGCCGACCCCGACCGGCCCACCGGCTCGTTCCTCTTCCTCGGCCCGACCGGGGTCGGCAAGACGGAGCTGGCCAAGGCGCTCGCGGACTTCCTGTTCGACGACGAGCGGGCCATGATCCGCGTCGACATGAGCGAGTACGGCGAGAAGCACAGCGTCGCCCGGCTCGTCGGGGCCCCGCCCGGCTACGTCGGTTACGAGGAGGGCGGTCAGCTCACCGAGGCGGTCCGCCGGCGCCCGTACAGCGTCGTGCTGCTGGACGAGGTCGAGAAGGCCCACCCCGAGGTCTTCGACATCCTGCTCCAGGTGCTCGACGACGGCCGGCTCACCGACGGGCAGGGCAGGACGGTGGACTTCCGCAACACCATCCTGATCCTCACGTCGAACCTGGGCAGCCAGTTCCTGGTCGATCCCCTCACCGGGCCCGAGGTGAAGAAGGACCGGGTCATGGACGTCGTCCGGGCCTCGTTCAAGCCGGAGTTCCTCAACCGGCTCGACGACCTGGTCGTCTTCTCCGCCCTGTCCGGTGACGAGCTGGCGCACATCGCGGGGCTCCAGGTGGAGCGTCTCGCCGGCCGGCTGGCCGACCGGCGGATCCACCTCGACGTCACCCCGGAGGCGCTGGCCTGGCTGGCGGAGGAGGGCAACGACCCGGCGTACGGCGCCCGGCCGCTGCGCCGGCTCATCCAGACAGCGATCGGTGACCGGCTCGCGAAGGAGATCCTCGCCGGCGAGGTCAAGGACGGCGACACGGTCCGGGTGGACCGGACCGGTGACGGACTGACCGTGGGGACCGCCGGGCCGGCCAAGACCCTGTAGGCGTGACCTGTGTCCCCGGCCGGAGTGCCTCGTGTCCCGGCCGGGGACACACCTGTGTGCGGCTTCGGCCGCATTGATGCGTGCATGCGACATGGATCATCGGCGGGACCGCCTGCGAAATTGAGCCGAAAATTTCCTGTTCGTGGCCGAATGGCGGACGCAATACGGCCCGGACCCCCGGTTTTGTGCCGGGGTGGTACATATCCGCATCCTCGGGCGAAGTACATGCGGCGGCCGTGCGTGTGATCGAGTCCCGCGTAATATGCGGGACGCTCCGGGCCCTTTCTGTTGACACGGAGGTGGTCGGCCGGAATTCGGAAACCGGTAAGGTACGCGCATGACGGAGCGGATACCTGGTGAGAAGAGTGCGGAACCGAGGGACTGCAAAAGTGACAGTCTCATTCGCCTGAGCGAATTCCGTACGCTGTGGGCGGCTTTTGCCCAGTCGGTGCTGGGCGACCAGCTGGCGCGGGTGGCGCTGTCGCTCCTGGTGTTCGAACGCACGGAGTCGGCCGGCTGGACCGCGGCCACCTACGCCCTGACGACGCTGCCCGCCCTGCTGTCGGGCGTACTCCTCTCCGGTCTCGCCGACCGGTTCCCCCGGCGCACGGTCATGATCGCGTGCGACCTGGTACGCGCCGTACTCGTCGGACTGATGGCCCTTCCAGGTACGCCCCTGCCGCTGCTGGCCGCGCTCCTGGTGCTGGCCCAGCTCGCCGAGGCGCCGTTCGGGGCGTCGCAGGGCGCCCTGATGCCCACCGTTCTGGGCGATCGCCTGTACGAGCGCGGGCAGCGGGTCATGCTGATCACCCACCAGGCCGGACAGCTGGTCGGCTTCGCCGCCGGCGGGGTGCTCGTCGTGTGGCTGGGCAGCCATGTCTCCCTGGGGCTGAACGCTGTGACGTTCCTGGTCTCCGCGGCCCTGATCAGGCTGGGTGTGAAGGCGAGGCCGGTGGACAAGGACGCCGACGCTCCGCCGAAGCGGATGCACACCCAGGTGAGGAAAGCGGTGGCCCTGATCTGGTCGGACTCCCGGCTGCGGTCGCTGATCGCGCTCGGCTGGCTGGCGGGGTTCATCATGCTCCCCGAGGGCCTGGCCGCCCCCTTCGCCGAGGAGGCCGGCGCGAGCGCCGCGGCGGTGGGGCTCCTGCTCGCGGCGCATCCCACCGGAATGGTCCTGGGCGCGGCCTTCCTGGGCCGTGCCGGCTTCGACGCGGACCGGCGCCGCCGGCTGCTCGGGCCGCTGGCGGTGGGCGCGAACCTTCCGCTGGTCGTCTACTGGGCGGGCCCGGGCGTGGGGGTGGCCCTGCTGGTGCTGCTGGTCTCGGGCGTCTGTTCCGCGTACCAGATCACCGCGGGGGCGACCTTCGTGCTGCTCACCCCGGCCGACCAGCGTGGCCAGGCACTGGGACTGGCCAGGTCGGGCCTCACCGCGATGCAGGGGATCGGCGTCGCGGCGGGCGGCCTGGCCGCGGAGCTGTCAGGGTCCTCGGCGCGGACGATCGGAGGGGCGGGGCTCGTCGGCACGCTCTGCGCTGTCCTGATCGCGGTTTCCTGGGCGCGAGCCAGGGGAACGAGCGCGGGGACGATTCCCCTGAGCGCATAGGACTACCCGCCGCGATCGCGGCTAGGGTCGAAGCCAGGAAACCACGTGCGATCCACAGGAGTACCCAGCGATGTCTATCGACCCGTCCTCGATCCCTAACTTCGGGGGCCAGCCCGAACCGCAGACGTCAGGCCCCGAGGGCCCCGTGGTCCCCGACCAGGACCTCGTCAAGCAGCTTCTCGAGCAGATGGAGCTGAAGTTCGTCGTCGACGACGAGGGCGACCTCGCCGCGCCGTGGGAAGACTTCCGGACGTACTTCATGTTCCGCGGCGAGGAGGAGCAGCAGGTCTTCTCGGTCCGGACCTTCTACGACCGCCCCCACGCCCTGGACCAGCGGCCCGTTCTGCTCGACGCGATCGACGACTGGAACCGCCGCACCCTGTGGCCCAAGGTCTACACGCACGCCCATGAGGGCGAGGAGGGCACCGCGGGCTCCGTGCGACTGGTCGGTGAGGCACAGATGCTCATCGGCACCGGTGTCAACCTGGAGCACTTCGTCTCCTCGACGGTCAGCTGGGTGCGGGCCTCGATCGAGTTCGACAAGTGGCTCGTGGAGCGTCTGGGCCTGGAGCCCGCCGAGAAGAGCGACGAGGGCGAGGAGCCCACGGAGGCCTGAACCGGCGAGCCGGCGACAGGGAGGCCCGGGACTTGGCGCGGCCGGTGCGGCCGGCGCCCCGTCCCGGGCCTCTGCCGTCGGCTCAGGCCGCCCGGAGGCCCTTCAGCCGGGCGACCGCCTCGGTGAGTACGTCCGTGCGTTTGCAGAACGCGAAGCGCACGAAGGGCGCGCCCTGCTCGCGATGGTCGTAGAAGACCGCGTTCGGCACGGCCACGACCCCGCAGCGCTCGGGGAGCGCCCGGCAGAAGGCGAAGCCGTCGTTCCCGTCGCCGAGCGGACGGATGTCGGTGGTGACGAAGTACGTCCCGGCGGGCTTGTAGACGTCGAAGCCCGCTTCTGCGAGGCCGGCGCCGAGCAGGTCGCGCTTGGCGCGCAGGTCCGCGCGGAACCCCTCGAAATAGCTGTCGGGCAGCCTCAGGGCCTCGGCGACGGCGTACTGGAACGGGCCGCCGGAAACATACGTCAGGAACTGCTTGGCGGAGCGGACCGCGGTGACCAGCTCGGGGCTCGCGGTGATCCAGCCGATCTTCCAGCCCGTCAGCGAGAACGTCTTGCCGGCGCTGCTGATGCTGACCGTGCGCTCCCGCATGCCGGGGAAGGACGCGAGGGGGATGTGCCGGCCCTCGAAGACGAGATGCTCGTAGACCTCGTCGGTGACGACCAGGAGGTCCCGCTCGCACGCGAGCTCGGCGACCGCCGCCAGCTCGTCCCGGTTCAGGACGGTGCCCGTCGGGTTGTGCGGGGTGTTGAGCAGGATCAGCCGGGTGCGGGGCGTGACGGCCGCGCGCAACTCGTCGAGGTCGAGCCGGAAGGCCCCCTCGTGGGGCCGCAGCGTGACGGGGACACGGGTACCGCCGGCCATGGCGATGCAGGCGGCGTACGAGTCGTAGTACGGCTCCAGGGCGATGACCTCGTCGCCGGGCTCCAGGAGGGCCAGCAGGGAGGCGGCGACCGCCTCCGTGGCGCCCGTGGTGACCAGGACCTCGGCATCGGGGTCGTACTCCAGTCCGTAGTGCCTCAGCTGGTGCTCCGCGACCGCGGAGCGCAGCTCGGGGATGCCGGGGCCCGGTGGGTACTGGTTGCCGTGGCCGGCGCGCAGGGCACGGACCGCGGCCTCGCGGATCTCCTCGGGGCCGTCGGTGTCGGGGAATCCCTGGCCGAGGTTGATCGATCCGGTCTGTACGGCCAGCGCCGACATCTCCGCGAAGATCGTCGTGCCGAACTCGGTGAGGCGGCGGTTGAGCAGCGGTCGTCCCTGTGTCATGGGCGCCATCCTGTGCCGAAGCTCTGGAGTTGCTCAAGTCTGCTTTGACCCCGGCGGGGCGCGGGAATCCCATGGTCAGACAAGAAGCGGGGACCTCGCTTCGGGGGAGAAGAAGGATGTGAGGTCGGTGGGATCGTTCGTTTTCATCGTGTTCGTGGTGCTCGTGGTGGTGGGGCTGGCCGCCCTCGCCTCGGGTTCGGGCGGCAGGAGGAAGCCGATGGCGGGGCGCAGCGGACGCCGTGGCTCCGGCAACGGCGGGAGCGGCTCCGAGGCGGGCAGCTGGTGGGCCGGGGACAGCGGCGGTGGTGACTCCGGTGGGCATTCCTGCGGGGGCGGCGGGCACTCCTGCGGGGGTGGCGGCGGCTGCGGGGGTGGCGGCGGCGGCAACTGAGACGGGCCCACCCGTCCCGTACGGGGGGCGGGGCGGGTGGGCCTGAGGTGTCCGGTGGGGGTGAACTCCCTCCGGACACCTTTCGGTTGGGGGGCACCGGGAACAGTTGAACCGTCCTGCCCCCTGAGGGATGGAAACCACGGCAAGTTGGGTAAAAACGCTGTGAGCGCGACGTACTTCGTGATTGCATCGTTGTAGAGAACATTCAGCCCCCGGACACCAGTTGGGCGGATCCCAATCGGGCCGGATCGGGCTCCCCTCCCCCACGTGCGCCGCACGGGGGTGCCTCCTGTCCATGTGTCCCTGTGTGTTTTGCGGAGCCGATCCATGCTCACAACCCTGCAGACCTCCTATTCCGATACCCGAGCCGCCGATCTGGCATGGACGCTGGGGCGGGAGCCGCTGCCCGCCCTCGCCGTACTCGACCTCGAACTAGACGGCGCAAAGGTGCAGTTGAGGCTGCTCGGCGCCTCTCACCAGGTCCTTCTGGAGGAGGAGCGCCGTACGTGCTCCGAGACGGTCGCCTGTCTGCCGGGGAGCAGCACACCGCTGCCGCTGGGCGTCGCCGAGAGCCTGGGCGACTGGGACTACGAGTTCGCGGCGCGCGTCGAGACCCTCTCGGAGGGCTCGTTCGCGGGCCGCGCGCAGGAGCTGCTCGCGCTGGTGTCCGACCATCCGCACGGGCTGGCGGGGACGTTTCCCGGCAGCCCCTACGCCTTCACCGCGATGCTCGCGCAGCGGACGGAGGGCCAGGTGCGCTGGCGGACCTGGCACGCGTATCCGCAGGAGGGCCAGCTGGTGGTGACGCGGTCGCGGGTGGGGGCGCGGGTGCCGGCGGCGGTCTAGGGCCTCGGGGAGTGCGCGGGCCCGTCCGGGGTGGTGCGTGGCGCGTCCGGCGCGCGTCACTTACACCCGTGTGGGTGACAAGTCGCGACCATCCCGTCACGTAGCGTTCGTTTCATGATCGACCAGCAGATGTCGCTGCGAGGGGGCGCGGCGGAGCTTCCCGTACGAGCGAGGACCGGCAGGTTCCTCGTGCTGGCGGTGGTCTTCATCTGTGCCGCGTGCGGTCTGGTGTACGAGCTGGAACTGGTCGCGCTGGCCTCGTATCTGATCGGTGACTCGGTCACGCAGGCCTCGGTCGTGCTGTCCGTGATGGTGTTCGCGATGGGTATCGGCTCGCTGCTCGCGAAACGTTTACGCGGCCGTGCCGCCGTGGGATTCGGGCTGATCGAGGCGGCGCTCGCTCTCGTCGGCGGCACGTCGGCGCTCATCCTGTACGCCTCCTTCGCCTGGCTGGGGGAGTCGCGCTACGCGCTGGTCGGCTTCTCGCTCGCGATCGGGATCCTGATCGGCGCGGAGATCCCGCTGCTGATGACGTTGATCCAGCGGGTCGACCGGCAGGACGCCGGCGGGGCGGTCGCGGACCTCTTCGCCGCCGACTACGTGGGCGCGCTGGTCGGCGGGCTGGCCTTCCCGTTCCTGCTGCTGCCGATGATGGGCCAGCTGACCGGGGCGCTGTTCACCGGTGCGGTCAACGCGGCGGCGGGCGGGGCGCTGGTGCTGTGGGTGTTCCGGCGCGATCTGGGCACCAGGTCACGCTGGCTGCTGATCCTCGTCAACTGCGCGGTGATCGCCCTGCTGGCCACGGCCTCCGTCATGGTCGACGACTTCGAGCGGGCGGCGCGGCGCGCGGTGTACGGAAACGAGGTGCGGGTCGCCGTGCAGACCGACGAGCAGGAGATCGTCCTCACGGGCTCGCGGCGCGGCTCGCTGGACCTCTATCTGGACGGCCGGCTCCGGGTCAGCTCCCGGGACGAGCACCGCTACCACGAGGCGCTCGTGCACCCCGCGATGAAGGGGGCCCACCGGCGGGTGCTGATCCTGGGCGGCGGCGACGGGCTGGCCGCCCGTGAGGTGCTGCGCTATCCGGATGTCACGTCCGTGGTGGTGGTCGAGATCGATCCGGCCGTCACCCGGTTGGCCCGTACGGACCCGGCACTCTCCCGGCTGAACGGGCACGCATACGACGATCCACGGCTGACGGCGGTCGCCGGGGACGCCTTCATGTGGCTGCGTGCCACGCATGACCGCTACGACGTGGTGATCTCGGACCTTCCCGACCCGGGGATCACAGCGAGTACGAAGCTCTACGCGTCCGAGTTCTACGGGCTGGTCGCCGGGGCGCTGGAGCCCGGCGGCCGGCTGGTGGTGCACGCGGGGCCGACGAGCAGCAGACCGACGACGTTCTGGACGGTGGAGGCGTCGGTCCGTGCGGGCGGCCTCGTGACCCGGGCGTACCGCGTCGACGGGCGCCTCACCGGTTTCGCGGCGGGCCCGGACCGGGCCGCGACGGGCGGGGCGGAAGCGCCGCGGGACTGGGGATTCGTGCTGGCCGCCCACCAGGACACGGGGCGGCTGAGCCTGGACCCGGGGGCGCCTGCCCTGCGGACGCTGGGGGAGCGGGAGCTGCTGGCCGGCCGGCGTTCGGTGGAGCGGTTGCGGCAGCGCGGGGTGCTGCCGTCGACACTGGTCCACCCGCGGTACTGGGAGGAACCCTGAGCAGGGCGGGCCGGTGCGGCCCGGTGTACGGGGTGGAAGCGCTGACGGGACGGCCGGGGCTGAGTAGGCTCGGTCGGTATGGAGCATGAGGTGTTCGTTCCGGTTCCCGTCCCGGCCCTGCGGCGGACGCTGGGTGATCCCGCCCGCGTAGCGCGCTGCGTGCCAGGACTCCAGCAGGATGCCGACGCGTCGGCGGGACCGCTGACGGGCCGGCTGAAATTCCGGGCCGGCGGCCACACGATCACATACCGAGGGGCGCTGACGCTGCGGCCTTCGGCCGGGGGCGACTCCGGGGGTGACTCCTTCTCCGTGACCGGGGAGGGGGCGGAGGCCCGGGGCACGGGCTCGGCGAAGCTGGCACTGACCGTCGGCCTCACGGAGACGGACGGTGGAACGACCATCGGATTCACCGGCACGGTGAGCGGTGACGGCCGCCTGGTGGACCTGGACGCGTCGGCGGCGCTCGCCGCGGCGCACAGGTTGCTGGACCGCTTCACACAGCAGCTGGTGACGGAGACCCTGGCGACGCGGGAGGACGGGGCGGAGTCCGACGCGCCGTCGCCCGAGGCGTCCGGGGATCCGGCGTCGTTGAAGCCGTCGGCCGCCGAGCCGGCCGCCGAGCCGTCCGCCGCGGACAAGGAGTCGGTATTCGATGCGCCCGTGCCGCCGCCGGCGCTCGACCCGTCCGTGGAGCTGGAATTCACCGTGCCGGACGAGCCGCCCGCCGAGGCCGCGCACGCCCGCCGCACCATGATCGGCCGTAGTACGGAGGAGGTCGACCACGCCCCGCCGCGCGGCCGGTACGCCCCCGTGCCCTCCCCCGAGGCGGGCGCCGCGGGCATCACGCTGCGCTGGGCGGCCCCGGCGGCCGCCCTGGCGATCGCCTCGGCCGTGGTGGTGGGCAGGGCGCTTCGGCGCCGGAGGCCGTAGAGAGCCGCCCCGCGCCAGTAGTGTCGGGGGGTGAGCAGAGTTGTGAAGAACGCCCGGCTGACCGCCGGCGACGTCGAATTGACCGTTGACCCCGTGAACGGCTGCCGGATCAGCAGCCTGCGGATCGGGGGCACCGAACTGCTGCGCCAGGGCGAGCGGTACGGCTGTTTCCCCATGGTGCCGTGGTGCGGCCGCACCGAGAACGGCCTGTTCCGTAATGGCGGCGAGCCGCATCAGATGCCGCTCAACTCCCCGCCGCACGCCATCCACGGCACCGGCCGGGACACCTCCTGGAAGCCGGCCCGGCAGGGCGATTCGGAAGCGGCCTTCTTCTACGACCTGGCCGACCCATGGCCGTACGAGGGCCGGGTGACGCAGTCCTTCGAGCTGACCGAGGATTCGCTGACGCTGAGCCTCGGCATCGAGACGTACGGGGACTCCTTCCCGGCGCAGGCCGGGTGGCACCCCTGGTTCCTCCGGAACCTCGGCGGCCAGGACGTGGGGATCGGCTTCGACGCGGCCTGGCAGGAGGAGCGGGGCGACAACCACCTGCCGACCGGCCGCCGGATCGACCCCACCCCCGGCCCCTGGGACGACTGCTTCGGCATGCCCGACGGCGTCGACGTGAAGCTCACCTGGCCCGAGCAGCTGGAGCTGACGGTCAAGAGCCGGGACGAATGGGTGGTGGTCTACGACGAGCAGGCGGAAGCGGTCTGTGTGGAGCCGCAGTCCGGGCCGCCGAACGGACTCAACACGGCCCCCCGGCTGGTCACCCCGATCGAGCCCCTGGAGATCACGTCGACCTGGAGCTGGGTACGGCTCTGACCCTCCGCGGCAGCCTTTACTCTCATTGACATGACTGACGTACGTGCTGAGCTGCTCCAGCAGATCAAGGACAAGGCCGTGGTGCACGGCAAGGTGACCCTCTCCTCGGGTCTGGAAGCCGACTGGTACATCGACCTGCGCCGGATCACGCTGGACGGCAAGGCCGCGCCGCTGGTCGGCCAGGTGATGCTCGATGCCACCGCCGAGTTGGATTATGACTGCGTCGGAGGCCTGACGCTGGGCGCCGACCCGGTGGCCACCTCGATGCTGCACGCCTCGGCGGCGCGCGGGAAGAGGCTGGACGCGTTCGTCGTCCGCAAGGCGCAGAAGGCCCATGGGATGCAGCGCCGTATCGAGGGCACGGACGTCAAGGGCCGTCGCTGCCTCGTCGTCGAGGACACCTCGACCACCGGTGGCTCGCCGCTGACCGCGGTCGAAGCGGTGCGCGAGGCCGGCGGCGAGGTCGTGGCCGTCGCCGTGATCGTGGAGCGCGGCGCCGCTCCGGCGATCGCCGAGGCCGGTCTGCCGTACGTCCACAGCTACTCCGTGGCGGACCTCGACCTGGCCTGACCTGGGGCTTTCTTGGGCTGCTCCCCGTTTCACGTGAAACGGGGAGCAGCTGGCCGATGGGCAGCGTGGAGCCGAAGCGAGAGTCTGGGAAGATAAGGGCGACGATGACGTCGCCCCCAGGTCAGGGACCAAGCACTGCACACCCGCACATCCCAAGGAGCGGACAGATGCCCATCGCAACCCCCGAGGTCTACGCCGAGATGCTCGACCGGGCGAAGGCAGGCAAGTTCGCCTACCCGGCCATCAATGTGACGTCGACCCAGACCTTGCACGCTGCGCTGCGCGGCTTCGCGGAGGCGGAGAGCGACGGCATCGTCCAGATCTCCACCGGTGGTGCCGAATTCCTGGGCGGCCAGTACAACAAGGACATGGTGACGGGCGCCGTAGCCCTGGCCGAGTTCGCGCACATCGTCGCCGCCAAGTACGACATCACGGTCGCACTGCACACCGACCACTGCCCCAAGGACAAGCTGGACGGTTACGTCCGTCCGCTGCTCGACGTCTCCGCGGAGCGCGTCGCCAAGGGTCTCAACCCGCTGTTCCAGTCGCACATGTGGGACGGTTCGGCCGAGACCCTCGCCGACAACCTGGCCATCGGCCAGGAGCTGCTGGCCAAGGCCGCCGCCGCCAAGATCATCCTTGAGGTCGAGATCACCCCGACCGGTGGCGAGGAGGACGGCGTCACGCACGAGATCAACGACGAGCTGTACACCACCGTCGACGACGCGCTGCGTACGGCCGAGGCGCTCGGCCTGGGCGAGAAGGGCCGCTACCTGCTGGCAGCGTCCTTCGGTAACGTCCACGGCGTCTACAAGCCGGGCAACGTCGTCCTGCGCCCCGAGCTCCTCAAGGACCTTCAGCAGGGTGTCGCCGCGAAGTACGGCAAGCCGGCCGGCAGCCAGCCGTTCGACTTCGTCTTCCACGGTGGTTCGGGCTCCACGGCCGAGGAGATCGCCACGGCGCTGGAGAACGGCGTCGTGAAGATGAACCTGGACACCGACACCCAGTACGCCTTCACCCGCCCGATCGTGGACCACGTGTTCCGCAACTACGACGGCGTGCTGAAGGTCGATGGCGAGGTCGGCAACAAGAAGGTCTACGACCCGCGCAGCTGGGGCAAGTCGGCCGAGGGGGGCATGGCCAAGCGGGTTACGGAGGCCTGTGCGAACCTGCGGTCCTCGGGTACCAAGCTGAAGTAAGTACGTACGTGCGGGCGGGCCCGGTCTCCCTTCGGGGGGCCGGGCCCGCTCCGTGCTGCGGGGGTGGGGTGGGGTGGGGCGGGGCGGCGGCCGCTGCGCGGGGCTTGTCCCCTACCCGCCCCTTCCCGAAACCGGGGCTCCGCCCCGGACCCCGCTCCTCAAACGCCGGAGGGGCTGGGTGCGTGGGGCAGGTCGGTCGGTGGCGGAACGCTGGTCCGTCTGTCCGTGGCGGAACTGGTGGCCGGAGGGGCTGGAAATGGCTCCTCGGGTGGTGTGTGAATGGCCGGTCGGGGCGGTGGCGGTGATGCTGCTCGTATGACTGACACGGACGACGCGGACGGTGACGGGATTCGCGTTGCCTCGCCCGTGGGGCGGTGGGTCGTGCTGACCACCGTGCTCGGGTCCAGCATGGCCCTGCTCGACTCCACGGTCATCAATGTGGCCCTGCCCCGCATCGGCGAGGACCTCGGGACCGATCTGGCCGCCCTGCAGTGGACCGTCAACGCCTACATGCTCACCCTGGCGGGGCTGATCCTCCTCGGTGGTGCGCTCGGGGACCGGTTCGGGCGGCGGCGGGTGTTCGTTCTCGGGGTGGTGTGGTTCGCCGTGGCCTCGCTGCTGTGCGGGATCGCGCCGAACGCGGGGGTGCTGGTCGCCGCGAGGGCGTTGCAGGGGGTCGGGGGCGCGCTCCTCACCCCTGGTTCGCTGGCGATCATCCAGGCGAGCTTCCATCCCGACGACCGTGCCCGTGCCGTGGGGCTCTGGTCCGGGCTCGGCGGGGTCGGGGCGGCCATCGGCCCGTTCCTCGGCGGATGGCTGGTGGACGGGCCGGGGTGGCGGTGGGTGTTCCTGCTCAATCTGCCGCTCGCCGCCGTCTGCGTGCCCGTCGCCCTGCGCCACGTGCCCGAGTCCCGGGACCCGGACGCCCACGGCCGGTTCGACGTGCTCGGTGCCGCCCTCGCCGCGCTGTCGCTCGCCCTGGTCACCTACGCGCTGATCGAGGTGCCGGAGCAGGGCGCGTCCGTCCTGGTGATCGGCGCGGCACTCGGCGGTGTGCTCCTCGGGGCGGCCTTCGTGCGGGTGGAGCGGCACCGGCGCGATCCCATGGTGCCGCCGTCGATCTTCGCGTCGCGGCAGTTCACGTCCGTCAACATCGTGACGTTCTGTGTGTACGCGGCCCTGGGCGGGTTCTTCTTCCTGTCCGCGATCCAGCTCCAGGTGGTTGCCGGCTACTCGGCACTCGGCGCGGGCACCGCGCTCCTGCCCACGACGGTGCTGATGCTGCTCTTCTCCGCGTCCGCCGGCGACCTCGGGCGGCGCATCGGGCCTCGCGTCCCGCTCACCGTCGGCCCTCTGCTGGCGGCGGCCGGGATGCTCCTGATGCTCCGCGTCGGCCCGGGCGCCTCCTACCCGCTGGACGTCCTGCCCGCCGTGCTGGTGCTGGGCCTCGGCATGGTCACCCTCGTGGCGCCCCTCACCGCGACCGTCCTGGCCGCCGTGGACACCGGCCGGGCAGGGCTTGCCAGCGGCATCAACAACGCGGCGGCGCGGGCCGCCGGGCTGCTCGCCGTGGCCGCGCTCCCCCTGCTGGCAGGGATGGGCCCTGAGGCGTACCGCGACGAGGGGGAGTTCGCCTCGACGTTCCGGCGGGCCATGCCGATGTGCGCCGGGCTGCTGGTCGCGGGTTCGGTGATCGCCTGGTGGTCCGTACGGAAGTCTCCCGAGGCCAGGCCGGAGCCCCGGCCCGCGTGCGCGACGCACTGCGGGGTCTCGGCCCCGCCCTTGGAGCCGGAGCCCCCGCCCAGGCACACTTGAGCCATGTCCATCCACGAGAACCTGCTCGGGGGCCCTGCCCCGACCCACCTGCCCGACGACCCGGAGCCGCGCGAGCTGCTGGCAGCCGGCACGGCGCCCGCAGATGTCGCCGCGAAGTACCCCATGTCCTCGCTGGCCTGGGCGCAGCTCGCCGACGCGGCGTACGAGGGCGGCCGGGTCGTCGAGTCGTACGCGTACGCGCGCACCGGCTACCACCGCGGCCTCGACGCCCTGCGCCGCGCGGGCTGGAAGGGCCACGGCCCCGTCCCGTTCGAGCACGAGCCGAACCGCGGCTTCCTGCGCGCCCTGCACGCCCTCGCGCGCGCCGCGCAGTCGATCGGCGAGCAGGAGGAGTACGAGCGCTGCGCGTCGTTCCTGCGCGACTCCTCGCAGACCGCCGCCGACATCCTGGGCTGAGCAGGCCTCGCCTTCCGGGCCCCGCGGGCAGCAGCCCGCGGGGCCCCGGCGCGTCCTGCGGAAGGCCGTTAGGATGCGGAGCAGGGGACCGGAGCTCCACCACCTCAGAGGAAAGGGGCGGACCGCTACCCGGAAGCTCGTGTCGAGGAGACAGAAATGTCGACGAACCACCCCGACCCCGAAGCCACCGGTGCGGACACCCCGCATCTGGACTTCGCGGGAACGACTCCGTACGAGGACTATGTCCAGGCGGATGTCCTGACCCACCTCCAGCACCTGCGCTCGGACGATCCCGGCGAGATGGTCTTCCTGGTCACCACCCAGGTCATGGAGCTGTGGTTCACGGTCATCGTCCATGAGTGGGAGACGGCGGCGCACGCCCTGCGCGAGGACCGTGTTCCGGTCGCCCGTGACGCCCTCAAGCGCTCGCTGCGGGAGCTGGAGGCACTGAACGCCTCCTGGAAGCCGCTCGCCGGCCTGACCCCCGCCCAGTTCAACTCCTACCGGGGCTCCCTCGGCGAGGGATCCGGATTCCAGTCGGCGATGTACCGCCGGATGGAGTTCCTGCTGGGCGACAAGTCCGCCTCCATGCTCGTGCCGCACCGGGGCGCGCCCCGGGTCCACGCCGAGCTGGAGAAGGCGCTCCACGAGCCCGGCCTGTACGACGAGACGCTCGCCCTGCTCGCCCGGCGTGGATACGCCGTGCCCCGGTCGGTGCTGGAGAGGGACCTGGCGCAGAAGTACGAGCCGTCCCCCGCGGTCGAGGCCGTCTGGGCGGAGATCTACGCCGACGAGGACCAGAACGCCGAGCTCGTACGGCTCGGAGAGGTGCTGACCGACGTCGGCGAGCTGGTGTGGCGCTGGCGCAACGACCACCTGACCGCCACCCGGCGGGCGATGGGGTCGAAGACCGGGACCGGCGGATCGGCCGGGGTCGCCTGGCTGGAGAAGCGGGCCACCAAGAGCGTGTTCCCCGAGCTGTGGACGGCGCGTAGCCATGTCTGACTTCAAGGAGCGCGCCGAGGCGCTCGACACCGCCGACGCGCTGGGCGCCCTGCGCGAGCTGTTCACCCTCGACGAGGCCGTCTATCTCGACGGCAACTCGCTGGGCGCGCTGCCCCGGCACGTCCCGGCACGTATGCAGGACGTCATCACCCGGGAGTGGGGCGCGCTGCGCATCCGCTCCTGGGACGAGAGCGGCTGGTGGACCGCGCCCGAGCGGATCGGTGACCGGATCGCCCCGCTGGTCGGCGCCGCCACAGGTCAGGTCGTGGTGGGCGACTCCACCAGCGTGAACGTCTTCAAGGCGGTCGTCGCGGCGACCCGTCTCGCGGGCGAGGGGCGTGACGAGATCCTCGTCGACGCGACGACCTTCCCCACCGACGGTTACATCGCCGCGTCGGCGGCCCGGATGACGGGCCACCGTGTCGTCCCGGTCGCCCCGTCCGACCTACCGGTCGAGCTCGGGCCCCGTACGGCGGCGGTCCTCCTCAACCACGTCGACTACCGCACGGGCCGGCTCCACGACCTGCCCGGTCTCACCGCCGCCGTCCACGAGGCGGGTGCCCTCGCCGTATGGGACCTGTGCCACAGCGCCGGCGCGCTGCCCGTGGGTCTCGACACGCACGGCGTCGACCTGGCCGTCGGCTGCACGTACAAGTACCTCAACGGCGGGCCCGGTTCGCCGGCCTTTCTGTATGTCGCCGAACGCCATCAGGCGGCCTTCGACTCCCCCCTGCCCGGGTGGACCTCGCACGCGGACCCGTTCGCGATGACCCCCGGTTACGCCCCCGCGGACGGGTCCGTACGGGGCCGGGTCGGCACCCCGGACATCCTGTCGATGCTGGCCCTGGAGGCGTCGCTGGACGTCTGGGACGGTGTGTCGGTGGACGCCGTGCGGACCAAGTCCCTGGCGCTGACGGACTTCTTCCTGGAGTGCGTCGCGGCCTACGTCCCCGAGGGCCGGGTCACCTCGGTCACCCCGGCCGCCCACGCGGAGCGCGGCAGCCAGGTCTCGCTGCGGTGCGAGGACGCGGAGGAGACGGAGCCGGTGATGCGCGCGCTCATCGGGCGAGGCGTGGTCGGCGATCTGCGCCGCCCGGACGTCCTGCGCTTCGGTTTCACCCCGCTGTACGTCGGTTTCGCCGACGCGGAACGGGCCGCGCGGATCCTCGCCGAGGTGCTGGCGGGCTGAGCGCCGGCCGCCGTACGGGCCCACACTCCGGGCCGGTACGGCGGCGGTCCGCCGTACTGGTACCGTCCCCGCAGGTCAGTCCAGTTGGGCATCTGCCCAGGACGGTTGGAGCAGCATGTCGGATTCTGCCGCGCGTGATCGCGACGCCGCCGAGACCGAGTCGGCGTTCGCGCATCCGGTGGTCGCGCCCGACGGGTCCGCGGCCTATGGAAGCCACCCCGACCAGGTGATCGACTTCTTCGCGCCGCGGGACGGCCGTGCCGCGGCGCCCCTCGTGGTCCTGCTGCACGGCGGGGCCTGGCGGGCACCGTACGACCGGCAGCACGTGTCGCCGTTCGCGGACTTCCTCGCGCGGCGCGGCTTCGCCGTGGCCAGCGTCGAGTACCGGCGCGGCGGCGAGATCCCGCAGCAGGGAACGGCGGGCCCGGTCGCGGGCCGCTGGCCCGAGACCTTCGACGACGTGGCAGCCGCGATGGACGCCCTGCCGGTGCTGGCGGGCCGGGAGCTGCCGGGGGCGGATCTGCGCAAGACGGTGGTCACCGGTCACTCGGCCGGCGGGCAGCTCGCCCTCTGGGCGGCCGCGCGGCATGTGCTTCCTGAGGGGTCGCCGTGGCGGCTGCCCGCCGCACCTCCGCTGCGCGGGGTGGTGGCGCTGGCGCCGATCGGGGACTTCGCGAGCGCGGTGCAGCTGGACGTCTGCTCGGGCGCGCTGCACCAGCTCCTGGGCGGCGCGGACGACTTCGAGGCGCGGAGCGCGCATGTCGACCCGGCCCTGCTGCTGCCGACCGGGATAGCGACGGCCGTGGTCCAGGGCGTGGATGACGTCACCGTGCCGCAGGCGGTCACGGAGGCGTTCGTGGACGCCGCGGCCAAGGCCGGGGAGATGGTGGGGCTGACACTGCTGGACGGGGTCGGGCACTTCCCGCTGATCGACCCGGCGGCGGACGCCTGTGCCGTGGTCGCCGAGGAGATCGCCCAGCTGGCCTGGTAGTACTTGCGACGGACGGCGAAGGATCCGTATCACTGCTGACGACCGGGGCAGGGGGCGGCACCTACCGTGTAAGTGTGACCGAGACGAAGACCAGAAGCCCGGAGCACCGGGTGGCCGCCGGGGCGATAGCCGGCCTGCGGCAGGACCTGTTCCACAACGTGCTCGACTACCGCCCGCTGAGCCCTCTGGGCTCGGACGGGCCCGTGATCCGGCGACTGCCGAGGACCGTCAGGAAGGGAGCCGTCTGGTTCCCGCACGCGGTGGTGGGCGTGGTCGCGCTGATCTCGCTGCTGGACGGCGTCTTCTCCGCGAACACCTACTCCACGTTCGGGACGGTGACCGTCGTCACCGGGTTCCTGCCGCCCGCCGTGCTGCTGATGACGCTGGTCCGCCCCGTTCTCGCGTTCTGGGCGTCGATCGCGAGCATCCCCCTGGTGGCCGGCGCGGGCAGCGGGGACTGGCCGTGGGGGGCGAGCGCCTTCGCCTGCCATCTCGGTGTGCTGATCGTCGTGGCGGCGAGGACCCGGCCGCGTACGGCCGCCTGGATGTGGCTGATCACCCTGTTCGCCGGGTCCGTCCTGGGGAACTTCTCCCCGCCCTACTCCTCCAGCGCCGAGCCCATGGCCATCGCCTCCGCGTTCGCCCTGCTCCTCGTCGCCCTGGTGCAGGTACGCCGTGAGGCCCAGCGGGAGGTGACCGTGCAGCGCACCGTCACCGCCGTGGAGCGCGACCGGCGCACGCTCCTGGAGGAGCGCACCACCATCGCCCGTGAGCTGCACGACGTCGTCGCCCATCACATGTCCGTCGTCGCCATCCAGGCCGAGGCCGCTCCGTACCGGGTGGAGAATCCGCCGCCCGAGCTGGAGCAGGCCTTCGTCACCATCCGGGAGAACGCCGTCGCCGCGCTCACCGAGCTGCGCCGTGTGCTCGGGGTCGTACGCGCGGAGGACTACGAGGCGCCGGACGCCCCGCAGCCCACCCTCGCCGAGATCGACCGGCTGCTGGACAACGTCCGGGAGACGGGCCTGGAGACGGAGAAGACCGTCACCGGTGCGGTGCGGGAGCTTCCGCAGGGCGTCGAGCTGTCGGCGTACCGGATCGTCCAGGAGGCGCTGAGCAACACGCTCCGGCACGCGCCGGGCGCCGCCGCCAAGGTCGAGATCGGCTATGTGCTCGGCGGGCTCGGGTTGCGTATCGTCAACGGTCCCGCCCGTGGGCTGGTCAAACCGTCGCCGGGTGCCGGACACGGAATCACGGGGATGCGGGAGCGGGTCGCGATGCTGAACGGGGAGATGACCGCCGGGGCGGCCGGCGACGGCGGGTACGAGGTCGCCGTGTTCCTGCCCGTACCGGCGCAGCGCGACAGTCCGGAGGACGGTGAGGGCGCGTGAGCGACTCGCCCATCCGGGTCCTGATCGTCGACGACCAGATGATGGTCCGTGAGGGCTTCTCCGTGCTGCTCAACGCGATGCCGGGCATCGAGGTCGTCGGTGAGGCCGTCGACGGGCGGCAGGCAGTCTCGCAGGTCGCCGCGCTGCGGCCCGACGTGGTGCTGATGGACATCCGGATGCCTGAGCTCAACGGCATCGAGGCGACCCGGGAGATCGTCGCCGCCGACGCGGACGCCAAGGTGCTCGTCCTGACCACCTTCGATCTGGACGAGTACGTGTACCAGGCCCTGCGGGCCGGCGCGTCCGGCTTCCTGCTGAAGGACGCGTCGGCGCGGCAGCTCGCCGACGGCGTGCGGGTGGTGGCGGCCGGTGAGGCGCTGCTCGCTCCGACGGTGACCCGGCGGCTGATCACGGAGTTCTCGAAGATCGCCGACGCGCCGAGGGCGCCCGCCATGTCCAGGATCGGCGACCTCACCGAAAGGGAGACGGAGGTTCTCGTGCTGATCGCCCAGGGGCTGTCGAACCTGGAGATCGCCTCGCATCTGGTGGTCGCCGAGTCGACCATCAAGACCCATGTCAGCCGCATCCTGGTGAAGCTGGGGCTGCGGGACCGTACCCAGGCGGCCGTGTTCGCGTACGAGGCGAGGCTGGTCACGCCCGGATAGCGTCGGCTCATGCACGTGTCCTTCGACCCATGGTCCCCGGCGTTCGTCGCCGACCCGTACCCCGCCTACGCCGCGCTGCGCGCCACCGGCCGGGCGCACTACTTCGAGCCGACGCGGCAGTGGCTCGTGCCGCACTACTCCGATGTGTCCGGGCTGCTGCGCGACCGGCGGCTGGGGCGGACCTACCTGCACCGCTTCGGCCACGACGAGTTCGGCGTCGCCGCTCCGCCCGCCGCCCACGAACCGTTCCACACGCTCAACGGGCACGGGATCCTCGATCTGGAGGCCCCCGACCACACCCGGATCCGGCGGCTGGTCGCCAAGGCGTTCACGCCCCGGAGGGTCGAGGCGCTCGCCCCGACCGTGGAACGGCTGGCCGCCGGGCTCGTCGGTGACTTCGTCGAGGCGGGCGGCGGCGATCTGCTGAGCGCGGTCGCCGAGCCGCTGCCGGTGGCCGTCATCGCCGAGATGCTCGGTGTCCCGGAGGCCGACCGTGGGCTGCTGAGGCCGTGGTCGGCGGCGATCTGCGGGATGTTCGAGCTGAACCCGCCGGAGGAGACCGCGCGGACCGCCGTGCGGGCGTCGGCCGAGTTCTCCGGCTATCTGCGCGAACTGATCGCCGCACGGCGCGTGGACCCGGGGACGGATCTGATCTCCGGGCTCATCGCCGCCCATGACGACGAGGACCGGCTGACCGAGCAGGAGATCATCTCCACCTGTGTGCTGCTGCTCAACGCCGGTCACGAGGCGACCGTCAACGCCACCGTCAACGGCTGGTGGATGCTCTTCCGGCACCCGGAGCAACTGGCCTCCCTGCGCGGCGACCACAGTCTGCTGCCGACCGCCGTGGAGGAACTGCTGCGCTACGACACCCCGGTGCCCATGTTCGCGCGATGGGTCCTGGACGACATCGAGATCGACGGCACCGTCATCCCGCGTGGTTCGCAGGTCGCACTGCTCTTCGCGTCGGCCAACCGGGACCCGGAGCGCTTCGCCGAGGCGGAGACGCTGGACCTGTCCCGGCAGGACAACCCGCACATCTCGTTCGGTGCGGGCATCCACTACTGCCTGGGCGCCCCGCTGGCCCGTCTCGAACTCGCCGCCTCGTTCGGGGAGCTGCTGCGCAGGGCGCCCGGTATGCGGCTGACGGCGGAGCCGGAGTGGAAGCCGGGCTATGTGATCCGGGGGCTGCGGGAGCTACTGGTCGAGATCTGAGACGAGCGCGCCGGAGAGCCGTACGTTCTCGGGGTCGTACGGGTTCGCCCAGGTGTGGAGGCCCCACGTGGACAGGGCGAGGACTCCCGCGGTGCACGTCCCGGCGACGAGGGCCCGGAGCCCCGGCGACCTGCGCCCGCGCAGCAGACGCAGGGTCAGCAGCCAGGTGAGCGGCGGGATCAGAGCCCCTGCCGACAGGACGAGGGGCAGCTCCGTCCACAGGACGGAGAGGTCCCTGCCGTGCCCCTCCAGGCCGGCCCCCATGTGCAGACCGGTGCGCCGCGACGAGCCCCAGACGTACAGGGCGGTCGCCGCCCCGAGCGCCGCTGTCGCACACCCGCCGTACCCAGCCACGTCACGTTGTTCCATACGCGTCCAGACGTGCGCGCCCCACGGCCGGTTCCCTACTTGGTCTGCAGGTCCCGCCGCCGGAAGCCTGCCAGACCGAGCAGGATCAGGGCGGCGGCGATCAGCGTGAGTACGGCCATGGGCGTCCAGCTCATGGGGGCCGCGGGCAGCTGCGGCACATGCCCGAACGGGGACACGTTGTTCATCCAGTGCGGGAATCGCAGCAGCTGTCCCAGGTAACCGACCACGAACGCGTACACCGGCACGGCCCAGGCCGCCGAGGCCGCCCGGGGCAGCCAGCCGAAGAGGACGGCCGTGACTCCGACCGTGACCCAGAGCGCCGGCGCGTACGCCAGCGAGGCGCCCACCAGTTTCAGGATCAGCCCGGAGTCGCCGGCCGACGCCGCCCCCGCGACACCGATGCCGAGCCCGGCCAGGAGCAGGACGAGCGTGCCGCCCGCCAGTGCGACGGCGAGGTGGCTGCCCGCCCAGCGGGCGCGGGACAGGCCGGTCGCGAGCAGGGCTTCCACCCGGCCCGCGCTCTCCTCGGACCTCGGCCGCAGGGCGGCCATCACCACGTACACGGCGGTGACGACGGCGAGGACCACCATGACCATCGAGGCGAAGGACTCGGCCATGGTCGCGCCGCCGATGTCCTTCAGCGCCTCCTGGAGCGGATCGATGTTCTTCAGCATGTCGTCCGCGTCGCCGAGGATCGACCCGTACATCGCGCCCATCAGGAACAGCCCGGCGCCGAAGCCGGCCAGCACCGAGCGGTGCAGCCGCAGGGCGAAGCCGAGCGGCCGGACCAGGGACGAGGACGCGACCGGGCTGCCGAGCCGTGCGGCACGCAGTCCGGCTCCCACGTCCCGACGGGTGGAGAGGACGAAGCCCGCGCCCGCCGAGAGCACCGCGAGTACGAGGCAGAGCAGCAGCGGCCACCAGCGGTTGTCCACATAGACATAGGTGCGCTGCGCCCAGCCGATCGGGGACAGCCAGGACAGCGCGTCGCCACTGCCCGCGTCACCGGCTGCCCGCAGGACGTAGGCGAGGCCGATGACCGCCAGGGCCATGCCGGAGGCGCCCCGGGTGTGCGCGGTGATCTGTACGGTGACCGCCGCGACACCGGCGAAGACGATCCCGACGGCCGCGTGCGAGGAGCCGTAGAGCAGCGAGCCGCCGGCGCCGAGGCCCATCGCGCCGAGGCCGAGGGCCAGGAGCAGCGCGAGGGCCAGATTGGCGAGCACCGCGACGGACAGGGCGGCGGCCAGGTGCGCGTGCCGGCCGACGACGGTGGATCGGACCAGTTCGGCGCGGTTGGTCTCCTCCTCGTCGCGGGTGTGACGGGTGACGATCAGGACGCTCATGAGGCCGGCCAGAACGGCTGTGAAGCCGAGCATCTGGTGTCCCGTCATCGAGCCGAAGGTGTAGTCGTCGAGATAGCGCTCGGGCCCCGTCATGGCGAGCCCGGCCGGGCTCTTCATGGTGCTGACGACGGAGGCGCGGTCCGCCGGATCGGCGTAGAGCGTCTCGTAGTTGGCCGCCGTGGCGACCGTGCCGAGGAACAGCGCGAGGATCCACACGGGCAGCCTGACCCGGTCCCTGCGCAGGCCGAAGCCGACCAGGGCGCGGGTCCCCGTCAGAGCTCCGGGGCCGGCGGCGGTCCGGGCCGTGGCGGGGGTGCGGGCGGCGGTCGCGGCGCTCATCGTTCGTCCCCCTGGGCGGCGGCCCGGCCGTG
Source organism: Streptomyces sp. NPDC102441 (assembly GCF_044765585.1). Classification (NCBI taxonomy): domain Bacteria; kingdom Bacillati; phylum Actinomycetota; class Actinomycetes; order Kitasatosporales; family Streptomycetaceae; genus Streptomyces; species Streptomyces sp. NPDC102441. The sequence goes on from NZ_JBIWKH010000017.1 coordinate 176,108, forward strand.
GCCGTTGGCGGAGAGCTCGTCGCCGTAGTGGCGGAGCATGAGCTCCTCCAGGGTCGGCGGGTGGCTGATCAGGCTGCGCACACCGAATCCGGCGAGCTCGCTCACGGCGCCCGCGAGATGGCCGCCGTCCACGGCGAACCGCACCCGGGTTCCGGAGCCCTCGGCCGTGACCTCCACGGAGTGCACCCCGGGCAGCCGGCCGAGCTCTTCGGCGGGGCGGTCGGTCTCGGCCTCGATCGTCGTACGGGTCAGATGCCGCATCTCGCTCAGCGACCCGGACTGCACGGTCCTGCCGAGCCGGATGATGCTGATCCGGTCGGCGAGCTTCTCCACCTGGGCCAGGATGTGGCTGGAGAGCAGCACGGTCTTCCCCGCGGCCTTCGCCTGGAGGATCACGTCCTGGAAGACCACCTCCATGAGGGGGTCGAGTCCGGCGGTCGGCTCGTCCAGGAGCAGCAGTTCGGCGTCGGAGGCCAGTGCGGCGACGATGGCCACCTTCTGGCGGTTGCCCTTGGAGTAGGCCCGGCCCTTCTTGGTCGGGTCGAGGTCGAAGCGCTCGATCAGCTCGTCGCGGCGTCGCTTGTCCGCGCCGCCGCGTAGCCGCGAGAGCAGGTCGATGGCCTCGCCGCCGGTGAGGCCAGGCCACAGCTCCACGTCACCCGGCACATAGGCCAGACGCCGGTGCAGCTCCACGGCGTCGTGCCACGGATCTCTGCCGAGCAGCTGGGCCGCGCCCGAGTCGGCCCGCAGCAGCCCCAGCAGGACGCGGATGGTGGTGGACTTCCCGGCGCCGTTGGGCCCGAGGAAGCCGTGGACCTCGCCCGCTTCGACAGCGAGGTCGAGGCCGTCCAGTGCGTGTGTCCGTCCGAACGACTTGTGCAGTCCGGCCACGGTGATCGCCTTCGTCATGTTTCTGAAAGTACGCGCGCTTCACAAAATTGTGAAGTTAAGGAAGCATATAAAGTTGGACCGTGATCGGAGCAGGGGAGGCGTCGGAGGCCATGGCCAGTGGGACCGGGGAACCAGGGAACACGGAGGAGAGCGCCGGGCGCGACGAGGACGCGGTGTCCCGTTTCGTCGAGCGCTTCGCCGCGGAGATGACCGAGGCGGGGATGCAGCGGATGGCCGCGCGCGTCTTCGCGGCGCTCCTCGCGGACGACGACGCCTCCATGACCTCGGCGGACCTCGGCCGGCAGCTGCAGATCAGCCCGGCCGCCGTGTCGGGTGCGATCAATTACCTCACGCAGGTCAGGATGGTCGGCCGCGAGCGGGACCCCGGCTCACGCCGCGACCGCTACCGCCTGCACGACGAGATCTGGTACGCCACCTTCGCCAACCGTGACCAGGTGCTCACCCGCTGGGAGCGCACGCTGAAGGACGGCGCGCGCTCCCTCGGTGAGGACACCCCGGCGGGGGCGCGCCTCGCGGAGACGGCGGAGTTCTTCGAATTCATGCAGACGGAACTGGTCGGCGTCCTGGACCGGTGGCGCGAGAGCCGCAGGACGCCGGGGTGAGGCCGTGGCCTGCGGATCTCAGACGTCCGCCGGGAGCACCAGCCCCCAGGCATCCGCCCGTACGGTCCAGGTGCGGGTCCTGACGGGACCCGCGACCTGTATGTCCGCGCGGTAGCGGAAGTCGGGCCCGGAGACCGTGACCGCCTTGGCCTCCGCCGTGTGCGTCTCCCCGGAGGCCGTGTGGATCACCACGTCGGCCGGCCCGCCGTCGCCCTGGGCCGTCACCGAGACGCCCTCGACCGGCCGGTCCAGGTCGTTCAGCAGGACCCCGTCCGCCTCGACCCGCAGCCGGTGCGTCCGGGAGGGGCCGGTGGGCGAGGGCGGGGCGGGGCGGACCAGCGAGGCCACCAGGGTGCGGCAGGTGTCCCACACCGTGTGGGGCGGGCCCGGAGAGGGCCAGGCCGCAGGGATGCGCAGCTCGCCGAGGACGACCCCGTCGCTCTCGTCGACGAGCAGATCCAGCCGGCGGGCGGACCCGTCGAGCGCCGTGCGCGCCGCCGCCACGGCGCCACGGGGCACTCCCAGCGAGTAGCTCAGTTCCAGCGTGTGCGCCGCGCCGACCGGGATCAGGGAGAGTGAGCTGTCGGCCAGCTCCCGCTCCCGGTGGAGCTGGGACACGGCGCGCAGCAGCGCATGGTCGTCGCCCACGACGACCGGACGCCTGGAGCCCCGCCGGGACAGGGCCCTGGCGAACTCGTCGGGGCCGTCCGCGAAGCAGATCTTGGCGTGTGCGCCCGCGCTCAGCACATCCTTCGCGATGCGCACGGACTCGCCGTCGTAGCGGCGGGCAAGGGGGTCGATGAGCACGAGTAGCTGGTGGTCGCCGTCGCCGGGGGGCTCTGCAGCCGACACCTCGGTCCTTCCTCGGGTAGCATCTTGGTGCAAGAGCCCCTTGCGCTATTGCGCCAGGGGCTTGGTCTATTCCGGGGCACCCGGTTCGACGGCTCAGGCTTTGCCGTACATCGTCGTGCGGCAGGTACGACCTTTACGTACGCCCCCTGACCTTGGACATGCCCCGCCCGGAAGGGGTGTACGCCTGTGCCCGCACTTGTGCTGCTCGGTGCTCAGTGGGGTGACGAGGGCAAGGGGAAGGCCACCGACCTCCTCGGTGGATCCGTTGACTATGTGGTGCGTTACCAGGGCGGCAACAATGCCGGCCACACGGTCGTCGTAGGCGACCAGAAGTACGCACTGCATCTCCTCCCCTCCGGAATCCTGTCGCCGGGGTGTACCCCGGTCATCGGGAACGGTGTCGTCGTCGACCCGGCGGTCCTGCTCTCCGAGGTGAGCGGTCTCAATGAGCGAGGCGTCGACACGTCCAAGCTGCTGATCAGCGGCAACGCTCATTTGATCACTCCTTACAACGTCACCGTCGACAAGGTGACGGAACGCTTCCTCGGTAAGCGCAAGATCGGTACGACCGGGCGCGGCATCGGCCCGACCTACGCCGACAAGATCAACCGGGTGGGCATCCGCGTCCAGGACCTCTACGACGAGTCGATCCTGGAGCAGAAGGTCGAAGCGGCGCTGGAGCAGAAGAACCAGCTCCTGGCCAAGGTCTTCAACCGGCGCGCGATCGAGGCCGGGAAGATCGTCGAGGAGATGCTCCAGTACGCGGAGCAGATCAAGCCGTACGTCGCCGACACGACGCTGATCCTGAACAACGCCATCGACGAGGGCAAGGTCGTCCTCTTCGAGGGCGGTCAGGGCACTCTGCTGGACGTCGACCACGGCACGTACCCCTTCGTCACCTCTTCGAACCCGACCGCGGGCGGCGCCTGCACCGGTGCCGGCGTGGGCCCGACGAAGATCAGCCGGGTCATCGGCATCCTCAAGGCCTACACCACCCGCGTCGGTGCCGGACCCTTCCCGACCGAACTTCTCGACGAGGACGGCGAGGCGCTGCGCCGGATCGGCGGCGAACGCGGTGTCACCACCGGCCGTGACCGTCGCTGTGGCTGGTTCGACGCCCCGATCGCCCGGTACGCGACCCGCGTCAACGGCCTCACCGACTTCTTCCTCACCAAGCTGGACGTGCTGACCGGCTGGGAGCAGATCCCGGTGTGTGTGGCGTATGAGATCGACGGCAAGCGCGTCGAGGAACTCCCGTACAACCAGACCGACTTCCACCACGCGAAGCCGGTCTACGAGATGCTGCCGGGCTGGTCCGAGGACATCACGAAGGCCAAGACCTTCGGTGACCTGCCGAAGAACGCGCAGGCGTACGTGAAGGCGCTGGAGGAGATGTCCGGCGCCCCGATCTCCGCGATCGGTGTCGGCCCCGGCCGCACCGAGACCATCGAGATCAACTCCTTCCTGTAGGAGATCTTCCTGTAGGAGATATCGGCAGAGCGGCCGGACCTTCCCCCGTGGAAGGTCCGGCCGTCGTCGTTTGCCGTCGTCGTTGCCGGGGGCGGCGCCGTCAGGGCAGCTGCCGGAGGAACGCGAACACGAACAGCGCGCCGGCGGCGGAGCAGACGAGCACCGCAGGCAGCACCCAGCCGGGCCTGCGCTCCCCGCGCAGCGGCGCCGTGAGCCGCTCCTGCAGCCGGGCGACTCCGTACAGCGCGGCGACCAGGGCGACGGCGCAGGGGGTGGCGACAGCGAAGTGTGCGAGCCAGGCCCCCGCCAGGCTCGGGCCTCCCCAGGAGTTGTCGTAGGGGCCGTGGTCCACGAACCCGTAGAACAGCCCGCGGGCGACTGCCATCAGGAGCACGCCGGTCAGGACCAGGGAGAGCGCGCCCAGCAGCACGGTCGCCAGGGCGTGCCCGGCCACCCGCACCGCTCCCGGACGCCCCGCGTCCACCCGCAGCAGCGAGCACGCGGCCCCGCCGCGGCCGGTGGCGGCCGCGGCGAGCGCGGCCACCCCGCGGGGGAGCAGGGTGGCCGCGGCCCACGCGCCGGCCGCGATGCGGCGGGCCGCGTGTGACGGGGAGGGGGACGTTCGTCTGGTCGTCTTCATGGGCACGGAGGCTAGGAGCGGGCCGGACGGCACCGACAGATACCAGGGTGCTGTCTCCGGCCCCCTACTCCGGTATGACCCAGCCCTCCCCGCAGAGCCGCATCCCCTTCGGGGTCGAGCAGGCCAGGTGGCCGTTGGTACGCATGATCTCCTCGCCGTAGTTGTCCAGGTAGGCGAGGAAGCCGGCCACCATGGAGTTCGCGGGCGGCGATCCGTAGGTGTACGCGTACTCGATCTCCTGGTACGGGTAGTCGCTGGTCCCGATCGTGTCGACGGACGGGGTGGTGCCGGCGATGCTGATCCGGTGCGCGCCCTCGGGTACCTCGCCGTTCCGCAGTTCGGTGTAGCCGATCGCGCCTCCCAGCGCGGCGACCTTGGCCAGGACCTCCTCCGTGCCGTTGAGTTCGCAGCGCAGGACCGGGGCGTCGGCGTAGTCCTTGGTGGCGCAGTCACGCGAGGACGTGGCGAGTTCGTTGGTGTGCAGGACACGGCGCTGGAACACCTCGCGGGTACCGGAGTTGGCGTCACGGCTGGCGAGCCGGATCTCCAGGTCGGTGCCGCCCTCGATCTCGTTCCAGTTGCGGATGTCGCCGCGGTAGATCCGTCCGATCTGGTCGAGCGAGAGGTCGGTCACCGGCACCGTGTCGTTGACGACGAGGGAGAACAGCGAGATCGCGACCCGCTTCTCGCGCAGCTTGGTGAGGGACGCGGGCCTGGGGCCGTCGGACAGGGCGATCATGGAGGGGGAACCGGACGCTCCGGCCTTGGCGCCCGCGCTGTCGAGCTTCTGGACCCCGACGTTGCTGCCATGGATGTCCAGGTCGATCTCGGCGCCTTCGCACTCTTCCTCGTACTTCTTCTCCAGCTCCTCCAGGACCGGCTCGAACGCGGTGGAGCCGGTGACCGTGAGGGTGCCCTTGGCGCAGTCCATCGGGGGCGGGGAGTCGTCCCGTACGACGATGATGCCCGCGAGCGTGACCACGCAGGCGGTGAGGGCCACGGTGATGCTCCTGGCCGCCGGGCCGAACAACGGGGGCTTCTCGTCGGGGCGGGCGGCCTTGTTGCGCGCCACGGCACCGTCCCGGATGCCCCCGGTGATCTTGATCGGGCCGCCCACGTGCGAACCGGTGAGCAGGACCAGGAGCTTGAAGTGCTCGTTTCGGTTGAGCGGGACGCGCGGCAGCCGGATGACGGAGCCCTCGTGCCGCAGTCCGGCCGCCGGGGTGAAGTGGTCCATCAGGTGGTCGGCGTCCGGTGAGTGGGTCACCGCGATCCCGCGGACGGTACGCCCGGTGAACTCCGCGGTCAGCCCGTTGAGTTCACCGCGGCCGGTGTAGTCCTCGTCGCCGATCGACTGCGAGCCGTCGTTCTCGATGCGCAGCAGGACGAGGGTGGCGTCGGCCATGTCCGGGGTCTCGTTGAAGAGCCCGAGCCGCACATTGGCCCGGCCCTGGCTCACCTCGCTGCCTATGGGGGTGTCCATCTGCACGCGGTAGCCGATGCGCTTGCGGCGCGGGACGCGGCGTTCGTACCAGAGCACGCCTGCCGAGGTCAGGACGCCCAGGCCGGCGGTGAGGACGGCGATGACGTTCTCGGGGGTGAACCACTCCATGGTCCTCGCGCTCCCTCGGGGGTGCGGTGTGCGGGATGGCGTCACCGTACGGCCGGGGACCGTGGGGGTAGGAGAGCCTCCGGTTTCCTTCCGGCGAAGTTCTCCTTGCGTTCAACAAGGCTGTTTGTGGCCGGAGTTGGGAGGCATGGCGCGAGGGGTGAGTTTTGGTCTAGACCTTGACAGGTCCAGACCATCGACGCTTGAGTGGCGGTAACCCCCCATGGCGGCGCCCGCTCGGCGCGGGCGCCGCGCCGAAGGAGTGATCACGTGGCTAAACGTGTCATGAGCCTGATCGCCGCACTGGGCGCGGTCATCGCGATGTTCGTCTTCATCCCCGCCTCCACGGCATCGGCCGCCGCCTGTGCTCCGGCCTGGAGCTCCTCCTCCGTCTACACGGGTGGCGGATCGGCCTCGTACGGGGGGCACAACTGGTCCGCGAAGTGGTGGACCCAGAACGAGCAGCCCGGCACGGCCGACGTCTGGGCCGACCAGGGCAGCTGTGGTTCCGGCGGCGGTACGGACCCGGAGGAGCCGGCACCCTCGGGCTTCGTCGTGAGCGAGTCCCAGTTCAACCAGATGTTCCCGAGCCGGAATTCCTTCTACACCTACAGCGGCCTCACCGCGGCCCTGAGCGCCTATCCCGGCTTCGCCAACACCGGAAGCGACACGGTCAAGAAGCAGGAGGCGGCGGCGTTCCTCGCCAACGTCAGCCACGAGACCGGTGGCCTGGTGCACATCGTCGAGCAGAACACCGCGAACTACCCGCACTACTGCGACACCAGCCAGTCCTACGGCTGCCCGGCCGGCCAGGCCGCCTACTACGGCCGTGGTCCGATCCAGCTCAGCTGGAACTTCAACTACAAGGCCGCCGGTGACGCGCTCGGCATCGACCTGCTCGGCAACCCCTGGCAGGTGGAGCAGAACGCGGCCGTGGCCTGGAAGACCGGCCTCTGGTACTGGAACACCCAGACCGGCCCCGGCACCATGACGCCCCACAACGCCATCGTCAACGGCGCCGGCTTCGGCGAGACGATCCGCTCGATCAACGGCAGCATCGAGTGCAACGGCGGCAACCCCGCCCAGGTGCAGAGCCGCATCGACAAGTACCAGGCGTTCGTCCAGATCCTCGGCACCACACCCGGCTCGAACCTGAGCTGCTGAAACCGGCCCCACCCCGGGGAGAGGGGGCGTGTCGGGCAGCGGCCGGACACGCCCCCGATTCGCGTTCCGGGACCGGCGGTCGGCAGGATCACGGACCATGGACACCGACAGCGCAGGCACCCCTCCCACGACCACCGAGGCCCGCCTCGCCCTGATCGACAGCGCTCTCGCCCTGCCGTACCCGGTGGGGGAGGGGGACGAGGACAACGGCGTGCGCAGCAGCGGGCCCGGACATCACCTGCTGATCCTGCGGGCGAGCCAGGACTTCTGGGACGACCGGTCACCCGAGCTCGTCGAACCCGCCGAGCAGGAGATCGAGGCCGAGTTCAGCGTCCTGGCCACCGCGCTGAGCGAGCGGTGGGGCGAGCCGGAGACCGTCGAACTCTGGCCGTATCTGGAGGGGGACGAGGACGGCGTGCGCGCCGCCGTTCCTGAGCCGATGGGGCAGCTCTGCAATCTGGCGGGCAGCATGCAGGTCTGGCGCGTGCCCGGAGGTACGCGGTGGCTCGGTCTCTCCATCGGGCAGGCGGATCCGGAATTCCCCATCTGGCTGCTGGCCGCGATCGGGGAGACGGCGACGCTCCCGGGACGCTGATCCGTCCCGGGGCCCCGCGACGTTGATCCGTCCCGGGGTCCCGCGGCGCCGATCCGTCCCGGGGTCCCGCGGCGCCCGCCGCGGAGGTCAGAGCAGCGGCGTTTTCACGGACATCAGCAGGTGCTGGTGCGTGGCCGTCCCGGTGTCCTCCCCGCCGGTGATCATGGCGCGCTGCCCCGGCCCCATCAGCTTCATCCGGACCGCCGCGTCCTCGAAGGAGGACAGGGCGTCCAGCAGATACCCGGGGTTGAAGGCCACCGTCATCTCCGCGCCGACGGCCGAGGCCGTCGGCACCCGCTGCGAGGCCACGTCGTCCTCGAACCCCGCCTGCAGCAGCACCGAGCCCTCCGGCCCGGCGGTGAAGGTCATCTGCAGCGGGCTGCCGCCGTCCGCGACCACGGAGACCCGCTTGACGGCCTCCACCAGGCGGGCCCGGTCCATCGCCACGACCGTGGGGTCCGTCATCGCGAACAGCTTGTCGTGACGCGGCAGTCTGCCGTCCAGCAGGCGCACCGTCGTACGCGTGCCGGCGTGCTCGAATCCGACCGAGCCTCCGCCCAGGGCGACGTCGACCTGCCCGGACCTGCCGAGCGACCGGGCGATGTCGGCCAGCCGACGGGCCGACACCACGGCCTCGGCCGTCACACCTGGGGCCGCCGCCTCGAACGCCAGGGTGCGCACCGCGAAGCGGTACCGGTCCGTCGCGGCCAGCGTCATCGTGGAACCGTCGAGCGCGAGGCGTATGCCGGTGAGCGTCGGCAGGGTGTCGTCCCGCCCCGCGGCCACCGCCACCTGCGCGACCGCCGAGGCGAACTCCCCGGCGGCCAACGCCCCGCGGACCTCCGGCAGCGGCGGCAGCGCGGGGTAGTCGTCGAGGGGCAGGAGCGAGAGGCCGAAGCGGGAGCCGTCCCCCGTGACCGTGAGACGGGGGCCCTCCACCGCGCACTCCACGGGCCCCTCGGGCAGCACCTTGCAGATGTCGAGCAGCCGCCGCCCCATGACCAGCGCCTTCCCCGGCCGGGCGGTGTGTGCCTGCGTCTCGACACGCGCGGAGGCCTCGAAGTCCAGCCCGGACACCCGGAGACGGCCGTCTTCCGCGTCGAGGAGAAGACCCCCGAGGACGGGAACGGGGGAACGCGCGGGCAGGACCCGGGCCGCCCGGGCGACGGCGTCCGTCAGCGCGCCACGCTCCATACGGAATTCCACGACAGGGGCCTCTCGTCCGGCGTACGACTCGGTCGAGAACCACGCTAGGCGGCACCACTGACAGTCGCCGTGGACCGACGACAGCGACCACCCCCGTGAGCCGCTGCCGCCGTACCGTACGGACGTCCCCCGACGTCCTCAGGCCCCCGGATCCGGGACGTCCTGACGTCCCCCGACGTCCCCCGAACGTCCCGGAACACGCTGGGGACTTTAAGGGGGCGGGGCAGTGGGCGGGGAGATTCAGATCGCACTGTGTGGCCCCCGACGGGTATCAAACCGCACAGCCGGACCGGTACTCTGCACTCCGGTTTCGGGGAGGAGCGGAGGACACGTGCGTGCGCGGGAACGGGCCGACGACGTACTGCTGATGTACCGGCTGGCGCGGACCGGGGGGTCGCCGGAGCTGTTGCGCAGGCTGGCCCAGCGGGCGGAGGGCTGGGCCGGGATTCTGGACGGGGGCGGCACGGTGCTCCAGGCCGTGGCCGGAAACATCCGGTGGCCGGGGCACGAGGCGGCCGGGCTCGCCTCCCGGGCGGCGAAGGAGCTGACGGCCCGGGGCACCGGCTCGTACGCCCTCGACACCGGCGAGTGCGCCGCGCTGCTGCTCCCCCTCGACCGGACACCGGAGAGCGACGGCGCGGTCCTCGCCCTCGTCGCACCCAAGCCGCTGCCCGGCGGGCTGACCACACTCATGGCCGACGCGGTGATGCCGCTCGCCCTGTCCTGGGCATCGGAGAGCGTCGCACGCAAACGGAGACGGGTGGACCTCGCGGAGTCCCGGGGCCGCGAGGCCGTGCTGCATCTGCTGATGACGGGCCAGCTGTCCATCGCCCACCAGGTGGCGGGAGCCCTGCGGCCCAAACTCCCCGACCCCGTACGCGTCTGCGTCGTCGAGTGCTCCGGCGGGCAGCGGGACGAGGTGGCCCGGATCTGTACGGACGCCTCCGGCGGCCGGACCTGGATCGTGCGCTGTCCGGTCTACGCCCGGCATCTCATCCTGATCGTGCCGGCGGACGAGGAAGCGGAAGCGGCGGGGCCGGAGAGCGGCCGCACCCTCGGCCAGGCCGTCGCGGGGCTCGTGGACGACTGCGTCGTGGGCGTCAGCGAGGAAGTGGCGCTGCCCGACACGGCGACCGCCTACCGGCAGGCCTTCCACGCCCTCGCCGTCGCCCGTGGCCTCCCCGGGCGCCACGCGAGATTCGGCGCCGCCCCGGAGCTCGCGCTGGTCGTCGGCGCCGCCGGGGCGCGATGGGCCGATGCCCTGCTCGCCCCTCTCCTCGCCCATCTGCCACGCCGCTCGCAGGACCCGGGCAGCCAGGAGCTGTCGGCCACCGTCGCGTCCTGGCTGGCCTTCTCCTCCCACGCCACCCAGCACCTGAAGATCCACCGCAACACCCTGGCCGCCAGGCTGAAGTTCGTCGGTGAACTCCTCGGCCTGGACCTGAACCGTGTGCCGGACCAGGCGGCCCTCGACCTGGCCCTGCGGATCAGGGCCACCCCGGCCCTGCACCGATCCGTCGCCGAGGGCTCCACGGCACCGGAGGACCTCGGCACGGTCCTGCGTGCCCCGGGAGTCCAGGACTGGGCCGTCCAGCAGCTGCGGACCCTCGCGCAGGCCGGGCCGATGGCGGAGGAGACCCTGCGGACATGGCTGCGCTGCGAGGCCCAACTGAGCCCGGCCGCCGCCGGACTGGGCATCTCCGTACCCGGTGCGCGCAAGCGCCTCACCCGGCTGGAGGCGTTGCTGGGCCGGTCGCTGCTCCAGACGCCGAGCGCGCGGTACGACCTGTGGCTCGCGTTCCGGGCGGTGGACCTCACGGCGTGAGCCGGAGCGGCTCCGTACCGCTCAGCTCGTCTTCGTGTACGTCAGACTCTGCCCGGTCGAGGTGATCTCGCGGCGCAGGGTGCCGTCGGGCAGGAGTGTCAGGACAGTCGGGTCCCCCGGGGTGCACGACGTCAGAGGCCGGCCGTCGGTGACCCGGGAGGGGCCGATGCGGACGGGCCCGCCGGAGGAGGGCTCGCTCTGCAGGTCGGCCTGGAACACGCAGTGGTAGGAGCCGCCGGTGTCGAGCGGGCCCTCGGCGGTGAGCGACAGCACCGTGTCGCCCACTTCGCCCTGCTGGAGCACGAGTTGGCGGGTGGGCACGCCCGCGCCTCCTTCGATGCTCCCGGACCAGGTGCCCAGGAATCCGGCAGGGACGGCGCCTTCGGCCGTGTCGTCGGGGTTCGCGCCGTCGGGGCTGGTGCCGTCCGAGGCGGAGCCGCCGCCGGAAGGGGAGACGTCGCCGGTCGGGGACGCCGTGGAGTCGCCGCCCCCGCTCCCCATGAACGCGTATACCCCCCAGCCCGCCCCCACCGCGACGAGCAGCGCGAGGGCCACCAGCAGCAGTGTGGAGCCCGCACCTCGTTGGCGCTCGGGCGCGGGCGGGGTGAAGCCGGCCTGCGGTCCGTACGGGGGAGTGGGCCCGTACCCGTAGGCGGGGGCGGGCTGTCGCGGGTAGCCGTACGCGGGCGGAGCCGGCTGCGGCACCTGAACGGGCGGCCCGGCCGCGGTGGGGAGCCCCTGCCCGGCGCCGGGAGGCCCCGCAGGCGCGGGATGAGCGGGCCGGGCGGGCTCGGGGGGCCCGGGCGTGTGCGGCACCGAGGGAGGGCCCACCGGGGGGCCGCCCCGCGCGGGGCCGTCCTCCTCCGGGTCCTCGGAGTCCAGCAGCTCCACGGCGTGCCGCCCCAGCTGGGCGATCAGCGCACCCGGAAGCCACGGCTCCGTCATGTCCGTGTCGCCCAGCCGCTCCAGCACGCCGTCCGCGGAGGGCCGTGCGGCCGGATCCTTCGCCAGGCAGTCCTGGATCAGTTCGACCAGATCGACGGGTACGCCGGTGAGGTCGGGATCCTCCTGCGCGATCCGGAACATCAGCGCGTGGATCCCGCTGTCCGCCGCACCGAACGGCAGCCGGCCGGTGGCCGCGTACGCCAGCACGGAGCCGAGGCAGAACACATCGCAGGCGGGTGTCACCCGCTCGCCCCGCACCTGCTCGGGCGACATGAATCCGGGTGAGCCGATCATCGCGCCGGTTCGGGTGAGGCCGCCGTCGGCGACGGTCTCCAGGGCCCGGGCGATCCCGAAGTCGATGACCCGGGGCCCGTCGATCGTCATGAGGACGTTGGACGGTTTCAGGTCACGGTGGATCAGCCCGGCCCGGTGGATGTCCTGGAGAGCGCCCGCGAGCCCGGCGCCCAGGATGCGGACCGAGCGTTCGGGGAGCGGGCCGTACGCCCCGGAGTCGGCCACCGGAGCGCCCGGACGGCCCGCGACGATGCGGTGGAGCGAGGGGCCGGCGACGTAACCGGTGGCGACCCACGGGACCGCGTCGTCCACTCCGGCGTCGAGCACCGGCGCGGTCCAGGAACCGCCGACCCGCCGGGCGGCCTGCACCTCCGCCCGGAAGCGGTCGCGGAAATGCTGCAGTTCGGCGAGGTCCGGGCGGACCAGTTTGATGGCGACGGTGCGGCCCCGGTCCGAACGGGCCAGGAACACCTGGCCCATCCCGCCGGCGCCGAGGCGCCCCAGCAGCCGGTAGCTGCCGATGCGCTGCGGATCGCCGGAGCCCAGCTTCTCCATGGTGCGCTTCCTCCCCCGTACGGCCATGGCCGACCGTGGGTCGAGAATAGCGGCGCCGGTCCCCGGGACCGCCCTCGGTCCTCCGGGATTCCTGCCGCGGTGCGGCTGGACCCGGTGGGGACCCGACACCCTGCCGAGCCGGGCGGCCCAGGCCGTACACAGTGGCCATGGAGGACGCCGGATCCGGCGCATACGCTCGTTCGCATGAGCTCCGATGCCCCTCGCGCCCCGTACGCCGACCCCGCAGCGGGCGCGGCCGTGAAGGCCGCCGACCGCGCGCACGTGTTCCACTCCTGGTCCGCCCAGGGCCTGATCGACCCGCTCGCCGTCGCCGGCGCCGAGGGGGCGTACTTCTGGGACTACGACGGCAACCGCTATCTGGACTTCACCAGCGGTCTCGTCTTCACCAACATCGGCTACCAGCACCCCACCGTCGTCGCGGCGATCCAGGAGCAGGCGGGGAAGCTCGCCACGTTCGCCCCCGCGTTCGCCGTCGAGGCGCGTTCGGAGGCGGCACGTCTCATCGCGGAGCGCACCCCCGGGGACCTGGACAAGATCTTCTTCACCAACGGCGGCGCCGAAGCCGTCGAGAACGCCGTCCGCATGGCCCGGCTGCACACCGGACGCCACAAGGTGCTCTCCGCCTACCGCTCGTACCACGGCGCCACCGCCACGGCGATCAACCTCACCGGAGACCCGCGCCGCTGGGCGTCCGACACCGGATCGGCGGGCGTCGTCCGGTTCTGGGCGCCGTTCCTCTACCGGTCCCCGTTCTACGCGCAGACGGAGGCCGAGGAGTGCGCCCGCGCACTCCAGCACCTCGAGGACACGCTCGCCTACGAGGGCCCCGCGACCGTCGCCGCCGTCGTCCTGGAAACGATCCCCGGCACGGCGGGCATCATGACGCCGCCGCCCGGCTATCTCGCGGGCGTCCGCGAGATCTGCGACAGGTACGGGATCGTCTTCGTGCTGGACGAGGTGATGGCCGGCTTCGGACGCACCGGGAAGTGGTTCGCCGCCGACCACCACGGGGTGGCGCCGGACCTCATGACGTTCGCGAAGGGTGTCAACTCCGGTTACGTGCCGCTCGGCGGCGTCGCGATCAGCGCCGAGATCGCCGCCACGTTCGAGACCCGCCCGTACCCCGGCGGGCTCACCTACTCCGGCCACCCGCTGGCCTGCGCCGCCGCCGTCGCCACGATCAAGGTCATGGAGGAGGAGAAGACCGTCGGGAGCGCCGCGCACCTCGGCGAGCACGTGCTCGGCCCAGGCCTCCGCGAGCTCGCCGAGCGCCACCCGTCCGTCGGCGAGGTGCGGGGTCTCGGCGCGTTCTGGGCGCTGGAGCTGGTCCGTGACAGGGAGACCCGCGAGCCCCTGGTCCCGTACAACGCGACCGGCGAGGCCAACGCCCCGATGGCCGCGTTCGGCGCGGCCTGCAGGAAGAACGGCCTCTGGCCCTTCATCAACATGAACCGCACGCACGTCGTCCCCGCCTGCAACATCACCGAGGCCGAGGCGAAGGAGGGCCTGGCGGCCCTGGACGCCGCCCTCTCGGTCGCCGACGAACACACGGTGTAGACGGCACGGGACACGATGCCCTCCCCCCCGTGCCCGGAACCGGGCACGGGGCCGGTCTAAGGTGACCCAAGCCGAGAAAGAGGGGGCGTCATGGGTGCGAGCGGAGGTGTGACCCGCAGTACTCTGCGGCAGCAGATCGCCGACGCACTGCGTGACGAGGTGCTCGCGGGGCGTCTGCGGCCACGGGTGGAGTTCACCGTCAAGCAGATCGCTGAGCAGTACGGGGTGTCCGCGACGCCCGTCCGGGAAGCGCTCTTCGATCTCTCCGCGCAGGGGCTGCTCGAATCCGACCAGCACCGCGGCTTCCGCGTCCGTGAGTTCACCGTCGCCGACTACCGGTCGATGGTGGAGGCGCGCGCCCTGGTCATAGACGGGGTGTTCCGGCGGATCTTCGACGGTACCGGTTCGGCGCCCGCCTTGATCGGCGCTCACAGGGCCGCCCTCGTCTCCGTACGCCGCCGGGGCGAGGAGGCCGCACGGGCGGCGCGCAGCGGCGACCTCGACATCCTCATCGGCTACGACCTGCGGTTCTGGCGGGAACTCGGCGCCGTCATCAGCAACGCCTACATCAGCGACTTCCTGCAGCGGCTGCGGATGCAGGCCTGGGCCTTCGCCGTCCCGTATCTGCGCGGGGACGGTGACGTATGCGACTGGCTGTGGAACGGCCACCAGGAGCTGGTGGAGGCGATCGCAGCCGTCGACGGACCCGCCGTACGCGCGGTCCTGGACGCCTATTACACGCACGGGATGGACTGGGCGGACCGGCTGGCCTCCGACGACCCCCCGCACCCGGGCCACACCTGAGCGTGTGCGGTCCGAGGCGCGCGGCAGGCCCGCACCCTGTGCGCGGGGTCGCGGCCGCATTACGCTGTTCCGACCATCGCACGAACCCGTTGGAGAGCGAGACTTCGTGGCCTGTGACCTGTGGCTGGTCCCCCTCGTCGATGTGCTGTGCCACAGCCCCGACAACCCGTTCGCCGAAGAGATCGCCGTCTACGACAAGGCGCTGACCGAGGCGGGGCTGCCGCCCGTGCCCGTCTACGCCTATATGCCAGGGCTCACCGGGGACGTCGCCCCGGTCGCGGGCTTCGACTACGACGCCCTGCACTTCCTGCGCCGCGCCTACCTGCTCCAGCTGAGCGGCCTCGCCGTCTCGCCCGTCGACGAACTCGGCGGGGACTACGAGCAGTTGCTGGAGATGTTCGAGCAGAGCGCGCAGGAGTCGCACCTGGTCTGGCACTACGACCACGCCGGAGCGTATGTCCCGGTGGACTTCCCTCATCCGCTCTCCGACGACCAGCTCCTGGAGGGTGGCGGCCCGCTGGGCTCCGCCCACGGCCTGCTGCGTGAGCTGGAGTTCGTCGCCCCGTCCATCGGCATCGACCCGGCCAACCCGCCGGCCGCCCCCCTTCCACCCGCCGGCCCGACCACGCTGGAGGAGCCGGCGGCTCCGGTCCCGTACGACGACAACCCGTTCGCCCGGGAGCGGCACGTCTGGCTGGGCCTGCACGCGGCGGTCACCCGCAGCCTCGCGCAGGGCTCGATGATCATCTTCAGCTGACCGGCCGCGTCCCCCGGGGCGGCTCCGGTCTCAGCGGGGCGGCTCCGGCGGACGCTGGCGCGGCATGTTCGGCCGGACCGCCGCGGGCATGGTGAGCCGGCCGGGCGCGGACCCCGGCTCGGGGCGGCCGCCGGGTCCGCCGGTCACCAGCGACTGCATGCCCATGGGCGCGGGCCCGGCCCGGAACTCGACCATCCAGTCCGCGGTCTCCATGCGGACGAGCTCGGTGATGTCCTCGGAGAACCGGCGCAGCACCCCCAGGCACCGCTCCGCGGCCTCGCTGGCGGTGCCCTCCGTCGGCCCGAGCACCTCGCGGACGCACTCGGATGACCAGTCGAACTGGAGCACCTGCAGGCGCCGCTGCACGGCCTGTGCCGTCGCGAGATTCCTTATCCAGCCGGAGGTCAGCCCGAAGTACCGGTCGCACGCCATGCACGCGGCGCCCAGCAGCAGCGACAGATAGCCCCAGCCGGCCGATCCGTGCAGCTCCCCGGTCAGATCGAGCAGCGGGAGGGCCGCGCCCGAGACCACCCCTGCCGCTGTGCCGAGCCGGAGCAGCCTGGCCGTGCGCCGCTTGCGGACGCGGTCACGCAGATACCAGTCGGCTGTCTCCATGGCGCCGGCCTCGACCCACCGGTAGAGCTCGTCGAGCCGCTCGGCGGGTTCGCCCCAGTCGCCGAGGGGGAAGGCGCGGCCGGTCAGGTCCCGTGGGCTCGAACCGTAGCGTGAACCGGACCGTTCGGTTCCGGTGCCTGCACCGGATCCCGCGCCGGACTCCTTGCGGGGCGGCCCTTCGGGCTGCATCTCCGGCTGACTCACCGGGGCACTCCTCTGCACTCTGCGTTCGGCGCGTATCGACGCGGATCGGCACGGTTCTCGGTCACATAGGGGGCGGGCACCGGCATATGACCGGGGCTCCCTACGCGTAACTCTGCGTTACCTTCACTATGCGTATGGGTACGGATACGCATGCTCTTCCTACCGCCGAATGGTGGGCCGCGGGGTCGAAATCGCGGGATTCCCGGGCAGGCACGGCCTCTGGTCAGGTATAGGAGCACGGCAGGCACTTTTCAGAACTCACCCGAAAGAGTTGGTCCCCGGCGGGTGGGGCGCGGCGTCCGGCGAACACGTAGGCTCGGCATACCGAAACAATCCGTCGTCGAAGTGCCAGGAGTGACCGTGATTCCCGGTGGTGGCCAGCCCAACATGCAGCAGCTGCTCCAGCAGGCCCAGAAGATGCAGCAGGATCTTGCCGTGGCCCAGGAGGAGCTGGCCAGGACCGAGGTCGAGGGACAGGCGGGCGGTGGTCTCGTGAAGGCCACCGTGACCGGGTCCGGCGAGCTCCGCGCCCTGGTGATCGACCCGGGCGCGGTGGACCCGGAGGACACCGAGACGCTCGCCGATCTCGTGGTCGCCGCGGTCCAGGCGGCGAACGACAACGCCCAGCAGCTCCAGCAGCAGAAGCTGGGCCCGCTGGCCCAGGGCCTGGGCGGCATGCCCGGTCTCCCGTTCTGACCCTGTAGCCACCCAGGCTGCCCAGGCGTTCCGGACCGGTACGAGCAGGAAGAAGGAGAGGCGTTCCGTTGTACGAAGGCGTGGTTCAGGAGCTGATCGACGAGCTGGGCAGGCTGCCGGGCGTCGGTCCCAAGAGCGCGCAGCGGATCGCCTTCCACATCCTGCAGGCCGAGCCCACGGACGTACGCCGTCTCGCCCACTCCCTCCTCGAGGTCAAGGACAAGGTCCGCTTCTGCGAGATCTGCGGCAACGTCGCCCAGCAGGAGCAGTGCGGTATCTGCCGGGACGCGCGCCGTGACCGCTCGGTCATCTGCGTGGTCGAGGAGCCCAAGGACGTCGTCGCGATCGAACGGACCCGTGAGTTCCGGGGCCGCTACCACGTGCTCGGCGGCGCGATCAGCCCCATCGAGGGCGTCGGCCCCGACGACCTGCGCATCAGGGAGCTGCTGGCCCGGCTCGCGGACGGCTCCATCACCGAGCTGATCCTGGCGACCGACCCCAACCTGGAGGGTGAGGCCACCGCGACGTACCTCGCCCGGATGGTCAAGCCGATGGGCCTGCGGGTCACGCGGCTGGCCAGCGGACTGCCCGTGGGCGGCGACCTGGAGTACGCGGACGAGGTCACCCTCGGCCGCGCCTTCGAGGGGAGGCGGCTGCTCGATGTGTGACCCGGCATCCGACTGCGTCTTTACGTACGGCGGCGCTATGTTCTACCTACCGTTCGCGACCGTGCCCACGGGAGGTTCCTTCGATGTCTGAAGCCACGCTGAACTCCGTCACGCAGGATCCGGACGACTTCGCCGTCCAGATCGCGGACCAGATCAAGACGTTCGTCGTCGCGGTCACGGAGGTGTCCAAGGCCGAGGAGCCCGAGGAGGCCGTCCCGGTCCTGCTCCTCCAGGTCTCCCAGCTCCTGCTGGCCGGCGGGAGGCTCGGCGCGTACGAGGACATCCTCCCGGACGAGCGCTACGAGCCGGACCTGGGCGCCGAGCCGGACGCCGACGGGCTGCGTGAGCGCTTCGCGGAGCTCCTGGAGCCCATCGACGTCTACTCCGAGGTCTTCGACCCGTACGAGCCCCGCAAGGCGCCCGTACCCCACCGTATCTCCGACGACCTGGCCGATCTGGTCACGGACCTGAGTCACGGCCTCGCGCACTACGAGGCCGACCGCACGGCGGAGGCCATGTGGTGGTGGCAGTTCTCGTACTTCTCCAACTGGGGTTCCACCGCGTCTGCGGCCCTGCGCGCGCTCCAGTCGCTGATCGCCCACATCCGGCTGAACCAGCCGCTCGAGGAGCTCGACGGCCTGGACACGGACCAGGACCCGGGCGACGGGGATCTGGCCGAGGAGGCCGGGCGTGTGATGGTCGAGGAGATCGCGGCGCCGCTGGGTCTGCGACCGGTCCTCTAGCGGTCTTCTGCGCCTTCTGCGTCTGCGGCGCCTGTTGTGCCTGTTGTGTCCTGGGACACAAAGAGGCGTGCGGGGCGGGGAAGCGGGCAACAGCCCGGTACGAGCAGTTCGGAGCGACATGGCGTTCCGGGTGGTGAGCGGGACATCTCACCATTCGGTACCGATGGGTTGATTCCGGACTGCTCGTTAAACTGAGCCGACCGCACCATTATTGAGCGAGGAGCGCACGTGGGCCTTGTCGTGCAGAAGTACGGAGGCTCCTCCGTAGCCGATGCCGAAGGCATCAAGCGTGTTGCCAAGCGAATCGTCGACGCCAAGAAGAACGGCAACCAGGTGGTTGTCGTG
Organism: Streptomyces sp. NPDC102441; assembly: GCF_044765585.1. Lineage (NCBI taxonomy): Bacteria > Bacillati > Actinomycetota > Actinomycetes > Kitasatosporales > Streptomycetaceae > Streptomyces > Streptomyces sp. NPDC102441. The sequence continues at coordinate 195,187 of NZ_JBIWKH010000017.1, forward strand.
GTGTCCGCGATGGGCGACACGACGGACGAGTTGATCGATCTCGCCGAGCAGGTATCTCCGATGCCGGCCGGGCGTGAGTTCGACATGCTGCTGACCGCCGGAGAGCGGATCTCCATGGCCCTGCTGGCGATGGCGATCAAGAACCTGGGCCACGAGGCCCAGTCGTTCACGGGCAGCCAGGCCGGTGTCATCACCGACTCGGTCCACAACAAAGCGCGCATCATCGATGTCACGCCCGGTCGCATCCGGACCTCGATCGACGAGGGCAACATCGCCATCGTCGCCGGGTTCCAGGGCGTGAGCCAGGAGGGCAAGAACATCACGACCCTCGGTCGCGGTGGCTCCGACACGACCGCTGTCGCGCTGGCCGCCGCGCTGGACGCCGAGGTCTGTGAGATCTATACCGATGTGGACGGTGTCTTCACCGCCGACCCCCGGGTCGTGAAGAAGGCCCAGAAGATCGACTGGATCTCCTTCGAGGACATGCTGGAGCTGGCGGCGTCCGGCTCCAAGGTGCTGCTGCACCGCTGCGTCGAGTACGCACGCCGTTACAACATTCCGATCCATGTCCGCTCGTCCTTCTCCGGACTGCGCGGCACCTGGGTCAGCAACGAGCCGCAAGGGGACCAGCAGGTGGAGCACGCCATCATCTCCGGAGTCGCCCACGACGTCTCCGAGGCCAAGGTCACGGTCGTCGGTGTTCCCGACAAGCCGGGCGAGGCCGCCGCGATCTTCCGCGCCATCGCGGACGCCGAGATCAACATGGACATGGTGGTGCAGAACGTCTCCGCCGCCTCGACGGGGCTGACGGACATCACGTTCACCCTGCCCAAGGCGGAGGGCCGCAAGGCCATCGACGCCCTGGAGCGCAGCCGCGTCGGCATTGGCTTCGAATCGCTGCGCTACGACGACCAGATCGCGAAGATCTCCCTCGTCGGCGCGGGTATGAAGACCAACCCGGGGGTCACCGCGGGCTTCTTCGAGGCGCTGTCGGACGTCGGCGTGAACATCGAGCTGATCTCGACCTCCGAGATCCGCATCTCGGTGGTCACCCGTGCCGACGACGTCAACGAGGCCGTGCGCGCCGTGCACACCGCCTTCGGACTGGACAGCGACTCCGACGAGGCAGTCGTCTACGGGGGCACCGGCCGATGACAGGACGCCGCCCTTCGCTCGCGGTCGTCGGCGCGACCGGGGCGATCGGCGGCGTCATGCTCCAGATCCTCTCTCAGCACGAGGACGTCTGGGGCGAGGTCAGACTGATCGCCTCTCCACGCGCGGCCGGCACCAAGCTGGTCGTTCGCGGTGAGGAGACCGAGGTCCTCGCACTCGCCGAGGACGTGTTCGACGGGGTGGACGTCGCCCTGTTCCTGGTTCCGGACGAGGTGTCCGCGCAGTGGGGGCCGGTTGCCGCGGCCCGGGGCGCCGTGGTCGTGGACGACTCGGCGGCCTTCCGGCTGGACGACGACGTGCCACTTGTCGTCCCCGAGATCAACCCCCATGCGGCGCGGCTGAGACCGCGCGGCATCGTCGCGTCCCCGAACTGCACGACGCTGTCGCTGATCGTCGCGATCGGTGCGCTGCACGCCGAGTTCGGGCTGCGGGAGCTGATCGTCTCGTCCTACCAGGCGGTGAGCGGCGCGGGCCGGGACGGTGTCGCAGCGCTCCGCGAGCAGCTCGCCCTGGTGGCGGGTACGGAGCTGGGCACACGCCCCGGAGACGTACGGCGGGCGCTGGGGGACGGGGACAAGAGCCCCTTCGCCGCCCCGGTGGCGCTGAACGTGGTGCCCTGGGCCGGGACCGACGCCGGGGACGGCTGGTCGTCCGAGGAGCTCGCGATCCGCGATGAGTGCCGGAAGGTCCTGGGCCTTCCGGACCTGAAGGTGACCGCCACCTGCGTGTACGTACCCGTCGTCGCGACGCACTCCATGTCCGTGCACGCCCGCTTCGAGAACGAGGTGTCCGTGGCGCGGGCGCACGAGGTCCTGGCGACCGCGCCCGGGGTGGTCCTCTTCGACAGCCCGGCGGCCGGTGACTTCCCGACGCCGTCCGATGTGGTGGGCACCGACCCGACCTGGGTGGGCCGGGTGCGGCAGTCGATGGACGATCCGCACGCCGTCGAGATGTTCATCTGCGGCGATAATCTCCGAAAAGGTGCGGCTCTCAATGTGGCCCAGATCGCCGAGTCGCTGGCCGGGGAATTTTCTCGTACCTGATCGAACCTGTTTTGTAGGATCTGTGTGCGTCCTGTGAGTAACTTGCTGGTCTGAACCTCTTGAGCTGGGGCGTTGTCATATCCGACGATGATCTCCCGGCCCTCCGCAACCGCTAGGCGGGCGGGACGCGTCTATGTCGTCACTTCTGCATGGCTGGATGCGTTTTCAGGGCATTTGGGGAAGAGCAGGTACGAATGAGGGCATGTCGCACAGCATCGAACGCGGTGCCGTACGCGTACAACCCTGACGGGGGGAAGCGTGTCCAACTGGCGTGGCAGAGGTTCTCGATATCACAGTGGTGGGCCCGTTGCGGGGCGCTTCGGCGCGTCCGCTCCGGCGGCCCCGCCCCGCGGCCGGCGGTATGCCGGTGATCGCGCCCATGCCCGCCGCGCGCTCCACCCGGCTGCCTTCGCAGCGCGAGGGCGCTGAGGAGACGGTGGCGGCAGGAACGACGGTCGACCATCTCACCGAGACCTATCGCGCCCACTACCGCTCGCTGCTGGGTCTCGCGGCGCTCCTGCTGGACGACACCGCGTCCTGCGAGGACGTGGTGCAGGAGGCGTTCATCCGGGTGCACTCGGCGCGGAACCGGGTGCGCGACCCGGAGAAGACACTGGCGTACCTGCGCCAGACCGTGGTCAACCTGTCCCGCTCCGCGCTGCGTCGGCGCATCCTCGGCCTGAAGCTCCTCTCCAAGCCGATGCCCGACATGGCGAGCGCGGAGGAGGGCGCGTACGACCAGCTGGAGCGGGACGCGCTGATCAAGGCGATGAAGGGCCTGCAGCGCCGCCAGCGCGAGGTGCTGGTGCTGCGCTACTTCTCGGACATGACGGAGGCCCAGGTCGCGGAGACGCTGGGGATATCGCTCGGTTCGGTGAAGGCGTACGGTTCCCGGGGCATCGCGGCTCTGCGCGTGGTGATGGAGGCGCAGGCATGAGCGGGCCCGAGCACAGGCACGACGATGACCGGACTGGAAACGGAATTGTGAACCACGGGCCGGAGGACATCCCGAACACCGATCCGGAGCGGGACGGTGAACGGAAGCAGGACACCGGCGCGGTCGACGGCGCGGAAGCCGCCTCAGGGCCCGCCGCCCCGGGAGCGGACCCGGAGGGCGGCGACTCCAGTGGCGGTGCCGCCGGTACCGGGGACGACGGCACGCTGACCGAACTCTTCGGCGGCGGCGGCGCTCGGGGCGGCGGTATCTCCGGGGGCGGCTCCGGCGGCTCCGACGGCTCTGCGGGTGCCGGCGGCTCCGACGGCGAGGGCATGGACGAGGTCGCGCTGCGCCGCATGCTGCGGGGCGCGGTCCAGGGGCTGGAGCCCTCCGACGGCACCCTCGACCATCTGCACCGCGCTGTACCCGCCCGGCGCGCCAGACGGCGGCAGGGCATCGTGGGCGCGGCGGCAGCGGCGCTGCTGATCGGTACGGCGGTTCCCGCCTTCGTCCACGTGGCGAATTCGGACGGCTCCGCCACGGCCAGCCCCGCCATCGCAGGCCATGGCGAGCAGGCGCAGGGGGGCAGCGGTGAGGACGGGGGCGCCGAGACCGACGGCGGAAGGACGGCGGGCCCCGAGGACCGCCGGAGCGAGGGCGCAGAGGGCGAGACGGGTAACTCCGCCGCTCCGTCGCGGGGCTCGGACCAGGGTGCCGAGAGCAACGGGACCGAAGGCCTGGACGACTCCCCGGGCGCCGGTGTGGCGGCCACCGCGGCATGCGATCCAGACCAGCTCGGCGTCGCCTCCGCCGACGCGGGGGCCGCTCGTGCGGATGGCACGGTGTACGGGTCCTTCAAGATCGCCAACGTCTCCGGTGACGCCTGCTCGGTGACCACCAACGGCACGGTCGCCTTCCAGGCGGCGGGCGCAGCCGATCCGCTGAAGATCACTGTGGTGCAGCACACCGCGGGCGACCCCGCGGCCGGGCTGCCCGACCCCTCGCTCGAGCGGGGGGCCGTGTTCCTGAAGCCGGCGATGGCCTACGAGGTGCGCTTCGCGTGGGTGCCGTCGGACACCTGCCCGACCACAGGCGGTTCGCCGAGCCCGACGCCCACGGACGGCGGCGGAAGCGGCGGCGAGGGTGCAGCGGGGAGCGGCGCGGGGACGACGGACGTGGCGGCGCAGTTCGGCAGTGCGGACGAGGGCCCGGCGGACGGCAGCATCGCTGTCACCCACACCCCGGAGGCGGGTGCGCCGACCGCGGAGACCACGATCGCCAACGCGTGCGCCGGCACGATCTACCGCACAGGCGTACTGGACGCCTCCTAGTGATCTGGTTGTGAGTTGCTCTGGCACCACGTGAGTCGTTTTCCGCACCAGTTCACGGGTTTGGGTGCCGCGAGCCGGCTGGCTGCGGTG
>NZ_JBIWKH010000018.1:0-198478 GCF_044765585.1 Streptomyces sp. NPDC102441
TACATTCCGAACCCGGAAGCTAAGCCTTTCAGCGCCGATGGTACTGCAGGGGGGACCCTGTGGGAGAGTAGGACGCCGCCGAACTATTATTACGGGAAAGCCCCGTGCCCTTGTGGCACGGGGCTTTTCTGCGTTCACCGCCCACATCGGCCGCATCGGCTAGCGCGCGTTCACCATGCGGGTGTCGTACGCCAGGATGACGGCCTGGATGCGGTCCCGGGACCCCGTCTTGGCGAGGATGCGGGTCACATGCGTCTTCACCGTGGATTCGGCGAGGTGGAGGCGGGTGGCGATCTCGGTGTTCGTCCAGCCCTGGCCGATGACCGTGAGGATTTCCCTCTCCCGTTCCGTCAGTGACGTGATGCGCGGGTCTTCCGTGGCGGGTGTGCCGCCGGGTGCGGCCGGCAGGTGATGGGCGTAGGCGTCCAGGAGCCGGCGGGTGAGGCTCGGGGCGACGACCGCGTCGCCGCTCGCGACGGCCCGGATGCCGGAGAGGAGCTCCTCCGGCAGGGCGTCCTTGACGAGGAAGCCGCTCGCGCCGGCCCGGAGGCCGTCGTACGCGTACTCGTCCATGTCGAAGGTCGTCACGATGAGGACCCGGGTGGGGGCGCCGGACGTGATGATGCGGCGTGTGGCCTCGATGCCGTCGAGGCCCGGCATGCGGATGTCCATCAGGACGACGTCCGGGTGGTGGCGGGCGACCAGGCCTACCGCCTCCGTGCCGTTGGCTGCCTCGCCGACGACCGTCATGTCGTCCTGGCTCTCCAGCAGCATGCGGAAGCCGAAACGCTGCATGGCCTGGTCGTCGGCGATGAGTACCGTGGTCACGGGGGTGCGTCCTCCAGAGGAAGGCGAAGGCGGGTGTGCCAGCCGCCGGCGGGGAGCCGGGCCGCTTCGAGTGTGCCGTTGTAGAGCGAGGCGCGCTCACGCATTCCGCTGATGCCCCGTCCGGTGCCGTGGCTCTCCCCTTCCGGGGCCGGCGTACCACCGCCCGAGTCCGTGGCCCGCACTTCGAGTCCGGTGGGCGTGTACGTGAGGGTGACCTCGGCGGTGGCCTCGGGGCCCGCGTGCTTGAGGGTGTTGGTGAGGGATTCCTGGACCACGCGGTAGACGGCGAGCTGACGTCCGGGTGAGGCGGCGTCGGGCGGCGGGGTGCCGTGGACCGTGAGGCGTACGGGCAGGCCTGCTTCCCGTACGCCGGTCAGCAGGGTGTCCAGGTCCGCGAGTGAGGGCTGGGGCGCCAGGTCGGCCGCCGGGGCAGGGTCGCGGAGGACGCCGAGTACGCGACGTAGCTCCGCCAGGGCCTGGCGGCTCGTGGTGCCGATGGCTTCGAGGGCCTGGCCCGCACGTTCCGGGCTCTTGGCCGCGGCGTACGCCCCGCCGTCGGCCAGGCCGGTGATGACGGACAGGTTGTGGCCGATGATGTCGTGCATCTCGCGGGCGATACGGGCGCGTTCGGCGGCTGCCGCGAGCTGGGTCGTCTGGTCACGTTCGCGTTCGAGCCGGTGGGCGCGTTCGACGAGGGCCTCGGTGTACTCCCGGCGGGTGCGCACCACGATGGCGAGCAGTGTGACGAAGACGAATCCCCAGATGTAGGAGACGAGTTGCCGGTCCGCGGTCCCGGGAATGAGGATCGCTCCGGCGGCGGCGGGCATGCACAGCAGCAGACCTGCCCGGGCGAGGGTATTGAAGGGCAGCCGCAGGGCGATCGTGTAGGCGGGAATCAGCTGGAGCAGGGCGGCCTGCACGACTGCGCCCGTCCAGATGTTGAGCATGGAGACCGGGGCCATCAGGACGAGTACGGCCATCGGCCGGCGGCGGCGCCACAGCAGGGGCGCGGAGAAGCAGAGGCTCATCAGCAGGACGAGGGGCTCAGGTGCCTCCACGTTGCGGGCGACGTTGCGCCAGCCGCCGGTGCTGTAGTCGAGCACCGCGACGACGACCCAGAAGCCCGTGACCGCCATGTCCCAGAGCATCGGCCGACGGAGGTCGAGGGCGCGGAGCCGTTGAAGGAGGTTCTGGATGTACAGGGTCAGCGGGGCGGTGCCCGGCGTCTGGTGCCCCGGGTGCGGGTCCTTGTCGTCGCTCATCCCGTCCGCCCTCCGTCCGTCCGTCACCGTGCCTCCCGTTACGCGTCCCTGCGGCGCAGGAGCACTGCGCCCGCGCCCAGTGACGCCCCCGCCCACAGGCAGAGGGCGAGCAGAGCCGCGCCGGTGCTCGCGGCGTCCGGGAGCGGGGTGGCCGAGCCGAGCGCCCCGGCGGCCTGGGTCGGGAAGTACTTCAGAGCGCTGTCCACGGCATCGTACGGAAGCATGCCGAGGACTTCGGGAAGGATCAGGACACCGCCGATGTACGCCCCGATGCTGCCGGGCACGGAGCGGAGCGTGGCGCCCAGGCCGAGGCCGATCAGGCTGAGCAGGGTGATGGCGACGGCGTTGCCCGCGACGGCTCCGAGGACGCCCGGGTCGGTGAGCCCTGCGGCCTTGTCGGTGTCGCCCAGGAACAGTTGCGCGGCGCGGAAGGTGATCAGCGCGGTGGCGAACACCGAGCTGAAGGCGGCGACGGTGAAGACCGTGGCCTTGGCCCACAGGACGGGAAGCCGGCGCGGTACGACGGTGAGCGAGGCGCGGATCATCCCGGTGGAGTACTCGCCGGCTGTGACGAGGATGCCGAGGACCGCGAGGCACATCTGGCCGAGCTGGCTGCCGTAGAGGACGAGGACGACGGTGTCGATGTCGGCGTCGCCGCCGCCCGACGTGTAGGTGGCGCCCATGATCAGCCCGATCCCGAGCACCAGCACCGCTGCCGACAGGAGCGTGATCCAGGTGGAGCGCAGGGACCAGAGTTTGTGCCACTCGGAGCGCAGCACGTGGCGGGGGGTGACGCGGTACGGGGAGGGTGCGGTGGCGGTGGTCATGCGGTGGCTCCCGTCAGGGGTGCGGCGGTCCGGTACTCGACGGATTCCTGGGTGAGGTCCATGAAGGCCTGCTCCAGGGAGACGGTCTGCGGTGTGAGTTCGGTGAGCGGGACGGCGTGGTCGGCGGCGGTGCGGCCGATGTGCGCGGAGTCGGCGCCGTGGACGGTCAGTTCGCCGACGGTGCCGGTGGTGATGTGTACGCCGGGCCCGGTGAGCAGGGAGCTCAGCCTGTCGGCCTGGGGGGTGACGACCTTGACGGAGGCGCCGCCCGCGGTGCGGATCAGTTCGCCGACGGTGGTGTCGGCGAGGAGCCGGCCGCGGCCGATGATGACGAGGTGGTCGGCGGTGAGCGCCATCTCGCTCATGAGGTGCGAGGAGACGAGGACGGTCCGGCCCTCCGCGGCGAGGGACGTGAGGAGGTTGCGGATCCAGAGGACGCCTTCGGGGTCGAGACCGTTGACCGGTTCGTCGAGGATGAGGGTCGCGGGGTCGCCGAGGAGCGCGGCGGCGATGCCGAGGCGCTGCCCCATGCCGAGGGAGAAGCCCTTGATCCTCTTGTGGGCGGCTCCGGTGAGGCCGGCGAGGTCCAGGACGTGTTCGACGCGGCTGCGGGGGATGCCGTGGGTGTGGGCGAGTGCCATGAGGTGGTTGAGGGCGGTGCGCCCCGGGTGGACCGAGCGGGCTTCCAGGAGGGCTCCGACCTCGGTGAGCGGTGCGGGGTGGGTGGTGTAGTCGCGGCCGCCGATGGTGGACCTGCCGCTGGTGGGGGCGTCCAGTCCGAGCAGCATGCGCATGGTGGTCGACTTGCCTGCTCCGTTGGGGCCGAGGAAGCCGGTGACGGCGCCGGGGTGGACGGTGAAGTCCAGGCCGTGGACGACGGTTGAGCTCCCGTACCGCTTGGTGAGTTCGTATGCCCTGATCATGTGGTCGACGCTACGGAGCGGGCGCGTGGCGGTCGTCCGACCTCGGGCTGGACGTGGGGACGGGCGTAGTACCGGGGTACGACGCGGAGGGCGGCTCCCGGACAGAGCCGTCCCCCCTCCTTCACCTGGGCCCTCAGCCGAACCAGCGGGCGAGGGCCGTGTCGAGCGGGGTGCCGTCGGTGTCGGTCCAGGCGAGGTAGCCGTCGGGGCGGATCAGGACGGCTCCGGCGCCCTCGACGTCCTCGTCGGTCTTCGCCGTGACGTGCTCGACCCGGTCGGACCGGTCGCCCACCGCCCGTTGCCCGTCGTCGAGGGAGAGCAGCAGGCCCCGGCCGGAGTGCATCAGCCGGCTCGCCCGGGTCGGACCGTCCTGGGTGGTCAGGTCCATGTCGATCAGTCGGGTGCCGGCGCGGGGGTACTGGAGGTCCAGGCCGGACATCATGCCCGAGATGTATCGGTTGGCGTCGGGGAGGCGGAGCAGCTCGGTCACGAGCTCGCGGACCGCGCCGATCTCTTCGTCCCTGTCGACGTTCATGATCACGCGCTGGGCGCGGGTGTGGCGCAGTACGGCTGCGGCGACCGGGTGCCGCTCCTCGTGGTAGGTGTCGAGCAGACCGGCGGGCGCCCAGCCACGGATGGTGCCGGCGAGCTTCCATCCGAGGTTCATCGCGTCCTGGACGCCCAGGTTGACGCCTTGGCCGCCGATCGGCATGTGGATGTGCGCCGCGTCCCCGGCGAAGAGGACCCGGCTCTCGCGGTAGCGCTCGACCTGGCGCACGGCGTCGCCGAAGCGGGAGGCGGCGCGGAGTTCGCCCAGTTCCGCTTCGGGGCCGTACACGGCGTGAAGCGCTTCGCGGACCTCGTCGGCGGAGACGGGCGCCGCGCGGTCCGGGCTCTCCCCGGAATCCTTGCCGAAAATCATCCGGTACAGGTCCGGGGCGATGGGGTGCAGGATCGCGTAGAAGCCGTGGGCCGACCGGGTGTACTCGCTGAAGTGCCCGGGCCGGGTGGGGACCGTCTCGGACCGGGAGGCGAGGGTGAGGTCCGCCACCACGGCGGACATCCGGCGCTTCTGGCCGGGGAAGGGGACGCCGAGCAGCCGGCGGACCGTGCTGTGTCCGCCGTCGCACGCGACGAGGTAGCTGCCCCGGATCTCACCGCCTCCGAGGGGGCCGTCCGTGTGCCACTGGGCCGTGACACCTTCCGCGTCCTGTGCGACCGCCGTCACTTCGCGGCCGCGGAGCACGGGTACGCCCCGCTCGCCGAGGAGCCGTTCGAGGTGGGCCTCCAGCCGGGCCTGCGGAACCCCGACCGGGTGGGGGTACCGGGTGCGCCAGGGCCGGCAGTCCAGCTCGACCGGCAGGATGGCGAAGTGCCCGCCGTGGGTGTTCTCGAACATTTCCTGGGTGAGCAGCGGTTCCAGCAGCCCGCGCAGATCGAGCACTTCGGCGGTGCGCGGCTGGAGGCTGCCTGCCCGGGACTGGGGGTCGCGGGTGTGCTGCTTCTCCATGACGACGACCGGTATCCCGGCCAGCGCGAGCTCGTACGCCAGCGTCAGCCCGGTCGGGCCCGCTCCCACCACGATGACCTCGGTCCGCATGACAACCTCCTGAAGAGTGAGACGTAGTGCAATTATGCACTGAGTCTCCCAGGTAGACTCAGTGCATGGATCAGCGGATGGGCCTGCGGGATCGCAAGAAGGAACGCACCCGGGAGACGATCGCGGCGACGGCGATCCGTCTCTTCCTCGACAAGGGCTTCGACCGGGTGTCGATCACCGAGATCGCGGAGGCGGCGGAGATCTCCCGGCGGACCCTCTTCGCGTACTTCGCGACGAAGGAGGACCTCGTGCTGCACCGGTTCGCCGATCACGAGAGCGAGGCGGCCCGGACCGTGCGCGCCCGTCCGGCCGGACAGCCGCCGCTGGAGGCGCTGCGGGTGGCCGCCGTCGATGCCCTGACGCACCGCGACGCGAACACCGGCCTGTGCGACGACCCCGAGGTCATGGCCTTCTTCCGCATGATCCTCGACACCGAGAGCCTGGCGGCGCGGCTGACCCGCTACCTGGCGCGCGGCATCGACGCGCTGGCCCAGGCGCTGCGGGAGGCGGACGTCGATCCGCTCGCCGCGCGTCTCGTGGCCGCCCAGGTGATCGTGGTGCAGGGGGAACTGGCGGGCATGAACCAGGAGGCCCTGGCGGGCGGCGAATCCGCCGACGACCGCTACCCGGAGGCCGTCCGCGCGGCCGAGCGGGCGTTCAGCCTGCTGCGCGACGGGCTGGGCCGGCCACCGCAGGAACAGCCTGCCGCCGGACGCTGACAGCTGGCGTATCCCGTTTGCCGTGGTGGGGCGCGGCAGGGCACGATCGGCCGATGGACTACGTGGTGCGTGCGGTGCGGGCAGAGGAGTGGGAGCGGGCCAAGGAGATCCGGCTGGCTTCGCTGCGGGACCCGGTCGCCTCGATCGCCTTCCTGGAGACGTACGAGAACGCGGTGGCCAAGCCGGATGTGTTCTGGCAGGAGCGGACCGCAGGAGGTGCCGCGGGGGAGCACAGCCGTCAGTTCATCGCCGAGGCGCCCGACGGGCAGTGGGCGGGGACGGTGACGGCACTCGTCGAACGGCCGGCGGGCGAGCCGGGTTTCGGGGAGGCGGCCGAGGTCGATCAGGCCCACCTGGTGGGCGTGTTCGTACGGCCTGAGCATCGGGGGAGCGGGGTGGTGGACGCGCTGTTCCGCGAGGCCGTCGACTGGGCCTGGTCGTTGACCGGGCCGCCGCTGGAGCGGGTGCGGCTGTACGTCCATGAGACCAACGCGCGGGCCCAGGCTTCCTACCGGCGGACCGGCTTCGGGCCGACCGGGCAGACGCTGCCGATGCAGGGTGATCCGACGTCCCTGGAGCTGGAGTTCGAGCTCCGCCGCCAGAAGTAGGAGAGGCGGTCGCCGCTGTCAGCCCGGCCCGGGCGCCGGCAGGCGTTCCCGCCAGCGGGCGCGGGCCTGTTCCTCGGAACGGAGCAGGACCAGGGCGGGCATCCCCTGGTCCCGGCCGGCCGACAGGAACTCCGGGAGTTGGGGGAGCGGAGCCACGGCGGCGACGTCGTCGAGGACGAGCGACATTGGTGGGTCGAGCCGACCGTCGGTTGACCGTGCGGCCATGCGGCGGCCGTGCTCGACCACGTGCGAGGCGAGTGCGGTGAGCAGCGGCATCGCACCGGGGTGGTGGCGAGGGTCCTCGATGGGTTCACCGACCACATAGAGCGTTCCCCCTTCGCGTGCAAAAGAATCCAGTACGAGCGCATCTGCTCGGTTGGGTGTGCACGCCTCACGGATGTGGACCGAGGAGAGCGCCTCGAAAGCACGCACCGTCAGTTCCTGGGCCACCTCCCGGCGTTCCGGATAGGCGGTGAGGGCGGACTCCAGCAGCCCGGCGAGCCCGGAGGCCGCCTTGGGGTGGGTGCGGAGCACCCTGACCGGTTCGTGGCCGCCTGAGCCGGAGGCCCAGCGGTGGACCTGCCGGAAGGGGCGGCCGTCGACGGCGGCGGCGTGCAGCCAGCACTGGAGCATGGTCCCGGCGGTGTCGGCGACTGCTGTGTCGGCCCTGGCCAGGGGGCGGACCGGGGTGAGGAGCGCGGTCGCCCGGGAGGCCGCGACGGCGGGGTCCTCGCAGCCGGCGACGGGCGACCAGTGGAGCCGGGCCGGGGTGTCGCAGAGGTGGCCCGGGTCGTAGACGAGGACGGGGCCGAGCTTGCTGCGGGCGTCCTTCGTCTCCGCCCAGACGGAGGGGTCCGAGGTCACCACGAGCGCGGGGCCGTCGGCATCCCTGATGGCCTGGACGACGGCGGGGCGGTGGGTGGCGGAGGCGCCGTAGAGCACATGGGGCGTACGGGGAGTGGGGACCAGCGGGGAGGGTTCGCGCGCGTACGCGGCGGTGGCGGGCTCCGGCTCGGCAGCCGGGGCCGGGGCGGGGGCCGCAGGGGTCGGAGCCGGGGCGGCGGACGCGGGGGCCGCCTCCCCGGCCGGCGCGGTTTCGACGGGCACCGGAGCGGCCGACGGGGGCGCTTCGGCTGCCGTCGCCTGCCAGGACGGGTCCTGGACCGCCGACCGGGTGCGTACGGGATCCCGCTCGGGTTCGTACGGCGCCGTGCCCACGCTCTTCTGCTTCCGGACCAGCCGCCAGCGCGTCACCACACCCACCGCGAACACCGTCAGGACCAGCAGCACCATCACCTCGCTGATGAACAGGCCCCAGAACAGCCCGTGTCCGGAGAGCTCACCCGGCGGGGTGCCCGGCCAGGCACCCGGCAGGTCCGTCGGCGCGACGGCCAGGGCGCGCAGCGCCAGCGGCGTCCGGGCGAACGTGACGCCCTCCGGCCAGCCTCCGTGGGCGAACAGCCCGGCCAGGCCCGTCGCCGTCCACGCCAGGACCGTCACCCCGAAGAGGAAGACCAGGAGGCCGATCAGCAGCCCGTCCGGAACACCGCCCTGGCCTTCGCCGCCGCGGGCCGGACCGGATGGTGCCTGGCGTGCCATGTCATGCCACCGTTGACTCGGACGACTCGTTCAGCCGTTGCTGGTGTTCGATCCGCGCCGCCCGCTGTTCCGCCTCCAGCTCCGCGGCCCGTACGTCTTCGGGGAGCATGTCCGAGGTGGACCCCTCCGTCATCGCGCGGTCGGTGAAGACCAGGGGGCGTTCCGCCTCGGTGATCAGGTGCTTGACGACCTGCACGTTGCCGTTGACGTCCCATACGGCGATGCCCGGGGTCAGCGTCGGGATGATCTCGACCGCCCACCGTGGCAGCCCGATGACCTTGCCCGTCGCTCTGGCCTCGTCGGCCTTCTGGGCGTAGATCGTGCGGGTGGAGGCCATCTTCAGGATGGCCGCCGCTTCCTTCGCCGCGGCTCCGTCGACGACGTCGCTGAGGTGGTGGACGACCGCGACGAAGGAGAGCCCGAGGCGCCGTCCGAATTTCAGCAGACGCTGGAAGAGCTGTGCGACGAAAGGCGAGTTGATGATGTGCCAGGCCTCCTCGACCAGGAAGATGCGCTTCTTCCGGTCGGGCCTGATCCAGGTGTGTTCCAGCCACACGCCGACGATCGCCATGAGGATCGGCATGGCGATGGAGTTCCGGTCGATGTGCGAGAGGTCGAAGACGATCAGCGGTGCGTCGAGGTCGATGCCGATCGTGGTCGGGCCGTCGAACATGCCGCGCAGGTCACCGTCGACGAGCCGGTCCAGGACGAGGGCGACGTCCAGGCCCCAGGCCCGTACGTCGTCTATGTCCACGTTCATCGCCTCGGCGGACTCGGGCTTCGGGTGACGCAGCTGCTCCACGATGTCCATCAGGACCGGCTGGCGGTCGACGATGGTGTTGGTGACGTACGCGTGTGCGACCTTGAGCGCGAATCCGGACCGCTCGTCGAGGCCGTGACCCATGGCGACCTCGATGATCGTACGGAGCAGGGCGAGCTGCCCGGTCGTGGTGATCGACGGGTCGAGCGGGTTGAGGCGGATCCCGTCGTTCAGCGCGGCGGCCGGGTCGAGTCGGATGGGCGTGATGCCCAGCTCCTCGGCGATGAGGTTCCACTCGCCGACGCCGTCCTCGCCCTGGGCGTCCAGGACGACGACCTGGCGGTCGCGGAAGCGGAGCTGGCGCAGCACATAGGTCTTCTCCAGCGCCGACTTGCCGTTGCCGGACTCGCCGAGCACCAGCCAGTGCGGGGCGGGGAGCTGCTGCCCGTACAGCTGGAACGGGTCGTAGATGTAGCCCTTGCCGGAATACACCTCACGCCCGATGATCACGCCGGAGTCGCCGAGACCCGGCGCGGCGGTCGGCAGGTAGACGGCCTGGGCCTGGCCCGTCGACGTACGCACCGGCAGCCGGGTCGTCTCCACGCTTCCGAAGAGGAAACCGGTGAAGGCATCCGACAACGCGGACAGCGGATCTCGCATGGCGTGACTGCCCTCTCGTTAGCGACGGATGCCGGTGGCGAACGGCAAGGTGTTCACAAAGGCGCGGTGGTGCTCCCGGTCGCACCACTCCAGCTTGAGGTACGACTTGCCGGCCGAGGCCCGGATCGTCCGCTTGTCGCGGGCGAGTGCCTCGGGGGACCGGGACGACACGGTGATGTACCCCACCAGATTCACTCCGGCCGCGCCGCTCGCAAGATCTTCACCCCGCTGGTCGAGCCGCCCGTGGGCGGCGATGTCGCGCGGGTCGACCGTGCGGTTCATCTTGGCCTGGCGGCTCGCCTCGGCGTCGTCGTTGGTCTTCTCCGTGAGCATGCGCTCGATGGCGATCTCGGTGGGTTCGAGGTCCATGGTGACCGCGACCGTACGGATCACGTCGGGCGTGTGGACGAGGAGGGGGGCCAGGAAGTTGACGCCGACGGGAGTCATCGGCCACTCCTTCACCCAGGCCGTCGAGTGGCACCAGGGGGAGCGCGTGGTCGACTCACGGGTCTTGGCCTGGAGGAAGGTCGGCTCGACCGCGTCGAGCTCGGCCGGCCAGGCGTTGCGCTTCGTCATGGCCTGGATGTGGTCGATGGGGTGGTCCGGGTCGTACATCGAGTGCACCAGGGACGCCAGCCGGCTCTGGCCGAGCGGCTGCCGGACCCGGATGTCGGCCTCGGCGAGCCGCGCGCAGATGTCGGTCAGCTCGCGTGCCATGACGACGGCGAGGCCCGCGTCCCGGTCGACCCGGCGGCCTCCCTTGGGACGGGCGGCGCGGGCCATGGCGTTGGCCTCGGCCGCCAGGTCGCGGCTGTAGTGCATGCAGGCGACGAGGTAGGCGCGGTGCTGCTCGCTGGAGGTCGACACCATCGACTGGAGCTGGTCGTAGGACTCCTGGAGCCAGCCGGGCGCGGACCGGTCACCGCGCTGGGCGACGTCCTTGGCGTGCGCGTCGGGGTCGGCTGGCAGCGTACGGGCCAGCATCTGAAGGCGCGTCACGAAGCCGTCGCCGTTGGCCACGTGTTTGAGCAGGGTGCCGAAGCGGTCGACCAGGGCCTCCTGGTCCTCGCTGTCGCGCAGGCCGACCCCGGGGCCCTCGATCTCGATGGCGGCGGTGACCGTACGCCGGTCGGCGTGCAGGAGCACGGCGATCTCGTCGGGGCCGAAGGGCGCGGCGAGCCAGCTGATCCGGCCGATGCCGGGCGGCGGCCCGATCTCCACCTCGCGCCCGTCGGCGCTGACCCCGGCCTCCATCGCGGAGGAACGGTAGGCCGTGCCGCGGCGCAGGGTGCGCTTGAAGCTGCGGTTGATCTCGAACCATTTGTAGAAGGTGCGGCCCTTGTAGGGGAAGTACACGACGGCCAGGGCCAGCATGGGGAAGCCCACGAGCGACACGATCCGCAGGGAGAGAACGGGGACGAGGAGCCCGCTCATCATGCCGAGGAACGCTCCGGCGATGATCAGGGCGATCTCGCCCGTCTCACGGTTCTTGCCGACGATCGCGTTCGGCCGGGCCCGCCCGATGAGATACGTACGGCGGGGCGCCATCGTGTGTGACTGTGTCGTCAACGCCCTCCACCTCCTGTGCTCGTGTTACCTGTGCTGCCTGAACCGCCTCGTGGCGTGCGGCTGCTGTGGGGGGTACCGGAGGTGGGCCCGGACCCGCTACGGGGCGAGGGTGCGCTTCCTCCGCCTCCTGGGTTACGGGAGCTGTGGGCGGCCACACCGCCACTGACCGGGTTGGCGGGCCGGGCACCGCCGCCTCCGCCACCGCCTTCACCGCCGCCGCGGCCGCTGTGCGTCTTGATGCCCTGGGAGACGAGAGCGGCGGGCGAGCTGATCATCGCGGCGGCCTGGGAGCCGTCGGTGGCCTGCTTGCGGTTGGTGCGGGCGCCCTGGATCTCGTCGCCGAAGCCGGGGACGAAGCGGTAGATCATCGCGGAGGCGAAGATGGCCAGCAGGATGATGGCGAGGCCGGACACGACGGCCGAGAAGGCGTTGGGCCCGTCGTCCGCGGAGAGCGCCCCGGCGAGCCCGAGCACGATGACGATGACGGGCTTCACCATGATCACGGCGATCATGATGCCCGCCCAGCGGCGGACGTGGCCCCACATGTTCTTGTCGACGAGCCCGGAGTACACGACGACGCCCAGCAGGGCGCCGACGTAGAGCAGGGCGGCCCGGATCACGAGCTCCAGCCACAGGATGCCGGCGGCGAGGATCGACACGAGCGAGACGACGATCAGCATGATCGGGCCGCCGCCGATGTCGGTGCCCTTCTTGAGCGCCTCGGCGAACGACCCGAAGAAGACATCGGTCTGCCCGCCTGTGGCCGCGGAGATGACCTCGGTGACGCCGTCGGTGGCCGATACGACCACGTACAGGATGAGCGGGGTGAAGGCGGAGGCCAGGACCGTGAGCCAGAGGAAGCCGATGGCCTCGGACATCGCGGTGGTGAACGGGACGCCCCTGACGGCACGCTTGGCCACGGCGAAGAGCCACAGGACCAGGGTGAGGATCGTGGAGGCGGCAAAAACGACGGAGTACTGCTTCAGGAAGGTGGGATTGGTGAAGTCGACGGTCGCCGTGCCTTCGACGGCCTCGCTCAGCTTCCCGACGATGTACGCGGCGGCGTCGGCGCAGCCGCGGGCGAGGGAGGTGAGGGGGTCGAGGGCGTCGTCGGTGATGGGGGGTGTGCTGCGGGCGCCTGAACCGGCCTTTTCGCCGTCCTCGCAGTAGTCCTTGGCGAGCCCGACGATGAGGTCGCAGGGGTTGTCGCTGGTACTCGGCGACGGAGTCGGCGTGGGCTCAGCGTAGGCACGAGATGACAGGGCGACCATCGCGGCCGGGAGGCTTCCCAGGATTCCGGCAAGCGAGAGGGCTCGGAACCGGCGGCTATCGGGCATAGGTGAAGCCTCCGTATCCATCAACCGCACCGGCGATGTCGTCCGCAGTCGAGGCCCGGTTGTCGCCGCTGACGGGTGTCGGCCCCTCTGCCTGGTTCGACGACTCGATCTTCCAGTCGTCACCGACCCACTTGAGCTTCTCGCTGATGGTGAACCACGTGGCGGTGACAGGCTTGGTGGAGCCCTGGCCTGCCATACCGACGAGTCCCGTGCACCAGACCTCCACGGTCGCGGTGTCCGTTCCCTGGGCCGTCACCTTCGTCCCCACCGGAATGGTTCTGGAGACGAACGTCAGGCCGCTGGGCGTGCTGCCGTCCTCGTTCAGCCCGACGTTCGCGAGGAAACTGGGGGAATACGCCTTCCCCATGTCCACCTGGAGGGTCGCTACGACGGCAGGGTCATGCGTGGCCTGCAGGATGCCGTCCCGCTTCGTCTTGTCGAACATCTCCGCAGACCCCAGCGCCACCGCGTAATTCGCCGCAGCGCTCTGCGCCCCCTGTTCGTCATGTGCGAAGCCCGAGGCGATCGTGCCGTTCTTGCCCTGGACCGGCTTCGTGCCCGTCGCGGCCGTGGGGCCCGCCCCCGCCCCCGCAGCCTCCGACTTCTTCGCGCTGTCGTCGCCCGAGGCCCCGCCCCCGCCCTGGTTCGCGAACGCGATCGCCGCGATCAGCAGGACCACCACGCCCACCACCATGATCAGCGAGCGGGAGTTCCGGGCGGGCCGGCGGCCGTAACCCTCGCCGTCGTCGCCGCCGGGCAGGCGCGTGCGCGTCTGGCGTGTCCCGCCGAGGGTGCTGTACGCGTCGTCCGGGTGGCCCCCCGGCTCGTTGCCGCCGTATCCACGCTCGTCGCCCTGGCTCATGCCGCGTACGCCCCCTCAGCCGTGTGAAGTTCCGCGTAGTACGACGGTAGCGGTGCTGGTTTCCGCGTGGGCGCGGTGTGGTGACTCGACATCAGGGGACGCAACCTCTGCCGGTGGGCACGACGGACGGATGGTGGGGGACGGACGGGTCGGGGCCGTTGGCAGGGCGGTGGACTGACCGCCGGTCAGACAGCCATGCCGTACACAATGGTGAAGAGCGTGCCCAGTGATCCGATGATGAAGACCCCGGTCAGCCCTGCCACGATGAGGCCCTTGCCCTGTTCCGCGCTGAAGGTGTCGCGCAGCGCCGTCGCGCCGATGCGCTGTTTCGCCGCACCCCAGATCGCGATCCCGAGACAGAGCAGGATGGCGACCGCCATCACCACCTCGATCATGATGCGCGCCTCGTTGCCCAGGGTCCCGAACGGCCCCCAGTTCGGGGCGATTCCGCCGATGATGGTGGTGATGTCGCCCTTTTCCGCTGCCAGGATCATGTAAGTCACCGCCCCTGTTGGGTAGTTCGCAGCCCGCGCCGTGCGACACGGGTCAACCTCTATCTTCGCTGATGAAACCGGCATCGCACGACGCCTTCCCGGGTCTCTTTACCCGGATCTCGCACGTTTGACCGGAGAAGCCGCCCTGACCTGCGGCTCGCGTAGGGATCCATCCGCATATGCATGGTTACTCTGTGTATCACGCGCTGTGACGGCTAGCAACGACGGTGGCCATGGGTTCCGGGTGCGGTGGATGCGTTCACGGGGGCCGAAGCATTCGTACGCGCTGTTCGAGAGCCGCTCGTACGCCGGTGGCTTCCGGCCGACGCGTCATCAGGCGCCCTGTGGGGAAGGCCTCGCAGCGTCCCGGGGCGGAGCACGGTGCGTACGGGCGCCGGGCGCCGGGGCGGGGGCGGGGGCGTCCAGTGGGACGGTGGCCTGAAGTCGCTCCAGGTTCCGTCGAACGGGCACGTCCTCGACTCCGCGAGACGGACCACGCGTTCCCTCTCGGTGCGGATCGCCACCGCCTGCTCCGCCGGCCAGTAGGCGGGGTGCCCGGTCTTCTCGGCGAACGACCGCTCGTCCTTCCATCGCCGGCTGCGGTCCGCCGCGACGGTGACGTCCAGCTCGTGATCGGTCACGTCGATGTCCTCGCCGTGGTGGTTCCGGTGCTCCAGAGGCGTCGGCCCCCGCCCCGCGCTCGGGCCCGGTCACGGTGTGAGCAGGGCCAGGCCCTCGGCGCTGAGCTCCAGCGCCCCGGCGGCCACGTTCTCGACGAGGTGGTCCGGGTTGCCGGTGCCGGGGATGGCCGGCACGTGCGGCCCCTGGTGGAGTGTCCAGGCCAGCCGTATCTGTGCGGGTGTCACACCGTGGCGGCGGGCGGCGTTCGTCACGGCCTCGCTCCGGTCGCCGTTCGATCCCTGCTCACGGCTGATGCGTGGATCGTTTCCGATGGTGGGGGCATCATCGGAGTGTTCCACCCGCCGGGCTTCTCCCTCAGGCGGTCGGTTCGCCGACGGGCGGCGGATGCGGCGCGCGGAAGGTGAACGCCCCGGGTCCTTCACCGTTCTCCCGGAGCGTCGCGACGCGGTCCATCGCCTCGTCGACGCCGGGGCGGTGCCCGGCGGGGACCCACCACAGCGCGTGGTGGAAGTCGGCGAGACGCTCGAACCACTCCCGGCGGCGGGCCAGCACCTTGAGGTGCCCACTGCGATAGGTGTAGTCGCGCAGAGCCTCGACCGACTCCCAGACCGAGCAGTTGATCAGCAGGAGGGCGTCGTCGTCCTCGGGGCGCAGGCCCGTCGAGTCGGCTCCGCCGTCGTCGACCATGCGCCAGACGAAGCCGGGAGCCTGGTCGGCCAGGGCGTTGATCTCAGGGAGTTGTGCGACGAAGTCTGCCAGTTGGGGGCTGTCGAGCGGGGCGATGATGCGCCCGACGTTGACCTGGGCGAGGTGGAAGTCGTTCACGGGGCCAAGCATGCCCGGGTGAACCTTCTAAAGTCAATGGATGCTGTTTTTAGAGTTCTTCGGTCATCTCAAGAGCGACGCAGCACCCCCGCGGAAGCGGATCCATCGACGCGCTCCAGCCCTGACCGTCCGGCAGCCCGGCGAGCAGGCCCTCGATCCCGGCCAGGTTCATCCCGCAGACCAGGGCGGGGAACTGGTCCGACAGCGCGTGGAACGGGCAGTTGTTCAGCCGCAGTTTCCCGCCGTCCCAGAACGGTTCGTAGCCCCGTGCCCGCAGGACCTCGACCGGATCGGCCTCTCCGTCCGAGTCGCCGCCCTCTGACTCGCCGGCCGCCCTCGCCGCCGCCTGGAGGGCCCCGTCGAGCCCGGCCTGCTCCACCACCTCGGCGAGCAGCCGGCTCGCCGTGTCGTACGCGCGGGGCGGTACGGAGACCGCGTGCTCGCCCTCGGCCCGCCGGTACATCTTCGAGGGCCGCCCGGCCCCGGGGCCGCTGCGCCCCGAAAGCCTCCGGAAACACACCTCGAGCAGCCCGGCCTCGACCAGCTTGTCCAGGTGGAACGCGGCCAGCGAGCGGGAGATCCCGGCCGCCTCGGCCGCCTCGTTCCGCCCCATCTCGCCCGGGGTCCCGATGACGAGCCGGTACAGTCCACGCCGCACCGGATCGCCCAGTACGACCAACGCCTCAAGGGCGGAATCCTCACTGCTGCTCACGGCACGACTCTATAACCAACGGTGGTTGGTGCTCCCGGTCGGCGCTTCCGGGATGCGGCGCCCCCATGGACGGGCGAGTCCGTCAGGGCCTCTCGGTCAGCGTCGCCGTGAGGCTGCGGCCGTAGGCCTGGTGGGTCGTGACGTCGAGGCGGGTGCCGCCGGGGACATGGCGGACGCGGACTCCGGCATCGGCCGAGACGCGCCGCAGCGGCCGCCCGTGGAGGGTGACCGACACGGTGCGCCGCGTGGTCGTGGGGTCGGACACCGCGATGGAGTATGCGCCGCCTCCGGTCCGGCGCAGCATGACTGACGCAGGGCCGTCGATCGAGAGCCGTCCCGCCTGGTGCGTTCCCTGGGTGAAGGAGTTGGCGGCGGTGATGCCGAGGTGGCTGTGCACGGCGGCCTGCAGGCGGACCGTGTTGGACAGCACGGAGAGCGGGCCGTGGGCGTAGGACGCCAGCTGCCGGGCGGAGGCGTTCGGGACGAGGGCGTGTGCCATTGCGGTGGGCCGCTCGCCGGGTGCCTGTTCGTAGGACAGGGTGAAGACCTGCTTGGTCACCGCCGTGTCCGCGTTGGCGAGCCGTACGAGACGCCGGCTGCGCGTGACCGTGTCGAGTGCGGCGACCGGGGGCGGGCCGGACAGGAAGACGTAGCCGACGGCGGTCCTCTGCCCTTCGTCGGCGTACCGCAGCCAGGCCGGCGGGGCGGTCCCGGTCCTCTCCCAGGGCGATCCGTCGCGGAGGCCGCCCGTGAGGACGACGGGGGACGAGGGGTCGGCGATGCGGCTGTCGACCGTCGTGGTCACCGCGCGGCCCGCGTGACCGGTCACGCCCGCGGAGAGTACGAGGATCTCGTCGTCGAACATGAACCACGACCTGGTGGCGCCCGCCGCCCGGTAGGTGACGAAGTCCTCGGGCAGCGTGCCCGCCTGTCCGGCGGCGTACGCGGCGTCGTCGGACTGCACGAGACCGGTCACGCCGTAGGCGCCGAGGCGGGCGCCGCCGGAGAACGCCTGGGTGCCGCGGGGGAAGTAGACGTATGTGTTCTGGGACTCGGAGGACGAGGTGAAGCCGCGCTCGGGGTTGTCGTACCAGGGGGTGCCGTAGAGCTCGGGGACGGTGCGCCGTGTCTCGACGGGGGCGGTGACGCCCGCGAGGCGGTGGGGCGGGACGGCGGTGAAGTAGTCGATGCCGAACGCCTCCCGCTGGTCCGCGCCGGAGAGGTAGAGGTAGTGCGCGCCGTCCCCCTGGAACCAGGGCATCAGGTTCTCGCCGCTCATGTACTCGTACTTGCTGATGCGTTCGGAACTGCGGGCGAGAGCGAAGGCGTAGCGGGGCCGGCGGTGGACGGTCCGGCCCATGGCGTTGTACGCGGCGTGGGAGGCGGCGGGGCCGAGATCCCTGGCGGGCGCGGGCGAGTCCAGGATGTCGGCGTAGCGGGCGATGCTGACGGGGGAGACGAAGGCGGTCGTGTCGAGGCCGGCCTTCGAGGTCTCCCGGACGTGCTTGACGTACCCCTCGAGCGCCTCGGTGTCGCTGCCCGACGTGTGCGAGGAGAGGTCGACGACGGCTTCCACGACGGCGGTGACGTCCGCGTACCCGGTGCCGGTCCGTGAGACCGCCCGTCCCTTGACGATCTCCATCAGCCAGCCCTCGAAGACCAGCGGGGCGAAGCCGTCGGCGATCCAGCCCTGCACGACGCCGACGAGGCCCTCGTCGGGGAGATAGCCGGTGCCGTCGAGGATCTTGACGGTCTGGACGCTCCGGGTGAGCAGACCCTTGCCGTAGGAGCCGGTGTAGGCGACGGAGGAGTGCTGAACAAAAGAACCGTCGGCGTAGAAGCCGTCGGTGACCCCGTGGCGTGGCTGATAGGGGTCGATCGTCGAGTAGACGGTGAACTGGTCGGCGAGGGCCTTGGTGATGCGGGCCTCGTCGCCGAGCAGAGCGCCCTGGAGGATCCGGTTCGTCGTGATGTCGGCGAGGTTGGCGCCGGTGTGGAAGCGGGAGTCGAGATCGACGTCGCCGTCCTTGCCGTTGCGGAGGTAGGCGTCCATGGAGGCGATGTACGTCGCCGTGAGCTCCGGCCGGTACGTAGTGAGCTCGTCCCGGAGGAGGACCAGGGTCTTGGTCACGTAGGCCGGGATGCCGATCTCCCAGTGGAACCAGTTGCCGTAGTAGCCCTTCGACTGGTCGCCGAACCAGCCGTCGTGGAGCCGGGCCAGGCCGTCGAGGACCCGGCGCCGTACGGCTGGTCCGTCGTCCGGGCCGGGGGTGCCGGGGAGGCAGGTGGCGAGAGCGATCTCGTAGAGGTACTGGTACGACGCGCTCAGGTTGGGATCGCTGGTGCCGAGCGGCAGGCCCTCGAAGAGCTCGTCCTGCCCTGCGCCGTCCATCGCGGCGAGCCGGGCCTGCGCTGTCGCCCGCAGGGAGGCGAGCTTGGGGGCGACCTCGGGGCGGGCGTTGGATTCGGCGGTGCCGGCGAAGAGGGCGACGGTGTTGCTGAGCAGGGCGGCCGGCACCCTGTCGGCCGGACCTGGCCCGGCCGCCGCCTCCGCCCGCAGGGAGCGGGACAGCGCCCAGAGCGTGGCGGCGGGGATCACGGACAGTGCGGAACGACGCGAGAACTCCACCACTACGCTCCAAAGTCCGGCCTGTAAGCGCTTGTTCCCCGTGTGCCCCAGCCAAGCAACGGGCTCTCGCCGGTGTCAACGGCCCGGACCGTTGTGGGGCCCCGATCTTCCGTACCCGGCCCCGCGCACGTCTCATGGGGCGCCGTTACGGGCCCGCCCACGCGCTGCCGCGCCGGCCAGCAGATTCCCTGACGGTGCGGATGAGGGCGGCCCAGGCGGTGGGGCTGGTCCGGAGTGTCGCGCCGCTGGGGTCGCTGCTCTCGGTGAGGGCGACCGATCCCTGGTCGGCGGCGATGTGTATGCAGGCTTCGCCTTGCGCGCAGTACGAGGACTTCTGCCAGTCGGGTGTGGTCATCTTCGTTCCCTCACAGTTCAGCGAGGCGTACGGGTCCCGGGCCCTGACGCTTCCGTGGAGTCGGCGGCATCAATCCTGCTAGGGATTGGTTCAGTCGGCGTCGATTTCGGCGAAGTGGTCGAACTCGCCGGCCACGACGCCCTTGGTGAACGCCTCCCACTTCTCCACGGTGGTGGTGACCACCGTGTCGGGGTCGCCGGTCTCGCGGAGGTGGACGAGTTCTTCGGGGCCGAACGCGATCTCGATCCAGGGGCCGGGGCCCTGTGCGTCCTCGGGGGCGGCGCGGGTCCAGGTGAGGTCCGGTGGGAGGTCAGCCACGGTCGTGGGTCTCCTTGACAGTGCGGATGAGGGCGGCCCAGGCGGTGGGGCTGGTCCGGAGTATCGCGCCGCGGGGGTCGCTGCTCTCGGTGAGGGCGACTGATCCCTGGTCGGCGGCGACGTGAACGCAGGATTCCCCTTGCCCGCAGTACGAGGATTTCTGCCAGTGATGGGAGGGCATGTGGGTCTCCTTCACAGTTCGTTGGCCAAGTTGACGACGAAGTCCCTGGACTCCGACGGCGTGAGAGCGACTGCTTCCATGCGGCCCAGCAGGAGTCGGTATGCGGCCAACTCGGCTTCGGCGTCGACGAGGGCAGGGCCGTGGGACTGGTCCAGAGAGACGGTGTCGAGGCGGGGAGAGAATCCCTGCACATACAGGATCGTCTGACCTGAGCCGGGATAAGCGCCGATTCGGAACGGGATCACTTGGACCGTGATGTGCTCGCGCTCGCTTTGCTCCACCAGGTGGCGGAGCTGGGCCTTGGCGACGCGGGGGCCACCGACGGGGACGCGGAGGGCTGCCTCGTGAATGACTGCCTGAAAGGGAGGTGGAGTGGGGCGGTCGAGGACAGCCTGACGTCGGAGCCGGAGGCTGACCCGATGTTCGATGTCCGTGCGGGAGAACTCGGGAACGACCTGCCGGAAGATCTCGCGGGCGTGATCTGTGGTCTGGAGCAGGCCCGGGATATGGGCGGTGTTGGCCGACTGCAGCGCAGTGGCGTGGTGTTCGAGCTCGGCGATGTCGAGTAGTGGTGTGGGCAGCACTTCCCGGAAGGTCTCCCACCAACCGCCCTTGCGCTCCCCGGCGAGGTCGAGCAGGCCTTCGATGTAGGCGTTGTCCGAGCAGCGGTAGTTGCGGGCCATGGCCTGGAGGCGCTCGGAACTGACCCCGAAGCGGCTCGCTTCGATGTTGCTGAGTTGGGCTTGGCTCACGCCGAGCAGGCGTGCGCTTTCAGTGGCTGAGAGCCCAGCGCGCTCTCGCAGGCGTCGGAGCTCGGTTCCGAGGCGTTGGCGGCGGACGGTCGAAGTACCTCTGGGAGTCACGCGTCAACCCTCCTTGCCGGACACGCCTGGGGCACTGTCACCCACAAGAGTGCATACATCAAGTGATTGGCGGTATCGCAAATACTTTATGTCGCCAGGCGCTGGCTTGAGACCCAGGCCACCCGCCCGGAAGTACCCCGCTCGACGGAGCGGCCTCGTCACCGGGCCATGCGACACACACATCCCAACGCTCCTCCCTGAACGGAGACTTCCATGGCTCTGGCCACCGTAGCGCCGCCCTGGGCGTACACCCTTCAACTTCCGCAGGATCCCCGTGGGCCGGGGATCGCGCGGGCGACTCTGCGGACCGTGCTGCTGGTGCACGGGATGCGGGATCTCGTCGACACCGCCGAGCTGTTGGCGAGTGAGCTGGTCACCAACGCGTACCGGCATTCCTCAGGCCCGTACTCGCTGCGGCTGCGTGGGGCGGGGCGGAGCCGGGTGCGGCTCGGGGTGTGGGACAGCAATCCGGAGATTCCGGCACCGTTCGGCGGTGGTGTCCTGGCCGAGCCGCGCGCCCTGGCCGAGCGGGGGCGCGGGCTTCAGCTCGTACGGGAGTGCGCGGAGAGCTGGGGTGCGTACCCGATCAGGGGTGGGCTGCCGGGGCAGGGCGGGAAGGTGCTGTGGGTCGAATGTGCATGGAAAACGGAGTGCCAGTGGGAGGACCTGCCATGACACGCGGCAGTGAAAGCCCCATGGCGTCGCCATCACCGCCGCGCCGCCCTCGCGCAGCGGTAAGCACGCAGGGGCCGTCAGGCGGCTGCGCCTGCAGTTGGACCCGGAGCCGCCCACCGGCCTCGCAGCGTACGAAGTGACCTCGGTCGCGATGCCGGTGACCTCGACGACTACGCCACGCCGGATCTCATCGTGCTGCCCGAGGCGTGGGGCGACGATGACAACTGGCTGGCCGATCCTGCGGTCGTGGAGCCGGCCGTGGAGGTCATCTCCCGTTCGGAGAAGGCCAGAGACATCGCCCAGAAGTGCGACTGGTACGCGGTGGCTGGGGTGCGGATGCTTCTGGTAATGGACCCACGGCACGGCACGGCACGTGGGCGTTGCGCACGCGGCCCGGCAACGGCAGTTACCAGGAGACGCGTCGCGGCAAGTACGGGGAAGCCGGGCGTCAGCCTGCGGGGCAGAGCATGTCCTTGGCGGGCATCCGGCCCTCGACCAGGAAGCGCGTGGTGGTGTTCAGCGCGCAGGGGTTGTCGCCGAGGACGTAGGCGCCGTGCCCGCCGTCGTCGATGCTGAGCAATCGGGACCGGTCCGCGAACTTCTGGCGCAGCATCTTCCCGCCGGCGTGCGGTGTCGACGGGTCGCGCAGGTTCTGTACGAGGAGCACGTTCCGCGGTCCGTCGTCGTTGACGGCGACCGGCGGCTCGGCCGGGGCGTGCTGCCAGAAGGCGCAGGGCGTGATGTTGGCGGTGGCGGCGCCGAACAGCGGGTAGCGCTCGCGGTCCTCGGCGACGCCGTTCCGGTAGGTGCCGACGTTCCTGGGCCACTCGATGTCGTTGCAGGTCACGGCGAGGAACACCGACAGGGAGTTGTCGAGTGCGGCCGGCGCTTCGGCTGCGGTGGCCTTCTGCGACAGCAGGCGGCGGGCCGCAGTGCCGTCGCCGTCGGCCAGTGTCTGCCACTGCTGAGCCAGCTTGGGGTACTGCAGCTTCTTGAACAGCTGGCCGAAGGTGGAAAGCCGCAACAGGTTGCCGTCGATGCCTGCCACCGGGGCCTTGTCGAGTTGCTCGGCGAGCGTGAAGTAGGTCCTGCGGACCTGCGCGGGCGTGCGGCCCAGGCCGTAGCTGTCGTGCCGTGCGGCTGCCCACTTCGCGAAGTCGGGGAACGCCTGCTCCATCCCGAGGGCGTAGCGGCGCATGCCGTCGCGGTCGAGGTGGGTGTCACCGATGTTGCTGTCGAGCACGATGCGGTCGGAGCGCTCGGGGAACATCGACGCGTAGGCGGCGCCCAGTGCCGTGCCGTAGGAGTAGCCCAGGTAGCTGGTCTTCTCCTCGCCGAGCGCGGCCCGGATGCGGTCCAGGTCGCGGGCGGTGTTCGCCGTGGTCAGGTGGCTCAGCATCCCGTCGCTGTCGTGGTCCGCGCACTGCTGGGCCACCTGCTCGGCGATCTTCGCCTGCGCGGTGACCGCCGCGTCGTCGGCCGCGTAGGGCGGAATGTTGGCGAAGTAGGGGCCGTCCGGCGCGAGCCCGCACGAGACCGGTGCCGAGTGGCCGATGCCGCGGGTGTCCATGCCGATCAGGTCGTAGCTGTCCAGCACGTCGGCGGGCACCCCCTGGGCCACCAGCAGCGCGGGCAGCGCCAGTCCTGACCCCCCGGGGCCGCCCGGATTGAGCATGAGCGTCCCGCGTCGCTTGTCAGGGGCGGTGCTGGCCAGCCGGGAGATCATGAGGTCGATCCGGGCGCTCCCGGGGTCGGCGTAGTCCACCGGCACGGGCACGGTGGCGCACTGGAGCTCGGTCGGAGCCGCTTCGGTCACGACGTCATCGGGACAGGTACCCCACCGCACCTGCGGCGCACGTGGCCCGTCCGCGACGGCGGGCGCCGCGAGCAGCGAGCCGCTGAGGCCCAGGACGACCGCCAGGGCCGAGCTCCGGCCGATACCGCGTTCTCGTTTCATGTCCGGTCTCCGCATCCCGTTTACAGCTGTGGTCGCCGCCCATCGCACTCCATGCCCTTGGGGCATGGTCAAGACAGCTCGCTCGTGTGAAGGGACCGGTGCGGTCGGGGGTTGACCGTGCCCCTGGGGCACGGTCTTGAATGGACCGTGCCCCCTAGGGGCGGAGCACCTCAGGAAGGGGCTGCCGGTGGCGTGGAGCACAAGTCAGCTGGCCGAGCTCGCCGGTACGACGCTGAAGACGGTCCGGCACTATCACGAGGTCGGTCTGCTGGACGAGCCGGAACGAGCGTCCAACGGCTACAAGCGGTACGGCATCAAGCACCTGGTCCGACTGCTGCGCATCCGCAGGCTGGTCGACCTCGGCGTGCCGCTGTCGGACATCCCCTCGTTCGAGGCCGGCGACGAGAGGGGGGAGCCAATCCTGCGTGCCCTGGACGCTGAACTCGCGGCGAGCATCGAACGCCAGCAGCGGATGCGGCAGGAACTGGCGGCGATCCTGGACAACCGGGCCTCGGTCGACCTGCCTGCGGACTTCAGGGCCCTGGATCACGACCTGCCGGAGGCCCAGCGGTCTTTCCTGCTGGCGTACTCCAGCATCCTCAACCCCGCGGCGATGTCCGCACTTCAGGAGCAGCTCGCAGCGCCTCGCAGCGACGTCGCCGCCCAGTTCGAGGGCCTCGCTGCGGACGCTCCCGAGGACGTGCGGCAGCGGATCGCGGAACGCCTCGCGCCCGAGACCCGCCAGCAGCAGGAGGCCCACCCGTTCCTGAGCGACCTGGAGGCCTCCTCCCGGCGGGAAGCGGCGATCACCCAGTCGGTCGTCGTGCACGCATTGGTCGAGTTCTACAACGGGGCCCAGCTGGACGTCCTGCGACGCGTCAACGCGTTGCTTTCTGAGGACGACGCCGCCGGGGCGTGACCAGGGCCTAGACGGGCTGGATCCGGGTGCGCAGCAGGCAGAACTCGTTGCCTTCCGGGTCCGCCAGGACGTGCCAGTTCTCGTTTCCGCTCTGGCCGACGTCGGCGGTCCTGGCGCCGAGGGCGAGCAGGCGCTCCAGCTCGGCGTCCTGGTCGCGGTCGGTTGCGTTGACGTCGATGTGCAGCGGGAGCTTCGCCGCTCGCGGGTCGCTGCTGGGGCTGAGGACGAGCGTGGGCTGCGGCCCACCGAAGCCGGCGTCGGGCGGCCCGATCTCGATGCTTCCGTCGTCCTCCCGGCCGAGTTCGACGTAGCCGAGGACGTTGCTCCAGAACGTGGCGAGCAGTTCGGGGTCCGCGGCGTCGAGGACCAGCTCACTGATGCGGCATGCCATGCCCGGCAGTGTACGTAGGCGATCGTGTTCCGGCTTCCGGGCCGGCCCCGAGGCGTACGTAGAATCAGTCGACCGTGCATGACAGCCGTCGGCGCCCGGCGTCCCGCCCAGTAAGGAGGCCCTCATGAGTGAGCCCTACTCACCCGTCCCGGAACTCAACTTGCTCAAGGAGTTCTCGGACCGGATCGGCCCGGTCTACTACTCGGACGGTTTCGAACTGCGCGAGTACGGTGCGGACGCAGGTCTTCATACATGGTCGGAGCATCCTGAATTCCTGAGCCGCTTCGTCCCCTTCGCGCAGGCGAACGGTTCCGGCTCCGACTACGCCCTGTGGCGGTGCGACGATCGGACCGATCTTGCGACTCTGCCCGTCGTTCTGGTCGGCGACGAAGGCGGTCTCCATGTGATCGCGCGCAGCCTGACGGAGTTGTTCCAGCTTCTCGCCCTCGACAGTGAGCCCTTCTCGGACGGCGGATTCCTCGATGCCGAGAGCGTCGAGGAGCACAGCGACGGGCATCACGAGTTCCTCGCCTGGCTGGACCAGAACTTCGGACTCGGGCCGCCGGAGGGCCTGGACGCGCTCCGGGCTGAACAGAAGCCGCTCGACGACCGGTTCAGGACGTGGGCGAGCCGGTACGTCGATCTGGGCGATCACTGAGGGCGCGCTGAAGGCCGGCGGGGCGGGGGAGTGCCGCGAGTGCGGTGCACGGCCCCCGCCCCTGATCGGGTCCGGTCCGGTCCGGTCCGGTCCGGTCAGGTCAGGTCAGGTCAGGTCAGCCGGCGTACCGGGCTTCGAAGGTGCGGAAGGACCGCTCCTGGCGCAGCTCCAGGCCGGCCTTGGGGTTCCGGTCGGTGAACCGGGCGCAGCGCGCCGATTCCAAGGTCCGGCACTCCTCGACCGGGCGGAAGCCCTGGCGCACCGGGTCGGAGCGCCACAGACTCCGGCCAGGCAGGAAGCTGTACTCCAGGGAGGCCCGGGCCAGGTCCTTCAGCTCCGCGTAGCCGAGTCCGTACGTACGGGCCGCGCGGCGGTACTCCTGGCCGATGTCACCGCGTGAGACCCCAGGGTCGTCGGTGGACAGGACCACGGGGACTCCGTACTTCCGGTAGACGGGGAACGGGTGCTCGTCGCCCTCGACCTGGAGGATCTGCGCGTTGCTGGTGAGCGGTACCTCGACGGCGATCTGGCGGCGTGCCATGTCGCGGGCGAGGCGCTGCCAGCGGTCCTCGTGCACGAGGTCGACACCGTGGCCGATGCGCTCGGCCTGGCCGGTGCGTACGGCGTCGTCGATGTGGAAGGTGAGGTCCTCGGGCTTCACCAGGCCGGGGACGAGCTCGCCTGCGTGCAGGGTGATGTGGGCGGCGGGGTAGCGGCCGTGCAGGTAGTTCAGCATGCGCATGTGGAGGCGGTAGTCCCGCACGGAGATCTCGCCGTCCTCCGGCTGGACCAGGTTCACGGCGACGAACCGCTGGTCGCGTTCGGCCAGGCGGAGCCCCAGGGCGATCTGGGTGAAGACGCGCTCCGGGGCGCTGTTGCGTGACACCTGCGAGACCCAGCGCACCGTGATCCGGCATGCGGGACCGGGGGCGGCGGTCGCGCAGTCGGCGGTGTCGCGGAACTCGGCGTCGGCGGTGTCGGCCTCCTGCTTCGCGGTCGTCACCAGCTGGTCCAGCCGGCCGCCCGCGAGCAGCTTGCGGTGCAGGGCGGCCAGGTCGGCGTCCCAGCCGACGTCCGTGGCCAGCTGCTTGGCGCCCGCCGAGGCGGGGCTGACCATGGTCTCCAGATACGTCTGGTTCTGTGCGGCAGCGGTGCCCGCCACATCGGCCAGCATCTTCCCTCGGTTCGAGGTCGCGGCGCCGAACTTCCCGAACGTGGCGAAGAAGTGGTCATGGCCCGACTCGCCCTGCGGGAAGTCCTGCATGGACCAGGCCCGGACGATCTCCTGCCGGAAGCTGCCGTCCGTGAGGGCGTCGGCGGCCGGCCGGGTGCCGTTGCCGCACGGCGGGGCGACGGCGGTCATCGTGGCGTCGATGCAGAGGCCGTCGTCGGCCGCGAGCTTGATGAGGTACTCGGTCCTCACCGCGCCGGACAGGTGGTTGTGCAGGTCACCCCCCTTGGGCAGGTCCCGGAAGAAGCTGCCGGTCTCCTTCGGGTGTGCGTCCAGCCAGGCGGCTGTGCGGGCTTCGGCGGGGGTGGCCGTGCGGGGTTGCGGTGCGGATGCGGAGGCGGACGTGGGGGCCTGCGCCGATGCCGTCCCTGCGGGCAGAGATGCGGCCAGGGCCGCCGTGGCGAGGCCTGCGGCGGTCAACAACCGGCGGGCACGCGATGAGTTGTGGTGTACGGAGATCACGCCTTGCATGATCACGAAGAGCGGACCGCCTGACCCCGGACCGCGAGGGCGGTGCCCCGTAAACCATCCGTCCGGGGGACAAGCGGGTGCCCGGACCGGCTCGGGGGGCCCGGCTCATGCCCGTAGCTCGGGTGGGAATCCGGTCCAGCGGAGGTCCGCCGGGAGGTGGCCCATGTCGTTGACCATGACCAGCGCCGCGGGCCTGCCGGGCGTGTACCGGATGACGGTCAGCGCCGCGTTGGCGTGGTTGAGGCCCAGCCAGCGCCAGGCGGGGGCGTCGAGGGCGTCCCGTACCAGCCAGGCGGCCAGGAACGCGTGGGTGACGACCAGTTCGTGGCGAGGCTCCTCACCCTCCACCGGCCCGGTGAACCGTTCCCGCGCGGCTCCGGCCAGCCCCGGGCCCCGGCTGCGTTCGGCCTCCGGGAACTGCTCGACGAACCCGAGGAGCCGGTCCGCCGACTCCTCGGGGAGCTCCTCCCGTCGCGGGAGGTACGGAACGTAGTCCCCGGCCGGCTCCGAGACCTGGAGGGGGATGCCGGCCCCGGTCCCGAGCTGCTCATGGACCAGCCGGGCGGTCTGCGCGGCCCGGGGAAGCGGGCCGTGGTGCACGGCGGAGAAGGGCACGTCCCGTAGCCGCTCGCCGAGGAGCACGGCCTGGCGCCGGCCCCGCTCGGTCAGTTCGGTCTCGTCCGGGGACGCCTCGCCGTGCCGGGCGATGTAGAGGAAGCGGGTCGCGCGCGCGGTCATGGGGTGGCCCTGGTCCTGTGGGGTGTGGGGGCGGTGGCCCGGCCGGGCCACCTGGGGATGCCCTGGTGGACGGTGTTTCCGCTACGGCGGTTCCGGCGGGATCGCCTGGCTGGGTGGACGGTGAGCTGTCAGAGCCCTGGGGCCGGCCGTGCGTCGGCGATGCTCCGGAGTAGGGCGGCGCTGTCGGCGTCCGCCGGGTAGTAGGACTCGATCGAGATCTCGTCGAGCGTGATGTCCTGTGGCGTTCCGAACGTGGTGATGGTGGAGAACAGCCTCAACTCCCCCTCCGGGAGCCGGAAGATCATAGGAATCGCGACCTCGTCCGACGCCGCCCGAGGCTCTGGCCCGTCGGACTCCTGGCTCGCGAAGAACTCGTCGTACAGGGCCTGCACCACAGCGTCCCCGGTCCTGGCGACCTGGCGCGCCAACCGCGTACGGAAGAACGTACGGACCTCGGCCAGATTGACGATGAGGGAGGCGAGGCCGCGTGGATCGAGTCCAAGCCGCACCAGGTTGACCGGAGGGGCGAGCAGATCGGGATCGACGTGGGTGAGCAGATGCTCGACCGGGGCGTTGGCCAGCACGAGGTTCCACCGTCGGTCCACGACCAGCGCCGGATACGGCTCGTGCGCACGCAGGACTCCGGCCACGGCGTCCCTGACGGCAGCCATATCCGGACCGTCGAGAGGGCGTTCGCGGTACCGAGGTGCGAATCCCGCCGCCACCAGGAGACGATTGCGGTGCCGCAGCGGGACGTCGAGCTGGTCCGCGAGCCGAAGCACCATGTCGGCGCTGGGCCGGGACCGGCCCGTCTCGACGAGGCTGACGTAGCGCGGTGAGATCCCGGCCGTGAGGGCGAGGTCGAGCTGGCTCAGCCGCCGACTGTGCCGCCACTCGCGCAAAAGGCCGCCCACGGTCTCCACGGTTCCGACCCTAGCGCCGCCCTCGGCCGTGGTCGATGAACTCCGAGTTCATCGACATTTCCCCATCCGCGCGACCACGCTTTGCGTATGAGCAACGACCACAAGGAAAAGGTTCTCACCTGCCTGGAGCTGTTCGGCAAGGGTGACTTCGACGCCGTCGCACCGCTCCTGCGCGATGACTACATGGACCACGGGCTGCCGTTCCGGACGTCCACCAGAGCGGACTGGATCGCGGCGGCGCGCGATCTGCACCTCACCGAGATGCAGATCAAGATCAGCCGTCTGGTGGCAGAAGGCGACTACGTGACGATGTTCTCGCGGCGCCGGCTGCCCGCCGCCGGGCTGGACATTGCGGTGGCCGACGTCTTCCGCTTCCAGGACGGCCTGATCGCCGAGCGATGGGAGGTCGTCGAACCGATCCCGGCCGCCGACGCCCCGGACCCGGTGGCGGCTCTCTGAGCCGAATCGCTGGAGCGGGGCCGCCTCCCCGTCGGAGAAGTTCGCGCGTCGCACTTTCGGGTGATGTCGGCGGCAGCCGATTCCTTCCGGGGAACGGGCACCGGCATTCGTCACCGGTCCGCCGGGCGTGTCGCGGACGCCCGGTTTGACACAGTGCCGCTCCGTGATCGAGGAGCGGGGAGCGGCATGACCGTGGTGCTGGGGACGAGTGAACCGGCGGGACCGGCGAGCGGGGGCGACTGCGGCCGGAGGCTGAGGCACAGCGACGGGCCGTGGCTGCGGGCCGCCGGGGGCGCGGACGAGCTGGCGACCCACCTGGCGCCGGTACGCGGCGAGTTGGGGCTGGCGCACCAGGGGCTCATGGCGGGGGCGGGCCGGCTGACCGCGCTCGCGGAGCTGGCGGCCGTACGGGAGTCCTGGGAGCGGCGGATCCAGGCGGCGCAGGGCGAGTGCGGAAGCCTGGCGTCCAAGCTGCGGGACGTCGCGCGTACGCAGGGCGCCACGAACGAGGCCGTCAGGTCGTCCTTCGCCTCGGTCAAGCCGTGCGGGGGTGACGAACGGTGACGTCGACGCTGACCTGGGCGGAGTTACGGGACCTGAGGTGCGCCGAACTGGAGGGCGCGGCCGACGGGTGGGGCAGGTCGAGCAACCGGGCCGACGCGGCACGCGACCGCATCGAGCAGCAACTGCTCACGGGGCTCCGCGAGACGCAGGAGGGCGAGGCGGCGCAGGCGGCGGTCGCACGGCTGCGGCAGCTGGGGCGGAACTTCCAGTACGTGTACACCGAGTGCGGGCTGCTGCGTACGACGCTGAACTCCCTGGCCCACGAGATGAAGACCCAGCAGCGCGCGCTGAAGGAGGCGCTGGACGATGCGGCCGCGCTGAAGTTCACGGTGCACGCGGACGGCTCGGTGACGTACCCGGCCGCCGGCGAGGCGCTCCTCGACGGCGCGGCCGTCCGGGGCGGTACGGCGTCGTCGGGCGGGCTTCCCGGGCTGGTGCCGCCGTCGGGCCTGTCCGCGCCGAACCCGCACGTGGCCAGGGCGCAGGACATCGCGGACCGGGTGACGGGGGCGGTGCGGGCGGCGGCCGAGATCGACTGGCGGTATGCGGGGATCCTGCGTCGGCTGAAGGCGGAAGAGGGCCTGAAGGTCCCGGACTCCACGTGGAGGGACGCTGCGGGTGACGCGGCGGCGGTGCGGGGTGCGGCGGGGACGTACCTCAAGGACGCCATCCCGCACGATGCGTCTCCGGCGGAGCGGCGGGACTGGTGGGCGGGGCTGACCCAGGAACAGCGCGAGGAGTACCTCGCGGTGTACCCGGACCAGATCGGGAACCTGGACGGCATCCCGGCCCTGGTCCGCGACGCGGCCAACCGGGACAACCTGCGGCTGCTGATCGGGGAGCTGGAGGGGCGGGACGACGGGAAGTCGGTGACGCAGCTGGCGGGGCTGCGGGAGATTGACCGGCAGTTGGGGGCGGGGACGCAGCCGCCCATGTTTCTGCTCGGCATCGGGGATGAGGGGAACGGGCGGGCGATTGTCTCGTTCGGCAACCCTGATACGGCAAAGAATGTGGCGGCGTATGTGCCGGGGCTGGGGACATCGCTTGACAGGGAGTTCGCGGACGGCGACCTGAAGCGTGCCCGAGATATGGCAATCGGGGCTGCAGAGATGGACCCCGATTCTCCGACGGCATCGATCGCGTGGCTTGGGTATGACGCTCCGCAGATCGGGCTCGGCGATCCGGCGGCAAGTCTGAACGTGGCCGGAGAGGGTAAGGCAAGGTCCGGCGCGGATGGATACAACGAGTTCATGGCAGGGCTGTCGGTAACTAGCCAGTATGAGGATCCGCACGTTACAGCGGTCGGTCATTCCTACGGTTCGCTCACGGTTGGCCTCGCCGCCCAGGAGCGAGATGGAATTCCTGGCGCAGATGACATCATTTTGGTGGGGAGCCCCGGCACCGGTGCACGATCTGCGGATGAACTCGGGGTGGGGAGAGGGCACGTTTTCGTCGGAGCAGCTGAGAATGACCCAGTGACAAAACTACCCAACAGTCGGGAGGCCAGTGGTCTGGGAAGCGGTGTTGCGGGTGGAGCCTCGACCGGCTTCGTTCTCGGCGCGAGCGTCGGCCCCGCAGGCGCCGTTGTGGGCGGCGCACTGGGAGGAGTCGCGGGTGGCGCTGCTGGCTATTTCGCGCAGGATGCGCAGTCCAAGGAGAGCGACGTGTGGTTCGGTACCGACCCTGCGCATCATGATTTCGGGGCAAGCCGCTTCAAGGTCAGTGAGGGGCCGGAGCTGTTGCAACGTGGGCACGAACCCGTGGAGGCGCATTCCAACTACTTCCATCCGACCAAGGATCAGATGTCGGCAGACAATATTTCACGCATTGTTGCAGGAAAATCTGAAGATATTATTCGGGAGGGCTCGAGGTGAAAGTTCGTAATTC
The DNA here is from genome assembly GCF_044765585.1 of Streptomyces sp. NPDC102441. Taxonomy (NCBI): domain Bacteria; kingdom Bacillati; phylum Actinomycetota; class Actinomycetes; order Kitasatosporales; family Streptomycetaceae; genus Streptomyces; species Streptomyces sp. NPDC102441. Next base: position 31,447 of record NZ_JBIWKH010000018.1, read on the forward strand.
TGCTGCACTGATGGCCATTCTGTTGATGCCGGGGTGTGGCATGGATCGTTCGGCGGGGTCAGAAGCTAGGGATGGTGGTGGACGTATGAACATGCAGGAAGCGGCGGATAGGGCGGATGCCATCCTCGATGCGACGTTTTCTGGTATCAAGCCGGCAGTTGAGTGGGTACACGGAGAATCGACGGAGGGCAGCTGCGACATTTCACGCAGGCGAGCTGTCCTGACTGTGATTTCAGAGCAGCGGCGAGGTGGGTTTCTTGGCGTCGTGGAGCGCGGTTGGAAGGATGCCGGATACCGCCAACTTGGCGTGAACGCGAGTGTTGCGAGTCCCGCGACTTACTTCGAGACGGCGGACGGGTTTCGTGTGAGGCTTCTCATTGGCGGGGGCGGGCAGGCTTTCTTTGAGGTCGCCACGCCGTGCGTCGAAAAATCTCAGGTGGCACCGCCGAGCGTGCCGCCGGGGAACGTGAGCCGTGTCGGTGACCCCATCCCCCGCCCCAACATCCGCTCATCCTTCTGGTCCGCCGGCGCCCCCTGACCCCCCGCGTCCGCCCCTGACGCCCCCTCATGCCTCCGCCCACCCGTACACACCAGCGAATCGCGTCGTGAACCGCGCCCGAATGGGGGATGGTTGAGGCGTGCGGAAATACTGGGTGTTCGCTGGCGGTGGGATCGGGCTGGGCCTGTGCTTCATCGCCCTGCTCGTCGTCGGTACGTACTCCGCCGCCGCCGGGATCTCCGGGGCGGCGGGTGGGGCCGTCGGGCTGGCCAAGGGCGCCGTGCCCGCGAAGTATCAGCCGCTTGTGGAGAAATGGGGCAATCTCTGCCCCGCCATCAACCCCGCCCTGCTGGCGGCGCAGCTGTATCAGGAAAGTGGCTGGAATCCGCGCGCCCAGAGCCCCGCCGCCGCGCAGGGCATCGCGCAGTTCATCCCCGGGACCTGGGCCACGCACGGTGTCGACGGGGACAAGGACGGGGACCGGGACGTATGGGACCCCGCCGACGCGATTCCGTCCGCAGCGTCCTACGACTGCGAGATCGCGGGGTACGTCAAGAAGGTGCCTGGCGACCCGACCGACAACATGCTCGCGGCGTACAACGCGGGTGCCTACCGGGTGATCCGGTCGGGCGGCGTGCCCGCGATCAGCGAGACGCAGAACTACGTCAAGATCATCCGCTCCCTGGAGAAGAGCTTCGCCAAGCCGGTCGGCCGGGTCCAGCCGTCGCAGCAGGCTGCCGGGGCGATCTACTTCGCGCAGAAGAAGCTGGGCACCCCCTACCTCTGGGGCGGGAACGGGACGGCTGACCAGGGAGGCCGGTTCGACTGTTCCGGGCTGACCCAGGCCGCGTACCGGACGGTCGACATCGAGCTGCCCCGGGTGGCCAACGACCAGTACAACGCCGGAGCGCACCCTTCCAGGGAGGAGCTCCTCCCCGGCGACCTGGTGTTCTTTTCGGATGATCTGAACAACTCCAGGGCAATCCACCACGTGGGGCTCTATGTCGGTGGCGGCTACATGATCAACGCCCCTTACACCGGTGCGGTGATCCGGTTCGACAAGATCGACACACCCGACTACTTCGGTGCGACAAGAGTCACGAAGGACGGTGCCGCGGCGCTTCCCACCGCGCTCCCGGAAAGCTGACACGCAGTCGGCGATGGCCGGAACTCTCCGTGAAGCCCGGGCCCTGAGCTGCGACGATGAGTCACTCTTCGATAACGTCATGGTGATCATTCGGTGGAGAGCGGAACGTAGAGAGCTGACAGGCCGTTCCCTGGACTGGGACAGCATGCGCACATGACCATGCGCGACTGCCCGGACCGGTCAGGCGTGACGGCATCATGGCGTGGCGCGGCACTGAATCCGCACCGACCACGGGGGTCAGACCAAGGCGACGCACGCCGTTGTGCGCCGCAGCAGCAGACAAGGCAAGGGGCCGCGGCAGATGGCTGGACTCGCACTCGATGGGTCGAACCCCGATGTCAGCCTGCTCTACGACATCAATGGGCTGGCGAAGGCGGCTCCGACCTGGTTCGACCGGGTCATGGAGTTCGTCGGTGAGTTCGGGATCATGTTCGGCATGGTCCTGGCGGTCCTGTGGTGCTGGTGGAGCGTTCGCCGGCGCGGGACGGCCGAGGAATCGGTGACGGCGGTCGCGGGGCTCGTGTGGGCGCCGCTCGCCGCCGGGATCGCGTTGCTCATCAACATCCCGATCAGGGGCTTCGTGGAGCGGCCGCGTCCGTTCTTCGACCACAAGGGCCTCGAAGTCCTGGTGAAGGGCAAGACGGACTTCTCCTTCGTGAGCGACCACGCGACGATGGCGATGGCGATCGCCGTGGGTCTCTTCGTGGCCAACAGGAAGTTCGGCCTGGTGGCGATCGCGCTGGCGCTTCTCGAGGGTTTCTGCCGTGTCTACATGGGCGTGCACTATCCGACCGACGTGATCGGCGGCTTCGCCCTCGGCACGGCCGTGGCCCTGTTGCTCGCCCCGCTCGCGATGATGCTGCTGACGCCTCTGGTGGGGGCCGTGGCCCGCGCAGGAGCGGTCGGCAGGCTCGTCCGCTCGCGGAGCGCGGCCGCCGAGGCCGACGACCGGGGCGAGTCGCGCGGGATTCCCGAGCCGCGCCCGGGTGCCGGCCGTGGTGGTTCGCCGGGCGACAGGGACCTTGCCGCGTAGGCGGATGGGCAGAGCGGTTCGAGGGGGTGTCCCGGGAGGGCCACCCCCTCACGCATGTTCGGAGTGGGCCCATGGCGCTTCGTGGTCACTTCCGTCGTTCCGTTCCCGGGCCCCCGACGGCGGGGCATCATGTCCGGAGATCCGGGGGCGGTGGTGCATGTGGCCGGTCGGCGGCCGACACGGCAGGAAGTGAATCGGCGGCGCGAGCGTACGGGGTTCGTGGGGCGCCGCGGTGAGCTGGCGGTGTTCCGGGAGACGTTCGCGCGCGATCCGGAGGAGGCCGACTTCCCGTACCTCTTTCACGTGCGGGGGAACGGGGGCGTGGGCAAGTCGACCCTCGTACGGCAATGGGAGTCCACCGCCCGTGAGCAGACCTCCGTCGTCACGGCGTTCGTGGATGACGACGTGCAGGACGCGATCGAGGCGATGGAAGCCGTCAGCGCCCGGCTGGGCCGGCAGGGGCACCCGCTGAAGAGGTTCGACAAGCAGCTGGCCACCTATCGCCAGCGCCGGCACCAGGCCGAGAGCGCGGCCCCGCAGCCCGCCCCGGGAGATCCGGGAGCGGCGGCAGCCGGGCCGTCGCCGTCCAGCATGGTCGTGGCCCAGGCGGGGCTGGCCGGGCTGGGCGGGCTGGTGCCCGGCGCCGGGGCGCTCGTCGGGGCCATCGATCCGCAGCAGGTGGCGCTGGGGGCGGACCGGGTGCGGTCGATGCTCAACACACGTCTGCGCAGCCATGACGACGTACAGCTGGTGATGAATCCGCTCGCGGGCCTCGCCCCCGTGTTCCTCGACGATCTGGCCGACGTCGCGGAACGCTGCGAGCGGGTGGTGCTGTTCTTCGATGTGTACGAGAGGACCGGGCCGGCCCTCGACGCCTGGCTCCGGACCATCGCCTTCGGGGAGGAGTACGGCAGCCTGCCCGTCAACGTGCAGATCGTGCTGTCCGGGCAGCTGCGTCTGGACGCCCGGGTCTGGGGCGACCGGCTGGGCCAGGTCACCGAGGTGTGCCTGGAGGTCTTCTCCGAGGAGGAGGCCCGCACGCTGCTCGCCACCCACGGCGTCACCGACGACCCCAGCATCGACCTGGTGCTGCGGCTCTCCGGCCGGCTTCCGCTGCTGGTCGACATGCTGGCCCGGAGCGATCCGGGAGACGGCGCGGGCATCGGCGACCCGTCCGAGACGGCGGTCGAGCGGTTCCTGAAGTGGGAGCCGGACCCGGAACGGCGCGAGGCCGCGCTGGCCTGCGCGCTTCCGCTGCAGATCGACGAGGACATCTACCGGGCGGTCGTCCCCGAGGCCGCCACCGAGAGCTATTCGTGGCTGCGCGGCCTGGCCTTCGTCTCCCCGCAGGCCGGCCGCTGCCGCTACCACGACGTCGTACGCGCCGCGATGCTGCGCCTGCAGCGGACCCGGTCGCCCGCGCGGTGGCTGCAGGCACACACCCGCCTGGCCGGCCTCTTCCAACAGTGGAGGCTCGCGGTGGAGGCGGATCTCGGACCCGATCCCGAGGATCACTGGAAGGACGCCGGCTGGCGGGAGCACCAGCTGAACGAGACGTACCACCGGTTGTGCGCGAATCCTCGTACCGCCCTGCCCGACGCGCTCTGCCAGAGCGCCCACGCCGTCGGCTGCGACGCGGCCACGCTCCGCCGCTGGGCCCGGATCCTCGTCCGTGCGGGACGCGACACCGACGTGGCGGCCCTCACCTCGTGGGGGCATCGGCTCGAGGGCGCGGCGGAACAGGAGAGGCCGGGCGTGGTCGCGTTGACTCTCCTGCTGGGCGCAGCCGAGCTCAGCCCGCCCGGACGGGCGGCGGCGTACACCGTCCGCGCCGTGGAACACCGGGCATCGGGTGACTTCGAGAGAGCGCTGGCGGACTGCGCGGCGGCCGTCGCCCTCACGCCGGACGCCGCCCGCCCCTATGCGGGACTCGGGGAGACCTTCCGGCTCCTGGGCCGCTACGAGGAAGCCGTCACAGCCTGCACCCGCGCGGTGGAGATCGACCCGCTGCAGGTCATGTCCTTCGGCAGCCGCGGTGACGCCTACCGGAGTCTGGGGCGCCACGACGAGGCCTTCGACGACTTCGCCAGGGCCGTCGAGATCGATCCGCACTACGCCTGGGCCTACGGCAGCCGGGCGCGGGTGTTCGAGGCCACGGGCCGCCAGGAGGAAGCCCTGGCGGACTACGGCCGTGCCATCGGGATCGACGCGCGGTACGAGTGGGCGATCGGGAGCCGGGGGCAGCTCTACGAGCGGATGGGGCGCCATGAGGAGGCTCTGGCGGATTACGACCGTGCGATCGAGATCGATCCCCGATACGACTGGGCGATCGGAAGCAGGGCACGCCTGTACGAGGCCATGGGCCGTCAGGAGGAGGCTCTGGCGGATTACGACCGTGCCATCGGGATCGACGCGCGGTACGAGTGGGCGATCGGGAGACGGGCGCAGCTCTTCGAGCGGATGGGCCGCCACGAGGAAGCGCTCGCGGACTACGCCCTGGCCGTCCGGATCGATCCGGAGTACGCCTGGGCGTACGGGAGCCGGGCGCGGGTCCACGGGGTGATGGGCCGTCATGAGGAGGCGCTCGCGGACTGCACCCGGGCTGTCGACATCGATCCGTCCTCCGGCTGGGTTCTGAGCATGCGTGCCCAGATCCATCTGCGCCTGGGCAGGCACGAGGACGCTGCCGCCGACTGTGCCCGGGCCATCGAGTTGGGCCCGGAGGACGGCGGGGACCGGCTGCTGTACGCCATCGCGCTGCGTGGCGCGGGCAACGTCCAGGAGGCGGAGGTCCACTTCGCGCATGCCATGCGCATCATCACCGCTCTCCAGGACGAGGACGAGGACGGTGACAAGGCCGCAGAGTCCCTCCAAGGACTGCTCATCCTCTCCTGTGCCGTGCTCGACGGTGACAGGGCTGCCGCCCGGTGCGAGGAGCTGATCGCGCTCGCGCCAGGGGAGAGCGTGATCAAGGACACGATCGAGGAACTCTCGATCCTCCACGACATCTGCCCGGAGGCGTGCCCAGGCGTCGAGGCCGTCCTGCGGCGCCTTCGGGAGGCGCTCTAACGCGGTTCGCCCGGGGACGAGCGGTGCTGCTCGGCGTCGGTGCGCGCCCGGTCGCGGGCGCGCCGGGCCGGTCCCGACCAGCCGCAGACGCAGCGGGCCAGACAGAACGAGCCCCGTTCGACGGTCGTGGTGCTGTGTGCCGGAGGGGCGCTGTCGACGGGGGAGTCCGAGGAGTCCTGATACACGCGTCCACGGTACCGGCGACGCCGTACGGCAGTCAGGGTGTGGGCCGATCGGCTTCCGGAAGGGCCCCCGTGGCGTGACGAGGTGCCCCGGCCGTCGTTAGGCGAGGCGGGCGGGAACTCGGTCAGGTGCACGTCGTTGGGGGTTGGCAGGCGATGGTGGTGCAGCAGCACAGGTGCGGAGGCGGGGCACTGGCTGTGGTGGCCCTGGCTGTCGCGAGCGTGATGACGGTGGGCAGCGGATGCTCCGGCACGGGCGGTGAAGCGGCCGGTGAGCGCGTCGCACGCGCCGGCCCGGCCGGCAGCCCCGTGACCGTGGTGCACGGGGCGGCCGAGGCGCTGGCCGGTGCGGGCAGCGCCGAGACGCACACGTCGATGGAGACCGCGGCCGGCGGGACCCGGGTGACGATCAGAGGCCAGGGGGAGTACGACTTCCGCAGACAGCTGGGCCGGATCAAGGTCGTCCTGCCGAAGGACGCCGCCGGGGCCGACGAGCACCGGCCGATCACGGAGCTGCTGGCACCCGGTGCGCTGTACATGAAGAACCGTGGTGCCGGGGTGCCCGACGACAAATGGGTGCGGATCGACACGACGACGCTTGAGGACGGCAATCTGGTCACCGGTGGTGTGACCGATCCGACGACCGCGGCGGAGCTGCTGCGCGGCGCGGGCGAGGTGACGTACGTCGGGCGGACGGAGCTGGCCGGAGTGGCGGTCCGGCACTACCGGGGAACCGCGGACCTCGGGCGGGCGGCGCGGGAGGCGTCGCCGGCCTCGCGCGGGGCGCTGGCCGCCGCGGCGAAAGGGTTCAGCACGGACACGGTCCCCTTCGACGCCTATCTGGACGACGAGGGCCTGCTGCGGAAGGTGCGGCACCACTTCACCTTCGCGACCGAGGGGCCGGGGGTGTCGGTGGTCTCGACGCTGCTGCTGTACGGCTTCGGGGCGCCGGTCTCCGTGGAGCTGCCCCCCGAGGCGGACATCTACACGGGGAGGATCCAGCAGGGCGGGAGTGGCCCGGAAACGCCGTAGGGAGGGGGCCGAAATGGTCCGTCCGTGCCATGCGCGGTGCGTGCCGCGCTCCCTACGCTAGGTCCGGTGCGCCAGGGGTCGGCCGGCGATAGCAGAGAGAGGTGACGCAGGTGGTGACGCTCAGCGCTCCGAACGCTCAGGACGGTGTGGCCCTCGCCGAGATCGAACTGTGCGGCGAACTCATGATCGCGGCGGCCGGCGCCCTGGAGGACCGGCTCAGCCCTGACCGTATCGACGAGGTGCTCAACGTCAGGGTGGTCTCCCCCGAGCCGGTGCCGACGATTCCTCGGCAGTGCCGCCACCGGGGATGACGCGTCCCTCCCCGGCCCACGGTCATGTCCGCAGAAGGCGGGCGATCGCCTTGGTGGCCTCCTCGACCTTCGCGTCGATCTCCCCGCCGCCCTTGAGGGCCGCGTCGGCGACGCAGTGGCGCAGATGCTCCTCCAGCAGCTGGAGCGCGAAGGACTGCAGGGCCTTCGTGGACGCCGAGACCTGGGTGAGTATGTCGATGCAGTAGACGTCCTCGTCGACCATCCGCTGGAGGCCGCGGACCTGGCCCTCGATGCGGCGCAGGCGCTTGAGGTGCTCGTCCTTCTGGTGGTGGTACCCGTGGATGCCGCGGTCGTGGTCGGTGACGACCTCTTCCGTACCGGATGCGTCGGCGGCCTCGGTGGTGGTCATGGGGTCCTCCCGTTGTCCTCGTGGCCTGCGGTGAGCGTGCCGTTCTGTGCTGTCTGTATACCCCTGCCGGGTATATCGTAACGAATCCAGCCGAAACGTGACCGGGGGGCCGTGCTGATCACTGTGCCCGATGCGCGACACTGAAGAACGCCGGTTAGCCGTGGCCGGATGATGCACCTAGCATCAGCCTGACCGAATCCAAAGCACCCCGAGGACCCCACGTGCGCTTTCGTCTGACCCCCAGGGAGACGAGCTTCTACGACATGTTTTCCGCATCCGCGGACAACATCGTCACGGGCTCGAAGCTCCTGATGGAACTGCTCGGGGCGGATTCTGCCTCCCGAGTCGAGATCGCGGAGCGTATGCGGGCAGCGGAGCACGCGGGGGACGATGCCACCCACGCGATCTTCCACCAGCTGAACTCCTCCTTCATCACGCCGTTCGACCGCGAGGACATCTACAACCTCGCCTCGCAGCTCGACGACATCATGGACTTCATGGAGGAGGCCGTCGACCTGGTCGTTCTGTACCAGGTCGAGGAACTCCCGAAGGGTGTCGAGCAGCAGATCGAGGTCCTGGCCAGGGCGGCGGAACTCACCGCCGAGGCCATGCCGAGTCTGCGGACCATGGCCAACCTCACCGAGTACTGGATCGAGATCAACCGCCTGGAGAACCAGGCCGACCAGATCCACCGCAAGCTGCTGGCGCACCTCTTCAACGGCAAGTACGACGCCATGGACGTGCTGAAACTCAAGCAGATCGTGGACGTGCTGGAAGAGGCGGCTGACGCGTTCGAGCACGTCGCCAACACCGTGGAGACCATCGCGGTCAAGGAGTCCTGAACCTCGTGGACACCTTTGCGCTGATCGTGACCGTCGGCGTCGCGCTCGGCTTCACGTATACGAACGGCTTCCACGACTCGGCGAACGCCATCGCCACCTCGGTCTCCACCCGGGCGCTGACCCCGCGTGCGGCTCTGGCGATGGCCGCTGTGATGAACCTCGCAGGCGCCTTCCTGGGCCAGGGGGTCGCCAAGACCGTCAGCGAAGGCCTGATCGCCACGCCCGAAGGCCAGAAGGGGATGGGCATCCTCTTCGCGGCGCTGGTCGGCGCGATCATCTGGAACCTGGTCACCTGGTACTACGGTCTGCCGTCGTCGTCCTCGCACGCCCTGTTCGGTGGCATGGTCGGCGCGGCGCTGGCCGGCGGGACGATGGTGCACTGGGACGGGGTGCTCGAGAAGATCGTCATCCCGATGTTCCTGTCGCCTGTCATAGGCCTGGTCGTCGGCTATCTGGTGATGGTCGGCATCATGTGGATGTTCCGGAAGTCCAACCCGCACAAGGCCAAGCGCGGCTTCCGTATCGCGCAGACGGTCTCGGCGGCGGGTATGGCGCTCGGGCACGGTCTGCAGGACGCGCAGAAGACGATGGGCATCGTGGTGATGGCCCTGGTCATCGCCGATGTCGAGGGTCCGAACGACGAGATCCCGGTCTGGGTGAAGATCGTCTGTGCGCTGATGCTGTCCCTCGGGACGTATGCCGGTGGCTGGCGCATCATGCGGACGCTCGGCCGCAAGATCATCGAGCTGGATCCGCCGCAGGGCTTCGCCGCCGAGACGACCGGCGCGTCGATCATGTTCGGCGCGGGACTCATGTTCCACGCACCGATCTCCACGACTCATGTGATCACCTCGGCGATCATGGGTGTCGGCGCCACGAAGCGGGTGAACGCCGTGCGGTGGGGGGTGGCCAAGAACATCATCCTGGGGTGGTTCATCACCATGCCTGCGGCGGCGTTGGTGGCTGCGCTGGCCTACGGGATTGTTGTGCTGCTCTTCGGGTGAGCGGGTGGGGCGGCCCGTGGTCGCGGTGTCCTCAATCGCCGGACGGGCTGGGTTCGCCCTCAAATGCCGGGCGGGCTTGAAAAGATGCCCTCAATCGCCGGGCGGGCTTGATTTTGCCGGGCTCGGCTGAAGGTGCTGGGTCGGATTGTGCTGGCCTGGGCTTGAAGGTGCTGGCTTGGATCGTGTCGGTCCGGGTTTGATCTGCTGGGCCCGGTGGTCGGTCGCCCTGTTGTCATGGGTCCGCCCCTGCTCTCCTGTGGAGAGCGGGGGCGGGCCCTTCGCCTTGTGGTGGCACCGCCATGCAGCACCCCAAGGCCGATTGTGGTTATCCGAAGCGGCCCGAGATGTAGTCCTCGGTGGCCTGGACGGAGGGGTTGGAGAAGATCCGTTCCGTCTCGTCGATCTCGATCAGCCGGCCGGGCTTGCCCACTGCCGCGAGGTTGAAGAACGCCGTACGGTCCGAGACGCGTGCCGCCTGCTGCATGTTGTGCGTCACGATGACGATCGTGAAGCGCTCCTTCAGCTCGCCGATCAGGTCCTCGATGGCGAGGGTCGAGATCGGGTCGAGCGCCGAGCAGGGCTCGTCCATCAGGAGCACGTCCGGCTCGACCGCGATCGCGCGGGCGATGCACAGGCGCTGCTGCTGGCCGCCGGAGAGGCCGGAGCCCGGCTTGTTCAGGCGGTCCTTGACCTCGTTCCAGAGGTTGGCGCCCTTGAGGGACCGCTCGACGATGTCCGCCAGCTGGCTCTTGCGGTACGAGCCGTTCAGCCGCAGGCCCGCCGCGACGTTGTCGAAGATCGACATGGTCGGGAAGGGGTTCGGGCGCTGGAAGACCATGCCGACCGTGCGGCGCACGGTGACGGGGTCGACGCCGGAGCCGTAGAGGTCCTCGTCGTCCAGCAGCACCTTGCCCTCGACGCGGCCACCGGGGGTGACCTCGTGCATGCGGTTCAGGGTGCGCAGGAAGGTGGACTTACCGCAGCCGGACGGGCCGATGAAGGCGGTCACGGAGCGGGGTTCCACCGTCATCGAGATGTCCTCGATGGCCTTGTGGGATCCGTAGAAGGCGGAGAGGCCGCCGATGTCGATGCGCTTGGCCATGTGGAATCAACTGCTTTCTGCTTGGCCGCCTCAGCGGCCGGCCACGCGGCGGAGCCGCATATTCAGTGCTGTGGGGCCTTCCAGCGGGCGATGCCGCGGGCCACCAGATTGAGGATCATGACGAAGGCGATCAGCACCAGTGCTGCGGCCCAGGCGCGGTCGTAGGACGCGACCTCGCCGACCTTGTACTGCTCGTAGATGTAGAACGGCAGTGAGGACTGGGCGCCTTCGAAGGGGTTGGTGTTGATCAGCTGGCTGCCGAAGACCAGCAGCATGATCGGCGCGGTCTCTCCGGCGATACGGGCGATGGCGAGCATGACGCCCGTCGTGATGCCGCCGATCGCTGTCGGGAGGACCACCTTCAGGATGGTGCGCCACTTCGGGATGCCGAGGGCGAGGGAGGCTTCCCGGAGCTCGTTGGGGACGAGCTTGAGCATCTCCTCGGTGGAGCGGACCACGACCGGGATCATCAGGATGGTCAGGGCCAGCGAGCCCATCAGGCCGGAGTAGTCCAGCTCCGCCATCAGCATGATCGACAGGATGAAGAGGCCGGCCACGATGGACGGGATGCCCGTCATGACGTCGACGAAGAAGGTGACGGCCTTGGCGAGCGCGCCCTTGCCGTACTCCACCAGGTAGACCGCGGTCAGCAGGCCGAGCGGGACGGAGATCACCGTGGCGATCCCGACCTGTTCCAGGGTGCCGATCAGCGCGTGGTAGACGCCGCCGGTGTGCTCGTAGCCGAGGACACCGGCCATCGAGTGGGTGAGGAAGTAGCCGTCGAGGCGCTCGACGCCGCGGCTGATCGTGGTCCAGAGCAGCGAGGCGAGCGGGACGACGGCGACGAGGAAGCAGACCCAGACGACGCTCGTGGCGAGGCGGTCCTTGGCCTGGCGCTGGTTCTCGACCGCGGTCGTCGCGACGTACGAGATGGCCAGGAAGAACAGGGCGGAGACCAGGCCCCACTGGACGCGGCTCTGCCAGCCGGCCGCCAGGGAGATCCCTATACCGAGCGCGATCGCCACGACGGCGAAGCCGATCGGGGACCAGCGGGGGAGGCTGCGGCTGCTGAGTGGGGTCCTGCCGGGGGCCGGCGAGACCTCAGGACGGTCGTCCTGGATGTCGGTGGTGGTGGCGTTGCTCATGCGTTGGCCCCCGAGTACTCCTTGCGGCGGGCGATGATGAGCCGGGCCGCGCCGTTGACCAGCAGGGTGAGGACGAAGAGGACGAGGCCCGAGGCGATCAGGGCGTCACGCCCGACGAACTCGTCGGCCTCGCCGAACTTGGCGGCGATGTTCTGTGCGAAGGTCCCGCCGCCGGGGTTGAGCACGTGCAGGGAGATCAGGAAGCTCGGGGAGAGGACCGTGGCGACGGCCATCGTCTCGCCGAGCGCACGGCCCAGGCCGAGCATCGACGCCGACATGATGCCGGAGCGGCCGAAGGGCAGGACCGAGAGGCGGATGACCTCCCAGCGGGTGGCTCCGAGGGCGAGCGCCGCCTCCTCGTTCATCTTCGGGACCTGGAGGAAGACCTCGCGGCTGACGCTGGTCACGATCGGCAGGATCATGATCGCGAGCAGGATGCCGACGGTGAAGAGCGAGCGGGGGACGCCGATCTCGGTCTGGTCGAAGACGTACGTCCAGCCGAAGAACTGGTCGAGCCAGAGGTTCAGGCCCTCCAGATACGGGACGAGGACGAGTGCGCCCCAGATGCCGTAGATGATGCTGGGCACCGCGGCGAGCAGGTCGATCACGAAGGCGATGGGGGCGGCCAGCCTGCGCGGCGCGTAGTGCGAGATGAAGAGGGCGATGCCGACAGCGATCGGAACCGCGATGACCATCGCGATGATCGAGCTGACGACGGTGCCGAAGAGCAGGACCGCGATGCCGAAGACCGGCGGGTCACCGGCCGGGTTCCAGTCGAAGGTGGTGAGGAAGTTGCCCTCGTTCTGCGATATCGCGAGGTAGGAGCGGTAGCTGAGGAACACGGCGATCGACGCCATGACCACGAGCAGCAGAACGCCCGAGCCGCGTGAGAGGTTCAGGAAGATCTTGTCGCCTGCGCGCCCGGTGGACTTGGGGCGACCGCGTGTTTCCGGCGGAGCCGGTGGGTGATCGAGCGGTGTTGTGGAAGCCATGGTCTTTCCGGTCTGTGTGGGGGAGCGGCTGGCTCCCCTGGCGGCGGTGCACCGGATGGGTCGGGCGGTGGGGGCCGGTCCGGAGGGGTGCGCCGGACCGGCCCGCCGTGCGTGCGTGTCGTGCGGTGCCGGCTACTTCAGGCCGGCGACGGTCTCGCGGACCTTGGTGTTGATCGCCTCGGGGATAGGGGCGTAACCGGCGTCGGTCAGGACCTTCTGGCCGTCCTCGGAGGCGGTGTAGGTCAGGAAGGACTTGACCGTGCCGAGGGTGTCGGCCTTGTTGCCGGTGTCGCAGACGACCTCGTACGTCACCAGGACCAGCGGGTACGCGCCCTCGGCCTTGGTGGTGTAGTCGAGGTCGAGCGCCAGGTCCTTGCCGGTGCCCTTGACCTTGGCGGCGGCGATGGCCTTGGAGGCGTTCTCCGAGGTGGCCTCGACCGGGGCGGCGCCACCGGTGTTGATGTCGACGGTGGTGACGTCCTGCGACTTGGCGTACGACAGCTCGAAGTAGCCGATGGAGCCGTTGACGGCCTTCACCTGGCTGGCGACGCCGGAGGAGCCGGACGCGGCCTGGCCACCGGGGGCGGGCCACTTCTTCTCGGCCTCGTACTTCCAGTCGCTCGGCGCCGCGGCGTTCAGGTACTTGCCGAGGTTCTGCGTGGTGCCGGAGTCCTCGGAGCGGTGGAAGGCCTGGATGTCCGTGTCCGGCAGCTTGACGCCGTCGTTGAGCTCGGCGATCGCCGGGTCGTTCCACTTCTTGATCTTGTTGTCGAAGATCTTGGCGAGCGTGGAGGCGTCCAGCGTCAGCTTGTCGACGCCCTCGACGTGGAAGCCGACCGCGATCGGGCCGCCGACCATCGGGAGGTTGATCCCCTGGCCGGTCTTGCAGATCGCCTTCGACGCGGTGACCTCTTCGGGCTTCAGGGCGGAGTCCGAGCCGGCGAAGCCGACGGTGCCCTGGTTGAACGCGACGATGCCCTCACCGGAGGAGGAGGAGCTGTAGTTGATCTCCACGCCGGAGCAGGCGGCCATGTAGTTCTTGACCCAGAGGTCCATGGCGTTCTTCTGGGCGCTGGACCCGGAAGCGCGCAGCTGGCCCTCGGCGCCGTCGCACTTGATGTCCGACGCGGCGGCGGTCGTCTTGCCGCCGTCCGCGTCGGCGCCGGTGTTGTCGTCCGAACCGCACGCCGTGAGGACCAGGGCGCCGGAGACGGCGAGGGCACCGAGCGCGGTGGCACGAAGCCGGTTCTTGCGCTGAAGCTTCACTTTCGGGGTGTTCCTTCCAGGAGCCGCCGCGGCTGGTGGGGACGAGGCGGCGTGCGATGAGGAGTGGTGCGGCGGCTTGGCGCCGCGCACCGTGTACGTCCGAAATTAGGCAGAACAGGTGAAGCGGCCTACGGGGCAGGATGAACGGAAGGTGAACCGTGTCGGGCGGGCTGGTTCCACGGGTCCGCCGCGGCATGCCAACGGTGGTGAGGGCGTGCCTGAGGGGCGTACTCACAGGTCCGGAGCGTGGGACGGGCCCCGGTGACGGCCCCTCGGACGCTCAGGCGCCGTGCTCCAGGAAGGCGTCCAGCTGGACTCGGTCCCCGGGGCGGCTCAGGCGGGCCCGGGCGGAGCCGGGGGAGAGCCACGCCAGCCGGTCGACCTCGTCGTTGGGCACGAACGCGCCGCCGGCCGCCTCGGCCGCCCAGTAGCTGACCTCCTTGGGCCGCCCGTTCGCCGTGTACAGGGCCGTCGGCAGAACGGCGCCCGGCACGCAGCGGTGGCCCGTCTCCTCCAGGACCTCGCGCAGCGCGCCCTCCAACGCCGTCTCGCCGCGCTTCAGCTTGCCTTTGGGGAACGACCAGTCGTCGTAGCGGGGTCTGTGGACCAGGCAGATCTCCAGGCCGCCGTCCGCGGACCGGCGCCAGAGCACACAGCCGGCGGCCAGGACGGGCGTATCGCTCATGGCGCGGTCACGGCCGCGGCGTACGGCCAGCTCTCCCGGAACACTGCGCGCGACGCCTCCACCTCGTGCCGTTGGTCGGCGTGGAGCACTCCCAGGGCGTACGCCGTCGCGGGCGCGATGCGCGGGGTGCGCGCCGCCGCCGCTGCTGCCTCCGCTGCCTCCGCGGCGTCCCGGTGCAGGTCCAGCGCGTGGCCCGGCCCGGCCAGCACCGGATCGGGGGCGCCCCGCAGCATCTCCTGTGCGTACCGGTGGAGCCGCAGCAGCAGGCGGGCCTGCTGCCAGAGGGCGTCGTGGCCCTCGTTGTAGGGATCCACCGCCTCGTCGGGCGGCAGCGCGGCCACCGAGTCGAGCATCAGCTGTTCGGCCAGCTCGGCCGGGGCGTGCAGCACCTCGTCCGCCGGTCCCGCCGCCGCGGACGACAGGGGGACCTCCGAGGCGAGCAGCGCGACGGCGTCGGCGACGGCGTGGAAACGGGAGGAGCCGAGCGCCTGGAGCGCCGCCGAGTGGGCGCGGGTCCGGGCGAGGGTCAGCCGGCGCTCCAGGAGTGCTCCGGCCCTGGCCGCGCCGACGCCGAGCGCCGCCCGCTCCTTGTCGGCCCCGTCAGGGCCGTCCCCGGGGGCGGGCCGGGCCGCCGGGAGCGAGGCGCCGGAGAGCTGGTGCAGTGCCTCCAGGAGCCGGCCGAGCCGGGTGGCGTACGCGTGCTCGCGGGCCAGGGTGCCGGAGAGCCAGGCCAGTTCGGCACGGAGCTGGTCGGCCCAGGCCGGATCGAGCGCTCCCCGGAAGGTGTGCAGCGTGCCGCTGATCCGGCGTGCCGCGTGGCGCAGCGCGCGGGCGGCGTCGTCGGCGCTCTGCGTGCCGGCGTCCGCGGGGGCGCTGTGCTCGCGGTGCAGCCGCAGGCCCCGCAGGAAGCAGGCGGCCTGTTCGCGCAGGTAGGGCGCGAGGACCGCTTCCGCGGAGAGGGTCGTCGTCTGATGGTCAGGGCGTCGCACGCCGGCGCCTCCGGGCGTCAATGAGCATCTCTTGTACGTGCCGCAGCGGCTGCCCGTCCGCGTCCGTGGAGTGCCGGGTCCAGTTTCCGTCGGGGCCCAGGTGCCAGGAGGTGGTGGTGTCGGACATCCCTGTTTCCAGGAGCCTGCTGAGGGCTGCGCGATGCGCGGGGTCGGTGACGCGGACCAGTGCTTCGATCCGGCGGTCGAGGTTACGGTGCATCATGTCGGCGCTGCCGAACCACACTTCGGGCTCGCCTCCGTTGCCGAAGGCGAAGACCCGGGAGTGTTCGAGGAAGCGGCCGAGTATCGAGCGGACCCTGATGTTCTCGGAGAGGCCGTTGACGCCGGGGCGGATCGCGCAGATGCCGCGCACCCAGATGTCGATGGGCACGCCTGCCTGTCCCGCCCGGTAGCAGGCGTCGATGACCGCTTCGTCGACCATCGAGTTGACCTTGATGCGTACGTAGGCGGGCCTGCCCGCGCGCTGGTGGGTGACCTCCTTGTTGATACGGGCGATCAGCCCGTCGCGCAGGGACTTCGGTGCGACCAGCAGCCGTCGGTAGGTCTCGCGGCGGGAGTAGCCGGAGAGCCGGTTGAAGAGGTCGGAGAGGTCCGCCCCGACCTGCGGGTCCGCGGTCAGCAGACCGAGGTCCTCGTAGAGCCGCGCCGTCTTGGGGTGGTAGTTGCCGGTGCCGACGTGGGAGTAGCGGCGCAGGGTGTCGCCCTCCTGGCGGACGACGAG
Source organism: Streptomyces sp. NPDC102441 (assembly GCF_044765585.1). Taxonomy (NCBI): domain Bacteria; kingdom Bacillati; phylum Actinomycetota; class Actinomycetes; order Kitasatosporales; family Streptomycetaceae; genus Streptomyces; species Streptomyces sp. NPDC102441. The sequence continues at coordinate 47,857 of NZ_JBIWKH010000018.1, forward strand.
CGACAGCTTGCAGTGGGTCTTGAGGCCGACGAGGCCGTAGACGACATGGCAGCCGGACTCCTCCAGCTTTCGGGCCCACTTGATGTTGGCCTGCTCGTCGAAGCGCGCCTTGATCTCGACGAGGACGAGGACCTGCTTGCCGGACTCGGCCGCGTCGATGAGGGCGTCCACTATCGGTGAGTCGCCCGAGGTCCGGTACAGGGTCTGCTTGATCGCCAGTACGTCCGGGTCGCCCGCCGCCTGTTCCAGGAAGGCCTGGACGGAGGTGGAGAAGGAGTCGTACGGGTGGTGCAGCAGCACGTCGCGTTCGCGCAGCGCGGCGAATATGTCGGGCGCGGACGCGGACTCGACCTCGGCGAGATCGCGGTGGGTGCCGGCGACGAACTTGGGGTACTTCAGCTCGGGCCGGTCCAGCGAGGCGATGCCGAAGAGCCCGGTGAGGTCGAGCGGGCCCGGCAGCGGGTAGAGCTCGGTCTCGGAGATCTTCAGCTCGCGTACGAGCAGGTCCAGGACGTACGGGTCGATGGACTCCTCGACCTCCAGGCGGACCGGCGGGCCGAAGCGGCGCCGCATGAGCTCCTTCTCCAGGGCCTGGAGCAGATTCTCGGCGTCGTCCTCCTCGACCTCCAGGTCCTCGTTCCTGGTGACCCGGAACATGTGGTGGGCGAGGACCTCCATGCCCGGGAAGAGCTCCTCGAGGTGGGCCGCGATGATGTCCTCTATCGGGACGTAACGCTGCGGGGACGCCTCCAGGAAGCGGGTGAGCAGCGGCGGCACCTTGACGCGGGCGAAGTGCCGGTGGCCGCTGACGGGGTTGCGCACGACGACGGCGAGGTTGAGCGAGAGCCCGGAGATGTACGGGAACGGGTGCGCCGGGTCGACGGCCAGCGGGGTCAGCACGGGGAAGACCCGCTGCCGGAAGAAGGTGAACAGGCGGGCCTGTTCCTTCTCGGTCAGATCGGGCCAGCGGACCAGCTGGATGCCCTCGTCGGACAGGGCCGGCGCGATGTCCTGCTGGTAACACGCGGCGTGGCGGGCCATGAGCTCGCGGGAACGGGTCCAGATCAGGTCGAGGACCTCGCGCGGCTGCATTCCGGACGCGGAGCGGGTGGCGACGCCGGTCGCGATACGGCGCTTGAGACCGGCGACCCGGACCATGAAGAACTCGTCCAGGTTCGAGGCGAAGATCGCGAGGAAGTTAGCCCGTTCGAGCAGCGGTGTGGCGGGGTCCTCGGCGAGCTCCAGAACGCGTTCGTTGAACGCGAGCCAACTGCGCTCCCGGTCGAGGAACCGTCCCTGCGGCAGCTCGTCGCCGTCCGCCTCGGGCTCGTAGGCGTCCGGGTCGTTGTCCAGATCGGGGTCCAGGTCGGCGGCTGTGGACAGACCTACGGGTACCGCGCCCGCGACCGCGTGGGGCCGGTGGGCGGCCAGGGAACCGACCGACGGCTGGGTGGGCTGGACCGGGACCTCGGAGCTGGGCTGCTGGCTCATGGACCTATTCTTCCGCGCGTTCGGCTCCTGGGGCGCGTCGGAGCCCGTAAAGATCGCGGAAGGAGCGGAAGTGGCCCCTGGACCGGGGCCACTCCCGTTACGGGGGGTGGGCACAGCTGGCTGCATCCCGTGAGGGTCGCAAGCCCGTCTGAATGGCCGGTAACGGTGACATGACGTACAGGAAGCGGTGTGGCTGCGGGTGCCGTCCTCTCCTCACCGTAGGTGAGCCTTCCGCCCGGGGTCCCCCGGGGCCCGGGCGGAAGGCAGCCCTCAGGCGGTGCGGCGGCGCAGGACGCGGAACGCGACGGTGACGGCCAGGGCGGTGAGGACGAGCACGATGCCCGTCTCGACGAGCTGGAGGGGCCAGAGGTGGGAGGGCGGGTGGTGGTCGACGAACCAGCCGGTGATGTCGCGCTCGGCCATGCACCGGCCCTCCTGCGCCTCGCTCGCGCCGCCCCGCCAGCACACGTCGGTGGGCAGCCGGTCGCCGCTCGCGGTCACGCGGCCGAGGTCGAGCACCCAGGAGTCCATGGGGACGTCCAGGTGTCCGTCGGTCGTGCCGATCGTGGTCCGCAGGGGCCAGAGGCTGCTTCGCAGGGTCACGAGCACGGCCATCACCGCGCCGGTGACGACGACGGCCACCGCCATCGCGGCCACGGTGCGGTGCACGAGCAGGCCCGTGAGCGCGCCGACGGCGATGCCGAGCAGGGTGTAGCCGATGACCATGGGGAGCGTCGCGCCGAAGACCGGGGCGTCGAACCAGTCGACCGTGTAGTCGGTGGCCGTCCGCGTCTGTGCCCAGGCGAGGACGGCGGACAGCACGGTCACGCCGGCGACGAGGAGCACGGTGGGCACGGCGAGCTTGGCCACCAGCCAGCGGGTGGGCGTGACGGACTGCGTCCAGGCCACGCGGTAGGTGCCGCTCTCCAGCTCCCGGGCGATCAGGGGGCCGGCGACGAACGCGCTCACGACCCCGGGCAGGACCGTCAGGACCAGGGCGGCCCACGTGAGCCCGCGCTGGAAGAAGGACATCGACCCGCTGAAGTCCACGATCCGCTGGTCGCACGCGGGGCCTGAGAGGCCCGAGGCCTCGCAGGAACCGGCCTCGAAGCTGTCGATGACGTGGGACGCCCACAGAGCGAAGCCGATGACGGCGACGGCTCCCGCCAGGGCGAGCAGCCCCGCGACGCGCAGGGTGCCGCGGTGCTGGCGTACGACGACGCGGGCGGGGCCGCGCAGGGGGGTGAGAGTGCTCATGCGGCTGCCACCGTCCGGGCCGGTTCGTTGGACGCGCTGGGGGTGAGCAGCGGCGGTGCCTCCGGGGAGCGGAGGTGGGCGAGCAGCAGCTCCTCCAGGGAGGGTTCCGTGACCTCCCAGTCGGCGAGGTCCACCGGGCCCTCCCTCCTGACCAGCGCGGTGAGCTGACGTCCCGTCGTGCGGGACTCGACCACCGTGTGCGGGGCGAGCTCGCGGACCTGGCCGGTCACCAGGGCGTGCGCGGCGACGATGTCCTCGCTCTCACCGCCGAGGCGGACCCGGCCGCCGTCGACGAACAGCAGGTAGTCGCAGGAGCCTTCCAGCTCGGCGAGGATGTGCGAGGACATCACGATGGTGGTGGCGTTCTCGGCCGCCTCGGCCATCAGGATGCCCATCAGCTCGTGCCGGGCGAGAGGGTCGAGGTCGGCCATCGGCTCGTCCAGCAGCATCAGTTCGGGTCGCTTGCCCAGTGCGAGCGCGAGGGCGAGCCGGGTGCGCTGCCCGCCGGAGAGCGTCCGGACCTTCGCGTCCTGCGGGAGCGGTCCGGCGACCCGGCCGGCGGCCGCGCCGTCCCAGGTGGCGGGGTTGAGCTGCCGGCCGGCCCAGAGGGTGTCGGCCACGGTGAGCTGCGGGTACAGCGGCTTGTCCTGGGAGACGTACGCGATGCGGGGCCGCGCCTCTCCGGGGGCGGTGCCGAGTACGCGTACGGAGCCCTCTGCGGGCCTGAGCAGGCCGGCTGCCAGGGCGAGAAGCGTGGACTTCCCTGCCCCGTTGGGCCCGACGAGGGCACAGATCCGTCCGGCGGGCAGCCGGAACGAGCAGTCGCGCAGGGCCCACCCGCGCTTTCGTCCGTACGTCATGCCGAGGCCGTTCGCCTCGATCGCGGCGCCTGTCATCAGTCCTGGTCCCCCTTGAATGTGCTGTCCAGTACGTCGGTGAAGAGCGCGCGCACGTCGTCCTTGTCCAGTCCGGCGGCGCGGGCCCTGCGGGTCCACTCGGTGAGTTCGGCGCGCAGGGGCGCGTCGGTGGTGACCGCCGCGCTGCCGAGGGTGCGGCGGACGAAGGTGCCGAGGCCCCGGCGGGCCTCGACGAGGCCTTCGCGTTCCAGCTCGCGGTAGGCCTTGAGCACGGTGTTGGGGTTGATCGCGGTGGCCTCGACGACCTCACGGGCCGTGGGCAGCCGGTCCCCGGGCTCCAGCACACCGAGGCGGAGCGCCTGCTTGGTCTGCTGCACGATCTGGAGGTAGGTGGCGACGCCGCTGCGCCGGTCGATACGGAACTCGACAGCTGCGGATCCTGCCATGTGCACCACCCTTTCACTAATTGAGTAGTGAAAGGGTGGCGTAAGGATGGGGCGGCGTCAAGTGACGCCGCCCCTGCGTGGGCCGGATGCGGTCAGGACTCCGTGCGGTACATCAGGTCGGTCTCGTGTGTGGCGAAGCCCATCCGCTCGTACACCGCCAGGGCCGCCGGGTTGTCGGCGTCCACGTAGAGCATCGCCGTCGGCAGTCCCCGGGAGGCCAGATACCGCAGCCCGATCGCGGTCAGCGCCTTGCCGAGGCCGCCGCCCTGGGCGTCCGGCCGGATGCCGACGGCGTAGACCTCGCCGAGCTCGTCGTCGGCGTGCACCTTCGTCCAGTGGAAGCCGATGATCCCGCCGTCGCGCTCCGCCAGGAAGAAGCCCTTCGGGTCGAACCAGGGCTCGGCCTCGCGGTCATCCAGATCCCGCTGGGTGAGGGACCCCTGCTCGGGGTGGTGGGCGAACGCGGCGCTGTTCACGGTGAGCCAGGCCGCGTCGTCCTGCCCCGGGACGAAGGTGCGGACGGTGACGCCCGGAGGAAGCGCCGGTTCGGCGATGTCGAGGTCGGTCAGGGAGCGGCGGAGCTGGCGCAGCTCGCGGAAGAGGGAGAGGCCGAGCACCTGCGCGAGGTGCCGGGCCGCGGACTTGCCGCCGTGCGCCCACACCCGCAGCCGCTTCCCGGTCGCGGCGAGCAGGGCGGCGCCCAGGGCGCGTCCGTGTCCGCGTCCGCGGTGGGAGGGGTGGACGACGAGTTCGGCCGCGGGTGCCTCGACCGGGTCGGTGTCCTCCAGCTGCGCGTATCCGGCGAGGGCCCCGTCGGCGATGAGCAGGAAGTGCCGGACGCCCTCGCGCTGCCCACCCCGGAGCTGGAGCCGCCCCTGCTCCGAGACCGCCTGCCGGCCGTCGGCCTCCGCGGCTTCGGCGAGGAGGGCGGACACCGCCTGGGCCTGCTCGGCGGTGAGCGCGTCGAGGGTCTCGATCTCGCGCCCGGGGGAGGGGAGGGGTGCGTCAGTCGTCATGGGTACGAGCGTACGGCGCGGGGGCGGAGCGCGGTCCGCGCCGTCAGCCGGAGCCCGGCCCCGCCGCGCGGTGCAGGACTTCACGGGCGACGCGGGAGAGGTCGTCCGAGGTGGGCATCAGCTCCCGTACGCCTGAGGGAAGGGCTGCGTACGTGCTGACCGCGAGGGGTTGGTTCTGCGACTGGAGGGCGAATTCGACGGTCGTCTCGTCCTGGCTCTCCGCGATGAGGATGCCGAGTGTCCGGTCGTCCCGCTCCGGGTCGCGGAGGAGGCGGTCCACCGCTGTGACGTAGAAGCTGAGCTGCCCGAGGTGGGAGGGCTGAGCCTTGGTGGTCTTCAGCTCGACCACCACGAAGCGGTGCAGCCTGAAGTGGTAGAAGAGCAGGTCGATGCGGAACTCCGTGTCTCCCACGGTGATCGGGTACTGGCGTCCGACGAAGGCGAAACCGAAGCCGAGCTCGGTGAGGAACTGCACGATCCTGGCCGTGAGCGAGTCCTCGAGTTCGCGCTCCGCGGCGGTGTCCGACAGCTGGGTGAACTCCAGGCGGTACGGATCCTTGAAGATCTGCGTGGCGGCCTCGGACTGCTCCGGGATGGTGACGTCGAAGTTGTTGGCGGCCGCGCCCTGGGCCAGGTGGAGTCCGCCGCGGATGTGCGTCGTGAGGCGGTCGCGGGACCAGCCGTGGTGGACGGCGTGCTGGGCGTAGAAGTCCAGCTCGAAGCGGGTTTTGCACTTGTCCATGAGGAGCTGGAGATGGCCCCAGGGCAATTGTGCAGCAGCTTGCTGCGCAAACTGTTCGGTCCATGTTCGAGCCATCTGCTGCATGTACTGCAGATTGCGCGCGCCGAACCCCCGCTGATTCGGGAACTCGGTCCGCAGCTCTGTGGCGATCCGGCCGACGACCTTCGTTCCCCACTTCTCCTCTCCCTGGCGCTTCAGGATCGTCCGCCCGATCTCCCAGTACATCTGGAGCATCTCGGTGTTCACCTTGAGCTGTGCGCGCACATGTGCGCTCCGCACGATCGACTTGAGGTCGTCGAGCATCTCGTAGAAGCCGGCGGGCAGTTCGGTCCGTTGCTGGGCCGGCACCACTGCCCCGACCGTGAGTTCCTTGTCCACGAGGTACAGGCTGCCGGTGCGTATGCGCGCGGTGACGTTTCTGCTCGCATATGTACTTCCAACGGGTGATCAGACCCTTTCTGAGCGCGCGGCAACCAGTTCGTAACCCCGGAGATCTGTCGCGCTACGCGCGTTGACTCTAGGCTGCGGCACGCAGGATTTAGAGACTCGAAAGGGACCGATGTCAGCGACTCCGCATCCGCAGAAGAACCGTGCGCCCCGGCGTGTGCTCGCCGCCGCGGCCGGGCTGGCCACCGTCGGCGCGCTCGTCGCCGCGATGCCGGCCGGTGCCCACGACCGGGGGCACGGGCACGGCAGGCCCTCCCGCACCGTCGACGTGCAACTGCTCTCCTTCAACGACCTGCACGGCAACCTGGAACCGCCGGCCGGTTCCGCCGGTACGGTCAGTGAGACGCAGGCGGACGGCACGGTGACCTCGGTCCCGGCCGGAGGTGTCGAGTACCTCGCCACCTCACTGCGCACCGCGCGCAAGGGCAACCCGTACTCCGTCACCGCGGCCGGCGGCGACATGGTCGGCGCGAGCCCGCTGCTGTCGGGGCTCTTCCACGACGAGCCGACCATCGAGGCGCTCAACGGGCTCGACCTCGACGTCACGACCGTGGGCAACCACGAGTTCGACGAAGGGGCCACGGAGCTGGCCCGCCTCCAGAACGGCGGCTGCCACCCGGTCGAGGGCTGCTACGAGAAGGGCAAGAAGTTCAAGGGCGCGGACTTCCCCTACCTCGCGGCCAATGTGACGGACGAGAAGACCGACAAGCCGATCCTCAAGCCGTACACGGTCTGGAAGAAGAACGGCGTCAAGATCGGCTTCATCGGGGTGACCCTGGAGGGCACGCCGAACATCGTCACGGCCAACGGCGTCAAGGGCCTGAAGTTCCACGACGAGATCGAGACGGTCAACAAGTACGCAAAGGAGCTCGACCGGCAGGGCGTCAAGTCCATCGTCGCGCTGATCCACGAGGGCGGCGACCCGGCCTCGGCCTCGTACAACTACGACTGCGACAGCCCCGGTGCCGGTGACGGCATCTCCGGGCCGATCACCGACATCGCCAAGGGCATCACGCCGAAGGTCGACGCCCTGGTGACGGGCCACACCCACCAGGCGTACGTCTGCACGATCCCGGACCCGTCGGGCAAGCCGCGCTTGGTCACCTCCGCGTCGTCGTTCGGCAAGCTCTACACGGACACGACGCTCACCTACGACCGCCGCACCAAGGACATCGTGCGTACGTCGGTGGAGTCGGCCAACCACGTCGTCAGCCGGGACCAGGCCAAGGCCACCGACATGACGGCGCTGATCGCCCGCTGGAACACCCTCGCCGCCCCCATCGCGGGCAGGCCGCAGGGCTTCATCTCCGCCGACATCAACGGCCGCGGCTCCACGGCCATCGAGAAGCCGCTCGGCAACCTGATCGCCGACGCGCAGCTGGAGGGCCTGGCACCTGAGGACAAGGGCGGGGCGGACGTCGCCTTCATGAACCCGGGGGGCATCCGCTCGGACCTGGTGTACGGGGCGTCCGGCAGTGAGGGCGACGGGGTGGTGACGTACGGCGAGTCGTTCACCGTCCAGCCGTTCACCAACATGATGAACGTCGTCGACCTGACCGGCGCGCAGCTCGTCGCCGCGCTCCAGCAGCAGGTCAGCGGCTCCAACGAGGCGTCCCCGAAGATCCTCCAGGTCTCGAAGGGCCTCACCTACACGCTGGACATGACGAAGTCGGGCGCCGAGCGGGTGGTCGCGGACACGATCCGTCTGAACGGTGAGGCGATCGACCCGGCGAAGACGTACCGCGCCGCGATGAACGAGTTCCTCGCGGGTGGCGGCGACGGCTTCGCGGCCCTCGGCGAGGGCACGAACAAGCTGGTCGGCGCGTCCGACCTGGACGTGTTCAACACCTACCTGGCGGCACACTCCACGGCCGACGCTCCGCTGGCCCCGCCGGCCACGGACCGGATCACGATCGTGCAGTAGGACCCCTACGCGCCGGCGCCGTCCGCCCGGACGGGGCCCTGAGGCCAACGGCCCGCCACGCGAAGTGGCGGGCCGTCGGCTTGTTCAGGCCGGTCCGGGGACGAAGATTTCGTGTCCCCCCACGCGGCGCCACAGGATGTGCGTTTCCCCTGGACGGACTTCGTCCCCGTACTGCCAGGTGGCACGACCGTCGGGCGCCCACGTCATCTCCATGACGGGGCGTGCGCCCCGAGGCATGGAGATGCCCTGAACCGGCTTGACCCGGAGCCCGGGTCGGAACTGCCCTCGCTCCACATCCGGGACGAACTTCTTCCGGATGACTTCTTCGAAGCGCTTCTGCTCCTCAGGCTTGAGGGCCTTGAAGTCGCGCTTGAAGTGGGCAGTCGTCTCAGAAGTCGGCAATCGGGCCTCCCGGGGTCAGGGGTCAGTCTTCTTCGAGGTGCGCGAACATACTGTCCGCGTCCTCGTGGACGGCGGTGCGCCCGGCAGCGATGTCCTCGCTGGCCCTGCGCTCGCCCTCCTGCCACTCCGGTGTCCAGAACCAGGCCTGGTCGGAGCGGATCTTGGTGAGTCCGTGCACCGTCACTTCGCCGGCGCCGGTGATCTCGAACTCGAGCTCGTCGCCCTGGTCCACTCCGAGAGCGGCCCGAATGGCCTTGGGCAGTGTGACCTGTCCGTTCGTGCGCAGTGTGGCCGTAGTGCCAGCCATGTGATGACCTCCTACCTCTGTCGCCATCCTCGCCAAGGTATCACGCATTAGTGTAAATTGTAAGTTTGCGAAATTCGTAATCTTCGCCGTGACGAGTCTGCTCTGCCGGACGGGGGTGGAGGGGGGTGGAGGGGGGTGGAGGGGGGTGGAGATGGCGTGCGTGGACCGTCAGTGGTGGCAGGGACCGGGCCCTGTTCCAGTTTTGAGGTGTGCGCGACATAATCCAGGCCTCCCCCACAGCCGACGGAGGCCTTTCCCGTATGAGCCCGTACACCACCACGCGCCGGACCTTCCTCACCGGCGCCCTCGCAGCCACCGCCGGAGTCCTGATCGGCGGGACGCCCGCTCTCGCCGCCTCCGCCCAGGTCCTCGGCACCCAGGACTGGATGGGCGCCATCCCCGACGGCACCCCGCTGCAGCGCCTCACGATCCCAGGAACGCACGACTCCGGGGCGCGCTTCGGCGGTCCCTGGACGGAGTGCCAGAACACCACGATCGCCGAGCAGCTCGACAGCGGTATCCGCTTCCTCGACATACGCTGCCGGATCAGCGGCGACGCGTACGCCATCCATCACGGGGCCTACTACCAGCACCTGAACTTCGACGACGTCCTCGGCGCCTGCCGGGACTTCCTGGCACGGCGGCCATCGGAGACCGTGCTGATGCGGGTCAAGCAGGAGTACTCCGAGGAGAGCGACGCCGCGTTCCGGCGGATCTTCGACATCTACCTCGACGGCAAGGGCTGGCGCTCACTCCTCCGCCTCGACTCCACGCTCCCGGACCTCGGCGGGGCACGCGGCAAGGTGGTGCTGCTCGCGGACAACGGCGGGCTCCCGGGCGTCCGGTACGCCGACTCCGCGCTCTTCGACATCCAGGACGACTACATGGCGGAGCCGTTCGCCAAGTACCCAAAGGTCGAGGCGCAGTTCCGCAAGGCGTCACAGCAGCCCGGCAAGCTGTTCATGAACTACGTGAGCACCGCGGCCCTGCTGCCGCCCCGCTCGAACTCGGACCGGCTCAACCCGCAGGTGCACGCGTTCCTCGACGGGTCGGAGGCCTCGGGCTGGACCGGTCTCGGCATCGTCCCGCTGGACTATCCGGCGACCCGTTCCGGCCTGGTGGAGTCCCTGATCCGGCACAACCCGGCGGGCTGAGGCGCCGGTCCTGGCCGCCCCGGGATCAGGTGGTGCATGCTGCCCGCTTGACGGCGTATGCGCACAGCAGGGTTCCGTAGAGGTCCAGGGCGTCGTCGGGGTCGGCGTCGTAGTGGGCGGCGACCTCGGCCCACTGGTCCCACGCGTAGAGCCGGGCGTGGCGGCGGTCGTCGTCCGTACGTGCCGGGGCGTCGGCCCGGCGGCTGTCCAGCCACTGCTGCCACGCCCGGTGAGCGGCGGGGTCGGCCGTGAGCTCCTCGTCCGTCCGGCGGGCGGCTTCGGGCCGTCGGTCCCGGGTGAGGGCGGCGGTGATGTACGCGGCCGGCCGTGCGGGACGCCAGTCGACGGCCAGGCCGATGAGTTCGGCGGCGATGTCATGGGCCTCAAGACCCCGGTCGATCAACGGGCGCAGCGCGAACGCCAGACGGCGCAGCCCTTCCCCCTGGGCCCAGCCGACGAGCGGCCGGACCTGCCGGGCAATCCTGATGTCGTGGGCCACCTGCCACGGGCTTCGGGCCGACGAGGCTCTTCCGCAGCTGGCCCTCCTGGCGCCCCGGCGCGCCCGGCCGCCGCTTCCGTGGCTGCTCTGCGACACGTGCGTCGACGCCTTTGCGCGCGTCGCGCGCTGTCGCGTTGTGTAGTTGAACTCCCCACTCATATCAGCTGTAGGTACGAGGGGGTGGGGCCCAGGAGAATGGGGTGCACGCTTGCTGTCCACGGGGCCTGCCTGCTTGTGGACGGTAGCCTCGTCGAACACGGCCGGGATCGTCGCCGCGTAGATGGTCGCCGTAGCTGTGTACGGGCGCCCGGGGAGCCGAAGGTTCTTCTTCGTTCCATGCCGGTGCCACGCCAGCGCACCGAGCTCCCGCAGCACCCGGACGTGACGCTTCACCGTCCCCGTCGACACCGCGCAACGGGCGGCGGTGCCTTCGAGGTCGTACAGGACGAATCCCAGTCGGTAGTCCATCCGCGCCGCGAGGTCCCGGGCCACGGTCAGCGTCGTCTCCCCTGCGCGCGGGTGCAGGCCTGCGCCGACCAGCCACGTCACGGCGCGCAGCCACGCGCGCGGCTGGGCGCGGCGAGCGGAGGTCGCGTCGACCTCCTGGAAGGCGCGGGGAACGGGGGCCCACGTCGGATCAGGGCAGGCCGGAGAAGCGCAGCGCGAAGCTGCGCCGGTGGTACGGCGCATCAGGGTCCGTAGAGGTGGGGCGGGCCGTTGGCAGGGCCTGCCGGTGCATCACGGCGAGCGGTCAGGCCTGCACCGCCGTACGGGCGTGAGAGAGCCGAGCCCTACGCGGCGACCCTCGCGTCAGCGGTGAGGGTGAACCACACCGCCTTGTGGCCGGGGTTGCAGCAACGGCAGACGTCCGACCCCCACGCCAGGGCGAGCTCCTCCAGGAGGAGCAGCCCCCGCCCGCACTCCTGCGCGGGACCGGTACGGATCCCGCCTGGTGCGGGCACGCTCCAGGGGGCGTCATCGGCGACGGAGACGGTCACCTGCTCCAGGCCGACCGTCACATGGACCCGGATCAGTGAAGTGCGTGTGTGGCGATGGGCGTTGGCCACGACCTCGGTGACACAGAGACGGGCGTCGTCGACGATGCCGCTGTGCGGGGTGCCGGTGAGCAGCGACGTGACGAAGTGCCGGGCGATCCCGGCGGAGCGCGCGGTGTTGGGCAGGGAGAGCCGGTAGTCCTCGCCGCCCTGATCGTGCGGTGATGCGGAGGGTGCGGTCGTGCTGGCGCTGGTCATGTCGTTCTCCCCACGTGATGCGATCCGAACTGGCGCGGTGCTCGTTGACCGTGGTGGCACCAGTACGGGCATGCCTGTATCAAGGCGTGGCCGTGCGAACGCACTTCAAGTCGATGGCAATGCGGCACGGTGATCGAGTACCGCTTCCGATTACCTCACGTGTTGGGTCGATGTGGGTAACGTGATGGGTAAAGTGAACCCTGTCGGGTGACGGGTCACACTGAGGCCCGATAGGGATGGGGATCTGATGGCGTCGAGGAAGGCACCCACAGCGCGCCAGCGCAGATTGGGCATCGAGTTGCGCAAACTCCGGGAGCGCACCGGCCTGTCACTCACTGAGGCGGCTGCCGTGCTGGGCACGGACCGCACCACTGTCAGCAACAGTGAGGCAGGACGATTCGGAGTGAGCGCTGTGCGGGTGCGCACGTGGGCCGGTATTTACGAATGCCCGGACGCCGCATATGTCGACGCCTTGGCCGGCATGGCTGAAGAACGTACGAACGGGTGGTGGGAGGACTACAGGGGTGACCTTGTCAGTGGGGCGCTCGATCTTGCGGAACTTGAGCATCACGCCGTGGCCATCAGATCGGTGCAGATCATGCATGTGCCGGGGCTGTTGCAGACCGAGGAGTACGCTCGTGCCGTGTTCTCAGAGGCCGTACCGCCTCTGAGTCCGGAACGCCTCCGCCGCCTGCTCTCGCACCGGCTGCGACGCCGCGATGTGCTGGACAGCGAGCAGGCGCCTGCCTGCGCGTTCCTCATCCATGAGGCCGCGCTGCGGATGACGTACGGAGGCTCCGGTGTGGTCCGCAAGCAACTCGACCACCTGCTGGCGGAGTCGGAGCGCGCCAATGTCACAGTCCGGGTGATCCCCTTCGAGGCGGGTGGTTTCCCAGAGGTCGGCAGTTCGGCACAATACGTCCACGGTCCAGTCCAGCAGCTCGACACCGTCCAGACGGACACGGCGACGGGCCCCGCGTTCGTCGATGCCGAAACTCGCCTCGTGAACTACAGGGCCGTGTTGGACCGGGTCGAGAGCCGTTCCCTCGATCCGGAGAGCTCGCGGGACTTCATTCGCGGAATCGGACAGAACGTGAAGGCGTGAGGATCATGGAAATTCAGTGGCGCAAGTCCTCGAAGTCATCCGGCGCCGAGGGCAACAACTGCCTCGAACTCGCCGAGCACGACGGCGAGATACTGCTCCGCGAGAGCGATCACCCGGATGTGGTCGTCCGCACCACCCGTGGCAAGCTTCGTGCCTTCCTCGGTGGCGCGAAGGAGGGTGAATTCGATGATCTGGCCTGAGCGGCGCGGTGTCCACGACCCGTGCGGAATGTGTCCGCGCGCCGCGTGACCTGCATGGTCTGCTGGACAGGCTGGATGCCGGCGGCGCCCCGCAGTTCGCTGCCGAATACCGTCGCCGACTCTGAGCTGCCCCGCCCTCACAACCCCGGCGGCGGCGTCGGCGCCCCCGGCACGCGGATCGAGGCGACCGTGCCGCCGCCCTCCGCCGGGAGCAGGGTGATCTCGCCGCCGGCCTGCTGGACCGTGCGGGCCACGATCGACAGGCCGAGGCCGGAGCCCGGGAGCTGGCGGGCCGAGGGGGAGCGCCAGAAGCGGTCGAAGACGTGCGGGAGCTCCTCGGCGGGGATGCCGGGCCCGTGGTCCCGCACCGTCAGCTCACCACGGTGCAGGGCGACCTCGACCGTCCCCCTGTCGGGGCTGAACTTCACCGCGTTGTCCAGGACGTTGACGACCGCCCGCTCCAGCGCGGCCGACTCGGCGCGTACGTACCAGGGGGCCAGCTCGGCCGTGATGGTCAGTTCCGGTCCCCGCAGCCTGGCGCGTTGCAGTGCGGTACGCGCGATGTCGTGCAGCGCGACCACCTGGAGGGGGCCGGGCTGGGCGGCGTCCGGGCGGGAGAGCTCCTGGAGGTCGCCGATGAGCGCGGCCAGCTCCGTCATCTGCGCCTTGACCGAGGACATCAGGGCCTTGCGGTCGTCGGGCGGGATGGCACGGCCGGTGTCGTCGCTGCGGGCGAGCAGCTCGATGTTCGTACGGAGTGAGGTGAGCGGGGTGCGCAGCTCGTGCCCGGCGTCCGCGATGAGCTGGGACTGGCGGTCGCGGGATATGGCCAGGGAGCTGGTCATGGAGTTGAAGGAGCGGGAGAGCCGTGCGATCTCGTCCTCGCCCTCGGCGGGGATCCGGATGGTGAGGTCCTCGGTCTCGGCCACGTGCGCGACGGCGTGCGCGAGGTCGTCGACCGGGCGCAGCCCGGTGCGGGCGATCCACAGGCCGGCGGCACCGGCACCGACGACGCCGATACCGGCGACGAGGACCAGCACCCAGGCGAGGGTGGAGAGCGGGTCGGTGACCTCGCTCATGGGGCGGGCGAAGGTGACTGCCAGGCCCCCGGGCCCCGAGCCGGGGGACCGGCGGATGTCCAGCGGGGAGGTGTAGACCCGCATGTCCGCGCCGTCCTCATCCGTTTCCGAATGCAGGGTGTAGGAGCGCTGCCGCTCGGTCACCTCCAGGTCCTTGCCACTCACCGGCAGCTTGGCCGTGTCGGGGGCGATGCAGACGGTGCCCTGGGAGTCGATCAGCTGGACCGTCCCGCCGGTGAAGGGCGGGGGCGGCAGCGAGGTGCCGCCCTTGCAGTACGTGTACAGGGTCGTCAGGTACTGCTCGTCCACCTTGGAGCCTCGCAGAGACTCGTCCAGCTGGTGCTCCAGCTGCTCCCGCGTCACGAACCAGCACGCCGCCGCGACCGCCGCGACCGCCACCGCGACCGCCATGGCGACCAGCAGGGCGAGCCGTGAGCGGAGCGGCAGCGCGCGGAGCCGGCGGGGGAGGCCGGTCACCCGTCACCGCCGCCGGAGCGCAGGGCGTACCCGACGCCCCGGACCGTGTGGACCAGGCGTGGTTCGCCGCCCGCTTCCGTCTTGCGGCGCAGGTACATCACGTACACGTCCAGGGAGTTGGAGCTGGGCTCGAAGTCGAATCCCCAGACCGCCTTGAGGATCTGCTCCCGGGTCAGGACCTGCCGGGGGTGGGCCAGGAACATCTCCAGGAGGGTGAACTCGGTGCGGGTCAGCTCGACCCTGCGGGTGCCACGGGTGACCTCGCGGGTGTTGAGGTCCATGCGGAGGTCCGCGAAGGACAGCACGTCGTCGTCGGGGAGGGGGCCGCCCGCCGCGACCGCGTAGGAGCTGCGGCGCAGCAGGGCGCGGATGCGGGCGAAGAGCTCGTCCAGTTCGAAGGGCTTGACGAGGTAGTCGTCGGCGCCCGCGTCGAGTCCGGTGACACGGTCGCCGACGGTGTCGCGGGCGGTGAGCATCAGGATGGGCGTGGTCGACCCGGTGGACCGGATGCGCCGGGCGGCGGTGAGGCCGTCCATGCGGGGCATCTGGATGTCCAGGACGATCAGGTCGGGGGCGTACGACTCGGTCTTGGTGAGGGCGTCGTAGCCGTCCACGGCCACCTCTGTGCCGTACCCCTCGAAGGCGAGGCTGCGCTGCAGGGCCTCGCGCACGGCGGGCTCGTCGTCGACGATCAGGACACGCTGCGGATCGTCTTCGGCGGGGCTCATCGCTTCTTCGTCCTCTTCCTTCGTACCGGGTGCTGCCTGCTCGGCTCTCAGCCTCGCACGGCCGCCGCACGGCGTCGCGCGGCGCGGCGCTCGCGGCCGGTGCCGGTGGTGCGGACCTCCGGCGGGCGGGGCCCGGCCGTGGTGGCGGCCGAGGCGGCCAGCTCGGCGGCCAGGGCGAGAGGGAGTGCCAGGCCGGAGGGGCCGGCGGCCACGGGGGCGGTGTCGGGGTTCATGGGTACCTCCTCGTCAGGAGCCGTCGCCGGAGCGCAGGGCGTCCAGGTCGGCCTTGACCGTGTCGACCGGGATGGCGAAGCCGAGGCCCACGCTGCCCGCTGCCGAGCTGCCCGAGGTGCTGGACGAACTGGGGGAGTACATAGCGGAGTTGATGCCGATGATCTCTCCGTTCATGTTGATCAGCGCGCCGCCGGAGTTGCCCGGGTTGAGCGAGGCGTCGGTCTGGATCGCCTTGTACGTCGTCTGGGACGAGCCGGTGTCGCCGTTGAACTGCTGGCCGCCGAACTCGAAGGGCCAGTTCTGGTCGCCCTGTTGCTGCTGTTGCTGTTGCTGCTGTTCCTGCCCGTCTTCCTTGGCGACCGTGACATCGCGGTCGAGCGCCGAGACGATACCGCTGGTGACCGTGCCGGTGAGGCCCTCGGGCGAGCCGATCGCCACGACCTGGTCGCCGACCTTCACGGAGGAGGAATCACCGAGCGAGGCGGTCTTCAGCCCGCTCGCGCCCTGGAGCTTGATGAGGGCCAGGTCCTTGTCGGGGTCCGTGCCGACGGTCTCGGCGGTGTACGTCTTGCCGGTGCTGAGGGTCACCTTGATCTCGGAGGCACCCGAGATGACGTGGTTGTTGGTGACGATCTCGCCGTCCGCGGTGATGACGACACCGGAACCGGTGGCCTCGCCCGCCGAGGACGTCGCGCTGATCTCGACTATGGCCGGCGACACCGCCGTCGCCACACCGGAGACTGTGCCGGCGCTGCTCTGCGAGACGGTGGTGCCGCTGACGACGCCGGAGCCGGAGCTGCCGGACCCGCCGTTCGCGAGCTCGCCGATGAGGGTGGCGGTGCCGCCGCCGATCGCGGCGGCGGCGATCGCCACGGCCGCGAGCAGTGCGAGAGGCCGCTTGACGCGGCGCTCGGCCTTCGGGGCCTCCGCGGCCGGGACGGGCTCGGGGGCCGGCGCCGGCCAGGCGTAGGAGGGGACCACGGCGGTCGGCTGCCCGGGTCCGTAGGCCGGCGGCGGCGGGTAGGCCGCCTCGCCACCGCCGTACGAGCCACCGCTGTACGAGCCACCGCTGTACGAGTCGGTGCCGGGTGAGCCGGTGCCGTACGAGTCCGTGCCGTACGAGCGGTTGCCGTACGAGCCGGTGCCGTAGGAACCGTCGTCGTGCGTACCGTTGTCGTGCGAACCGTTGTCGTGTGAGGGGGACATCGGGTACTCGCCGCTCGGGCGGTGGCTGTCGGTCATGTCTACGAGAGTGGCCAGCGAACATGAGAGCAGCCTGAGTACCCGCTGAGAAGCCCGGCAGAACCGCGTATGCCCGATATAAGCAAGCGCCCCGCTACGGCGCGGTGACCGTCGGTTCGCCGCAGCCGCAGGACCGGCGCACGACCAGTGCCGAGGGGAACTGCTTCAGCCGCTCGCGCCGCGACCCCGAGACCCGCAGCGAATCGTCCAGGACCAGGTCCACCGCCGCCCGGGCCATCGCCGGACGGTCCGAGAAGACCGTCGTGAGCGGCGGATCGGTGAGACCCGCTTCCTTCACGTCGTCGAAGCCCGCGACCGCCAGCTCACCCGGTACGTCGATCCGCAGCTCGCGCGCGGCCCGCAGCACCCCGATGGCCTGGTCGTCCGTGGAGCAGAAGATGGCCGGGGGCCGGTCGGGCCCGGCGAGCAGCTTCAGAGCCACCTGGTAGGCGTCGTAACGGTTGTACGGGGCGTGGAAGAGCCGGCCCTCCGTGGGCCGCCCGGCCTCCTGCATCGCCCGGCGCCAGCCCTCGATGTGGTCGGCGACCGGGTCACCGACGACCGGCGTCGACTCCATGCCGCCGAGGCACGCCACATAGGCGTTGCCGTGCTCCAGGAGGTGGCGGGTGGCGAGCTGGGCGCCGCCGACGTCGTCGGTGACGACCGCGACGTCGTCGATCGCCTCGGGGCGCTCGTGCAGCAGGACCACGCGGGCGTCCCAGGCCTCTATCTCGGCCGCCGCGCGCTCACTCGGCCCCTGGCTGACCAGGATCAGACCGGAGACCCGCATGCCGAGGAAGGCCCGCAGATAGTGGACCTCGCGCTCGTCGCGGTAGTCCGAATTGCCGACGAGCACCATTTTCCCGCGCTCCGCCGCCGCCTGTTCGACCGCGTGGGCCATCTCGGCGAAGAAGGGCTGCCGGGCGTCCGGCACGATCATCCCTATGAGGTCGGTGCGCCGCGAGGCCATCGCCTGGGCGACCCGGTCGGGCCGGTAGCCCAGCTCTTTGATCGCGGCGAGCACCCGCTCGCGCGTGGCCGGGGCGACCGGCCTGGGTCCGTTGTTGATGACGTAGCTGACGACCGCTGTCGAGGTCCCCGCCAGTCTCGCCACATCGTCCCGCGTCACCTTGGCCACGCGCGGCAGTCTACGCGGATCGACCTACCGCTTGGCAGGCCGGACCGGGCCCTCTTCCGCGATCTCGGCCCTCACGGGCTGCTCCGAACGGGTGACCTCCTCGTCAGCGGGCTCCGACGCGGCCTTTGCCCTGGCCTCCTCGGCTCCCCGGTCGCTCTTCTCGGCTCCCCGGTCACCCTTCTCAGGGGTGACGAAGCGGTAGCCGACGTTGCGGACGGTGCCGATCAGCGACTCGTGCTCGGGGCCGAGCTTGGCCCGCAGCCGCCGCACGTGGACGTCGACCGTGCGGGTGCCGCCGAAGTAGTCGTAGCCCCAGACCTCCTGGAGCAGCTGGGCGCGGGTGAAGACCCGGCCCGGGTGCTGCGCGAGGTATTTGAGCAGCTCGAACTCCTTGAAGGTCAGGTCGAGGACCCGGCCCTTGAGCTTGGCGCTGTACGTCGCCTCGTCGACGGACAGATCGCCGTTGCGGATCTCCATGGGGGAGTCGTCGGTGGTGATCTGCTGACGGCCGGTGGCCAGCCGCAGCCGCGCCTCGACCTCTGCTGGACCCGCGGTGTCCAGCAGGACGTCGTCGATGCCCCAGTCGGCGGTGACGGCCGCGAGGCCGCCCTCCGTCACGACGAGTATCAGCGGACAGCCGGGCCCGGTGGACCGCAGCAGCTGACAGAGGGAGCGCACCTGAGGGAGGTCACGCCGTCCGTCGATGAGAATGACGTCGGCACCAGGGGTGTCGACGAGGGCTGGTCCCTCGGCGGGGGCGACCCGCACGCTGTGCAGCAGAAGGCCGAGGGCGGGGAGCACCTCCGTCGACGGTTGAAGGGCATTCGTCAGAAGCAGCAGTGAACTCATCGCCGCCCACCTGCCTGGGTCGTCGGTCGATCGTGCACGTTCAGCTCGCCCATTACGTCGGTCCTCCTCGTTCCCTGCGAGAGGGGCACTCCCGGGTCGGACCCGGGGGAGTATGCGGCACTGCTTCGTACGCCCGTACGACCATGATTCGCGACGGCCGTCATACGGTTTTTACTGTGCGGTCCCGCGCCCGGAGACCGCTGAGCTTGTGGAAACGCTGCCGTAACAACGCTCGGAAAGCACAAAAGGACCCGGGGGCTGCTTTGCCCGGATCCTCTTCGCAGCAGAATAGCCCACATGAGTTCTGTGTCCGAGGGTCGATTCCCGAGTTCTTCTGTTCCCTCGATCACGCCGACCCCGCGGCGCACCACGTTGCTGACCGGTGACGGGGTCCGTATCGAGGCGGTGTACACCCCGTGTACGGCGGGTTCCGGGGCTGTCGGAGGCGGTGCGCCGGAAGGGACCGCCGTCGTCCTCGCGCACGGTTTCACCGGCTCCGTCGACCGGCCGGCCGTACTGCGCGCCGCAGAGGTGTTCGCCCAGCGTGCGGCCGTGATCACGTTCTCTTTCCGGGGTCACGGAAAGTCCGGCGGACGGTCCACCGTGGGCGACCGCGAGGTGCTCGATCTGGCGGCTGCGGTCTCCTGGGCGCGCTCTCTGGGACACCGGCGCGTCGTTACGGTCGGCTTCTCGATGGGGGGTTCCGTGGTGCTCCGCCACGCCGCGCTGTATACGGCGCCGGAAGCCGGTGAATCCATGAACGAGGAATCGGAAACACCGGGGGCCGAACGGGTGGAGCGGCGCACTGGGGCGCATAAGGCGCACGGGGAGCGCGCGGAGGCGCATACAGGCGCGCATACGGATGCGGTCGTCTCGGTGAGCGCGCCCGCCCGCTGGTACTACCGGGGCACGGCCCCCATGCGCCGCCTGCACTGGGTCGTCACCCGGCCCACCGGCCGGCTCGTCGGCCGCTACGGCTTCCGCACGAGGATCCACCGCGAGGACTGGGACCCCGTGCCCCTCTCCCCGGTGGAGGCGGTCCCGCTGATCACCGTGCCCCTGCTGATCGTGCACGGCGACCAGGACCCGTACTTCCCCGTCGACCACCCGCGGATGCTGGCAGGGGCCGCGGGGGACGGGGCGGAGCTCTGGCTGGAGCACGGCATGGGCCACGCGGAGAACGCCGCGGACGAGAAGCTGCTGACCCGTATCGCCGACTGGACGGACTCGGCGTGATCCATGATGGACAGCCGACGTACGACGAAAGGGGTGCCGCCATGGCAGCGGGGACCATCCGCTACTGGGCTGCGGCCAAGGCCGCCGCGGGGACCGCGGAGGAGCGGTACACGGCGGAGACGCTCGCCGAGGCGCTCGACGGGGTGCGCGAGCGGCACCCCGGTGAGCTGTCACGCGTACTGCTCAGATGTTCGTTCCTGATCGACGGGAATCCTGTGGGGACCCGTGGTCATGAGACCGTACGGCTTGCCGAGGGCGGCACGGTCGAGGTGCTCCCGCCGTTCGCAGGAGGGTGAACCGCAGACCATGAGCAACAGCGATCAGCAGTATCCGTACGACCCGGGACACGGGCAGCAGCACCAGGGGCAGGAACCCTACGACCCGGCGTACGCGCAGCAGCCGTACGACCCGGCGTACGGACAGCAGGACCAGCAGCCGGCTTACGGACAGCAGCAGCCCGTGTACGGGCAGGAGCCGGTGCAGCCGGGCTGCGGGCAGGGGCCTGTGCCGCCCGCGTACGGGCAGCAGCAGCCCGCCGTGTACCCGGAGCAGGGCGCACCGCAGGCGCCCGCCGGCCAGGGCGCGACCCAGACGTGGCAGGGGCAGACCTGGGACACCCAGTACCAGCCGACGATCCAGTCGCAGCACCAGGCCGAGCCCGCCCCGGCGCAGGGGACCGGGCAGAGCGCCCCGGGCGCCTACCCGCTGCCGCCCGAGGCCCCGGCGGCCCCCGCTGCCCCGCCCGCCCCGGATGCTCCGGCAGCCACGCCCGACGGCTCCGGCTACAGCGCGCCCACCACCGTGGGCAACACCCGGGTCACCGACGCCCAGCGGGCCCGTGCCGAGGGGCGTTCGCCGATCATCGCACCGGGGATGCAGCCCGCCGCGATCACGGCGGGCCTGGGCCTGCTCCTCGCGCTCGGCGCCGCGATCGGCCCGTACGCCCTGCTGGTGCCCCTGGTCCTGCTCCAGGCCGTCACCGCCGCGGGGTGGTTCCGGCTCAACGGCATGTGGCCGGCCAGGCAGGGCATCGCCCTCGCGTTCGCCGGCGGTGTGGTGGCCGATGCCGTGCTGCTCGCGGCCGGCCGGAGCAACGCCCCGGCGGCCATCCTCGGCACGCTCGGTGTCTGGGTACTGCTCACCCTGGTCCTCCAGCTGCGCAGCCGTGCGGGTGCCGACGAGCGGATGTACGGCCTGACGGCCACCGTCGCCTCGGCCGCGCTCGCCGTGCTGGCCGCCGGACACCTGGCGGCCGTCCCGGACGCGGTGACGGTGGGCGGCATCGCGGTCGCCGTGGCCGTGCTCGTCAGGGCCCTGCCGCTGAACGGACCGGTCTCGGTCGTCGTGGCGCTGCTCGCCTCTGCGGGCGCAGGCCTGGCCGCCGGAGCGTTCACGGACTTCGGTGCGCAGGCCGCGTTCCTCGGGTTCGCGGCCGGCGGCTGCGCACTGATCGGGCTGCGGGTCGCGAGCTACGACTACCCGTCCCGCTTCGTGCACATGACGGCAGGAGTGGCGCTGCCGCTCACGGCCGCGGCGCCCGCCGTCTATCTGATCGGCCGTGCGATCGCCTGACGTTCCGGGACGTTCCTGACGTTCCCTCACTCGCACTCCCCGCACCGGGGAACCGGCGGGGCCTTCCGCTCGTCGATCACTCCGGGCCCGCCGCACAGCGGCAGTAGGCTCACACGCACGGGGGTCCGGGTCCGAGTGGGGGAACAACAGGCATGCGAGCACTGCGAATACTGCTGATCATCGCCGTGGTGCTGGGCGGCGTCTTCGTCGCCGCGGACCGCGCCGCCGTGTATTTCGCGGAGACGGAGGCCGAGGACCGGATCGCCTTCGGCGGCGCCGAAGCAGGTTCGATCAGCATCTCGATAGACGGCTTCCCGTTCCTGACCCAGGTGGCCAGGTCGGAGTTCGACCAGGTCGACGTCACCGTCAAGGACGTCGAGGCCGGAGCGGCCGGGCGGCAGATGCGGATCAGGGAGATCCAGGCCCAGCTGCACCAGGTGAAGGTGGGCGACGGCTACACCACCGCGACGGCCGCCCGCGCCACCGGGACGGCCTTCCTGTCGTACGAGGCCCTCACCGCGGTGGCCGACGAGGACGTCACGGTCGCCTACGGCGGCGACGGCAAGGTCAAGGTCACCGGCTCGGTCCGGATCCCGCTGACGGACCAGGCGGTCACGCGCAGCGTGCTCTCCACGGTCACCCTGGTCGACGGCGACACCGTCAAGGTGCACGCCGACGAGGTCCCGGGCGAGGGCATCCCCGGCCTGGAGGGCCTGGTCAGGAAGAAGACCGACTTCGAGCGCGGGATCGGCGAGCTGCCCGGGGGCCTGAAGATGGAGAAGATCGAGGTCGCGCCGGCCGGACTGGAGATCTCGATGACCGGATCCGACATCCGGCTCGCGGGATGACGACCCGGCGCCGGCGGTCATGGATAGCCGCGGGCACGGTGGGGTATGGGTCCGCGAGGGTGGGGCCGGACACCGGATCCAGATAATGAGACGAGTGCGTCCGTCCCGCAGATGACCGCTGCCCGTGAGCCGCCCGGTTCCAGGCCCCGGGAGGGTCCGGCGACACTCTCGTCCCACATCGCGGACGATCGTGTCTCATTATCCGAAACGACGGTGGCATCTCCGCCCGTACCTCCCTACGATCGGACGCATGAAGCGACAGGCGGACCTCACGAAGCGGCGGGCAGTAGACCTGTGCCGCGTCGCCGCCATGCTCTGTCGCACCTTCTGAGCGGGACCTTCTCCCGTTTTCCCCGGCCCTTCGACGATGTCAGGGCCGAACCCGTGCCTTCCGTACGCGTTCCGCTCCAAGCACCTGCGCGTACACCTCGCACTCCGCACACCGCACCACCCCGCCGCAGACTGCCCCGGAGGAGAAACACATGAGCCGCGCAGACGTTCTGGTCGACGCCGACTGGGTCGAGGCCCACATCGACGACCCGCAGGTCGCCATCGTCGAGGTCGACGAGGACACCTCGGCGTACGAGAAGAACCACATCAAGAACGCGATCCGGATCGACTGGACCAAGGACCTCCAGGACCCGGTCCGCCGTGACTTCGTCGACCAGGCCGGCTTCGAGAAGCTCCTTTCCGAGAAGGGCATCGGCAACGACACGCTGGTAGTCCTCTACGGCGGCAACAACAACTGGTTCGCCTCGTACGCGTACTGGTACTTCAAGCTCTACGGCCACGACAACGTCAAGCTGCTCGACGGCGGCCGCAAGAAGTGGGAGCTCGACTCCCGCGACCTGACCGACGCCGTCCCGGCGCGCCCGGCCACCCAGTACAAGGCCAAGGCCCAGGACGAGTCGATCCGCGCCTACCGCGACGACGTCGTGAAGGCCATCGGCAGCCAGAACCTCGTCGACGTGCGTTCGCCCGACGAGTTCAGCGGCAAGCTGCTCGCCCCGGCGCACCTCCCGCAGGAGCAGTCGCAGCGCCCCGGCCACGTGCCGAGCGCCCGCAACATCCCGTGGTCGAAGAACGCCAACGACGACGGCACGTTCAAGTCGGACGACGAGCTCAAGGCCCTCTACGAGGACGAGCAGGTCGACCTGGCCAAGGACACCATCGCGTACTGCCGCATCGGTGAGCGCTCCGCGCTCACCTGGTTCGTCCTGCACGAGCTGCTCGGCCAGGAGAACGTCAAGAACTACGACGGTTCGTGGACCGAGTACGGCTCCCTCGTGGGCGTGCCGATCGAGCTCGGCGCCAACAAGTAAGAGGGCCCGGCAATTGGGGGGCGGCGTCGCGGGGTTGGGCACGCACATCTGCGGCGTTGTCGTCAGTCAACAACGCTCCGCGTTGCCTCCCTCCTCCGCCTTGCAGCTGCACGCACCCAACCCCGCTCCTTCACCCACCCCCCAATTGCCGGACCCTCTAATTCCGCAGGACCCGATCAGCAGGACCCCGACCAGAAGGACAGAACACCATGTGTGGAGCACAGGCCGGCGGCCCCGACGCTTCGACGATCAAGCCGGGCGAGACGACCATCCAGGGCAGCGTGACCCGCGACGGCGAACCCGTCACCGGCTACGTCCGTCTGCTGGACTCGACCGGTGAGTTCACCGCCGAGGTCCCGACCTCGGCGACCGGGCAGTTCCGCTTCTACGCGGCCGAGGGCACCTGGACGCTCCGCGCCCTGGTTCCGGGCGGCACCGCCGACCGTACGGTCGTGGCGCAGACCGGTGGCCTCGCCGAGGTCGCCATCGCCGTGTAGTTCACGCACGTATACGGCCGGAGGGCCGCACCCCAGGGGGTTGGACGCCACCTGAACAGGGGTGCGGCCCTTCGTGCCGTCCGCGTTCGCGTCCGCGCCGAGGAGTTCTACCCTGGAGACATGTACGCCCGGCGCAGGCGCGTGTATTTCCTGATGATGGGCGGATGCCTTTTCCTCTTCGTGTCCGCCTGGGCCTTCGTGCGCCTGTGGTCCGTCCCGGCCGCCGTGGCGATGTGTGTGGTCGCCATGGTCATACCGCCCGTCGCGGCGATCGTCGCCAACCGGCGGGGCCCGGAGGACCGTTGGTGGGACGATCCCTCCCGGCCGTCCCGGCAGCCGGAACCCCGTGACCGCGGCGAACGGCCCCGCCCGCGCCGTGAGCAGCGTACGGGCGACCGGACGTCGGACGAGTGGTGGGACGAGCTCGACGGCGGGGACCACCGCCGCTGAGGCTTTCGTCCCGGGCGCGCCGGATCAGTAGACGAGGGCCTGTGCGCCGTCCGCCATGGCCTCCTGCACGAAGACCTGGGCGCCCGCGATCCGTACGCCCTCCAGGACGTCCTTCTCCGTGATGTCGCGCCGTGCCGCGCACTGGGTGCAGAGCGTGATCCCGCCACCCGCCAGGATCGAGTCGATGAGATCGGGCAACGGCGCGGAGTGCGGCAGTTCGAATTCGGCGGCGCGCCCCGGCAGGGCGAACCAGGCGGACTCGCCGGTCAGCCACAGCGACACCTCGACCCCGCTGGCGACGGCCACGGCCGCCACGGTGAAGGCCTGCGAGCAGCGCTCGGCTCCATCGGCCCCGGCGGTCACCTTGATCACGAGCTTCTTCGGCATGTACCGAACTGTAATCCTCGGCCGAGCAACCTCCCCTGTGAACTGTGGGTCAGTTGTGTGCGCAGGTAATGGAACCCGCGCCTCAGGTCTCTTGGGGGACCCGCTTTGGAATTGCACGACACGATTTGCGGCGCGCCGGCCGGGGCGGAATCCACCACGACGCACGTGTACTCCGAGCCGGCGTCCTACGGCGCGGAGCAGGTACGTCACGCGTACGTGCTGGCCGGGGACACCGTCGCCCTGGTCGTCCACGCGCGCAAGGGCGAGGCCGGCACGGAGACCGTTCCGTTCCACCGGAGCGTCGTCCTGCAGAACCAGCTGCTGGGCTGAGCGGCCGCGCCCGGGAAACCCCGGGCCGCCACGCCGGGCCCCCACCCATTAGGCTGGGGGCCCGGCCGCCTGCTGCCGTCATGTCGTTCGTTCCGAGGAGCTCCCGTGCTTGAGGCTTTCTTCTCCGCCCTGCTGGTCCTGGTCTGCGTCGGCGTGCTCGCCTTCGCCGCCGTGACCGTGAAGAAGCTGTACCAGGGCCAGCGCTGACCCTCGCCGAACACCTTCCGTACACCCTCACAGATCGTCTGAGCCGCTCATGATCGAGATTCCGTCCGACCTCCACCCGGACCTCGTGCCGCTGGCCTTCCTCCTCGGCAACTGGGCGGGTGCGGGCGTCTCCGACTTCCCCGGCGCCGAGAAGTGCAACTTCGGCCAGGAAGTCACCTTCAGCCACGACGGCCGCGACTTCCTCGAGTACGTCTCGCACTCCTGGGTGCTGGACGCCGAGGGCAAGCAGATCAAGCCGCTCGAGTCCGAGTCCGGCTACTGGCGCATCGACAAGGACCGCAAGGTCGAGATCGTCATGGTCCGTGACCAGGGCGTCGTCGAGATCTGGTACGGCGAGCTGGCGAAGCAGAAGCCCCAGATCGACGTCGTCACCGACGCGGTGGCCCGCACCGCCGCCTCCGGCCCGTACAGCGGCGGCAAGCGTCTCTACGGCTATGTGAACAGCGACCTGATGTGGGTCGGCGAGAAGGCCACCCCCGACGTGGAGCTGCGGCCGTACATGTCGGCGCACCTGAAGAAGGTCGTCACCCCGGAAGAGGTCGCCGAGATGGCGAAGAGCCTCGGGGACATGCCGGACGACGGCATCGCGTTCTTCAAGTAGGCCTCCCCGGGCCGCCCCGCCCGGCCCCGGCGGCCCGGTGCTCGCCCCGCCCTACACTGGGCGTGTGGTGAGCACCGACTGGAAGACCGATCTGCGGCAGCGTGGCTACCGGCTGACGCCTCAGCGCCAGCTCGTCCTGGAGGCCGTCGACACCCTGGAGCACGCGACACCCGACGACATCCTCTGCGAGGTGCGCAGGACGGCGTCGGGGGTGAACATCTCCACCGTCTACCGGACCCTGGAGCTCCTGGAGGAGCTCGGGCTGGTCAGCCATGCCCACCTCGGGCACGGCGCCCCGACGTACCACCTGGCGGACCGCCACCACCACATCCACCTCGTCTGCCGGGACTGCACGAACGTCATCGAGGCCGATGTCGGCGTGGTCGCCGACTTCACGGCGAAGCTGCGGGACACGTTCGGTTTCGAGACCGACATGAAGCACTTCGCGATCTTCGGACGCTGCGCCGACTGCGCGGTGAAGGCCGGTGCACCGGAGGAACCCGGCAGCGCCCGGTAGCCGGGGCCGCGCGGGTCGTAGGCTGGTCGCATGAAGAGCCCCTTGCTGTCCCTGCCCGGCGCGGTCCCCGCCGAGGGGCGCGACGAAGGCGTCGCCGCGCACTACGGCGGCCTGTTCCCTGAGCAACGCGCACTCGCCGACGGCCGCGGCCTCGTCGACCTCTCGCACCGCGCGGTCGTCACGGTCACCGGCGACGACCGGCTGGCCTGGCTGCATCTGCTGCTCACCCAGCACGTCAGCGACCTCGCGCCGAACCAGGCGACCGAGGCGCTGATCCTCTCCGCCAACGGTCACATCGAACACGCCCTCTATCTGGTCGACGACGGCACGACGGTGTGGATGCACGCCGAGCCGGAGAGCCAGGGCGAGCTGATCGCGTACCTGGAGTCAATGAAGTTCTTCTACCGGGTCGAGGTCGCCGACCGCACCGAGGACATCGCCCTCGTGCACCTCCCGGCCGGTTCCATCGCCGAGGTCCCGGACGGCGCCGCCGTACGGGAGACGGCCCACGGCCGCGACCTGTTCCTGCCCCGGGCCGACCTGGAGACGTATGCCGCCGAGCACGGCCCGGTGGCGGGGATCCTGGCGTACGAGGCGCTGCGCGTCGAGGAGCACCGCCCGCGCCTGGGCTTCGAGACCGACCACCGCACCATTCCGCACGAGCTGGGCTGGATCGGCAGCGCCGTGCATCTCCAGAAGGGCTGCTACCGGGGGCAGGAGACCGTCGCCCGTGTCCACAACCTGGGGAAGCCGCCGCGCCGTCTCGTCTTCCTGCACCTCGACGGCAGCGAGGTCCATCTGCCCGGCCACGGGACGCCGGTCAGGCTCGCCGCCGACGGCCAGGAGGGCCGCCAGCTCGGTTTCGTCACCACCTCCGCCCGCCACCACGAGCTGGGCCCGATCGCCCTGGCGCTGGTGAAGCGGAACGTCGCGGTGGACGCGCAGCTGATCGCGGGTGACACCGCGGCGGCCCAGGAGACGGTCGTCGAGCCGTAGGCCGTGTCCTGAAGGGCCCGCTACACCTCGACGAGCACGGTGAACGGGCCGTGGTTCGTGAGTGAGACGCGCATGTCAGCTCCGAACCGGCCCGTCTCCACCTGCGCGCCCAGCGCGCGCAGCTGCGCCACCACCTCGTCGACCAGCGGCTCGGCGACCTCGCCCGGCGCGGCGGCGTTCCATGTGGGCCTGCGGCCCTTCCTGGCGTCCCCGTAGAGAGTGAACTGCGAAATGACCAAAAGCGGTGCATTCACGTCCGAGCAGGACTTCTCGCCCTCCAGGATCCGCAGGGTCCACAGCTTGCGGGCGAGCTGCGCCGCCTTCTCCGCGGTGTCGCCATGAACGACCCCCACCAGCACACACAGCCCTTCGCCGACGATCTCGCCGACCGTTCCGGTCCCCGACGGATCGTCCGTGGCGCCGGCGACGGTGACGCTCGCACCGTCCACTCTCTGTATCACTGCACGCATACAGACCAACCTATCTTGGGCTGAACGGGTACAGAGCACCTGCGTGAACACCGTGCGTAGTGGCACCATGCACGGTGTCGGTGTGCCGACGCACCGGTCGAGGGGACGGAACATCATGACGACACATGGAACCGGGCCATCACCCGGCGCCGTACCAGTGACACGTACAGCCGCCGGCTTGCGGCCGCCGGTCCAGCGCACCGGTACGGTGCCGCCCGGACCACTGCCCGCCGCGCCGTCCGTACAGCTGCCTGGGGCGGTGTCCGTGCCAGGGCAGACCGGGGGCGGTGCGGTCGAAGCACTGGCCTCCGCCCGCCCGCAGCCCGAATTCGGCGGGCTGCGGCTGACGGATCTGCGTACCCTGCGCCGTGACGCCCAGCGGGACGAGGCGGATCTCAGCTACGTACGCCGTCTGGTCCAGGGCCGGATCGACATCCTGCGGGCCGAGCTCGCCCGCCGTGTGGACCCCGAGTCGCCTGTCGTGGACCGGCTCTCGGAGATCCTCGCCGACACCCCGTCCGTGCACCGCTCCTCGGTCCGGCACGTCACCCTCACCACGCCGCGCAGCGACGAGTACCGGCAGCTGGCCGAGGACACGTTCGCGGAGGTCGAGCTCTCCGACCTCGACGCCCGGACGGACGAAGAGCTGCTCAGCGCCATGGGGCGGCTCGTCCGCTACGAGCGGCAGGTGTCCCGGCGCCGCCACCGGCTCCAGCGGACGGTGGACGGGTGCAGCGCGGAGATCGCCCGCAGGTACCGTGACGGGGAAGCACAAGTAGAGGACCTGCTCGCCTGAGGTGATCCCTCCGGGGGCGGGTCACGCCCGCCCCTGGAAGGCCACCAGCCCATGACCTCCTCCATAACCCCGTCCTCGTCGCCCGTGCCTCCGGTACTGGCCGAGGTCGTACGGTCCGGATTCACCGAGGGCCACCACAGGGGGTCGCTGGTCGTCCTCGCCGCGGACGGAAGTGTGGAGCTCGCACTGGGGGATCCGGCGGCCCCGGTCTTCCCGCGCTCGTCCAACAAGCCGATGCAGGCCGCCGCGATCCTGCGGGCCGGTCTCGACCTCTCCGGGGAACGGCTGGCACTGGCCGCCGCGAGCCACTCGGGCGAGGCCTTCCACCTCGACCTGGTGCGCACCATGCTCGCCGAGCACGGGCTGAAGCCGGACGATCTGCAGACGCCGCCCGATCTTCCGCTGGACCCGGTCGAGGCGGAGGCCTACCTCGCCGCCGGGGGTGTGCGGGAACCGCTCACCATGAACTGCTCCGGCAAGCACGCGGCGATGCTCGCGGTCTGCGTACGCAACGGCTGGGACACGGCGACCTGTCTCGACGCCTCCCATCCGCTGCAGCGCCTGGTCGGCGAGGTCGTCGCGGAGGCGGCGGGCGAGCCCGTGGCGGCGATCGGCACGGACGGCTGCGGGGCCCCGCTGATGGCGATCGGTCTGGTGGGTCTGGCCCGCGCGTTCCGGGCGTTCGTGCTGGCGGAGCCGGGCACGGCGGAGCGCCGGGTCGCGGACGCGATGCGGGCGCACCCGGAGTACGTCGCGGGCACGCGGCGGCCGGACACCTGGCTGATGCGGGAGGTGCCGGGCACGCTCTCCAAGATGGGGGCGGAGGCGGTCCAGGCGCTGGCCCTCCCGGACGGCAGGGCCCTGGCCTTCAAGATCGACGACGGCGCCACCCGCGCGCTGGGCCCGGTGCTGGCCCGTTCCCTCGAACTGCTCGGCGTCGACGCCCCGGTGGTGTCCCGCATCGGACGGGCACCGCTGCTGGGCGGCGCCGCGGAGGTGGGCGAGATCCGGGCGGCGTTCTGAGGCGAGGGAGCCGGGCAGCGGCGGCGGCAGCCGGAAAAGCGAGCGACATCCCGGACGCGTTCTGCCTAGCGTGGGCCGTATGAGCCTTGATCCGCGTACCGTCTCCGAAGCCGAATACCCCGACTGGCTCCGCGCCGTGGGGACCGGGTTCCTCCGGGCATCGGCTTCGGTGCCGGCGGAGGAGGTCGCGGTGCGCTTGGCCCACATCGACCTCTCCCGTGTCCAGGGGGTGTTCGACGCCGGGCGCTGTGTCGCCACCTTCACGTCGTTCGCGCAGGAGCTGACCGTCGTGGGCGGCGCGAAGGTGCCGGCCGACGCGATCACGGCTGTGACGGTGACCCCCACGCACCGCCGGCGCGGGCTGCTCAGCGGGATGATGGCCAAGGATCTGGCGGCGGCGAAGGAGCGCGGCGACGTGGTCGCCTCGCTGATCGCGGCCGAGTACCCGATCTACGGACGGTACGGATTCGGGCCGGCCGCCTGGACCACCGAGTGGGAGATCGACGTCCCCCGGGCGGGCCTGGACCCGCGCGGCCGGGTCCCCTCCGAAGCGGACGGCGGCCGCATCGAGCTGGTGGACGGCGCGGACGTACGCGAGCTGGGCCCCGAACTCCACAGCCGGCTCGCCGGGTGCCGGCACGGCGTGGTCTCCCGGAACGAGCGCTGGTGGGAGCGCCAGACGGGCGTGGACGTCCCGGCGTCCGACAAGTGGACGGAGCCGTTCTACGCGGTGTACCGGTCGGCGGACGGGGAGACGGACGGGCTGATCGTCTACCGCGCCGACGACAGCTGGGGCGACCGGAAGCAGCCGCTCAACGCGGCGAAGGTGGCCGGACTGATCGCGACGACCCCGGCGGCGGAACGCGCCCTGTGGCACTTCGTCTGCTCCATCGACTGGATCACCACGGTCCGCTCGGGCTACCGCGCCCCCGACGACCTGCTCCCGCTGCTGCTCCCGGACCCGCGAGCCGCCCGCGTCGTGACCCAGGCGGACTGGCTGTGGCTGCGCGTCCTGGACATCCCCCGGGCGCTGGAGGCACGTACGTACGCGACCGAGGGCGCCCTGGTCCTGGACATCACGGATGCCACGGGACTGGCGGGGGGCCGCTTCCTGCTGGAGGTGTCACCGTCCGGCGCGTCGTGCACGCCGACGACGCGGACTGCTGACCTCGCCCTGGATGTAAGGGAGTTGGCGGCGCTGTATCTGGGCGACGAGTCGCCGGTGCGGCTCGCCGCGCTGGGACGGGTGGAGGAGGGCCGGGCGGGGGCGGCGGCCTCGGCGGACGTGATGTTCCGTGCGGCGCGGCGGCCCTGGTGCCCGGATGTGTTCTGAGAGATTCCGAGAATGCCCAGGTGCCTCCAACCGGGGTAAGTGCATGACCAACTGGGGAGCACGTCCTCTGAACGGTGTGAAGCTGTTGCGTCCTGTTGCGACCCCTGGAGCGCAGAGCTGTGAACGGCACCGGAAAACCCCCCGGCGTCACCGCGTCCGCATCCTGAAGAGCACCCCCGACAGGGCCACGGCCACCAGCAGGATCCCGGTCGCCCACGAGAGCGCGATCCAGGGGGCGTTGCCGACGGGCTGGTCCAGGAGGAGGCCGCGGAGGGATTCGATGGCAGGGGTGACCGGCTGGTGGTCGGCGAAGCCGTGCAGCCAGCCCGGCATGCTGTCGACCGGGACGAACGCGCTGCTGGGGTAGGGCAGAAACGACATGAAGAAGGTGAATCCGCCGGCCGCCTCCGGTGTGCGCGCGAGCAGGCCGATCGCCGCCGAGATCCAGGACAGGGCCACGATGTAGGCGAGCAGCACGGCGGCGACGGCGAGCCAGCCGGCCGGGGTCGCGGCGGGACGGAAGCCGATGAGCAGGGCGACGCCGAAGACCAGCGTGGTGGAGACGAGGTTGCGCACCGTGCTCGCCACGACATGGCCGGCCAGCACCGGCGTCCCGCCGATGTCCAGGGAGCGGAAGCGGTCGATGATTCCGCTCTTCATGTCCTCGCTCACCGCGACGGCGGTGGTGGCCGAGCCGAAGCCGGCGCACAGGAACAGGACGCCCGGGACGACGTACATGACGTACGAGTCGTAGGCGCTGCCCGTGTCGATCGCGCCGCCGAAGAAGAAGACGAAGATCAGCATCAGCATGATCGGCAGCATCATCGACGTGATGACGGCGTCGATGTTGCGGCGGCTGATGAGCAGGCTGCGACCGGTCATGACCGTGGCGTGAGTCAGGGCTCCAGGGGCGTCAGACACGGGACGGTACCTCCGTCTTCTCTGCGGTGAGGGCGAGGAAAACGTCGTCGAGGGTCGCGCTGTGCACGGAGAAGCGGTCGACGTCGGTGCGGTGCGGATCGATCTCGTCGAGCAGGGCCCGGGCGTGCGCGGCGGTGCCGTCCGTGGGGAGGCCGAGGGTCAGGGTCTCGGGGGAGTGGTGGACGGCGCGGACGGCGAGCCGGAGGTAGGCCTCGCGGCTGCCGAGCACGAGGTCCAGGCGGTGTCCGGAGACGCGTGACTTCAGCTCCTCCGGGGTGCCCTCGGCGACGCTTCCGCCCTTGTCGAGCACCGTGATGCGGTCGGCGAGCTGATCCGCCTCCTCGAGGTACTGGGTGGTGAGCAGCACGGTGGCGCCCCGGCCGGCGAGGTCGCGGACCATCTGCCAGAGCTCGCGGCGGCTGCGCGGATCGAGCCCGGTGGTGGGCTCGTCGAGGAAGAAGACGCCCGGCTCGGGCGAGCCGACCAGTCCCGCCGCCAGGTCCAGGCGACGGCGCATCCCCCCGGAGTACGTACGGGCCAGGCGGCGGGCCGCGTCGGTGAGGTCGAAGCGTACGAGGAGTTCCTCGGCGCGGCGCCGGGCCTGGGCGCGGGTCAGGCCGGACAGCCGCGCCATCATCCGGAGGTTCTCCTCGCCGGTCAGCGTCTCGTCCACGGCGGCGAACTGCCCGGTCAGGCTGATGGCGCGGCGTACCCGGCGCCGGTCGGTGACGACGTCGTACCCGGCGACGCGCGCTGTGCCGGAGTCGGCGGTGGTGAGGGTGGCGAGGATCCGTACGGCCGTGGTCTTGCCCGCGCCGTTGGGGCCGAGCAGTGCGTGGATCCCGGAGCGGGCGACCTGGAGGCCCACCCCGTCCAGGACCCGGACGCGGGCGCCCGCCTTTCCGTAGGACTTGGTCAGGCCGTGCGCCTCGATCATGACGTCGTTCATGGCTGTGCCCATGACGATCCCCCTTCTGCGTATGCCACACGCGTTACTGTGTAAGCATTACGCAAACCTAGGATGGTGGCAAGCCATTACCGCGGAAGGGCGGCTTCGGGTGACGGAGAACAGCAGCGCGTCGGGCGGTACGGGCCTGCCGGCCAGCATCGAGGCCGCATGGGGACTGCGTGAGCGCCCCGCCAAGGGGCCGAAGCCCGGTCTGACGCTGGACCGCATCGTCGGCGCGGCCGTGGAGGTCGCCGCTTCGGAAGGGATCTCGGCCGTCTCGATGGGCCGGGTCGCCAAGGAGCTCGGCGCCTCCACGATGTCCCTCTACCGCTACGTATCCGCCAAGGAGGAGCTCTACGTCCTCATGCAGGAGGCGGCCATGGGTATCCCCGAGCCGCTGCCCGCGCTGGAGGACGGAGCGGGCTGGCGGGAGGCGCTCGCCCAGTGGGCGTGGGCCCAGCGCCGGATGTTCCACCGCAACCTGTGGTCCCTGCGCATCCCGATCTCGGGTCCGCCGGCCAGCCCCCATTCGATCGCCTGGTGGGAACAGGGCCTTCAGGCGCTGGAGGGCAGCGGACTGGACGAGGGTGCCAAGATCTCCGTCATCCTCCTGGTCTCGGGCTTCGTGCGGAACGAGGCGCTGCTGATGAGCGATCTCGCCGCCGCCGTCGAGGCCAAGGGCGTCTCCGCCCGGGAGGTGATGGCGCAGTGGGAGAGGACGTTGCGACGGCTCGTCGACCCCGTCCGCCATCCGGCGCTGTCCAGGCTGTTGACCATCGAGGGCATGAGCGAGCCGGACGAGGCCGACTACGAGTTCGTGTTCGGTCTGGAACGCGTGCTCGACGGTGTCGAGGTGCTCATCCGGAAGGACGCGCCGTCGTGAGCGTCGAGAGGGTCAGCCCGCACGGCTCGTGGTGGGCCAGGTCATCGCCGTAGGCGAGGTCATGCCTCACCGCTCGGCCCCTTCCGTCACGTCCAGCGCCGCTCCGTACAGTCTTGAGACCCGGATCCGGATGACCACGCGGTGTTCGGCCACCGCCTGTTCCAGGAAGGCCTGTTCAGCCTCTCGGCTCTCGAACCCTGGTGCCAGGGCCAGGAGTTCCCGTCCGATGTCGTCACCGGCGGACACGGTCGGCTCCGAGACCTCCGCCGGCCCTTCTGCCACGGCGAACGACCAGACGTCGCCGCCGTCGACATGCAGGGAGGTGTGCGGATTCCGCCGCAGGATGCGGGTCTTGAGACGGTCCTCGGTGGACGAGACACGCAGGACGCGCTCTTCTGCGTCCCAGCGGTAGAGCACGGTCGACAGGTGCGGATGCCCTGTGGAGCGGACGGCTGCCGGCACCCTCCTTCAGGGGCGTGTTGCGGACGCGGTGGGGCGCAGGACGAGGAACGCCACGGCGAAGGCGGTGACGAGCAGGCCGGTGCCGACGGTGAACGCGAGCTGGTAGCCGCCGGCCAGCGCCTCCGCCCGGGGGCGGCCGTCGTCGAGCAGCAGGTCGGTCCTGCCCGCCGCCAGTGTGGTCAGGACCGCGACGCCGGTGGCCATGCCCACCTGCTGGGCGGTGTTGAAGACCCCGGACACGAGCCCGGCGTCGTCCTTGCCCGCACCGGACATCCCGAGTGCCGTCAGTGCGGGAAGCGCCAGCCCGAAGCCGGACGCGAGGAGCAGCACGGGGAGCACGTCGGTGACGTACCGCGCGTCCAAGGGGATCCGGGTGAGGAACCCGAGGGCGCCGGTCAGCAGGACGATCCCCGCCAGTAGCACGGTGCGCTCGCCGAACCGGGCGTTCAGCCGGGCCGAGACGCCCAGGGAGGTGCCGCCGATGACGGCGGCGGCCGGGAGCATGGCGAGACCCGTCTCGGCGGCCCCGTATCCGAGGACGTTCTGCAGATGCTGCGCGAGGAGGATCTGGAACGAGAACAGTGCGGCGACGATGAGGACCAGGACCAGGTTGGCCCCGGCGACACTGCGCGAACGCAGGACGCGCAGCGGCATGAGGGGGATCCGGGCGGTGGCCTGGCGGACGGCGAACGCTCCGAGTAGCGCGAGGGAGGCCGCCCCCAGGCCGAGGGTGGGCCCGGAGCCCCAGCCGTACTCCTCGACCTTGACCACGGTGTAGATCCCCAGCATCAGGCCCGCTGTCACGAGAGCGGCCCCGATGACGTCGGCGCCGGCGGCGGTCCCGGTGCCGCGCCCTGCGGGCAGGACCCGGCGGGCGACCAGGAGGGACACCACGCCGATCGGCAGGTTGATGAAGAAGATCCAGTGCCAGCTGAGGGCATCGGTGAGAATTCCGCCGAGCACCTGTCCGATGGAGGCGCCCGCCGCCCCGGTGAACGAGAACACGGCGATGGCCCTGGCCCGTTCGCGGGGTTCGCTGAACAGAGTGATGAGGATGCCCAGTCCGACGGCGGAGGCCATCGCGCTGCCGACCCCCTGGAGGAAGCGGGCGGCGATGAGCGTCGCGGGGGTCGTTGCCGCACCGGCCAGCAGCGAGGCGACGGTGAAGACGGTGGTGCCGGCCAGGAACATGCGGGTGCGGCCGATCAGGTCGCCGAGCCGGCCGGCGAGCAGGAGCAGGCTGCCGAAGGCGATCAGGTAGGCGTTGACCACCCAGCTGAGACCGGCGGAGGTGAACCCCAGGTCGCGCTGGATGGTGGGCATCGCCACGGTCACGATCGAGCCGTCGAGGGTGACCGTGAGCATCCCCGCGGCGATCACGGCCAGGGCGAGGCCGCGGTGGCGGGTCGTCGGGCCGGACGGGGGCGGCGGTGCGGGGGCAGCGGGTTCGGATGTGGCGGTGGGTTCGAATGTGCCGGAAGTGTCGCGCGGGGCATCAACAGCCATCGGTCTTCTCCTGTCGGACGGGCAGACAAGAGAGACCGTAACAGATGGTTTTGTTGCGGACTATATTTAACGGTCTCGTCCCGGGTGGTTACCTCTGCCCCTGACGGGCCCGCCGGACCGGTCGGGGGTTCTCGGAGGGGGTGGCCAGATGGTCCGTGGCCAGCTGGTTCAGTGCGCGCAGCAGCACCTCGCGGTCGCCTTCGGGGAGCGCCCCCAAGGCCTCCTGGTGTACCCGGTCGACGATTTCCTGGCTCCGCGCGGCGACCTGGGCGCCCTCCTCGGTGACGGCGATGATCCGGGCGCGCCGGTCGCGGCTGGAGGGGCGCCGCTCGGCGAGCCCCGCGCTCTCCAGGGCGTCCACGGTCACCACCATCGTGGTCTTGTCCATGTCGCCGATCTCCGCGAGCTGGATCTGGGTGCGTTCCTCCTCCAGGGCGTGGACCAGGACGCAGTGCATGCGCGCGGTCAGCTCGATCTCGGCGAGCGCGGCCGCCATCCGGGTCCGCAGGACGTGGCTGGTGTGGTCGAGGAGGAAGGACAGGTCGGGTGCCGTACGGGCGGCCGGGGTGAGGGCGGTCATGCCGCCCAGC
This sequence comes from Streptomyces sp. NPDC102441, assembly GCF_044765585.1. Taxonomy (NCBI): domain Bacteria; kingdom Bacillati; phylum Actinomycetota; class Actinomycetes; order Kitasatosporales; family Streptomycetaceae; genus Streptomyces; species Streptomyces sp. NPDC102441. Next base: position 84,621 of record NZ_JBIWKH010000018.1, read on the forward strand.
GTAACAATTCGTACTGTGGCAGATCGTCCGTAAGGGGACGTTACTGTGGCAGCTCGTACCTGAGCAGCGATTTCGCGAAGGGCTCCCCGGTGCGCTCGGCGTACGCCATCCGCTCCTTCACCTCGCTCAGGGTGCGCGGGCGGTAGCCGGGGCCGCCGCAGCAGCTCTTGTGGAAACGGACGCCCGCGTTCAGCAGCACCGAGAGTGTGCGCCACGCGTCGGTGTCCCGCCGCTTCGGCGGCGCGAAGGCGGATCCGACATGGACCAGCGCCCCGGCGCACCGGGGGCAGACGCGGTTGTCCCGCTCTCTGTCGTAGGGCTGCTTGTACGAGGCCCGGCACGGCAGACAGACGTATGAGGTCCTGGAGGGCGGCATGCGGCCAGGGTAGGGCGTGAGCCCCAGGCGTTCGACCCGTTTACGCCGCTCCGGCCCGGCGGTCACGGGCGGAGCGCGGGGAGAGGCGGGAGGTCGCTCATGGGGCCGACGCCACGGGGCCGGCGGCTTCGCGGGCAGCGCGCTCCAGCCGGCTCCGGTGGTTCTCCCACCATGCCGCGTCGCCCGGCGGGACGCCGTCGTTGCCCTTGCTCATCCCCACGGCGCCGTCGAGGAGTTCCCGGAGGATGTCGGCGTGCCCGGCGTGCCGGTGCGTATCGGCGATCACACGTACCACGGCGTGATGCAGCGTTATCCCGGCCCGGTGGTCCGGCCACCACGGCACCTTGCCGACCGTGTCCAGGGGCAACGCGTCGATCGTCGCGTCCGCGTGAGCCCAGGCCCGGTGGTAGAACCCCGCCATCTGCTCACGTGACTCGTCAGCGGTGGCCCACATGTCCGCGTTGGGCTCGGCCCCCTCCTCGATCCACGGCAGGGGTTCGCCGGACGGCCGTCCGAAGATGTCGCCGAGGTAGCCCAGTTCCACGCTTGCCACGTGCTTGACCAGACCCAGGAGGTTCGTGCCGGTCGGCGTCAGGGGGCGTCGGGCGTCGTACTCGGAGAGCCCTTCGAGCTTCCACAGCAGGGCGTCCCTGGCCGACTGCAGATAGAAGTGGAGGTCGGCCTTGGCGGCGGGTGAAGTCATGGGCCAAGTCTGCCGCCCGGGCGGCCCGCCGAGGTGTGCGTCGCGTAAATCCACTCGTCGACCCGGAGGTCTCATGGCCCTGCTGCCGGAGCGCGGGTTCGCACCTCAGGGCGGCGCTGGGAGGTTACAAACGAGTGGCAGTCTCATATGTCCGGTATGGGTGTCCGTGACTTCCCAGTGGCCTGTCTCGCTGGATGCGCGAGCGGGCGGATACGCCGGCGTCGTCGGATGACATGGAACACTTTTGCAAGCGGGCGCTTGCAATAGTTAGCAAGGGTGATGCAGTATCGGGTCATGGCATCACTCAACGTCGGCAATCTCGGCGAGTACCTGCGAGAGCAGCGGCGTACCGCGCAGCTCTCCCTGCGGCAGCTCGCCGACGCCGCCGGGGTGTCCAATCCGTATCTCAGCCAGATCGAACGCGGTCTGCGCAAGCCGAGCGCCGAGGTGCTGCAGCAGGTCGCCAAGGCCCTGCGGATCTCGGCCGAGACGCTCTATGTGCGGGCCGGGATTCTGGATGAGCGGGAGCGGGAGGAACTGGAGACGCGGGCGGTCATACTGGCCGATCCGTCGATCAACGAGCGGCAGAAGAGCGTGCTGCTGCAGATCTACGACTCCTTCCGCCGGGAGAACGGATTCGATGTCGCGCCCGACACCGGCGCCGAGTTCCACGGTGCCGCCGACGCGAAGAGCAGAATCGATGCCGACGCGGAAAGCGGTACCGGCGCGGACGGTGCCGGTCCGGATGCCCGCGGCCCCCGCACGGCCGGCGGCAGTGATGCAGACCCACCAGCGAACTGACTTCTGATGATCCGGGAGGACCACAGTCATGGCCATCACCGATGACCTGCGCAAGACCCTCACCGACCCCACCCCCCTCTACTTCGCCGCCGGCACGGCCGATCTCGCCGTGGAGCAGGCGCGCAAGGTCCCGGCGCTGATCGACCAGCTGCGGGCCGAGGCGCCCGAGCGGATCGAGGCCGTGCGCAACACCGACCCGAAGGCCGTGCAGGATCGGGTCACCACGCAGGCCAGGGAGGCTCAGGCCACCGTGCAGGCGAAGGTGACCGAGGTCTTCGGCGCGCTGGACACCGACCTCAAGAAGTGGGGCGAGACCGCCCAGGACCTGGCGCTGCGGAGCGTGGGTGTGGCCGCCGAGTACGCGGTCCGCGCCCGGGAGACGTACGAGAAGGTCGCCGAGCGCGGCGAGCAGAGCGTGCGGACGTGGCGCGGCGAGACGGCCGAGGAGATCGTCGAGATCGCCGCCGTCGTCGAGGCGGAGCCGAAGTCCGTGCCGAAGCAGAAGTCCGAGGCGGCGACGGAGCCGGTGGCCCCCGCCAAGCCGGTGGCCCCCGCCAAGCCGGTGGCCCCCGCCAAGCCGGTGGCCCCCGCCAAGCCGGCGGGCTCCCCGAAGCCCGTGGCCCCCGCCGCGAAGAAGCCCACGCCGAAGTCCGTCGAGTCCAAGTCGGCTCCTGCCGCGACGGCGAAGAAGACGGCGCCCGTGCGCAAGCCCGCGGCGAAGAAGACGACTCCGCCCTCCGCGAAGTAGAGCGGTTCCGGGGGTTGCCGGAAGAGCGTCCCGGGCACCTTTGAGGGTGCCCGGGACGTTGTCCCGGTACCTTGGCCGCGAGGCGCTCATCCACTGACTAGGCGGTGCTCACCGTGTTGCTCGAAGCATTCGGCTCGATTCTCCAGCTGTTGTACCTGGCCATGCTCGTCCTGGCCGTGGTCGCGCTGGTCTTCGCCGTGACGGCGCGCGAGGACGCCTACCGGGCCGCGGACAAGCAGAAGAAGTCCTTCTGGCTGATCATCCTCGGCGTCACCGTCTTCGTGAACCTCGTCATCCCGATCCTGTTCCTGCAGATCGCGGGCGTGATCGCGTCCATCGTGTTCATGGTGGACGTGCGGCCGGCGATCAAGGCCGTGTCGGGTGGCGGCGGCCGTAGCGGAGGATCCAGCAGCGACGGGCCGTACGGCCCCTACAACGGCGGGCGCTGAGCGCCCGTCTTCGAGGCGGCACCGGGGCGGGAGCGCGTTGCGCTTCCGCCCCTTCGCCGTATCCGGGCCTCGTCGCGTTCCAGCAGCAGGACCGCCACGTCGTCGGTCAGCTCGCCGCCGTTCAGTTCCTGTACCTGGGTGACCGCGGCCTCCAGCAGGGCCTCGCCACCGAGTCCCTGGTCCAGCCGGCCGTTGACCATCGCGACCATGCCGTCCTGGCCCAGCCGCTGGGTCCCCTCCTGCCCGACGCGGCCCTCGATCAGCCCGTCGGTGTACATCATCAGGCTCCAGGAGCCGCCGAGCTCGACCTGCCGGCGCGGCCAGCGGGCGTGCGGCAGCAGGCCGAGGGCCGGGCCGCCGTCCTCGTACGGGAGGAGGTGCGCCGCCCGGCCCTGGCGGGCGATCAGCGGCGCGGGGTGGCCCGCGATGCACAGGCCGGCGCGGCGGCCGTCCGGAGCGATGTCGATGGTGCAGACCGTCGCGAAGATCTCCTCGCTCTGCCGTTCGTGCTCCAGGACCTGCTGGAGCGTGGAGAGCAGGGCGTCGCCGCAGAGCCCGGCCAGCGTGAGCGCCCGCCATGCGATACGCAGCTCGACGCCCAGCGCGGCCTCGTCCGGGCCGTGCCCGCAGACGTCGCCGATCATCGCGTGGACTGTGCCGTCGGGCGTGCGGACCGTGTCGTAGAAGTCCCCGCCGAGCAGGGCACGGCTACGGCCCGGCCGGTAGTGGGCGGCGAAGGCGAGATCGGAGCCGTCGAGGAGCGGCGTGGGCAGCAGCCCGCGTTCCAGGCGGGCGTTCTCCTGGGCGCGCAGCCGGGACTCGGTCAGCTGGTGCTGGGCGGTGTCCGCGCGCTTGCGCTCCACGGCGTACCGGATGGCGCGGCTGAGGAGGCGCCCGTCGAGCTCGCCGCGGAAGAGATAGTCCTGGGCCCCGACCCGTACGGCTTCGGCGGCCCGCTCGGCGTCGTCCTCCGCGGTGAGGGCGAGGACGGCGTGGCGCGGCGCGATGCGCAGGACGTGCTTGAGGGCGGCGAGCCCCTCCGGGTACCCGGGCTCGTCGTCGCGTGCGCCGGTGGGCAGGGCGGCCGCCTCCAGGTCGAGGTCGAGCAGGATGCAGTCGACGTCGTCGGTGAGCAGCCGGCCGGCCTCGGTGAGGTTACGGGCGGTACGGACGCGGACCCGTGCCCCGGTGGTGGACGACAGCTCGGGAACTGCGAAGGTGCCCGCAGGGTCGTCCTCGATCACCAGGAGTGTGAGGTCGGCGCCATGAGTGGTCTCCGCAGCGGGAACGGCACGTTGCTGCGGTACGGGTACGGGCATCGGTTCGGGTTTCCTTCCCTCCCCCCGAGGGCGCGGCGGGACGACGATCGACGACCCGCCGACGGGGACGATAGCGGTCCGCAGCAGGGGAACGGAATGGCGTCTGCTGATCATCCTTTGTCATATGCGCGCCCATAAGCCGCTTCCCGCCACGGATCCGGCGTGATGGGCGCGCACGAAACGGGCATGAGGCCATGACAAACATCACGCGCCCGACACGCACCGCGCACAATCGGCCCGGGCCGGCTGTCCCTCGCCGCCCGGCCCGCTCCCGTCGCCTACTTGTCCGGCCGGACCACGCCCAGGATCTGCATCGAGCCCGCGCCCGTCAGCGTGACATCCCGGCCGGGCCGGGGGGCGTGCACGATCGAGCCGTCACCGACGTACATCCCGACATGGCTGGCGTCGCTGTGGTAGATGATCAGGTCGCCGGGGCGCATGTCCTCGATGTCGATGTGGGACAGCTGACGCCACTGCTCCTGCGACGTCCGGGGGATCGGCCGCTTCGCCGCCGCCCAGGCCTGTGAGGTCAGCCCCGAGCAGTCGTACGAACCGGGGCCCTCGGCTCCCCATACATACGGCTTGCCTATCTGGGCGGTCGCGAAGGCCACCGCCTTCTTGCCCGCGGCGCTCGCATCGCGGTTGATGTCCTTGAGCGCGCCGGACGACAGCCAGGCAGCCTGCGCCGTGGACGCGTCGTCCTTTTCCAACTCGATGAGCCTGGCGCGCTCCTCCTTCGCGAGCTGGGACTCGATCTTCTCCGCCGCCGCGATCTGCGCGTCTATGCTCTTCTTCGCCTTGGCCTGCTTGGCCCGGCCGGCCTCGATCTTCTCCCGGTTGAGGCTCGCGTCCTTGGTGTACGTCTCCAAGTCCTCCTGGGCCTGCTCCAGTTCGGTCAGCATGCCCTTGGTGGCCTGCTGGCCCTGCCGCGCCTGGTTGATGCCGTCCATGAAGAGGTCCGGACTGCCGCTCAGCATCAGCTGCGCGCCCGGGGGGAGTCCGCCGGTGCGGTACTGCTCGCGGGCCGCGGCGCCCGCCTGGTCCTTCAGCTCGGCGATCCTCGCCTGGCCGTCGGCGATCGACTCGGTCAGCCGGACGATCTCCTTGGACTGCTTCTTGGACTGCTCCTCGGCGAGGTTGTACGCGTCCGTGGCCGCCCCTGCCTTGCGGTAGAGGGTGTCGATCTCCTCGCGGACCTCTTCGAGGGTCTTCCCGGAGCCGGGGGTGGCCGAGGCGGAGGGTGTCGGGCTGGGCTCGGGGACCGGAGCGGCCATGGCCTGGACCGGCGCGGTCAGCAGGGCCAGTGCGCAGACCAGAGTGATCGCGGCAGTGGCACAGTGGCGTCGGTTCACAAGCTCCCCCTCCGGGCGAAAGGCAACGTAAGCCGTATCGCGCACATGTGACTTACCGTCAGTAACATTTCGGTGACGACGCGATCGTGCCATGTTGCCCGGCAAAGCAACAGAGGTCCGCGCCGGCCTCCCCGTCACACAAGGGGACGAACGGTGATCCGGCGGTGTTCCCGGATCCGGGAACGTTGCCGGCCGACTTGTCGCGGCCCGGCACCGTTCACCCCGCGGCCGGCCGCAGTGCGGACCAGCGCACTGTGATCTCGCCCTGTCGCCACCGGCGTACGCCGTCCGTCACGGGCCAGTCCGCGGAGACCGCGCGGACCGCGGTGATCCAGCGCTGCCGCGCTCCCAGCGACGCGTACGGGGAGGCCGTGGCCCAGGCCCGGTCGAGGTCCCGCAGGAACGCGTGGACGGGCTCGCCCGGCACATTGCGGTGGATCAGCGCCTTCGGGAGGCGTTCGGCGAGGTCCGAGGGCCGCTCCAGCGAGCCGAGCCGGGTCGCGAAGGTGACCGTGCGCGGGCCCTCCGGGCCGAGGGCGACCCACACGTGCCGGCGGCCGATCTCGTCGCAGGTCCCCTCCACCAGCAGTCCGTCCGGGGCGAGCCGGGCGCACAGCCGCTGCCAGACCGCGGCGACCTCGCCCTCGTCGTACTGGCGCAGCACGTTCGCGGCCCGGATGAGGAGGGGCCGGCGGGCCGTGGGGATCTCGAAGCCGCCGTGCACGAAGGTGAGGCCCTGGCGTTCGTACGGCTCGGCCGCCGCCACCCGTGCGGGGTCGATCTCGACGCCCACGACGGCCGTACGCGGCGCTTCGGTGCGCAGCCGCGCCAGCAGTTCGACGGCGGTCCAGGGGGCGGCTCCGTAGCCGAGATCGACCGCGAGGGGGGCGTCGTCGCGGCGCAGCGCGGGGCCGTGGGTGGCGGCGATCCAGCGGTCCATGCGGCGCAGCCGGTTGGGGTTGGTGGTCCCGCGGGTCGCGGTGCCGATGGGGCGCTGGTGCATGCAGGGGAGCGTATGCGAAGGCCCGGGGGGCAGCCGCAGGAGCAGCGGGACAGGGGAGCCGCCGTCCGGCACGCCGGAGGGATCGCAATGTTTTGGCAAAGTGGAAATGAAAGGCGAGGTTCCGCTGTTTTGGCACTTCGAAGGGGTCGTGTGCCCTGTACGTGTCATGCCCTGAGCGAGGAGGAGCGGACCCGTGAGCCAGTACGTCTCCCGGCTCGGCAGCAGCCGTGCGGCACCCCGTATCCGCTTCCCGGGCACGTTCGCCGGGCCCCGTAAGCCACGCCGCGTCGCGATGCTCTCCGTGCACACCTCTCCGCTGCACCAGCCCGGTACCGGCGACGCGGGCGGCATGAACGTCTACATCGTGGAGCTGGCCAGGCGCCTCGCCGCGATCGGCATCGAGGTCGAGATCTTCACCCGGGCCACCACCGGCGGGCTGCCCCCGACGGTCGAACTGGCACCCGGAGTCCTGGTCCGGCACGTCGACGCGGGGCCCTACGAGGGTCTCGCCAAGGAAGAGCTGCCGGCCCAGCTGTGTGCCTTCACCCATGGCGTGATGCAGGCCTGGGCAGGCCAGCGCCCCGGGTACTACGACCTGGTCCACTCCCACTACTGGCTGTCCGGCCAGGTCGGCTGGCTCGCCGCCCAGCGCTGGGGCGTTCCCCTCGTCCACGCCATGCACACCATGGCGAAGGTCAAGAACGCCGCGCTCGCCGAGGGCGACACCCCCGAGCCCGCCGCCCGTGTCATCGGCGAGACCCAGATCGTGCACGCATCCGACCGGCTCATCGCGAACACCGCGGGCGAGGCCGACGAGCTCGTCCGCTTCTACGACGCGGACCCGGAGTCCGTCGCCGTCGTGCACCCCGGCGTGAACCTGGAGCGTTTCCGCCCCGGCGACGGCCGCGCAGCCGCCCGCGCACGCCTCGGCCTGCCGCGGGACGCGCTGATCCCGCTGTTCGCGGGGCGCATCCAGCCGCTGAAGGCCCCGGACGTGCTGCTGCGCGCCGTCGCCGTGCTCCTGGACGGTGACCCCTCGCTGCGCTCGCGCATCGTCGTACCCGTCGTCGGAGGCCCCAGCGGCAGCGGGCTCGCCAAGCCGGAGGGCCTCCAGAAGCTCGCCGCGCGCCTCGGCATCGCCGACGTCGTACGGTTCCATCCGCCGGTCGGGCAGGACGAGCTCGCCGACTGGTTCCGGGCGGCGTCCGTACTGGTCATGCCCTCGTACAACGAGTCCTTCGGGCTCGTCGCCATAGAGGCCCAGGCGGCCGGCACGCCCGTCGTCGCGGCGGCGGTCGGGGGCCTTCCGGTCGCCGTACGGGACGGAGTCAGCGGCTTCCTGATCCCGGGCCACGACCCGGCGGCGTACGCACAGGCGCTGGGCCGGTTCGCGGACAGCGCGGAGCTGGCCGGCCGGATGGGCGAGGCGGCGGCCGAGCACGCCCAGTCGTTCGGCTGGGACACGGCCGCGTCGGCCACCGCCGACGTGTACGCGGCGGCGATGCACGACCACCGGCGCCGCGCCCGCGCCCACCACGGCTGAGCGGAGGCGTCCGGCTGAGCGCGCGGACGCGTTGTCGTACGCTCGCACCATGGCTGACGTATCCGACGAGGCAGCAGCGGCGCAGGTCATCGAGGCGACGCTGAACGACGCGGAGCTCGAATGGGAGAGCCCCGAGCCCGGCAACTACGTCGTGAAGCTGCCCGGCACGCGCAAGCTGTCCACGACCTGTTCCCTGATCGTCGGGCAGCACTCCCTCTCCCTCAACGCGTTCGTCATCCGCCACCCCGACGAGAACGACGCGGCCGTGCACCGCTGGCTCCTGGAGCACAACCTCCGGCTGTTCGGAGTGAGTTACGCCATCGACCAGCTCGGCGACATCTACCTCGTCGGCCGGCTCCCGCTCTCGGTCGTCACCCCCGACGAGCTCGACCGGCTGCTGGGCGCGGTCCTGGAGGCGGCGGACGGCGCGTTCAACCCGCTGCTGGAACTGGGCTTCGCGAGCGCGATCCGCAAGGAGTACGCCTGGCGGGTGGAGCGCGGCGAATCGACCCGCAACCTGGACGCCTTCACGCATCTGACGCAGCGCCCGTCCTGAGGCCGGGACCGGCGCGCTACCTGAGCTCCTCCAGCGCCGCGTCGAGCCGCGGCGCCACCTCCCGCCAGGTCATGCCCACCACGTCGGGCGCGGCGCCCCGGGGCACCGTCTCGGTGAGCATGATCAGGTAGAGGTAGCTCCGGCAGAGGTCGATCCGGCGGCGTACGGACGGGGTGAAGTCGAGCGGTACGCCCGTCGCGGCCGCGTACCCCGCGAGGAAGTCCAGGTCCGTCTCCGGGTCTCCGAAGAGCGACGTGGAGACGAGATCGGCGAGCGGGTCGCCCCAGAACATCCGCTCGCCGTCGACGATCCCGCCGATGCGCCGGGCGCCGGGCTCCCCGGTCACCAGGAGGTTCCCCTGCCAGAGGTCGAAGTGGACCAGGGCGGGTCGCGTCACCTCGTCCAGCACGTCCGACGCCCCTGCGAGCACCTCGCGGATCCGCTCCGCCGGATACGGCAGCCTCGCCCCGTACCTCTCGGCGTCCGCGAGCACCGCTTCGGTCATCGCGGTGAACGCCTCGCACCAGGTGGAGGAGAGCGGCCCCAGGGGCTCGGCGGGGTACCCGAAACCACCGGGTCCCGTGACGCCGTGCAGCCGTCCGACGATGCTCCCGAGCTCGGTGCGCAGAGCGCGTGTCTCGTCGGCCGTCAGGTCACCGGCGACGGAGCTCCAGGGCCGTCCGGGGCGCGCGGTCATGACGACGTACGCCCCGGTCGGCGCCCAGGGGTCGAGCTCGCTGTGCACGACCTGCGGGATCGTGGCACCGCCCTCGGCGGCTCCGGCGCCGTAGAAGGTGACCTCGTTGACGAGCAGGCGCTGTTCGTAGCTCAGCCCGCCGGTGTGCGCCGGGGGAATCTTCACCACCCAGTCCCTGCCATCCCCGAAGGTCACACGGCTGACGGTGTTGTACGTGCCCCCGGCGAGCGGCTCGACGGACGCCGGCTCCCCGGCTCCCACGGCTCGGAGTACGGCTGTTGTGGCGTCGACGGACACGGGCGGCCCCCTCATGGCTGCGCCGCGGAGTGCGGTCGCCCCCACAGCGGCTTCACAGAATGATCACATCGGAGTCACGATCACGCTCCGCGGCCGTCGGGGGCGGTCATCGGACAGGTGTCCGATCGTAGAGTGTCCCGTACTGCGACAGCCCTGCCCTGCCGGCCCTGAATCACGCCCAGGGGCGGGGGTGTTGCTCCTTCGGACCGAGAGATGAACGAACCATGCGCGCCACCGCAGTCCGCCGTACCGCCCTCACCGCCGCCGTGGCGTCCCTGACCCTGTTCGCCACCGCCTGCAGTGGCTCGGACTCCGACGCCAAGGGGGACGGCGGCACCTCGGGCGGCAAGGACGACGCCTCCTCCAAGCCCGCGGCGGTCAAGGCGCTGACGTCGGCCGAGCTGGAGAAGGTGTCGCTGGAGCAGGGTGACGTCGCGGGCCACAAGGTCTCGAAGACCGGCCCCGAGGACATCGCACAGCCCGGGGAGGTCACCGTCGACAAGAAGGAGTGCGAGCCCATCGGCTTCGCCTTCTACGGGGTGAAGCGGGGGGCCCCGGTCGGCAACGCCGGGCGCAAGGTCGTCCAGGAGCCCAAGACGGACGAGTCCGCCGACCCCGAGGACGCGCTCGCCGGCCTGCTCGACATGACGTCGTCCCTGGTCACCTTGGCCTCGTACGAGGGCGACGGCGCGGCGACGAACATCGAGGAGCTCCGCACCTCCGCGGCCGAGTGCGCGACCGGCGGGTTCACCCTGTCCATGAAGGGCTCGAAGCAGAAGATCACCAAGCTGACCGAGGAGAAGGCCACCGGCGGCGAGGAGGCTCTCGCCTGGCGCGTGCAGATGGGGGAGGGCGACGAGGTGGCCCCCTTCAAGCTGGTGACGGTGCGTCAGGGCGGGACGGTCGCAACGTTCTTCTCCTTCAACCTCGGTAAGACGGGCGCGGACTCCGACTTCGCGCAGCCGACCGCGGTGATCGACGCGCAGGTCAAGAAGCTCGGCTGAGGCCCACGGTCGTTTCTCCGGGTCACGGCAGCGGTACGAGCCTGACCACGGTGACCGTCAGCACGGACCCGGAGACGTAGTAGAGGACGATCGCGCCGTAGACCGTCGCCTCACGCCGGTCGCGTTCCCGCTTCACGGCGGACGAGGCGTGTCCGTACGGGTCCAGGCCCAGGGTGCGCGCCATCTCGTCCCGGAACGAGTCGCCGTCGCGCATCTTGGCAAGAGTGTCGTCGGCGGGCGGTGCGTAGGAGATGCGGAAGCTCAAGCGACGTTCCGCCTCTCGGCCTCGTCCTGCGCCAGCCGGTCCAGAATCTGTTCGGCCTCGGGGTCGGGTACGGACTCCAGCATCCAGTGCCGCATGACGGCCTGGATCTCGTGCACCCCGGCCTCGTTGATGGCCTGGTCGAACTCCTCGCGTCTCTCCTCGGGCAGCGCGGCACGGATCGCCGGAATGCTGTTGGGCACCTCGACCTCGGTGCCGCTGACGAAGGTCTTCAGAGACTCGCCCATGATCGCTCTCCCCGATCTCCTTGCTCTCCGCGCCCCGCCTGCCCGCACTGCTGGGGGTGTGCACCTGGGCAACAGGCAGGTGTGGGGGCCACGTTAGCGGGTGCCCGCCCGGGCGGGGGGTAGGCTCCCCGCCGCGCCGGGCGAGGCATCCGCGGCCTGTACGGGCGGGGATGAGGCCGGGGCCCGTCAACGGGGCGGGCGCTTCCTGCCGTTGGGCCCGGGCCGTCACGCGGTGTGCGGGGGCTGCCCTTGAACAGGGCGCTCGGCGAGCGTCGTTGCCCGGGCGCCCGCCGGCGGGTCATCATGACCTGTGACCGGAGCCTTGCCGACGCCGCCCGTCATCGCCTCCGGCTCACTCGCCGACTCTGCGCAGCCTGTGATCGAGACGGCCCGGGGGCTTCTGCTGCGTCCGTGGGAACGAGCCGACGCACCCGTGTTCCTCTCCCCCTACCAGGACGGCGAGATCCGGCGCCGGCACACGCGCCGCCCCTCGACCGGGAGCCAGGTCCGGGAGTGGTTCGACACCTACGGGCAGGACTGGCAACGGGAGAAGGGCGGCCACTGGGCGATCACCGGCGACGGAGGCTAGGTGCTCGGCCGGATCGCCCTGCGCGGCCTGGACTTCGACGACGGAAACGCCGACGTCGCCTACTGGGCACTCCCATGGGCGCGCGGCACCGGCGTGGCATCCCACGCCCTCATGGGGCTCAGCACCTGGGCCCTGGACGAGATCGGCTTCTGCCGTCTGGAACTGGACCACTCGACACGGAACCACGCCTCGTGCCGGGTCGCCGAAAAGTGCGGCTACGCCCTGGAGGGCACCAAGCGCAGCGCCGCCCTGCATGACGACGGCCGGCACGACATGCACCTGCACGCCCGTGTCCGAGTCCACTGAGTACCTTCGAACCTGCACCAAGAAGCCCCCCACTCGCGGAGAATCCGCAGGTGGGGGGCCATTTCGGCTCTGCTTACTTCTTCTTGCCCTGGGTCTTGCGGGAGATCTCGGCGACCAGGGTTTTCGCAGGTGGGGACGCTGATCGCCTGCGGGTGAGTAGTCGCCATTGGGTGTCATCGAGTGCCCTTGAGCAACCTCGGACGGCCCAGAGACGGCCCAGCCTCAGGCTCCCCGAGCACCCCTTCAGAAGCTCACTTGCACCCGACACGGTTCCACGTGGAGACACATTTCCTGTCGGGCGTAGCCCCCGGGAACGCCTACGCCAGCGGCATCCCAGATGGGTTGGGATTCATGGAAGTGCCCGTTCCCCTGTGTGGGTCGACGGCAGACGGTATGGGAGCAGGAGCGAGTTTTGGGCGGGACCGGGAGATCGAAGCCTGAGGTCCCGCTCAAAACCACTACCTACCTGCCGGCGCGAACTCGCGCCTAGAGCGCTTCTACGTCAAGCACTTCAAGGTCATCGGCAATGGCTCGAAGGAGCGCAGCCTGGACTAGAGGGAATCGTTCGGGAGCTAGCGCGCCAGGCGTCGTCTCCCCGGAGGCGTAGCGGGCAAAGGCTTCGCCAATTTTCCTCCGTTTACTCGCAACTGCTCCCGTCTTGCCATGGTCGACGTCGTGCTGGAGGCCAGTGCGCAGAAGATTTACATCGACGAATGATGAAGGTGCGACATCGTTAGGGAGTCGACTGCCCGGCCCTTCCCGCAGAGTGAAATATAGATCTCCGATGAGATTCGCATACGCCTCGAAGTTCTCGATTGGCTGACGAATTGAAGTCATCGCACCAAAGGTTCTATTCGTGGGCTTAAAGAAATCTGAACCGTTCTTGGCGGAGTACTGATCGTTTTTGAGTGAAATGAGACTGCTAATTCGCTTCCCGAGGTTATCAATTTCCTCACGCAGGGTGGTTGTGGATGTCTCCTGTAGGGACAGAGTGTTCATCCATGACGGATCGGAGATCAGCAGCTTTCGCAGCAGGATCTCATGCCGCTCTTTGGCGCCTGACTTGACGTTAGCGGACAGCGTACGCTGATATTTAAGGTACGAAGTATCTGTCGCCTTCGTGCCCAGTTCATTCTGCTTGGCCAGCTCCGTGATGAAGTCATTGCAGAATTCGTGGAGCTTCTGCTCGGTTCCCGCAGACTTCCCCCTTGCCACGATTGCGGCCGCCAAGGTTATAAACGATTGAATGGTGCTCCTGTTGCGAAGTGAGGAACTCTTTTCAGGGAAAGTGCGGTTAAGGTAGTCGAGCGTACTGAGAAGCCTCTTGGCTACTTCGGAGGTCTCCCCGAAGTAGCTCTGCGAATCAGAGAGAGCCTTGAGTTCATCGTAGCGCAGGCTCACACCGAATCCCTCGAGCTCGAGAGCGAGGGCCTTCAGCGACATGTCGAAGTAGGCCTTCCGCGTGTTATTGCTCGCCACTTTTTTGAAAAAGAATTCATGAGTGGCCAACTTGCGTGCGAAACGCGTCAGGTTGCTATTTACCGAGTTGAGCCGTTCGGCGGCCGTAAGGCTCTTTCCGGCCTGGAGCCGCTGGAAGAACTCCTGGATGTCGTCATCGGTGGCATCGGTAATCTCGTCGTACTGGATCTCGAAATCATCAAAGTCGTCGGTAATTGCGTCAGGGAGGTCTGAGTAGGTGGATCCTCCGAAACGCTTAGCAGACTCATCCGAGAGTTGCAATTTACCCTCGAAGAACTCCCAGATTGTAGCAAGACGCTGCTGCCCATCTACAACATCGAACTCGTCGGGATCGCTAGACGTCTTGGCGAAGTAGAACTTCGGGAGCTTCCAGCCGTTCAGGATGGAGTCGATAAGCAGCCTCTTTTGCTGGGGTGCCCACACCTCATCCCGCTGCCAATCAGGAATGTCGTATCGGCCACGGCGCTTAAATACCTTATCGAGCGCCATACTGCGCGGCTCCATCTTCATTTACTTTCCCCACCTTCAAGGCGCGTTTGCAACCTGTGCGACTGATCCGATGGGTGAATCGTAGTCATCCAGGGAGAAGCTCGCAGGTAGTTAATGAATCCAGTCTGATGACTTGTCTTCCTGCACTGCCCCCACCTTCGAACTACCGGCTGATCGGGATCTCGTACACGATCTCGCAGTGCGCGGCGGGCACCACGATGTCCGCTGTCTCCACGGGACGGCCCCGGTCGCTGTAGTACGTCCGCCGGATGTGCGTCACGAGCGCGGCTTTCTGGATACCGAGTAGCGATGCTTCCTCGGCGGTCGCGTGCCGCGGTTCGGGCTGCTCCACCGCGTGGCTGACGGTGACTCCGATCGTGGCCATGCGGTTCACGACACCTGCCCCGGCGTGCGGCCCTCCCTCGGGGAGGACGACGAGTGTGCCGGCGGTGAGGTCGTAGGGCTCCCAACTCGTCGACAGCTGCACCGGCCTGCCGTCCGCCAGGAACTCGTACGTCGTCTTCACGCACAGCTCGCCCTCGGCGATCCCGAGCCGCGCCGCGATCTCCGCCGGGGCCGGCACCTTCGCGTCGGTCCGGCTCTCCCGACCTCGGACATCCACTCGGTGACCTCGTCCGGCGTGAGCCAGCCGACCGCCGTCGATTCGCTGGACGTGCGCTCGCTTCCGCCGGCGGGCTTGCATCGGAAGACCAGGGCCACGATGCCTCGGGTGGTGTTCTTGTAGACCCCGGTGAGCTCGACCACCTCGACGTGGATGCCCGTCTCCTCCAGGACCTCGCGCCGAACGCCCGCCTCTGGGGTCTCGTCGAGTTCGAGTACGCCGCCGGGGAGCTCCCAAGTGCCGTTGTCGGCACGGCGGATCGCCAGAAGTCGTCCGTCCTCGCGCACGACCACTCCGGCTACGGACATGGCGTCGGAAGCGAACCGGACCCCGCGGCTTCCGCGTCGGCCGGCACCTCCGCTTCGACCCCGACGACGTACGGGTCTGGGTCGACTCCCGACGAAGCGAGGCGGCTGCCTGATGGCCGGACACATCCAGGACCGCTGGTTCGTGACAGTGACCGGTCCTGACGGCAAGCCGCGCAAAATGAAGTCGGATCGCTACGGAGTGGGGTCCCGCTACCGCGCGCGCTACGTCGGGCCGGACGGCACGGAGAAGTCGAAGAGCTTCCCGGACCGACAGAAGCGGCTCGCTGATCAGTGGCTGGCCCATACCGAAGCGGACATGGCGCGGGGACAGTACATCGATCCCCGCGCGGCCCGGACCACCTTCCAGCAGTACGCGGAGGGCTGGGTGTCCAGCCAAGGGGCGGACCCCAACACCCAAGCCTCGATGGAGTCGCAGCTCCGGCTGCACGCGTTCCCGTACCTCGGCACGCGTCCGCTCGGTTCGTTCCAGCCGGCGCACATCCGCTACTGGGTGCAGCAACTCCAAGCGAACGGTGTGCGTGGCTCGTACGCCCGGACGATCTACTCCAACGTGCGGGCGGCTCTGAGTGCGGCCGTGGACGACGGACACCTTTCCCGTAACCCTTGCGCTGCCCGCTCGGTCCGGGCTCCGACCGTGGACACGAAGCGCGTCACGCCGTGGACGCCGGAACGGCTCTTCGCCGTGCGTGCGGGCATGCCCGACCGGTACCAATCGATGGTCGACCTGGGCGGCGGCTGCGGCGTGCGGCAGGGCGAGATCCTGGGCGTCGCGGTGGACGCGATCGACTTTGACTCGGACACGCTGCACGTCGTCCAGCAACTCAAGCTCAGCCGCAGCAAGCCCGTCTTCGCCCCGCCCAAGGGCGGCAAGCTCCGGGATGTGCCGCTCCACGGCCCCGTCGCGGACTCGCTGCGGGCCCACATGAAGCAGTACCCGCCGGTCGAGATCACGTTGCCGTGGAAGGTCGCGGGCGGGCCGCCGGTGACCAAGCGGCTCATCTTCACGGGCCCGCGCGGTGGCCACGTCTGGCGAACTTCGCTCAACGAGGAGGCGTGGAAACCGGCTCTGGCCTCGGCCGGCGTCATCCCGGTGCCTGAGGACGGCGCGTCGTACGCGGAGTCACGCGAGAACGGGATGCATGCGATGCGGCACTTCTACGCGTCGGCACTGCTGGACGCCGGGGAGAACATCAAGGCGCTGGCCGAGTGCCTCGGGCACTCGGACCCTGGGATGACGCTGCGGGTGTACGCGCACCTGATGCCGTCCAGCCAGGAGCGCACCCGCAAGGCGATCAGCGCGATCTTCGGATCGCAGAGTTTCTAGCTGCCGACCACTAGCGCCAAGGGTGGCAGAGCCGGATCCTCACACTCCAGGTTTCATTTCAAAGCTCTGCCATCTTCGCTACAGGGTTCACTGCAAAGTTCCCTATTGGCGTCACTATGAGACTAGCTATCGGTTTCCCTATTGGCGTCACTATGAGACTAGCTATCGGCTTCCCTGTCAGGCTAACTATCGGGTTCCCAGGTCACACCCCATGCCGTGAGCGACGCAGCGAGGCGACTACCGCGATCAACCGTCCCTAGAGGTCAACACCCGACCAAGAGACTGGACACCTCCGAAACACTCGTCTGGAGTTCCACCATCTGCAGCGCTGCATGAAAATGAGGGACTTGTCGAGGCTCTCATCTGCAGACTTTCCATTTCCCCATTCGGCCGCTAAGGTCCACTACACCATCGCGGGAAACAAGAGGGGCCGCCCACGGGAATGGGCGGCCCCTCACCCCGTCGGCGCAATTATTTCCACTCTTACAGGAGAACTCATGGAACCAACGGAGAACGCCATGGTGCCACGCCCTGGTCTACGTATCGACCTTCTCCCGCGTGAGCTGCAGGTCGGCATCATCGGCGTCGGAGGCGCGACTCTGGCCCTCTGGATCGGAGCCGAACTGCTTGCCGTCCTCCCGTTGGCCTTCCTGGTGTCAGTCCGCGTGAGGATCCGCCGCATCTGAGCGCGACGGCCCACAGACGGCCCCGCACAGCAAAGAGCCCCCTACCTACGGGAGAAATCGCAGGTGGGGGGCTTGTTCGTGCGTGCTTACTTCTTCTTGCCCTGGTTCTTCACTGCCTCGATCGCGGCCTTCGCCGCGTCCGGGTCGAGGTAGGTGCCGCCCGGCTTCAGGGGGCGGAAGTCGGCGTCCAGCTCGTAGGCGAGCGGGATGCCGGTCGGGATGTTGAGGCCCGAGATGGCGTCGTCGGAGATGCCGTCCAGGTGCTTCACCAGGCCACGCAGGCTGTTGCCGTGGGCGGCGACCAGGACGGTCTTGCCGTCGAGGAGGTCCGGGACGATGCCGTCGTACCAGTACGGCAGCATGCGCTCGACGACGTCCTTGAGGCACTCCGTGCGCGGGCGCAGCTCCGACGGGATGGAGGCGTAGCGCGGGTCGTCGCTCTGCGAGAACTCGGTGCCGTCCTCCAGGGCGGGCGGCGGGGTGTCGTACGAACGGCGCCAGAGCATGAACTGCTCCTCGCCGAACTCGGCGAGAGTCTGGGCCTTGTCCTTGCCCTGGAGGGCGCCGTAGTGGCGCTCGTTCAGACGCCAGGAGCGGTGCACGGGGATCCAGTGGCGGTCCGCGGCTTCCAGCCCGAGCTGGGCGGTGCGGATCGCGCGCTTCTGGAGGGAGGTGTGCACGACGTCGGGGAGCAGGCCGGCGTCCTTGAGCAGCTCACCGCCGCGGACCGCCTCCTTCTCGCCCTTGTCGGTGAGGTCTACGTCCACCCATCCGGTGAACAGGTTCTTCGCGTTCCATTCACTCTCGCCGTGGCGGAGCAGGATCAGCTTGTACGGTGCGTCGGCCATGGGTCCGAGCGTAATCGAACCCGCGCGCCCTCCGCGCGCTCGGCCAAAGGGCGGACCGGGCGGGGCCGGGACGCGACGTTTGACGGGTGGCGTCAATCGAGTGGCGGCGGGAATTCCGCTTACGTAACGTCCGGACAGCCGAAGGGCCGCTTACACAGGCCCGCGCCTCATCCGTACACGCACGTCCCGGGGGAGCCCTATGCCGGTCGCCGGTCTCAGAAAGGCCGCACACGAGACGGTCGCCGGTCTCCCCAGGGAGTTCTGGTGGCTGTGGACCAGCACGCTCGTCAATCGCCTCGGGGCGTTCGTCGCCACGTTCATGGCGCTCTATCTGACCCTGGACCGGGGCTACTCGGCCTCGTACGCAGGTCTCGTCGCGTCCCTCTACGGGCTCGGCGGTGTCGTGTCGTCCCTGGGCGCAGGGGTGATGACGGACCGGCTGGGGCGCCGGCCGACGATGCTGATCGCGCAGCTCTCGACCGCCGTCTCCGTGGCCGTGCTCGGTTTCATGATCCATCCGGTGGCGATCGCCGGCGTGGCCTTCGTCGTGGGTATGGCGAGCAACGCGTCCCGGCCGGCCGTGCAGGCGATGATGGCCGACATCGTCCGGCCCGAGGACCGGGTACGGGCCTTCTCGCTCAACTACTGGGCCATCAACATGGGGTTCGCCGTCTCGTCGACCGGGGCGGGGTTCATCGCGGAGTACAGCTATCTGGCCGGTTTCATGGGCGAGGCGGCCCTCACGCTGCTCTGCGCCGTCGTCGTCTTCCTCAAGGTGCCGGAGTCCCGGCCCGAGGTGGTGCCCCGGCCCGAGGGTGCCCCGGCACCGGACGACGTGAGGATGGGTACGGTCCTGCGGGACGGGCGCTTCATGGGGGTCGTCGGACTGTCGTTCCTGGTCGCGCTGATCTTCCAGCAGGGCTACGTGGGCCTGCCGGTGGCCATGGGCGTGGACGGGCTGTCCAGCTCCGACTTCGGCACGGCCATCGCCGTCAACGGCGTGCTGATCGTGGCCCTGCAGATCCCGGTCACCCGGCTCATCCAGGATCACGATCCGCGCAGGCTGCTGATCCTCTCGTCCCTGCTCGCGGGCTACGGCTTCGGGCTGACCGCCTTCGCGGGGTCGGTCGGGGTCTACGCGCTGACGGTCTGCGTCTGGACCCTGGCCGAGATCGTCAACGCGCCGACGCAGACGGGCATCGTCGTGCAGCTGTCCCCGGTTCACGGGCGGGGCCGCTACCAGGGCATGTACACGATGTCCTGGTCGGTGGCGGGTCTCGTCGCCCCGCTGATGTCCGGCTTCATGATCGACCACTACGGCGCCGTCTGGCTGTGGGGGACCTGCGCGGTGCTGGGCACAGTGGCCGCGTTCGGATACTGGCTGCTGATGCGGAACCTGAGCTTCCAGGACCCGGCCGCGGCCGTGACGGCCGCGCCCGTCGCACCGCCCGTCGCACCGCCCGTCGCCGGGGCACCACCCGCCGCCGTCGCACCGTCCGTCGAGCGGGCCGCGACCGAGCCGATGGTCTGAGGGCAGGCGGCAGTGGCGCCCCGCGGCGGACGCGTGTCCGCCGCGGGGCGCACCCGTGCTCGGCCCTACTCGGCCCTACTCAGCCACCGCGACTCAGCCACCGCACTGGCACGGCGCGCCGGACTGGCAGCCGCACCCGCAGCCCGAGCCGCAGCCGCAGGCCCCCAGCACGGTCAGATGCACCACTTCGGTCGGGGGCTCCTGCTGGGGTTCGGTCACCGGGGAATCGGCCATGGTCCCTCCTCAGGGCGTAAGACGGGGGTACGACGCGATGGCGCACACCCATGCCGCACGGCGCGTGTGTGTCGCGCACATGCGTACGACGGGGTGTACGGCATGGAGTGCCGCTCCCCGCACCCATTGCATGCCCAGCCCTGAGGGCGCATCAACGGCGCATGAGCGCTGGAACAGATGCGCGACCGTCGAGACGTCCGCGCCCCCTACGCCCCCTCCACCTACGCCCCTTCCACCTGCGACCCGGCCTGGATCTCGTCCGCGTGCTCACCCGTGACCAGGTAGACGACCCGCTTGGCGACCGAGACGGCGTGGTCGGCGAAGCGCTCGTAATAGCGGCCGAGCAGGGTGACGTCGACTGCGGTCTCGATGCCGTGCTTCCAGCGGTCGTCCATCAGGTGCTGGAACAGCGTGCGGTGCAGCAGGTCCATCTCGTCGTCGTCCTGCTCCAGCTGAAGTGCCAGGTCGACGTCCTTCGTGATGATCACCTCGGCGGCCTTCGCCATCAGCCGCTGGGCGAGCTGCCCCATCTCCAGGATGGTGGCGTGCAGGTCGTGCGGCACCGCCGACGAGGGGAAGCGCAGCCGCGCCAGCTTGGCGACGTGCTGGGCGAGGTCGCCCGAGCGCTCCAGGTCGGCGCTCATCCGCAGCGAGGTGACCACTATCCGCAGATCGGTGGCGACCGGCTGCTGGCGGGCCAGCAGCGCGATGGCACGGGCCTCCAGGTCGTGCTGGAGGTCGTCGACCTTCTGGTCCGCGGCGATCACGCTCTCGGCGAGCTTGAGATCGGCGTCGAGCATGGACGTCGTGGCCCGCCCGATCGCCGAACCGACGAGCCGGGCCATCTCGACCAGGTCCTCGCCGATCGAATCGAGTTCCTCGTGATAAGCGTCGCGCATGGAAGTCCCTCTCCAGATCCTTGGCCCGACCTGCGATCGGGGGCGGGCTTACTGAGGCCGGGGTCTTGGGGCCCGGCCCCCACGCTGCCACGGTGCGGGGCCAACGCGTCGGGATCCGGCCTCCTAAGTGAACCGGCACTATCCCCTCGGTGAACTCTGGGCGACGAGTGTTCGAGATAGCACCCGGATGGCTGGGAGAGTGTCGGCGCGCCCGCATAACCTTGAGGCATGGACGTGAACGCGGCGGTCGCCGCAGCTGCCGCGATCGCCGGGCTGTGTACCGGTGTGATCGCGATGCTGGCGTTCCGCTGGAGCGAACGCGAGCAGAAGCGGCCCACGCGTACGTCCCTGCGGCCCGACGGCAACGCCGCGCTTCCCCCAGGGGTGGACACGGTCCTCTCCGTGCTCAGCTCGTCCGCCGTGGTGCTCGACGAGAGCGACAGCGTGGTCAAGGCCAGCTCCGCCGCGTATGCGCTGGGCCTGGTCAGGGGCGGACGCCTGGCGGTCGAGCCGATGCTCCACATGGCCAGGGACACCCGGCGCGACGGTGAGATACGGCAGGTCGAGCTGGACCTCCCGCGTCGAGGTACGGGCAGGGGCGAGGCGCTCGCCGTCTCGGCCCGCGTCGCCCCGCTGGGCTCCCGCCTGGTCCTCCTGCTGGTCGAGGACCTCACGGAGGCGCGTCGCATAGAAGCGGTGCGGCGTGACTTCGTCGCCAACGTCAGCCATGAGCTCAAGACCCCGGTCGGTGCGCTCTCCCTGCTCTCCGAAGCGGTCATGGACGCCTGCGACGACCCGGAGGCGGTGCAGCGGTTCGCGGGCCGTATGGAGATCGAGGCGACCCGGCTGACCAACCTCGTCCAGGAGCTCATCGACCTCTCCCGGGTGCAGAACGACGACCCGCTGGAGGACGCCGAGCCCGTACGGGTGGAGGACCTGGTCGTCGAGGCCGTCGACCGGTGCAGGCAGCAGGCCGGTTCGAAGCAGATCACCATGGCTCCGGGCGGCACCGCGGACCTCTTCGTCTGGGGTAACCGCAGCCAGCTCGCGGCCGCTCTCGGCAATCTCGTGGAGAATGCCGTCAACTACAGCCCCGCCCGCACACGCGTCGGCATCGCAGTCCGGAAGCTGGCTGCTCCCGGCGGGGATCTGATCGAGATAGCTGTGACCGACCAGGGCATCGGCATCTCCGAGAAGGACCGTGAGCGTGTCTTCGAGCGGTTCTACCGCGTCGACCCGGCCCGCTCACGGGCCACCGGTGGCACCGGTCTCGGCCTCGCCATCGTCAAGCATGTGGCCGCCTCGCACGGCGGGGAGGTCACCGTATGGAGCTCGGAGGGACAGGGCTCCACGTTCACCCTGCGACTGCCCGAGTCGGGCGTCGTACGGGGTCGTACCACCGGCGGACCCCTCGTCGTCAACGGTGCTGTTGACGACGACGGGCCGTACGAGACCGATTCCTTTGAACCATTCCCTGCCCCGGAGGCCCTTCCGTGACCCGAGTGCTTGTCGTCGAGGATGAGGAATCCTTCAGCGACGCCCTGTCCTACATGCTCCGCAAGGAAGGCTTCGAGGTGGCCATCGCGGCCACCGGCCCGGACGGCCTCGACGAGTTCGAGCGCAACGGCGCCGACCTCGTGCTGCTCGACCTGATGCTGCCGGGCCTGCCCGGCACGGAGGTCTGCCGGCAGCTGCGCGTCCGGTCCAACGTCCCGGTGATCATGGTCACCGCCAAGGACAGCGAGATCGACAAGGTCGTGGGCCTGGAAATAGGAGCCGACGACTATGTGACCAAGCCCTTCTCCTCGCGGGAGCTGGTGGCCCGCATCCGAGCGGTCCTGCGCCGTCGCGGCGAGCCGGAGGAGGCCACCCCGGCGGCGCTGGAGGCCGGTCCGGTGCGGATGGACGTGGACCGCCACGTCGTCACGGTCTCCGGCGGCAAGGTCGACCTCCCGCTGAAGGAGTTCGACCTTCTCGAGATGCTCCTGCGCAACGCGGGGCGGGTGCTGACGCGCATGCAGCTGATCGACCGGGTCTGGGGTGCGGACTACGTGGGCGACACCAAGACGCTGGACGTCCACGTCAAGCGGCTGCGCGCCAAGATCGAGCCCGACCCCGGGGCGCCGCGTTACCTCGTGACGGTGCGGGGCCTGGGTTACAAGTTCGAGCCGTAAACCGAAGACCGCGGGTCACGTGGGGGTGTCTCCGCCGGAGACACCCCCACGCGCGCGATCAGTGGGTGGCGGCAGCGTCGTCCGCCGTGGCCGCCTCGTCCGAGGCGGACGGGTCGGTCGTTGTACCCGACGGGCTCCCGGAATCCGAGGGCTCGCCCGTAGTCCCGGACGCGGAGTCCGAGGGGCTGGGCGTGGGCTCGGCCGACGGCAGTGCGCTCGGGCCGAAGTCCTTGAAGAAGCTGGTCGCCGGGACGATCGCGGCGCCGAGCTCGATGTCCCCGGTCTCGCTGAACGTGAAGGCGACGTTCTGCACGTTGCCGTTCGTCCCTGCCTGACGGCCGTTCTCGATCACGGCCGAGGCGTTGTTCTTCCCGCCGATGACCAGCCGGCCGCCGGCCGGGACCTCGAGCGGCCCCTTGCCCTTGGCGGGCTTCAGCTCCACCGTGGTGTCGGTGCCCGGCAGGGTGACCTTCTCCACGGTCTCGGGCTTCGGGCCGTCGTTGAAGAGGGTGGCGGCGATGACGGCCGGGCCCTCGGCCTCCGGCTCGGGCTGGGTGATGATGTTCAGGTTCTGGATCTTGATGGAGTCCACAGCGGTGGCTGCGTTGTCCGGCCTGACCTGAAGCGTCTGCGCGTCATTGCCCGCACTGCATGCGGACAGCGCGGCGATCGAGAACACGACGGCAGTGGCGGCGAGGGCGCCGTGTCGAAGGCTGCGGCTCACGGCGGCGGCAACTCCTTGAACGTTCGGACTGCGGACTTCGGACTCTGCGGACAGGAAGGCCCGAGCGGCCGTAAAGCCGCCCTAAGTGTGTGTCAGCGGGCTCAGGTTACCGAGCCGCAGTCCCGGGCCCGCACCCGACCCGCCTCTCGGGCCGCCCGACCTGTCGGCGGCACCCCCGGCCGCGGCGCGGACATCCCCCGGCCCTGTCCCGGCCCTCTCCCCGGGCGTGACGATTCGCACGGCGTTCACAAAGCGCGGGTGAGCAGTGCGTTGACCGGCCGAAGATCGATTTCCGGGTGGTGGCGCATTTCCCGTGCATAATCCACCCGGTCCCGGCTCGTTGATCAATTCAATGGCCACGGACGCTAAGAGCCGTACGGGTGATCGAGGTCCGAACGGAGTACGAAAGTTCACCATCCGGAATCCGGCAAAACGGGACGTTCGGCCCCTTCTTGAGGGCTTCCGGCACCTGTGACGCGCATGTTTCGGCTCGGTCGCACGCCCGCTCCGACCTGCGAATATCGCCTTCCGGAAGGCTCCCGCAGCACGTTCCTGTTGCAGTTGTCAAGCCCCGAGATATGCCCTGACCTGCGAAAACGCCATTCAGGAGAAGCGGTTCTCGTGTTACTCTGGATAGCCACGGAAGGGGTACCTGTCACATGACGTTCAAGGTTGGCGACACCGTGGTCTATCCCCATCACGGGGCCGCGCTGATCGAGGCTATCGAAACTCGCCAGATCAAAGGCGTGGACAAGACCTACTTGGTGCTCAAGGTCGCCCAGGGCGACTTGACGGTTCGTGTACCGGCGGACAATGCGGAGTTCGTCGGTGTGCGCGACGTAGTCGGGCAGGAAGGGCTGGACCGGGTCTTCGAGGTGCTGCGCGCGCCGTACGCCGAAGAGCCGACGAACTGGTCCCGACGCTACAAGGCAAATCTTGAGAAGCTCGCCTCCGGCGATGTCATCAAGGTCGCCGAAGTGGTGCGTGACCTGTGGCGTCGCGAGCGCGAGCGTGGACTCTCCGCAGGTGAGAAGCGCATGCTCGCCAAGGCCCGCCAGATCCTGGTGAGCGAGCTCGCTCTCGCGGAGAACACGAACGAGGACAAGGCCGAGGCCCTGCTCGACGAGGTCCTCGCGTCCTGAACCGGACAACACCGGTGACCGGATGAAACCGGTGTCCGGACTTCGCCGGTGACCGGATGACGCCGACGAACCGGATCCGGGCTTGAGAAAACTGCCGCGGTGCCCGCTGACCAGCCGTCTTCACGGTAAGTCGTCGGGCGCTGCGGCATGTTCGGATCCGGACAGGAATCCGTCCGGAAAGATCAAGGGATCCGTCCGGAACGCCGCCGACGCGCCCTGCTGCCGTCCCCTCGGCAACCTCCGCCGGGCCCTGCTGCGGCTTGGCCGACCGGGGGTCACGGAAGGGGTCCCGGTCAAGTCAAGGCGTCGCCCGTCTCTCCCCCAACCTACGGTCGGGGGCACCCCCAGGCCATACCCATGCCGGCCGTGGAAACAAACCTGCCGAAGCTTCGGAGTGCAACCGATGTCATCGATGTCACCGACGCCTGCTGAACCGAGCCGCCCCCGTACCGCGGTGGTGATCCCCGCGGCCGGCCGCGGCGTCCGTCTGGGTCCCGGCACCCCGAAGGCGCTGCGCGCGCTCGGCGGCACGCCCATGCTGATCCACGCCGTACGGGCCATGGCCGCGTCCCGCGCCGTCACCCTCGTCGTCGTGGTCGCACCCCCGGACGGCGCGCCCGAGGTCAAGAACCTCATCGACGGGCACGCGCTGCCCGAGCGCACCGACTACGTCGTCGTCCCCGGCGGTGCGACACGCCAGGAGTCGGTGAAGCTCGGCCTCGACGCCCTGCCGGCCGACGTCTCCGTCGTCCTCGTCCATGACGCGGCCCGGCCCCTCGTGCCGGTCGACACCGTGGACGCCGTCATCGAGGCCGTACGGGACGGGGCCCCGGCCGTGGTCCCCGCGCTTCCCCTCGCCGACACCGTCAAGGAGGTCGAGCCGGGTGAGCCGGGCGCACCGGAGCCGGTCCTCTCGACCCCCGTACGGGCGCGGCTGCGGGCCGTGCAGACGCCCCAGGGCTTCGACCGCTCCACGCTCGTCGAGGCGCACAGGAGCGTGGCGGTCGACGGTGAGGGTGCGACCGACGACGCGGGCATGGTCGAACGGCTGGGCTTGCCCGTCGTGGTCGTGCCCGGACACGAAGAAGCGTTCAAGGTGACGCGCCCCCTGGACATGGTCCTGGCGGAGGCCGTTCTCGCACGCCGGAGGGCGAACGATGGATTCTGAAGCAGCCCGTCAGCAGCCGGCTCCCGTGATCCCGCGTGTGGGCATCGGGACCGACATCCACGCCTTCGAGGAGGGCCGCGAACTCTGGTGCGCCGGCCTCCTGTGGGAGGGCGAGGGCCCCGGCCTGGCCGGTCACTCCGACGCCGACGTCGTGGCCCATGCCGCGTGCAACGCCCTCTTCTCGGCCGCCGGACTCGGTGACCTGGGGCAGCACTTCGGTACCGGCCGCCCGGAGTGGTCGGGTGCTTCGGGCGTCACCCTGCTCACCGAGGCGGCCCGGATCGTGCGCGCCGAAGGCTTCGGGATCGGCAATGTCGCGGTGCAGGTCGTCGGTCTCCGGCCGAAGATCGGCAAGCGGCGCGACGAGGCCCAGAAGGTGCTGTCCGACGCGGTCGGTGCCCCCGTCTCGCTCTCCGCCGCGACCTCCGACGGCCTCGGTTTCACCGGCCGGGGCGAGGGCATCGCGGGCATCGCGACCGCGCTGGTCCACCGCGCCGGCGGCTGACTCACCGGCCCGCGGCGGGACCCGTACCCGTAACGGGCCCTTCGGCGGCCGTCCCGGGAACCCCGCCCGCCTTATTGCACATGGCTTGCACGTACGCTGGTACGGCAAGTGATGTGCCGTACGGCCGAGAGCGAGGGTGAGCGTCAGTGGTGAGCGCGACCGCCGGGGCGACAAGGATGCCGGAAGCGCCGGCCGGAGCGGACGGTTACGTCCTGCGGACCGCCACCGCGCGGGACGTCGGCGGCGCGCGCGCCGTCATGCTGGACACCGTCTACCACGACCTGCGTTCGGGCTATGTGCCCCGCTGGCACGCCGACATCATCGACCTCGAGAGCGCCTACCTGCGCCCCGAACGCTGCACCCTCCTGGTCGTCGCGCGCGGCGACGAGGTCGTGGCGACGGGCGCGGTGCGGGACCGTGGTCCGCAGGCGCCGCCCAACCCGCAGTGGGTCGCGGACCGTTTCCCCTCCGGTTCGACGGCCCAGCTGTGCCGGATCTACGTACGCCCCGAGCACCGCAGGCACGGTCTCGCCCGCGGGCTGGTCCGGGAGCTCGGGGACTTCGCCGCCCGGGCGGGCGGCTACACCTCGCTCTATCTGCACACCGATCCGGCCGTGCCGGGCGCCGAACCGTTCTGGCGGTCGCTCGCCCGGGAGGTCTGCGACGAACGCGCGCTGCCGGGCGGCGGTCAGGGCATCATCCATTTCGAACTGCCGATGCCCGCTCCCCTGGAGCGGTCCGGGACGGTCCGGATGGCCACCCCGAATATCAGATGACAATCGTTTTCACATAGGGTCTCCGTCATGTCTACGTCCCGAAGCCGCCGCTCCCCGCTGCCGGTCATCGCCGCCACCGCCGCACTGCTGCTCCCGCTCGCGGCATGCTCCTCGTCGAGCGGCTCCGGAGCGTCCGGCGACGCGCAGCGGCTCCGGGTCGTCATGGCCTTCCCGCCCGCCCAGGCCATGTCCCCGTACGGGGACGACGCGGTCACCCTCAGCCGGCTCGCCGTCGTCGAGGGCCTCACCACCCTCGACAAGAACGGTGCCGCGAAGCCCGCCCTCGCCGCCTCCTGGAAGCAGGACAACCCAACCACCTGGACGTTCACCCTTCGCGACGCCTTCTTCCAGGACGGTGCGAAGGTCGACGCCGACGCCGTCGTACGCTCCCTCACCGCCGCGGGCAAGGCGTCCCCGCTGCCCCGGGTGCTGTCCGACACCACCGTGAAGGCGACCGCCGCGGGCAAGGACACCGTACGGATCGTCACCGGGGAAGCCGACCCGCTGCTCCCGCAACGGCTCGCCAACCCGTCCCTCACGATCCTGTCCGCCGGCGCCTACAGGAACGGCAAGGTGAACCCCGCAGGGCACGCCACCGGCCCGTTCACCCTGACCGACGTCAAGGGCGCGGTCGCCGCCACCCTCGAACGCAACGCCGAGTACTGGGGCGGCAAGGCGAAGGCCCCAGGGGTCGACGTCACCTTCGCCGCGGACGGCACCGCCCGCGCCAACGCGCTGCGCACGAAGACCGTCGACGTCGCCGAGTACGTACCGATCTCCCAGGCTTCCCTGCTCGGCGACTCCTACGTCCACGAGTTCCCGTCCGCCCGGACCAACGGCCTCTCGCTCAACACCGAGCACGGCGTCTTCGCCGACCCGGCCCTGCGCGCCGCCGCCCGCGAGGCCATCGACTCCAAGGCCCTGGTCGACGGGGTGTACGAGGGCCGGGCCGACACCGCCCAGGGGCTCCTCGGCCCCGGCATCCCCTGGGCCGCCGAGAAGCGTGCCGCACCCACGGACCGGACCCGGGCGGCGAGCCGCGCCGAGGTGGCGAAGACGAAGGAGATCGTCCTCGCCACCTACACCAACCGGCCCGAGCTCCCCGAGGTCGCGACGCTCGTCCAGCAGCAGCTCGAGAGGCGCGGATTCACCGTCAAGCAGGTCGTCCGCGACTACGCCCAGATGGAGGCCGACGCGCTCGCCGGGAAGTACGACGGATTCATCCAGGCGCGCAACACCCTGCTGGACACCGCCGACCCCGTCTCCTACCTCGCCTCCGACTTCACCTGCGACGGCAGCTTCAACATCTCCCAGCTGTGCGACAAGCGGGTCGACGCCGCAGTCGGCAAGGCCGCCTCACTGACCGGCACCGACGCCCGCCACACCGCCGAGATGACCGCCGAGGCCGCCGTCCTCGGCGCCGACGCCCTCGTGCCGCTCGTCCACGAGCGCTTCGTCCAGGGCTACGACGACGCCCGCGTCGAAGGCGTCGCCCTCGACCCCATGGAACGCACCCTCATCACCGCCGACACCCGCGTCGGGTGACCGCGTGAAGTACCTGGCCGGGCGGCTCGGCGCGCTCCTGGCCGTCGTCGCCGTCATCGGCCTGCTGCCCTGGCTGACCCGCACCGATCCGGCGCTGACCATCCTGCACGCCCGCTACGCGGACCGGCCGCCCACACCGGCCGTCCTCGACGCGATCCGCGCCGAGACCGGACTCGACGGCGGCCCGCTGCACGTACTCGGCGGCTGGGCGGCCGGACTGCTCCGCGGCGACCTGGGGGAGTCCTGGGTCTCCGGACAGCCGGTCGGCCCCGACGTGACCTCCGCGCTCGGCGTCTCCCTGACCCTCATGGGGGCCTCGCTCGCCGTCGCCGCCCTCCTGGCACTGGCACTCTCCGCAGGAACGCTCCGCAGGGGTGCCCGCCGCCGGCTCGTCACCACACGCGCGGGCGTAGGCGCGGCCGTGCTCGCCGCACTGCCGGAGTTCCTCCTCGCCGCGGTCCTGGCCACCGTCCTCGCCGTACAGCTGGGCTGGTTCCCCGCCCTCGGCTGGGGCGGGCCCGAACAGCTCGTCCTGCCCGCCCTCGCCATGGGCGTACCCGCCGGCGCACTCCTCGGGCGGCTGCTCGACGACGCGCTGCCCGCAGCGTTCGCCGAACCCTGGGCGCGCGCCGCCACCGCCCACGGGATGCCCGCCCGCCGGATCGCCGCACACGCCCTGCGCCGCACCCTGCCCGCGCTGCTGCCCCAGCTCGGCCTCGTCGTCGTCGGGCTCACCGGCGGCGCGGTCGCCGTCGAGACGCTCTACGCCATCCCCGGGCTCGGCTCCACGGCCCTGGCCGCCGCCCTCGCCCAGGACCTGCCCGCCCTTCAGGCCTGCGTACTGCTCCTGCTCCTCCTGGGCGTCGCCGCCGGACTCGCCGCCCGCCTCGGCTCCAGGGCCCTGCTCGGCCCCGCACGGACCGACGGCGCCCTCCCCCCGCTCGTCGCGCCGCACCTCCCCACACGCCGCACCGTGGCCGCCGGGGCGGCAGTCCTCGGCGCCCTCCTCGTCGCCGTCGTCCTCGCGGGTCTGCTGCGCGACCCCCTGTACGCCGACACCGCCGCCCGCCTCGCCCCACCGTCGGCCGCCCACCCGCTGGGCACCGACTCCCTGGGCCGCGACGTCCTCGCCCGCCTCGGCCACGGGGCGGCCAGGACCGTGCTCACCGCGATCGCCGTCGGCGCCGTCACACTGCTCCTCGGACTGCTCGCCGGAGCCGCCCGCGCCGGAGCCCTCACCGAGACCGCCAACGCCCTGCCCGCGGTCCTGGCCGGACTCGTCGTCGCGGGGATCGCGGGCCCCGGCCCCTGGGGCGCGGCAGCCGCCGTCGCCGTCGTCGCCTGGGCCCCGCTCGCCGCCCACACCTCCGCGCTGTACTCCCAGGAACGCGCCGCCCCGCACATCGCCGCCGCCCGCGCCCTCGGCGCCGGGCCATGGCACCGGCTGCGCCGCCACATCCTGCCCGGCGTCCTGCCACCCGTCGTACGCCACGCCGTCCTGCGCGTCCCCGCCATCGCCCTGGCACTCGCCTCCCTCGGCTTCCTCGGCCTCGGAGCACCGGCCCCCGCACCGGAGTGGGGCCGCATGCTCTCCGAGAACATGCCCTACGCCGAACGCGCCCCCTGGGCCGTCCTCGCCCCCGCCGCCGCACTCGCCGCCCTCGGCGCACTCGCGGTGCTGACCTCGGCGGCCGTACGCGGCAGGCCCCGCACGTGACGACAACCGATGCGCGACGCACCCGGTCCCGCGCCGCCCCCCTCACCCCCTACCTCCGGCTCCTGACCGCCACCCAGTTCGCCTTCAACACCGGCTTCTACGCGGTCCTGCCCTACCTCGCCGCCCACCTGGGCGACGGGCTCGGCATGGCCGGATGGCTCGTCGGACTCGTGCTCGGCCTGCGCACCTTCAGCCAGCAGGGCCTCTTCGTCGTCGGAGGCGCCCTCACCGACCGCTACGGACCCCGGCCCGTCGTCCTCACCGGCTGCGCCCTGCGCATCGCCGGATTCTGCTGGCTCGCCCAGGCCGGCACCACCGTCACCGTCATCGGCGCCGTCCTCCTCATCGGCTTCGCCGCCGCCCTCTTCTCACCCGCCGTCGAATCGGAGACCACGCGCGCCGCCGTCGCCCACGAAGCCGGAACCGGAACGCCACGCGCCCAGGTACTGGCAGTCTTCTCCGCCGCAGGACAGGCCGGAGCCTTCATCGGACCCCTGCTCGGCAGCCTGCTGCTGCTCCTGGGAGGAGGATTCCGGGCAGCGTGCCTCGCCGGGGCCGTCGTCTTCGTCGGCGTACTCGCCGGACACGCCCGCCTCATGCCCCGGCGTCCCCACCGCGTCCGGCCCGCCCGGCCGGACGCCGCCCCTCCCCGCCAGGTCTTCACCAACCGGCCCTTCCTGGTGCTCTGCCTCGCCTACAGCAGCTACCTCGTCTCCTACAACCAGCTCTATCTCGCCCTGCCGGTGGAGGTGGAGCGGGCCACCGGCTCCCAGGGCGCGCTCGGCGGACTCTTCGCGCTCTCCTCCCTGCTCGTCGTCGCCGCCCAGCTGCCGCTGACCCGCTGGTCCGCCCACCGCATAGCGCCCCGGACCGCCCTCGTCACGGGGCTCGCCGTCGTCGCCGCCGGATTCGCCGTGGTGCCCATCGCCCCGGACGGGCCCTTCGGCCTGCTCCCCGGGGCATCGCTCGTCGTCCTGCTCACCCTCGGCCAGATGCTGCTGGTCCCCGCCGCCCGGGGCCTCGTACCCGACCTGGTCGACGACCGGCGGCTCGGGCTCGCCACCGGGGCCCTGTCCTCCGTGTCCGGCCTCGCCGTCCTCGTGGGCAGCGCCGCCACCGGAACACTCCTCGACACCCCCGGACCCGTCCTCTGGACCGCGCTCGCCGCCATCCCCCTCGCGGGCGCCGCGCTCACGCTGACCCTGCCCACCGGACGGCGCACGCCGGAGCCCGCCGCCACCGTCACCGATTAGTTGTGACACGTTTTCCACAGGGGGCGCTGGGCACTGGTGCGGGCCCACTACCCTTGAGGGGTGACTATTCGCCTGCATGACACCAACGCCCGGCAGACTCGTGACTTCGTCCCGCTCACAGCGGGCTGTGTCTCGATCTACCTCTGTGGCGCCACGGTGCAGGCTGCCCCGCACATCGGGCACATCAGGTCCGGACTGAATTTCGACATCATGCGCCGCTGGTTCGAATACCGCGGGTACGACGTGACGTTCATCCGGAATGTCACCGACATCGACGACAAGATCATCAAGAAGTCCGCCGAGCAGGGCCGCCCCTGGTGGGCCATCGGCTACGAGAACGAGCGCGCGTTCAACGCGGGCTACGACGTCCTGGGCTGCCTCCCGCCCACGTACGAGCCCCGTGCCACCGGCCACATCACCGAGATGGTCGAGATGATGCGCGGCCTCATCGAGCGAGGCCACGCCTACGAGGCCGACGGCAACGTCTACTTCGACGTCCGCTCGTACGAGGGATACCTCGAGCTCTCCAACCAGGACCTCGACGACCTGCGCCAGCCCTCCGGCGACAACGAGACCGGCAAGCGCGACAAGCGCGACTTCGCCATGTGGAAGGCCGCCAAGCCCGGCGAGCCCAGCTGGGAGACACCCTGGGGCCGCGGCCGCCCCGGGTGGCACCTGGAGTGCTCCGCCATGGCGCACAAGTACCTCGGCACCGCCTTCGACATCCACGGCGGCGGCATCGACCTGATCTTCCCGCACCACGAGAACGAGATCGCCCAGGCCAAGGCCTTCGGCGACGACTTCGCGAAGTACTGGGTGCACAACGGCTGGGTCACCCTGGCCGGCGAGAAGATGTCGAAGTCCCTCGGCAACTCCGTGCTGGTCAGCGAGATGGTCAAGCACTGGCGGCCCATCGTCCTGCGCTACTACCTCGGCACCCCGCACTACCGCTCCATGATCGAGTACAGCGAGGAGTCGCTGCGCGACGCCGAGTCCGCCTTCGCGCGGATCGAAGGCTTCGTCCAGCGCGTGGTGGAGAAGGCCGGACCGGTCGAGGCCGCAGCCGAGGTACCGCCCGCGTTCGCGGAAGCCATGGACGACGACCTCGGCGTCCCGCAGGCCCTCGCGATCGTCCACACCACCGTCCGGCAGGGCAATTCCGCCCTCGCCGCCGACGACAAGGAAGCCGCCGTCGCCCGCCTCGCCGAGGTCCGCGCGATGCTCGGCGTCCTCGGACTCGACCCCCTCGACCCCCACTGGGCCGACGAGAGCGACCGCGGCGAAGACCTCCACGGCGTCGTCGACACCCTCGTACGCCTCGTCCTCGACCAGCGCCAGTCCGCGCGGGCCCGCAAGGACTGGCCCGCCGCCGACGCGATCCGCGACCAGCTCAACCAGTCCGGCCTCGTCATCGAGGACAGCCCCAGCGGACCCCGGTGGACACTCGGACCGCGCTGAGCGGACTTCGCACCATGCGTGAGCAGCGCAAATGTGCCGCCCGGCCATCCGGGCGGCACACTTTCACTTGACGACGTCTTTCTGAAGCAACGAAACAGGTAGGTCATGGCCGGGAACAGCCAACGCAAGAACCGCCGCACGTCCAACAAGAAGGGCATGCAGGTCGGCAGCGGTGGGCAGCGTCGCCGTGGCCTCGAAGGCCGGGGACCGACACCGCCCGCCGAGGAGCGTAAGAAGCACAAGAAGAACCGCATGGCCACCGCCAAGGCCAAGCAGGCCGCCAGCCGCCGCCCCGCCCCCCGGCGCGGCGGCGTCAAGGGCACCTCGGAGATGGTCGTCGGCCGCAACCCCGTCTTCGAGGCCCTCCGCGACGGCGTGCCCGCCACCACCCTCTACGTCCAGCAGTACATCGATAACGACGAGCGGGTCCGCGAGGCACTCCAGCTCGCCGGTGAGCGCGGCAACATCCACCTCATGGAGGCCCCGCGCCCCGAGCTCGACCGGATGACGAACGGCCTGAACCACCAGGGCCTCGTCCTCCAGGTCCCGCCCTACGAGTACGCGGACCCGCAGGACCTCACCGCCGCCGCCTACGACAACGGCGAGGACCCCCTCATCGTCGCCCTCGACGGCATCACCGACCCTCGCAACCTCGGCGCCATCGTCCGCTCCGTCTCCGCCTTCGGCGGCCACGGCGTCGTCGTGCCCGAACGCCGCGCCGCCGGCATGACCGCCGGAGCCTGGAAGTCCTCCGCCGGCACCGCCGCCCGCACGCCCGTCTCCCGGGTCACCAACCTGACCCGCGCGCTCGAGGCGTACAAGAAGGAAGGCATCGCGATCGTCGGCCTCGCCGCCGACGGCGAGCACACCGTCGAGGACCTCGAAGCCCTCGGCGGCCCCGTCGTCGTCGTCATCGGCAGCGAGGGCAAGGGCCTCGGCCGCCTCGTCGGCGAGACCTGCGACTACCGCGTCCGCATCTCCATGCCAGGCGGCGCCGAATCCCTCAACGCCGGCGTCGCCGCCGGCATCGTGATGTACGAGGTCGCACGCCGCAGGGCGTGACCCCCGCCGCACGGGACCTGGCCCCGCGGCCGACGCGGCACGCGGGGCCCCGCCGGCCGGGCGGGATACGCCCGCTGGAGGACCCACGTCCCCGCCCCGGGGACGTGCGCGTGTACGCGGACTCACGTACCGCGGAGGACTGTTGACGGGTCTCGGACACTTCGGGCACGTCAAGGCAGTGTCCTAATCACACATCACTCGGTTAGATGAGTGTGGACACCAGAACGCCTCGGTTCGACGACCAACCCGCCCTGAGCATGACGAAGGTGGACAGCGACCCCGCGCAGGTCATCGTCAGCCACGCCAGCTTCCGGGTACAGCTCGCCCCGGGTCAGCGCACCCGTCTGCGCCCCGTGGGCTCCGCCGGACCGGCCAGGATCCCCGCCATGAGCGGCTCAGGCGGCCGCAGGCGGGCCCCCGTCGTCTGGAGCGGCCGGTCCCAACCGGGCGACCCCGGAGCGACCGGACTCCTGCAGGCCGTACGGAACTCCACCGTCGGCCACCTCGACGCCCGCCCCGGCGGCGACCTCGGCGCGGGCCACGACGACACGGGCGGCGGCACCCAGGTCATCCCGCGCCTCGACGAGACCCAGCCCAACCCCGTACTCCGGCCCCCTCACCAGCCCGGGGGCCGCACAGGCCCGCTGCTGCCCCCCATGCGCCAGGCCGTCGGAGCCTACGACGTCGTCGACACCCCGCCCCACGACGCGTACGACATCACCGACGACGACCCCGACGCCGAGAGCCAGGACGACACCACCACCGGCGAACGACGCCACGCCAACGACACCGTCCGCCACGCCTACTACCCCGGCCGCCGGATGAACCTCGGCGTCGTACTCCTCCCGCTGCGCGTCATCCTCGGCTTCCTCGCCATCTACGCCGGCATGGGCAAACTCTGCGACCCCGCCTACTTCGACGGCGGCGACCGCGGCTCCATGGTCAAGTGGCTGACCTCGCTGCACCCCTGGACCGCCGCCGAACCCATGCGCGACCTCGCGCTCGGCCACCCCGTCGCCGCCGGCCTCTCCGTCGCCTTCCTCCAGATCGTCGTCGGCGTCCTCACCGTCCTCGGACTCTGGCAACGGATCGCGGCGGCCTTCGGCGCCCTGCTCTCCGCCGCCATCCTCGTCACGGTCAGCTGGCGCACCGCCGCCGCCTACGACACCCCCGACATCATCCTGCTGGCCGCCTGGAGCCCCCTCGTCATCGCCGGCGCCCCCGTCTACTCCCTCGACGGACACCTCGCAGGAGAAGCCTGGCGCACACTCGGCCCGCGCTCCGCCATCTGGGACCTCCGCCGCCGGGTACTCCGCCGCGGCACCGCGGTCGCCACCGTCGTCGTCGGCCTGACCCTGCTGGTCGGCTCCATGCTCGGCGGCGCCGTCCGCTCCACCGAGGTCATCACCGTGCCCGGCCCCGACAGCTACCCGGCCAACCAGCTGCCCGGCTCCCCGCTCCCCGAAAAGTCCAAGGACAAGCAGGGCAAGCCCTCCAGGACCCCGGAGAACCGCGCCCCCGAGACCTCCCCCTCCAGTGCCCCCGGCACCCCGTCGGCCGAGGAGTCCACCCCGGGCTCCGGCCCCGGACGCGACTCCGGCCCGACAGCCGGGGCGAGCGCCGGCCAGCCCAGCCAGACCCAGGGCACCGGCCAGGCACCCCCGCAGGAGCCCGCCCCGCAGGAACCCCCGTCCGGCGACACCGGCCCCAGCTCATCCGGGTCCACCGGCTCCGGCGGCACCACCGGTGGCTCGGACGACGGAGGCTCCGACGGCGGATCCGACGGCGGCTCCTCCGGCGGCGCCGGACAGAACCCCATCGGCGGCCTGCTCGGCTGACACCCGCACCAGACACACCACGAGGACGGCCACCGGAACCCCGGTGACCGTCCTCGCCCACGTACGCACACGGCCGTGTCAGCCCCCCGCGTGGGTGCCCAGCTCCTTCGCCGCCTCCGTGAGGTCCTTCGCGGTGTCGATCGCCCGCCAGTACGCCCCGTGCGGCAGCGGGAACCCGGCCAGCCGACGCTCACGGGCCAGCCGGGGGAAAGTCGTCCGCTCATGGTCGCCGCGGTCCGGCAGCATCGCCGTGAACTCCGGCGCGAAGACATACACACCCGCGTTGATCAGATACGGCGACGGAGGCGACTCGATGAAGTCCGTGATGTGCCCGAAGGCGTCCGTCTCCACAGCCCCCCACGGGATCCGCGGACGGGCCAGCGCGAGCGTCGCGGTGGCGTCCCGCTCCGCGTGGAACGCGGCCATCTCCCGCAGCGAGAAACGGGTCCAGATGTCGCCGTTCGTCGCGTACCAGGGCTCCGACGGATCGGGCAGCCGCGCCGCCGCATGCTTGAGACCGCCGCCCCGGCCCAGAGGCTCGGTCTCGACGACGGTCGTGACACTCAACGGAAGAACGGCCGAGGCCAGCCACTCCTGCAACACATCGGCAAGATGGCCGCACGAGACCACGGCGTCGGTGACGCCCTCGGCGGCCAGCCAGGACAGCTGATGACCGATGATCGGGGTCCCGGTCCCCGGGATCTCGACCATCGGCTTGGGGCGGTCATCGGTGTACGGGCGCAGCCGCGAGCCCTGACCACCCGCCAGGATCACGGCCTGCGTCGGATACGTATGCATGCCAGGCACGATATGCCGTGCCCGGGCACACCCGGCTCAGCTGAACTGTGCGACGCCCGACGCGAAGGAGGTGTCGCACACCGGACGGGAGAAACGGTGGGCGCGCGTCGGACCGTACTGGTCCACGGCCGCCTTGCCCAGCGCCCTGGCGATCGACATGCAGTGCTTCGCCAGGGACGGACGCCCCTCGACGGTGCGCTGGAGGCTGGTCAGCGCGACACCCGGGTCCTTCTCACGGAGCTCCAGCAGGAGCTTGTCCCGCAGAACGTCCTGAGGAGCCCGGGCCTTCGCCCGCTTGGACACGGTCTCGGAGGCAGCGGTCAGCAACTGGGTCTCGGTGTCCTGCCCTGACCACTGCACACGGGTGACCGCAAGGGTCCCGGACAGAACCATGACGACGGGCAGTACGAGAGCTAGGGTTCGGCCGATTCGGCGCGCGGTGTGGGTCACGCAGGCGAGCGTAGCGGTCAGTGATGACTTGGCGACATTTCGTCACCCTTGCGAGGGATGGTTCGAGTGCCCTTTTCGAATCACGCGTTGACGCGCCAGGGCGAATTGACCGGTGTGCCAGGGTATTTGGGCCTCGCGCGATCCGAAACCCGATCCTCCCCGCGAAACGCGAACGGCCCCGCGTCCTCGAAGGGACACGGGGCCGTAGCGGCTGGATCGTGAGGATCAGGCGGTCAGGCGCTCACCGGTCGAGGTGGCGAAGACGTGCAGCTCGTCCGGGCGCGGCACGACGTGCAGCTCGGTGCCCTTCTCCGGAACGGCGCGGCCACCGACACGGACGACCAGGTCCTTGTGCTCGCCACCGACCTGCGCGGCACCGTAGACGAAACCGTCGGCGCCGAGCTCCTCGACGACGTTGACGGAGACGGCCAGACCGGCAGGGGCCTCGGAGGAAGCCTTGGAGAGGCCGGTCGCGGCGGCGCCGCCGTGCTCGACGATGTCGAAGTGCTCGGGGCGGATGCCGACCGTGACGGTGCTGTCACCGCGGTCGGCGGCGGCGGTGAGCGCCTCACGGGAGACCGGCACGACGCTGTTGCCGAACTTCACGCCGCCGTCGGTGATCGGGACCTCGACGAGGTTCATCGCCGGGGAGCCGATGAAGCCGGCCACGAAGAGGTTGTTCGGGCGGTCGTACATGTTGCGCGGCGAGTCGACCTGCTGGAGCAGACCGTCCTTGAGGACCGCGACACGGTCACCCATGGTGAGGGCCTCGACCTGGTCGTGGGTCACGTACACCGTGGTGATGCCGAGACGGCGCTGCAGCGAGGCGATCTGCGTACGCGTCGACACACGGAGCTTGGCGTCGAGGTTCGACAGCGGCTCGTCCATGAGGAAGACCTGCGGCTCACGCACGATCGCACGGCCCATCGCCACACGCTGACGCTGACCACCGGAGAGCGCCTTCGGCTTGCGGTCCAGGTAGTCGACGAGGTCCAGCATCTTGGCGGCCTCTTCGACCTTCGCCCGGATCTCCGTCTTGTTGATCCCGGCGATCTTCAGCGCGAAGCCCATGTTGTCCGCGACGGACATGTGCGGGTAGAGCGCGTAGTTCTGGAACACCATGGCGATGTCCCGGTCCTTCGGGGGCAGGTGCGTGACGTCGCGGTCACCGATGCGGATCGCACCGCCGTTGACGTCCTCGAGACCCGCGAGCATGCGCAGGGAGGTCGACTTGCCGCAACCGGAAGGACCGACGAGGACGAGGAACTCGCCGTCCTCGATGTCGATCTCGAGCTGGTCCACAGCCGGCTTCGTGGAGCCGGGGTAGACGCGGGACGCCTTGTCGAACGTGACACTGGCCATGACGATGCTTCTCCTCAACCGGCAGGAACGTGCCGGACGATCCGAGTAGGGAGTGGTGTGGTCCACTGGAGTGAACCTGAGGTGAACCTACCTGGCGTTTTCGAATATGTCAGTAGTCCGAGGTCCCGAATATGGATCGGCAGAGCAATGCACTTTTGACCCCTGCCGCAGACGCAGCACTTCCTGCTTCAGCACCCTCTGCCGACCGGACGCACCCCTGAGGGGCACACCCGCCCGGTCTTACATGGGCTCCACAGGCATCACGGCCGACGGCCCGTCGGTCCGTACCGCACTTCCTCACGCAGCCAGCAGCACGTCAGCCAGCTCCGATGCCTTGATCACGGGCGGGGGCACCCGCCCCGGCGGCAGCGCGGAAGCCACCAGCCAGTACAACCGCATCCCCTCGTCCCGCAGGTTCCGCGCCGCATTCACATCCCGGTCAT
The DNA here is from genome assembly GCF_044765585.1 of Streptomyces sp. NPDC102441. Classification (NCBI taxonomy): domain Bacteria; kingdom Bacillati; phylum Actinomycetota; class Actinomycetes; order Kitasatosporales; family Streptomycetaceae; genus Streptomyces; species Streptomyces sp. NPDC102441. The sequence continues at coordinate 123,730 of NZ_JBIWKH010000018.1, forward strand.
GCACGGCGCCGCACTCCGCACACGTCCACTCCCGCACCGAAACATCGAGCGACGGCCCCTTGACATGGCAGTCGGAGCACCGCCGCGTCGACGGGAAGAAACGGTCGACGACCACCAGCGTCCGGCCGTACCACTCGCACTTGTAACGCAGCTGCCGTAACAGCTCACCCCAGGCCGCGTCCATGATCGACCGACTCAGCGCGGCCTTCCGCCGACGGCTCTTCCCCACGGACGGCCGCAGCAGATTCATGATGGCCAGATCCTCCACCACGAGCACTTGGTTCTCGCGCACGAGGCGGGTGGTCAACTGGTCCAGCATGTCCCTGCGCACATCACTGATCAGCGCATACAGCCGAGCGATACGCGCCCGGGCCTTACCCCGGTTCGCCGATCCCTTCTTCTTCCGGTGCAGCCCCCGCTGCAACCGCGCCAGCTCCTTCTCGTACTTCCGCAACAGCCGCGGGTGATCCACCTTCGTCCCGTCGTCCAGCGTCACCAAAGCCGCCAGACCCAGATCGATCCCCACCGCCCTCGGCTCACGCCCGCCCGGCAGGAACACGGCAGGCAACGGCTCGGTCCGCTCCTCGACCAGCACCGAGACGAAATAGCGTCCCGCCCGGTCCCGCGTCACCGACAGCTTCACCGGCTGCACGCCCACCGGCAACGGTCGCGACCACCGCACATCGAGCGGCTCCGACTGCTTGGCCAGCGTCAACCGCCCCGTACCCGGAAGCTCCGGGTCCTCCACCCACCGGAAGCCCGTCCGCGCATACGTCGCCGAGTCCCGCGAGCGGTGCTTTCTCTTCCGCTGCGGATACTTCGCCGACTGCTTGAAGAAGCGCGTGAACGCCCCGTCCAGATGCCGCAACGACTGCTGCAACACCGTCGACGACACCTCACGGAGCCAGCCCGTCTCCGACGCCTGCCGCCACCCCGTCAACGCCCGGCACGACTCGGCAAACCCCACCGACACCCGATGCCGCTCCCAGGCACCGACGCGCAGGGCCAGGCCTTCGTTGTAGACCCAGCGGCAGGCTCCGAAGGTCTTCTCCAGCTGCTCGGCCTGCGACGGAGTCGGATAGAAGCGGTAGCGGTACACGCGCTGCTGCGTGCCGGGCTCCTTCGTCCGGCCCCTCATGGCGGTGAAAGCGCGGCCGTGGTGCTTCTTACGGCCGGTGATGCCCAGGGCGTCGCGTTTGATGCGCTTGGCCTCTTCGCCCGTCACCCGCACCGGCTGGTCCGCCGTGTCCGTCATGCCCGCTCCCCCCGACTGTCCGATATACGGAACAGCACGTCAGTCCTCTTAACGCATAGGTGGTCGGATGGTCACGGTGGCGGCGAAACTTCGTGGAGCGTGGGCGAGGTGCTGTGTAGACTGAGGGCTTGCGCGCGCAGTTTTTTGCGTGCACTGTGCCGCCTTAGCTCAGTTGGCCAGAGCGGATCACTTGTAATGATCAGGTCGTCGGTTCGATTCCGACAGGCGGCTCAAAACGCCAGGTCAGCGCCATGCTGGCCTGGTTTTTTTGTCGCCCGAGCCGTTGTGCCGTCCCAGATCGGCCACTCCCGAGACGTGGGCGTTTCCCTCCGTGTAAGACATGTGCAGGAAGTGTGGAGGCGGGTGGGGAGTGCAGTAGATGAGTCGTCGGTCAATTGGCCTGGTCGGTGCTTGGGCGGAGTCCCAGCGGCAGCTTCAGCGGCAGCACGAAGCACAGCATCGGGCCGCTGTTCAGGGTGCGCGTGAGCAGGAGCGTTTGCAGCGGGCCCATGAGCGGGACATGGCCCGGTTGCATCGGGAGCAGCAGGCCGAGTACCGGCGGCGGCGTGAGGCGGATGCGGCGCGGCGCACGGAGGAGCTGGAGGCTCGGGTCGGTGTGCTGGAGGGGTTGCTGGCTGCCGGTTCGCGGGTGCCTGCGTTCCGGACGGCGTCGTTGACGCGTGCGGAGGACATCGAGCCGTTCGCGCCGGGGCAACTGGCGTATCCCGTGCCTATGCCGGATGTGAACCGCTATCAGGTTCAGGGTGGTTGGACTGTGGGGAGGCGGGCGCAGGCGCAGCAGGAGGCGCAGGCTCGGTATCAGCGGGATTGGCAGGTGGCGCAGGCGGCGGAGGTGCAGCGGCAGCAGCAGCTCGCGCAGTACCGGCGTCAGTATGACGATTGGGTGCAGGGGCGGTTGGGTGAGATCCGTCGGCACAATGCTGGGGTCGCGGAGATGGTTGTGGCGCTTCGGCGGGGTGATGTGGATGCGGTGGTGGAGTATTTCTCGGCCGCGTTGTACGCGTCATCGGTGTGGCCGGCGGACTTCCCGCGCCAGGTGACGGCTGCGTTTGATCCGGCGGGGCGGCAATTGGTGCTGGACTGGGAGTTGCCGGGTCTGGCGGTGGTTCCTGAGTCGAAGATCGTTCGGTATCTGGTGGGGTCGGACCGGGAGAAGGAGACGCCCCGGCCTGTCGGCCAGCGGAGGGCTTTGTACCGGGATGTGCTTGCTCAGTGTGTGTTGCTTGCGCTGCGGGATGTGTTCGCGGCGGATGAGTTCGGGATCGTGGAGTCGGTTGCCCTGAACGGTTTCGTGGATGACGTGGATCCGGCGACGGGGCGGCAGGCGGTGGTCTGCCTGAGCACTGTGATGGTTTCGCGTGCCGATTTCGGTGGGCTGAACCTGGAGCAGGTGAGTGCGGTGGACTGCCTGACGGAGGGGCTGCGGGGGCAGTTGTCGGCTCGTCCGGATCAGCGGGTGGCTGTGCGGCCGGGGAGGGTTCCGGCGGATCTGGGTTCCGGTGTCGTGTCGCACGGTGGCGGTGGGGAGCCGGATCTGCTGGAGATGGACCCGGTCGAGTTCGAGGGGCTGGTTGCCGAGTTGTTCCGGGCGCGGGGGATGCGTGCGGTGACGACGCAGCGTTCGAATGATGGTGGTGTCGACGTCGAGGCTCTGGATCCGGATCCGATCAGCGGCGGAAAGATCATCGTGCAGGTGAAGCGTTATCGGAACACGGTTCCTCCGGGTGCGGTGCGTGATCTGTACGGCACGGTGCAGGGGGCGGGCGCCAACAAGGGTGTGCTGGTGACGACTTCGGGCTTCGGGCCCGGGTCGTACACGTTCGCCAACGGCAAGCCGCTGACTCTGGTCTCGGGTGCTGAGCTGGTCGATCTTCTGGGCCGTTGTGGTCTGCGGGGGAGGTTGTCGGCCGGTGCGGATGATGCGTCGGTGCCTGCTCAGCGGTCGTCGCCGGACGAAGAGGACGAGCCGGGTGGCGATTACAACGTGCTGGGTATGACGTGGTCGGGCGGTGTGGCGCTGGATGTGTGTGCGTTGGTGTGCCGTGGTGGCCGGGTGCTGAGCGATGACCACTTCGTGTTCTTCAACAATCCGCGGACCCCTGAGGGTGCGGTGCGGGCTGTGCACGGGTTCGCGGGGGACCGGGCGGCGGTGCGGGTGGCGTTCGACGCGTTGCCTGCCGAGGCGGATCGTGTGGTGCTTGTGGCTGCGGTGGACCCGGAGGTCGACCCTGATGGAGATCTCGCGGGCTTCACCGAGGCGGGCATCCGGTTGCGCGATGCGGCGGGTGTGGAGCTGGACCGGTTGGAGGTGTCCGACGGCCGGTCGGGTGAGGTGGCGCTGGTCCTGGGGTCGTTCCGGTTGCGGGGTTCCGGTGACTGGGAGTTCGTGGCCGGAGGGAAGGGGTATCCGGGCGGGCTGGAGGCTTTGGTGCAGGAGTACGGCATCGAGGTGGCGTAGTCGGCGTGGCCTTCGGGGCCGGTCGGGCGCTTGGCTCCGGTTCCGGGCTGCGATTCGTCGCATGGTGCCGGTCATCAGGCTTGGCAGAGTTCGTGCGTCGGGTGTACCCGGGAAGACTTCTCTTCGTGTCGGAACTCATCGCTCGATGCCGCGTCGGGAGTGGCCGTTCCCGATTGCGAGGCATAGGTGGGCGTCCGAGGCGGTGTTGCTGGGGCGGCGCGCTGCCTCAGGTTTCTTCCCCCCCGGGCGCCCCCGCCCGCAGGCCGTCCATGACGAGGTCCAGGAGGCGGGTGGCGCGGGGTTGCCAGTCGCCGTGGGGGTCGAGTTGCCAGAGGCCGGCGATGGCGAGGACGAAGTCGTCCGGGGTGACTCCGGGGCGGATGGTGCCGGCCTTCTCGTTGGCGTGGAGCAGGAGCTCCGCTGCGGAGGTCACCGGGGTGTGGCCCGGTTTCGCCGGGCTGCCCGGTGCGCTGGTGGCCTGGCGGATCGCTGTCGCGAGGCCGGCTTTGGTCATGGCGAACCGGGCGAGGTGGTCCATCCACTCGCGCAGGGCGAGGTCGGGCTCGTGGGTTCTGATCAGTTCGGTCGCGGCGTCGGCGACCTGTTGCATCTCGTGGCGGTAGATCTCGAGGACCAGGGACTCGCGGCTTGGGAAGTTGCGGTAGAGGGTGCCTTGTCCGACGCCTGCTTTCCTGGCGATGACGCTGAGCGGGGTGTCCGCGCAGAGTGTCAGTTCCGCCAGGGCGACTTCCAGGATGCGCTCGCGATTTCGCTGCGCATCCGAGCGCAGTGGTGCGTTGCTCTTCTGTCGCACTCGTCCTCCTCGCGAGTTCGTGGCCGGATCCCACTCTTGCTAAGTGGACAACTGTCCACTACGTTTTCCTGGTGAGCGGACAGCTGTCCGGTTAGGTTCACCTTAGCGGTGGGCGGCCCGGGCGGACAGTCACACTTCCAGCCCCGTCTCCGCATCCAGACAGTTTCCGGTCCCTGTCCGATACGTCTTCGCGTCGTCCGATTCCCCTGCCTGCCGGACCTTCCTCGCGATGTGGTCCGGGTATGCGAAAGAAGGCTGATCATGGCCACAGCACCCTCGCCGACGTACAGCGCCGTCACCTTGAACATCAACGGCGAGAAGCACACGCTGACCGTCGACCACCGCACCACCCTGCTCGACGCCCTGCGCGAGCGCCTCGATATGACCGGCACCAAGAAGGGCTGCGACCAGGGGCAGTGCGGCGCCTGCACCGTCCTGATCGACAAGCGCCGGGCCGTGTCCTGTCTGCAGCTGGCGGTGGCCGCCGAAGGGCGGGAGATCACCACCATCGAAGGCGTCGCCGAAGGCGATGAACTGCATGCCGTGCAACAGGCGTTCCTCGACCTGGACGGTTATCAGTGCGGTTACTGCACCCCTGGTCAGATCTGTTCAGCCGTCGCGGTGATCGAGGAGCACGCGGCCGGCTGGCCGAGTGCCGTCACCGACGATGTGCGGCCCGAGGCTGGGCCACCGCCGTTGACGGCAGAGGAGATCCGGGAGCGGATGAGCGGCAATCTGTGCCGTTGCGGCGCGTATGTGTCCATCGTGCAGGCGGTCGCCCGCGCGGCGGAGGCCGATGCGGCGGCCCGTGCCGTGGACGGTGGCCGGGACGTGGAGAGTACGCGGGGCGCGGAGCACGAGGGGGCGGCGGCATGAAGGAGTTCGGATATGCGCGCGCGGTGGACGTCTCCGGCGCTGTCGCGCTGCTGGACGCCGACCCGGATGCCCGGTTCCTCGGCGGGGGCACGAATCTCGTCGACCTGATGAAGACCGGCGTAGAGCGGCCCGCCAGGCTCGTCGACGTACGTGAACTTCCGCTGGACCGGGTCGAGTCGTCCGAGGGCGGCGGACTGCGCATCGGTGCGACCGTCACCAACAGCGACCTCGCCGCGCACCCCGATGTGCGCCGGAACTACCCGGCTCTGACGCAGGCGGTGCTGGCCGGTGCCTCGGGGCAGCTGCGCAACATGGCCACCGTCGGCGGGAACCTGCTGCAGCGCACCCGCTGCGGCTACTTCGCCGATGTGTCCAAGCCGTGCAACAAGCGTGTTCCCGGTAGTGGCTGTCCCGCGATCGAGGGTGAGCACCACAACCACGCGGTCCTGGGGGCATCCGGCCACTGTGTGGCCACCAGCCCCTCCGACATGGGGGTGGCGCTGGCGGCCTTCGATGCCGTCGTCGAGTACGAGACGGCTGACGGGGCGGGGCAGCTGCCCCTTGCCGAGTTCTACCTTCCGGTGGGTGACACCCCGCACCGGGAGACGGCCCTTCCGGCGGGTGCGCTGATCACCGGCGTCACTCTGCCGCCCGCTCCGGTGGCCGCGAACTCCCGCTACCGGAAGGTGCGCGAGCGGGCGTCGTACGCCTTCGCGATCGGTTCGATAGCCGCCGCGCTCGACGTCCGTGACGGCGTCGTGCACGAGGTGCGTCTGGCCTTCGGGGCGGTTGCCTCCCGGCCGTGGCGGGCGCGTACGGCCGAGGAGGTACTGACCGGCGGGCCGGCCGACGCCGCGGCCTTCGCCGCCGCCGCCGACGCCGAGCTGGCGGCCGCCCGGCCGCTGCCGCACAACGGATACAAGGTGACACTGATGCGCAACCTCGTCGTCGCCGTGCTGAGCGAACTCGCCGAGGAGGCAGCCCGATGACCACCACCACGCCCGGGACCAGGGCGACGAACGCCGTCGGCACCGCGCACACCCGTGTGGAGGGCCGGGACAAGGTCACCGGAGCGGCCCGTTACGCCGGCGAGATCCCCTTCGCCGGGCTCGTGCACGGGTGGCTGGTGCTGTCGACGATCACCCGTGGCCGTGTACGCGAGGTGGAGAGTGCCGCGGTCCTGGAGATGCCGGGTGTTCTCACGGTCCTGCACCACGGGAACGCTCCGCGGGTCGACATCGACTACGTCGGCATGCTCGGAAAACCGGACCCGACCGTCGCCGTCTTCCAGCACGACCGGGTGCCGCACGCGGGCTGGCCTGTCGCGCTGGTCGTGGCCGAGACCTCCGAGCAGGCGAGGGAGGCCGCCGAGGCGCTGGTGGTGCGCTACGAGGAGGAGCCGCACGACGTCTCGTTCTCCGGCGATCACCCGGATGCGTACTCGGTCGCAGGGCCCGGTGGGGAGGGTGTGACGGAGAAGGGGGACCTGGGGGCCGAGCTGGCGGCGTCAGCGGTCGTCCTGGACGCCGAGTACTCCACGCCGGAGGAGCACCATCACTCGATGGAGCCCCATGCCGCGACGGCGCTGTGGGACGGTGGCCGGCTGGAGGTGGTGGACTCCAACCAGGGCACGGTGTGGGTCGCGAGTGAGCTCGCGAACCTCTTCTCGCTCGATCCGGCCTCGGTGCGTGTGCGGTCCGAGCATGTCGGTGGTGGTTTCGGGAGCAAGGGTGTCCGCGCGCATCAGGTGGCAGCTGTGATGGCGGCGACGGCTCTGTCGCGGCCGGTCCGTGTCGTCATGACGCGGCGTCAGGTGTTTTCGCTCGCCGGCTATCGGAGTCCCACGGCGCAGCGGGTCCGGCTGGGTGCCGATGCCGAGGGGCGGTTGCGTGCGCTGGAGCACAGCTGTGTGAGCCGCACGTCGACGGTGCACGAGTTCATCGAGTCGGGTGCCGGTCCGGCGCGGGTGATGTATGACGCCCCTGCCCATCGCACCGCCAACCGGGTCGTGCGGCTCGATGTGCCGAGTCCGACGTTCATGCGTGCTCCTGGTGAGGCGCCGGGGTCGTTCGCGTTGGAGTCGGCTTTCGACGAGCTTGCCGAGAAGTGCGGCATCGATCCGATCGAGCTGCGCCTGCGCAACGAGCCCGAGGTGGGTCCGGTCTCCGGGCTGCCGTTCAGCACCCGTAATCTGCCGGCGTGTTTCCGGGAGGGTGCCCGCAGGTTCGGCTGGGCGGATCGCGATCCGCGGCCGGGTATTCGCCGGGAGGGGCGCTGGCTGCTGGGTACCGGGACGGCGGCTGCCTCTTTCTTCGCGGGTGCGATGCCGTCCACGGCGGCTGCGACGGCGGAGGCCGACGGCACGTTCACCGTGCGGATCAACGCGGCGGACATCGGGACGGGCGCTCGGACGGCGCTCACTCTGGTCGCCGCGGATGCTCTTCAGGTGCCGACCGGCCGGGTGCGCGTGCGGATCGGGGACAGTGACTTCGGGCAGGCGATGATCGCCGGTGGTTCGATGGGCACCCGGTCGTGGGCCTGGGCGGTGACGGCGGCGGCGGAGGAGCTGCGGGAGCGGGTCGCTCTGGCTGACGGTGTTCCCCCGGAGGGCATCACGGTGCGGTCGGACACGACCGAGGCGATCGGGGCTCTGGCGCAGAAGGAGCGGCACTCCTTCGGGGCGCAGTTCGCCGAGGTCGCTGTGGATGTGAGTACCGGTGAGGTGCGTGTGCGCCGGATGCTGGGCATCTTCGCCGCAGGCCGGATCGTCAACCCGCTGACGGCGCGTGGTCAGTTCACCGGTGGGATGATCTGGGGCATTTCCATGGCTCTGCACGAGGAGGCGGTCAGGGACCGGAACACCGGGGCTCTCTACGGTGCCGACCTGGCTGGTTATCACGTCGCGACGAATGCCGATGTGCCGGTTGTCGAGGCGGACTGGGTGGACGATCCGGACCCGGACGACCCGGTGGGGATCAAGGGCATCGGTGAGATCGGGATCGTGGGGGCGGCGGCGGCGATCGCCAACGCTGTCTGGCATGCGACGGGCGTACGCCATCGCACTCTGCCCATCCGGCCCGATCGTGTTCTCACGGCCGGCCCGCATGCTTGACATCGCGGACGAGCTGGCCCGGTGGGTGGATGAGGGGCGGGCGTTCGCCGTCGCCACCGTCGTGGCCGTCGGGGGGAGCGCGCCGCGCGGTCCGGGTGCGGCTCTCGCCGTGGACAGTGAGGGCACGGTTGTCGGTTCGGTCTCCGGCGGCTGTGTGGAGGGGGCGGTGTACGACCTGTGTGTCCAGGCACTGGAGGACGGCGGGACGGTCCTGGAGCGGTTCGGCTACAGCGATGAGGACGCTTTCGCGGTCGGGCTGACCTGTGGCGGGGTCGTCGATGTCATGGTGACCCCGGTCGACGCGCGGGCGTCTGCCCGGGAGGTGTTCGGGACGGCGTTGCCGGCTGCCGCCTCGGGTGAGCCGTTGGCGCTGGTCCGGGTCGTCCGGGGTCCGGCCGGGCTTCTGGGCGGAGCGCTGCTGGTGCGTCCGGACGGGTCGTACGAGGGGTCGTACGGGGGTTCCACGGGGCTGGACCGGGCGGCGGCGGCCGAGGCGCGGGCGATGCTGGATGCCGGGCGTACCGGCACCTTGGAACTGGCGGAGGACGGGTCGCGCTGCCCGGGTGGTGTCACTCTTCTCGTCGAGTCGAGGGTGCCGCCGCCTCGGATGATCGTGTTCGGTGCGATCGATTTCGCCGGGGCACTGGTCCGCGCCGGCAAGTTCCTCGGTTATCACGTCACGGTGTGCGACGCGCGTGCTGTCTTCACCACCCGGGCTCGTTTCCCGGAGGCGGACGACGTGGTCGTCGACTGGCCGCACCGCTATCTGCGGGGTACCGCGACCGACGGGCGTACGGTCCTGTGCGTGCTCACGCACGACGCCAAGTTCGATATTCCCTTGCTGGAGCAGGCGTTGCGTATGCCGGTGGCGTTCGTCGGGGCGATGGGTTCGCGCCGGACGCATGCGGACCGTGACCGGAGGCTGCGGGAAGCTGGGCTGCGTGAGGACGAGTTGGCCCGGCTCCGGTCGCCGATCGGTCTCGATATCGGTGCCCGTACTCCGGAGGAGACCGCTCTGTCCATCGCTGCGGAGATCGTCGCGGCGCGACGGGGTGGGTCGGGTGTCCCCCTCACGGGTTCGGCGGTGCCGATTCACCGTGAGGGGGGCCGGCGGGACGCGGCGGAGGCTGCCTGAGGGGCGTGTCGCGGGTCGGTCAGTGCCGGCCCGCGATGCGGTCCGCCGTCTTCGCGAGGCGGTCCGTGCCGAGGCCGGGTGAGGCGGACTCGCGGCGGTCCGCTGTGCGGTAGGCGGCGTACAGGGCGTGGACGCCGAGCCAGCGGAGAGGTTCGGGTTCCCAGCGGCGGACCTTGTGGTTGACCCAGGGGAGTGCCGTCAGGTCGGTGGGTCCTGCCTGGCCGGAGTCCTGCTGGATCAGGTCGCGGAGGGTGCGGGCCGCGAGGTTGGCGGTGGCGACGCCGGAGCCGACGTAGCCGCCGGCCCAGCCGAGGCCGGTGGAGCGGTCGAGGGTGACGGTGGCGCACCAGTCGCGGGGGACGCCGAGCACTCCGGACCAGGCGTGGTCGATGCGGGTGCCGGCGGTGGTGGGGAAGAAGCGGACGAGCAGGTCGCGCAGGGCTTCGATGGTGGCGGGCTGGGTGCGGCCGTCGTTGTCCGTGGCGGAGCCGTAGCGGTAGGGCACGCCCCGGCCGCCGAGCGCGATGCGGTTGTCCGCGGTGCGCTGGGCGTACATGTAGGCGTGGGCCATGTCGCCGAGGGTTTCGCGGCCGTCCCAGCCGATGGTGTCCCAGAGGGCGTCGGTGAGGGGCTCGGTGACGATCATGGAGGAGTTCATGGGGAGCCAGGTGCGTTTCTGGCCCTTGAGGCCTGCGGTGAAGCCTTCGGTGCAGCGCAGTACGTAGGGTGCGCGGACGGTGCCGTACGGGGTGACGGCGTGCTTGGGCTTGATCTCGGTGACGGGTGTCGATTCGTGGATCGTGACGCCGAGGGCTTCGACGGTGTCGGCGAGGCCCTTGACCAGTTTGGCGGGGTGCAAACGGGCGCCGTGCGGGGTCCAGCTGGAGCCGACGGCTCCGGAGACGCGGATGCGTTCGGCTGTCTCGCGGGCGCCGCGCAGGACGCGGTCGGTCTCGCCGAAGGCGATCTCGACGGAGTGGAAGTCCTTGAGGCGGGCGAGCTGTGAGGGGGTGTGGGCGACTTCCAGGACGCCGCCGTGGTGGATGTCGGCGTCGATGTTCTCTTCGTCGGCGATGCGGATGACTTCGCCGACGGTGTCGTTCATGGCCTGCTGGAGGCGGACGGCGGCGTCGTGGCCGTGGAGTCGTGCGTAGCGGTCACGGCCGGCGATGCCGTTGTAGAGCCAGCCGCCGTTGCGGCCGGAGGCGCCGTAACCGCAGAACTTGGCTTCCAGGACGGTGATGTTGAGGAAGGGGACGGCCTTCTTGAGGTAGTACGCCGTCCAGAGTCCGGTGTAGCCGCCGCCGACGATGCAGACGTCGGCGCTGGTGTCGCCGGGCAGGGGTTCGCGTGGGGCGGGGGTGCCCTTGTTCGTGTACCAGAACGATATGCCGCCGTTGACGGTACTGACGGTGCTCATGTGTCCCCTGCTTGTCCGTGTGCAGCCCAGTCGCTGGAGGGACGGTACCTCTACGATCGCGGTGTGATCGACGTTCCGGATGACCTGGTCATGAATCTGGGTGAGCACCAAGGGGCGGCGGGGCGGGCGTTCGCTGCCGCGTTGCCCGGCCTGGCGGGGAGGTTCCTGGAGGAGTGGGGGCTGCGGCCCGACGGGGCCGTGATGTACGGGATGTGTGCGCTGGTGGTTCCGGTGGTGCGGGAGGCGGACGGTCGTGGGGCGGCGCTGAAGCTTCAGATGGTGGATGCGGAGACGGTGGGGGAGCCTGTCGCGCTACGGGTCTGGGGTGCTGCGGGCGCGGGGGTGGTGGGCCTGCTGGAGCATGACGCGGAGACCGGGGTGATGCTGCTGGAACGGCTCGACGAGCACCGCCCGTTGACCGGGGTGCCGGATGTGCGGGAGGCGGTGAGGGTGCTCGCGGGGTCGTTGTCCCGGCTGGTGCGGGTGCCGGCTCCGCCGGGGATGCGGCGGCTGGGGGACGCGGCTGCCGGGATGCTGGCGGAGACGCCGGGGGCGGTCGTGGTGCTGGAGGACGCGGGCGAGCGGCGGCGGCTGCTGGACTGCGCGGCGGCGGTGCGGGAGGTCGCGGGTGAGCCGGGGGACCGACTGCTGCACTGGGACCTGCATTACGCCAACATCCTGGCGGGGCGCGCGGAGGAGGGCCGGGCGGGGGAGTGGGTGGTCCTGGACCCGAAGCCGCTCGCGGGCGATCCGGCGTTCGAGCTGTTCCCGGCGCTGGACCAGAGGTTCGACGCGTCCGAGGTGCTGTGGAGGTTCGGTCTGCTGTGCGGGGTGCTGGAGTTGGACCGGGAGCGTGCGCGGGCGTGGACGCTGGGGAGGGTGCTGCAGAACGCTCTGTGGGGGATCCGGCTGGGGAGGCCGCGGCTGTACGCGGACCATGCGGAGATCGCCCGGCGGCTGCTGGGGCGGGACTGAGGCGCAGGGGCTCGGCCCGGCTGTTTAGGCTGCCTCCATGATTCGTACAGCCACGTCCGAGGACGTTCCCGCCATCCATGCCATGGTCCGTGAGCTCGCCGACTACGAGAAGGCGCTCGATGAGGCGAATGCCACCCAGGAGCAGCTGCGCGAGGCGCTGTTCGGGGAGCGGCCCGCCGCGTACGCGCATGTCGCGGTGTCGGACGCCGACGGTGAGGTGGTCGGGTTCGCGCTGTGGTTCCTCAACTTCTCGACGTGGCGCGGGGTGCACGGGGTGTATCTGGAGGATCTGTACGTGCGCCCCGAGCGGCGCGGCGGCGGTCACGGGAAGGCACTGCTGACGGAGCTGGCGCGGATCTGTGTGGAGCGCGGCTACGGGCGCCTGGAGTGGTCGGTGCTGGACTGGAACGCCCCGTCCATCGCGTTCTACGAGTCGCTGGGTGCGCGTCCCCAGGACGAGTGGACGGTGTACCGGCTTCACGACGAGGCGCTGGCGGAGCTCGGGGCGGTCTGAGAGCCTTCTACGGTACGAGGACGACCTTGCCGACCGTGCCTCGCGTCTCCAGCGCGCGGTGGGCGGCGGCCGCTTCGGCGAGCGGGAAGCGCTGGACGGCGGGGCGGAGGCGGCCTGCGGCGGCTTCGGCCAGGGAGCGGGTTTCCAGGGCCCTCATGCCGCCTCCCTTCTCGATCATGGCGGGGCCCAGGACGCTGCGGGACGTGATGCCGCGCTCGGCGAGTTCCGTCTCGCTGAGGACCGGTGTCTGCCCGCCGGAGGCGCCGTGGACGAGGTGCTCGCCGCCCGTGCCGAGCAGGTCGACGGCGGTGCGGGCGGTGATCCCGCCGACCGAGTCGAAGACGACGGTGGCGGGGCGGCCGAGGGTTTCGAGGTGGGAGCGGACGCGGCGCGGCCAGTCGGGGAGGGTGTAGTCGACGGCGAGGTCGGCTCCGTTCTCCGTGACGCGGGCGGTCTTGGCGGGTCCGCCGGCCAGTCCGATGACGGTGGCTCCGGCGTTCTTGGCGTACTGGACGAGGAGCGTGCCGATGCCGCCGGCCGCTGCGGTGACGAGTGCGACGGAGCCGGGGCCGAGGTCGGCGAACTGCACGATCCCCAGGGTGGTGCGGCCCGTGCCGATCATCGCGACGGCTTCGGCCGCGTCGAGGCCGTCGGGGAGCGGATGGAGCTTCTCGGCGTCTACGACGGTCAGTTCGGCGTAGCCGCCGGGGGCGGCGCCGATGTGGGCGACGACGTCGCGGCCGAGCCAGGCGGGATCGGTTCCCTCTCCGAGGGACTCGACGGTGCCGGCGATCTCGCGGCCTGGGATGGTCGGCAGGTCGGCGGCGCTGATCGGGTAGGGGCCTGACCTGCCTTCGCGCAGGTGGGTGTCCAGGAGGTGTACGCCGGCCGCGGCCACGGCGATGCGGACCTGGCCGGGGGCGGGGACGGGGTCCTCGGTCCGTTCGTGGACGAGGTTCTCCGCGGGGCCGAAGGCGTGGAGGCGGATGGCGTACATGGCTGGACTCCCAGGGTGCTGGTGCGTGGCTGCTGTCACCACCCTCCGACCTCAGGTGCGCTTGAGGTCAAGGGGCCTCTGCCGTGCGGGGCTTGTCCTGTGCCGTCCTGCCGAGGAGTCCCAGTGCGAGGACCGCCGCTTCGATGCCGCTGTTGAACGAGACTTCGCTGAGGAGCCCCGGGGCGGCGACCTGGTCGCCCGCGAGGAGGATTCCGTCGCCGCGGTCGACGGCGGGGCGGTCGCGCCAGGTGGTGCCGGGCTTGTCGACGGCGCCGGTGCGGCCGGAGGCGAGCGCTTCGCGGCGCCAGGTGGTGCGGTCGTGCCGGCCGGGGAAGCCGAGGTCGAGCAGGTGCTCGGCGCGGCGTACGGCGTCGGCGCGCGAGGTGCCGGGGCCGAGGGGGATCTGGGCCTGGATGAGCTGCTCGCCCGCCGGGGCGAGCGTGGGGTCCTGGGCGGTGAACCGTTCGATCCAGCCGGGGGCGTCGAGGTCGGAGATGATGAAGGGGTCGCCGCGCCGGGTCCGCAGGGCCAGGTCGAGCAGGGCGGTCCGGCCGCTGTCCCAGGTCAGGGTGGGGTCCTCCAGCAGGATGCGGGCGGAGTCCAGATGGGTGGCGACGATCACGGGTCCGTCGCGGTGGAGGCCGGCCAGTTCGTGGGGACCGATGCGTGCGGCGGTCTCGATGCGTACGCCGAGATCCCAGGCCCGGGCAGCCATCCGGTCGACGAGCTGGGCCCAGCCGCCGACGGGGTAGTGGGCCTCGGGCGGAAGCGCGGTGGCGCGGCGCAGGCGTTCCTGGACGAAGGCGGCGGAGAGCGAACCAGGGTCGTGATGGAAGAGGGCCACGCCCATGTAGTGCGCTGCCGCGCGGGCGCCTTCCTCGCCCACCTGGCGGGTGGCCCAAGTGAGGAAGTCGGTGTCGACGGGGGCCGGGCGGGGGTTGCGGCGGGTGAGGCGCAGCATGGCGAGTGGCGGGGTCCTGCGCAGGGCGCCGTCGCGGTGGAAGAGGAAACGGGTGCCTTCGCGTGGCGGTACGGAGGCGAGCCGGCCGAGGAGTCCCCGCTGCCGGAGCCAGGTCCAGTGCGGTCCGCGGCGGTACAGGGCGTGTGGTCCCTCGTTGGTGAGGTAGGGGCCGTCGGAGGTCCTGGCCCGTCCGCCGAGGGTGTGGTGGGCCTCGTGGAGCGTGACCTGGACGCCGGATTCGGCTGTGGTGACGGCGGCGGTCAGTCCGGCGAGGCCGCCGCCGACGATGTGGATGCGTTGCATGGCTGGTCTCCTCGCGGTGGGCGCTTCTGTACGGGGGACGGTTCGGCGGGCTGGTTCTGTGACACCGGTCCGGTTCTGTGACACCGGGCCGGTTCTGTGGGCGTCTGTGGGCACCGGCCAGGGGCGATGTCAGTGGTGTGCGTCACGATGGGGGGCATGGCACGTACAGGCAACAGGAGCAGCAGCAGGAGCGCGGGCGCGAAGGACGGGGTGGCTCAGGCGAGACGGCCGGAGGTCCGGCTGCCGCCTCTCGTGGGGTACGACGGGGAGGGTCTGGAGCCCGACGGGGATTACGACGGTGTGCGGTTCGAGGAGACGGATCTGGCCGACGCGTCGGGTCCCGGGGCGCGCTTCATGGACTGTGAGCTGCGGGGCTGTGCCCTGGACCGGACGGAGCTGGTGCGGGCCAGGTTCATCGACTCGGTGCTGACGGGCGTGCGGGGGGTGGGCACCGATCTCGCGGGGGCGTCGCTGCGGGATGTGGAGGTCCTGGACGCCCGGCTGGGCGGGGTGCAGCTGCATGGCGCGGTGCTGGAGCGGGTGCTCGTGCGGGGCGGGAAGATCGATTATCTGAATCTCCGCAAGGCACGGCTGAAGGACGTGGTGTTCGAGGGGTGTGTGCTCTCGGAGCCGGATTTCGGGGAGGCGCAGCTGGTGCGGGTGGAGTTCCGGGACTGCGTGCTGAAGCGGGCCGACTTCAGCGCTGTGCGGATGGAGTCCGTCGATCTGCGGACGGTCGCCGAGCTCGACATCGCGCGGGGTGTGGAGCGGCTGGCGGGGGCGGTGATCAGCCCGTCGCAGCTGATGGAGCTGGCTCCGGCGTTCGCGGCGCAGATCGGGGTGCGGGTGGAGGCGTAGCCGCCGTGCCGGCGGGGCCGCTCAGAGGCGGGGGAAGCGGGCCTGGAGGTCCCATACGGCGGGGTTGTCGGCGAGGCCTTCGTGCATGTCGGCCAGGTCGGCGATGAGGTCGTGCAGGAAATCGCGGGCCTCGCGGCGCAGCAGGGAGTGGCTGAAGGTGAGCGGGGGCTCGTCGCCGGGCATCCAGTCGGCGTCGACGTCCACCCAGCCGAAGCGGCGCTCGAAGAACATGCGGTCGGACGACTCGGTGAAGTCGAGTTCGGCGTACTGCTGGCGGTGCGAGCGGTTGCCCCGGGGGTCGCGGTCGATCTGCTCGACGATGTCGCAGAGCGCCCAGGCGAAGTCGAGTACGGGCACCCATCCCCAGGCTGTGGACACTTCCCGGTCGGCCTTGGTGTCGGCGAGGTAGACGTCCCCGGAGAACAGGTCGTGCCGCAGGGCGCGGACGTCCGCGCGGCGGTAGTCGGTCTGCGGGGGGTCCGGGAAGCGCCGGGAGAGGGAGTAGCCGATGTCGAGCACGGTTCGATGGTGTCATGCCGCGCGGGTGGGCTGTGCCGTCCGCCCGCCCACGCGGCCCACCCGTCCGGTCAGTCGCAGGCGAGCGTTTTGCGGGCGGCGGCGGTGAAGCGGTCCCATACGTGGGACTCGGGAAAGAAGGAGGCTGCGGCGCGTTCCTCCTGGGTCTCCGGGGAGGCGTACGGGCGTGGCAACGCGCGGGAGCCGGCCGGCCACAGGCCGACCGGCTCCCGGTGTACGGATTCCCGTTACTTGACGTTGACGCCGGTCCAGGCGGCCTGGACGGACGTGAGTTCGGCGCTGTCGGCCCCGTAGAGGTCGGTGGCCGCCTTCTCGGTCGCCTCGCGGGCTCCCGCGTAGTCGGTGCTCGACGTCATGTAGACGGAGAGCGCCTTGTACCAGATCTGGTAGGCCTTCTGGCGGCCGATGCCCGTGACCGTGGAGCCGTCGGCGGTGGGGGAGTCGTAGTCGACGCCGCCGATGGTCTTGGCGCCGCTGCCCTCGGCCAGCAGGTAGAAGAAGTGGTTGGCGACGCCGGAGGAGTAGTGCACGTCGAGGTCGCCGGTGCCGGAGTCCCAGTAGTCGGCCGAGCCGCCGTCCTTGCTCGGCTTGTCCATGTAGCGCAGGGGCGATCCGTCGCCGTTGATGTCGATCTTCTCGCCGATGAGGTAGTCACCGGGGTCGGTGGCGTTGTCGGCGAAGAACTCGACGGAGGTGCCGAATATGTCGCTGGTCGCCTCGTTGAGGCCGCCGGACTCGCCCGCGTAGTCGAGGTTGGCGGTGGCCGAGGTCAGGCCGTGGCTCATCTCGTGGCCGGCGACGTCGATCGCGGTGAGGGCGCTCTTGTCGTCGGCCCCGTCGCCGTAGGTCATGCAGAAGCAGCTGTCGTCCCAGAAGGCGTTGACGTAGCCGGTGCTGTAGTGGACGCGGGAGTACGCGGCCTTGCCGTCCCCGGCTATGCCGTCGCGGCCCAGCTCGGACTTGTAGAAGTCCCAGGTCGCGGCCGCGCCGTAGTGGGCGTCGACCGCCGCGGTCTGGGGGTCGACGCCGGTGCCGTCGCCCCAGGTGTCGTCGGCGTCGGTGACGAGGTCGCCGGTGCCGGTCTCGGCCTGGGCGAGGTCGTACGTCTTGTGGCCGCCCCGGTCACCGTCGGTCAGCTCGAAGCCCGAGTCTCCCTGGGTGGTCGAGAGGGCGACCTCTCCGCTGTACTGGCTGTTCCCGGTGCCGGTCTCGACGGCCTCGAAGCTGTGCAGCCGCTTGCCGGTGGTGGCGTCCGTGATGATGTGCAGCCGGCTGGGCGTGCCGTCCTTCTGGACACCGGTCTTGACGGTCTCGAAGGCGAGGGCGGGCTTGTCGCCGCCCGCCCAGACGACCGTGCGCGCGCTCGCCGCCGCCTTCAGCTTCGGCTGGGTGGAGGGCACGGTGATGCGGGCTTCGGTGGCCTTGTCGACACCCTTGGACGTGCCGTCGGACGCGGTGTGGGTGACGAGGTCGCCGCCGAGGACGGGCAGCCCGGCGTAGGTGCGCTCGTAGCGGGTGTGGACGGTGCCGTGGGCGTCCTTGATGACGTCACGGGCGATCAGTTTCTCCTGGCTGCCCAGTCCGAGGGACTCGGCGGCCGAGGAGGCGTCGGACTGGGCGGCCCGGAGGGCGGTGGAGCGCTGGGCCGCCGTGTTCACGCCGAGCGTGGTGGCCCCTGCGGTGGTGCGGGAGGAAGAGGCGGTGTCGTCGGCGGTGCGGGAACCGGCAGTTGCCGTACCGGTCTGGACGCCGAGGACGACCATCGCGGCAACTGCGGCCAGGGCAGCGGCGCGACGGGTGTTCATGTGGGGGGTCATGCCTTCTCCGTTGCTCGTTCCTGTGGGGGTTACGAGCGCAGAGCGTGCCACCGAATGAACGATTTTGACGGGGTGCTGACAATTGCCTCACAAGTTTTTGACTAGTTCTTGTCCGAATGAGGTGCGAGCGTGTCCGCTATGTGAAGCAGACGCACGGGAGCCCCCGGCCGACGCGAGTCGGACGGGGGCTCCCGTGGGGAAGTCGGTTACGTCGGAACGTCAGAGGTTGACGCCGAAGTCCTGGGCGATGCCACGCAGGCCCGAGGCGTAGCCCTGGCCGACGGCGCGGAACTTCCACTCGGCGCCGTTGCGGTAGAGCTCGCCGAAGACCATGGCGGTCTCGGTCGCGGCGTCCTCGCTCAGGTCGTAGCGGGCGATCTCGGTGCCGCCGGCCTGGTTGATGATGCGGATGAAGGCGTTCCGCACCTGGCCGAAGTTCTGGCTGCGAGCCTCGGCGTCGTAGATGGAGACCGGGAAGACGATCTTGTCGATGTCCGCCGGGAGACCCTCGAGGTTGACGTTGATCTGCTCGTCGTCACCCTCGCCCTGGCCGGTGACGTTGTCGCCGGTGTGGACGATGGTCTGGTCCGGCGTCGCCTTGTTGTTGAAGAAGACGAAGTGGCCGTCGGAGTAGACCTTGCCGGCGGTGTTGACCGCGATCGCCGAGGCGTCGAGGTCGAAGTCGGTGCCGGTGGTGGTGCGGACGTCCCAGCCGAGGCCGACCGTGACGGCGGTCAGGCCCGGGGCCTCCTTGGTGAGCGAGACGTTGCCGCCCTTGGACAGGCTTACAGCCATGGGAAGTCCCTTTCCTCTTCGTGTGCGGGCTTCGTGCCATCACGAAAGCTACCGTCACCCGTACTAACGCGGGCAAGAGACCACGAGGTTCCTGCTCGCTTTACTTTCTTTGCCGAACTTCTGGCCGAACGCTCGCAAAACAAGGTGACGAACCGGCCGGGCGCCAGGGAACATGGGTGTCATGTCCGGGCCCTATGTCATCCGCGGTTCCGTCTCCCTGCCGGAGGCCGAACTCATGTGGCGTTTCTCGCGGTCCTCCGGGCCGGGCGGGCAGCACGTCAACACGAGCGACTCCCAGGTGGAGCTCCGCTTCGACCTCGCGGCGACGGAGTCCCTGCCCGAGGTGTGGAAGGCACGGGCCCTCGAACGCCTCGCGAGCCGGCTGGTCGGCGGTGTCGTGTCCGTACGCGCCTCGGAGCACCGCTCCCAGTGGCGCAACCGCGAGACGGCCGCCGTGCGGCTCGCGGCGCTCCTGGCGGAGGCCACCGCGCCGCCGCCCAGGCCGCGCCTCAAGAAGAAGATCCCGCGCGGTATCAACGAGCGCAGGCTGCGCGAGAAGAAGCAGCGCGGCGACACGAAGCGCGGACGCTCCGGCCGCGACTGGTAGGCGGCGATCCGCCAGGTCAGCCCAACTGCCGGTAGCGGCCCTTGAAGTACGTCAGTGGCTCGCCGTCCGCGCTCGGCGCCGACGCCGTCAGCACCCGGCCGATCACCAGCGTGTGATCGCCTGCCGGGACACACTGCTCCGTGTGGCACTCCAGGGTGGCCAGTGCCCCGTCCACCAGGAGCGCCTTCGTGACCTCGCCCCGTGTGCAGGGGACGTCCTCGAACAGCAGCCGGTCGCTGATCCGCCCCTTCATGGAGAACCGTCCGGCGATCTGCCGCTGGCTCTCCGCCAGCACCGACACCGCCCACCGGGGCTGCTCGGCCAGCAGGTCGTCCATCCGCGAGTCGTTGCGCACACTCACCATGACCAGCGGCGGGTCCAGGGAGACCGACATGAAGGCGGTCGCCGTCATCCCGACGTCCTCGCCCCGGCCGTCCTCGTCCAGCGGCGGCTCCTGGGCGGTGACCAGCACCACGCCGGCGGCCAGCCGGGACAGGGCCGCGCGGAATTCGTCGTTGCTCACCCCTTCAGCATGGGGGACGGCTTCGGGGCGCGGGGCGGGGGGAGTCTTCTGCGGCACACGGGGCACGCTAGTGCCGCGGTGCGTGCCGTCGCATCGGACCAGGGGACCAGCCGGGTCCTAGGACCACGGCCCACGTGTGCCGATTTGCGTTCGGCAAATAAAGACAGTCCCTGGAGGTGCCTCTGACGGTCTTTACCATCTGTTGTGACTTGAGTCACAGAGAGCAATATTTGTTGACCCTGTGTACCGGGTGCACAGCTCACTGTGATTCAGTGGCCGTGACAGTGCAACAAGTACGTCGATATGAAACCTGGAGTTGCTGTCGAGGTCTCAGGGAGTGCGAACAGTGGAGGCCGAGTCGGAGCCGTACGTCCGCCTTGCGACCATGCGGCAGTTGCACCAGGCCGTCGCTGACCTCAACACGGCGCGGAGCCTGGCGGACACGCTGCAGTCCGTGGCCGACGGCGTCGTCACCGGTCTCGGTTACGAGCTGGGCTGCGTGAACCTCGTCCGCCCCGACGGCGATCTCGTGGTCGCCGCGTTCGCCGGCAACAGCGCCGCGGAATCCCTGATCACCGGCCGTGTCGGCTCCCGGGAGTCCTGGGACCGCAGGCTGTCGATGGGTGAGGCCTGGGACGAGCTCCGGTTCATACCCCACACCGAGGGCTGGGTACTCCTCGACGACGACGTGCCGCAGTGGCACACCGAGGGGCCGGAGCCCCGCTTCGAGGACGAGTGGCACCCCCTGGACCGCCTCTACGCCCCCATGTACGCCTCCGGCGGAGGTCTGGACCTCCTGGGGGTCATCTCGGTCGACAGGCCGCGCAACGGCCGCCGCCCCGGCGCCTGGGGCCGTGAGGCCCTCCAGATGTACGCCTCCCAGGCGGCCATTGCGATCAGTAACGCCCGCCTCCGAGCAAACATGCAGCGCGCCCTGGTCAGGCTCGAGCGCGAACAGCAGGCACTGCGGGCCAGTGAGGAATCCTTCCGCCAGGCGTTCGAGTACGCCCCCAGTGGTATGGCCATCGCCGAGATGGGCGGCGACCAGCACGGCAGGCTGCTGCGGACCAACGACGCGCTCTGCCGCCTCCTGGGGCGCCCCGCATCCGTACTGCGCCGCTACTCCTTCGCCGACCTCGTCCACCCCGAGGACATCGGCACCCTGCTCCGCACGTCCGCCGAGGGAGGGCGGGCGGAGCTGCGGCTCGGGCGCAGGGACGGCACGTATCTCTGGGTCTCGCTGCGCAACTCCGTCGTCGCCGACGCCACCGACGGCCCGCGCTTCCTGCTCACCCATGTCGAGGACATCGAGGAGCGCAAGCGCAACGAGCTGAATCTCGCGCACCGCGCCTCGCACGACGCGCTCACCGGGCTGCCCAACAGTGCGGAGCTGCGTTCCCGGCTCAGCGCACGGCTGTGTGAGAGGCCTCACTCGGTGGCGTCCAGCGCGATCGAGGCGCTGGACGCGGCCTACGGCGACGTGGAGGGCGCGGCGCACGGCTATCGGGCGGACGGCTACGAGGGCGAGGCCGCGCCGGGCGTCGGTCCCTACGACCACCATGTGCACATGGTGGCGCCCGACCCGGACCGTGACGACGGGGCCAAGGGGCTCGCGGTGCTCTTCTGCGACCTGGACGGCTTCAAGTCCATCAACGACCGCTTCGGACATCACGCGGGTGACGCGGTTCTCATCGAGGTCGCCAGGCGGCTCACGACCTGCGTACGGGACGGTGACACGGTCGCGCGGCTCGGGGGTGACGAATTCGTCGTCCTCGCGGACGGTCTCGGGGCCGCAGATGCCGCGGATCTGGCCGTACGCTTGCGTAACGCCATCATTCCGCCCATCCGGGTGGACGGCCGGGCAGTCAGGGTCGGGGCGAGTTTCGGTATCGGCTGGGCCGAGTGCGGCATGACCGAGGAAGAGGTCCTGCACTCCGCCGACCAGCGGATGTACGTGGAAAAGCGGTCCCGGTCGAAGGTTCACCGCAGAGCCGGCTGACGTTCACGCCCTGGCTGTCCCCGTACACCGCCCGGTTTTCCGGGGGGCCGAAGGCAATTCGACGCGTGCTCCGTTCGGGGTAGGCTCGGCCGGTCGGCGACGGCTGGCGACATGGTGAGGAGTGACCCAGGGATGACGGCCGGAAACAACGGCGCGAGCAAGCCCGAGGACGACGATCCGTTCGGCTATCTGTACGAGGACGGGCGGGCGGCAGGCGCACAGCCGCCCGGGCAGGGTGGATACGGCTACCCGGGTCCGGCCGCTCAGCCCGGTGTGCCCAGAACGTCGTACAACCAGGTGCGGACGGTCGGCGAGCGCCAGTACGGGCAGGTCCCGCAGCAGGCGTACGGCCAGCAGCCCCCGCCGCAGTACGGTCAGCAGCCCCAGCAGCAGTACGGCCGGCCGAACCCGCAGTACGCGGCGCCGGAGACCTACCCCGGCGGTGCGCCCGGGGGGCCGGGCCAGCAGGGCGGGGACGGCAGGAACTCCGGTCCCGGCCGTGGCGGCCCCAACACCAAGGCGCTGCTGATCGCCGCCGTCGCCGTGGTGGCGGTCGTGCTCATCGGCATCGGTGCCGCACTGATGACGGACGACGACAGCGACGGCAAGAAGGACGAGGCCGGGTCGTCGGCGGGTCCGGCCGACGAGGTCGAGGACTCCCCGAAGCCGGAGAAGTCGGCGACGAAGTCACAGGAGCCCGTGGACCTGCCCGAGCAGGACGCGGCGACGCTGACGCTCGGGGGCACGGCGTCCCTGGACAGCACGGTCAAGGGCGCCAAGAGCGCGAACGGCCAGTACATCAGCCTCAACGAGGTCGGACGGTCGGCCACCTGGACCGTCGATGTGCCGAAGAGCGGCCCGTACACGCTGTACGTGACGTACGGGGTGCCGGGCAAGGACGCCAAGACGTCCCTCACGGTCAACGACGAGGACCCGCGCTCGATCAACATGAAGAACTTCGCGAACGCGGCGGAGGGCGACCTGGAGAAGGGCTGGACGAACACGTACGCGTACGTGCAGCTCGACAAGGGGTCGAACAGCCTGATGCTGTCGTGCAACGAGGGTGACTCGTGCGACGCCAACCTCGACCAGCTGTCGCTGAAGTCGGGCCACGTCAAGAACTAGGGTCTTTCGTTCGTAGGAGCACCACCGCGTCCCGGTCATCGCCCAGCGAGCCGGGACGCGGTGTTTCCCGGTGGTGTTCAGGCCGTCGGCGCGTGCTGTTCCACGGTGACGCGGGTCAGGAGGTCCTCGTAGGCGGCTCGGTCGAACTCGCCGGCCGCCGGGGCCAGCACGGTCGCGGTGGACAGGGCCACCGCGCGGGTCAGCCTGTCCTGCCAGCCAAGCCCTTCGGCGAGCGCGGACAGCAGTCCGGCCACGGCGGAGTCTCCCGCTCCCGTCGGATTGCCCCGGACGGCGGCGGGTGGTGCGGCCCGCCAGACGCCGTCGGGTGTGGCGGCGAGGAGCCCGTCCGCGCCGAGCGACGCCACGACGCTGTGCGCGCCCCGGCGGCGGGCTTCGCGGGTGGCGGGCAGGGGTTCGCGGGCGCCGGTGAGCTGGGCGAGCTCGTCGGCGTTCGGCTTGACGAGGTCGGGGCGGGCCGCGACGCCGCGTCGCAGGGGTTCGCCGCCGGTGTCCAGGAGCACGGGTACGCCTGCCGCGCGGGCGAGCCGGACGAGTTCCGCGTAGGCGCCGACATGGATGCCGGGAGGCAGGCTGCCGCAGAGGGCGACGGCCTCGGCCCCGGGGAGCAGCTCTCCGAACGTCCCGAGGAAGGCAGCCCATTCGGTGGCGCCGATGTGCGGGCCCGGCTCGTTGAGCTGGGTGGTGTCGCCGCTGGAGCGGTCGACGACGGCGAGGGTGCGGCGGGTGTTCCCGGCGACGGTGACGAGCGCGTCGGTGGGGCGGTGGGGGAGTGCGCCGAGGAGTTCGCGCAGGACCGCTCCGGTGGCGCCGCCGGTAAAGCCGGTGACTACGGTGTCGTGGCCGAGCGCGGCGAGCACCCGGGCCACGTTGACGCCCTTGCCGCCGGGGCGTTCGGTCACCTCGTGGACGCGGTGGCTGGTGTGCGGGACGAGGGCGGGGACGGCGTAGGTCAGGTCGAGTGCCGTGTTCAGCGTGACGGTCAGTATCACCTGTACCGGCCCCCGGTTCCTTGGTCGTTAGTTCCCGCGCGCCGTCTCCCCGCGGCGCGGTCCCGGGCGATCATGCCAAAGAGGCGGCGGCCGTCCCAGGTCTCCGGGACAACCGCCGTCTCTTCGTTACGTGTTCAACCGCCCGTCCGCCGGGGGGAGGCCGTCATCCGACAGGAGGCTCCACGATCCACTCGCCCCGGCGCATGACGCCCTTGAGCGCGAAGTCCGCGTCCAGCACCACCAGGTCGGCGTCCTTGCCGGGCTCCAGCGAGCCGACCCGGTCGTACAGGCCGAGGAGCCGGGCCGGGTTGGCGGAGATGGACCGTACGACGTCGTCGACGGGGATCCGGTCGATCGTCACGGCCCTGCGGAACGCGGTGTCCAGGGTGAGGGTGGAGCCCGCGATCGAGCCGCCCTCCACCAGGCGTGCGACACCGTCCTTGACCTCGACGGCGAGCGGGCCGAGCTCGTAGAAGCCGTCGTCGGCCCCGGCCGCGTCCATGGCGTCGGTGATCAGCGCGACCCGGCCGGCGCCCGCGTGGTGGTAGGCGAGCTCCAGGGCGGCGGGGTGCAGATGCGTGCCGTCGTTGATCAGCTCGACGGTGACCCGCTCGTCCTCCAGGAGCGCCGCGATCGGGCCCGGGGCGCGGTGGCCGATGGCGGGCATCGCGTTGAAGAGGTGCGTGGCGACGGTCGCGCCCGCGTCGATCGCCTCGACGGTCTGCTCGTATGTCGCGTCCGTGTGGCCGACGGCGGCGATCACCCCGTGCTCGGCGAGCAGCCGTACGGACTCGATGCCGCCCGGGAGTTCGGTGGCGAGGGTGACCATCCTGGCGGTCCCGCGCGCCGCGTCGAGCAGCTTGCGGACCTCGGCGGGGTCGGGGGCGCGGAGCAGTGCCTCGCTGTGGGCGCCCTTGCGGCACGGGGAGATGAAGGGGCCCTCGAAGTGGACTCCGGCGAGCTCGCCCTGTTCGACCAGTTCGGAGAGCATGCCGGCCTGGCGGGCCAGGACGTCCATGTCACCGGTGACGGTGGAGGCGACGACGGTCGTCGTGCCGTGTGCGCGGTGTGCCAGGGCTGCGGTGAGGGCCTCCTCGGCGGTGCCGGTCGCGAAGGAGGCGCCGCCGCCGCCGTGGTTGTGGATGTCCACGAATCCGGGGACCACCCAGTGGCCCGAAAGGTCGACGGTCCGGGCGCCCTCGTGCGTGCTGCCTGCGATCCGGGTGCCCTCGACGATCACCCGGCCGTTCTCGACGGTGCCGGTGGGAAGCACCACCCTGGCGCCTGCGAGCACCGTGCTGTCTGCGCGTCCGGCCATCAGGCGGAAACCTCCGTGGAGAGTAGGTCCCAGGCGAGCAGCCCTGCGCCCAGGCATCCGGCGGTGTCCCCGAGGGCCGCCGGGACGATGTGAGGCAGCTTCTGGAACGTGACCCGTTCCTCGACAGCCGCACGCAGTGGTGTGAACAAGGTTTCCCCTGCCTCGGCGAGACCGCCACCGATGATGATCGTGCGGGGGTCCAGCAGGGTGAGCGCGGTGACCAGTCCGGCGGCCAGCGCGTCGACGGCGTCCCGCCACACACGCAGCGCCGCGGGGTCGCCCGAGGCGACGGCCTTCGCGCAGTCGGCGGCGTCGGCGCCGGGGGCGTCGGACGCGGCGGCCCAGGCCCTGGACACGGCGGCCGCCGAGGCGAGGGTCTCCAGGCAGCCGCGCTGGCCGCAGCCGCAGTCCGGTCCGTCAGGACGGACCACGATGTGGCCGATCTCACCCGCGTAACCGTGGGCGCCCGCCTCGATGGTGCCCGCGATGCCGATGGCACCGGCGATCCCGGTGCCGAGCGGCACGAAGAGGAAGCGGTCGGCTCCCCGGCCGGCGCCGATCCGTCCTTCGGCGAGGCCGCCGGTCCGGACGTCGTGGCCGAGCGCGACGGGTATGCCGCCGAGCCGTTCGCCGAGCAGCTTCCGCAGGGGCACGTCGCGCCAGCCCAGGTTCGCGGCGTAGACGGCGATCCCGCGTTCCGCGTCGACGATGCCGGGCACGGCGACCCCGGCGGCGACGGCGGCTTCACCGAGGTGCTTCTCGCCGTACGCGCGGAGGTCCGCGGCGAAGCCGAGGATCGTCTCCACCACGGCTTCGGCCCCCCGGTCCCTGCCGGTGGCCCTGCGCGCCTCATGGAGCAGGGTGCCGTCGGCCCCGACCAGAGCGGCCTTCATTCCTGTGCCGCCCACATCGAGGGCGATGACGTGTCTCACGAAGACAGTTTCGCCCGCCGACCCCTAAAAGGTCTAGTCCACTATCGTGGTTTGTTGAGCACCCATACAAAACGGTCCTGCTAGATTGCCGAATCGATGCTCCGGTGGTTTAGACCTCCGGGTGGGCACGAGGCAGGGATCGCGGGTCCGCCGTCGGGACGACGGTGTCCGCGTCGACCGATGTAGGGATGGGCAAGGCTGTGCAGCGGCGTTTTGTGGGTCTGACCGCGGTGGTGGCCGTACTCGGGATGACAGCGGCACTGTCGGGGTGCGGGTCTGGCACCGGAGGCGGCGACGTCACCCTGCGGCTGGTCGCGGCCGACTACGGCACCGGCGCGGAGAACAGCTCACAGAAGTACTGGGACGACGTCGCGGGGAAGTTCGAGAAGGCCAACCCCGGCATCGAGGTCGAGGTCAGCGTCTACTCCTGGAAGGACGTCGACCGCGAGGTCGCCGAGATGGTGAAGGCCGGCAAGGCGCCCGACATCGCACAGATCGGGGCGTACGCCGACTACGCCGAGGCGGGCAAGCTCTACGCCGCCGACGACATGATCTCCATCCGCACCGCGTCCAACTTCCTGCCCTCGCTCACCGACGCGGGCGAGGTCGACAGCAGTCTGTACGGCCTCCCGTTCGTGGCCAGCACCCGGCTCCTCTTCTACAACAAGGGCCTGTTCGCCAAGGCGGGCCTCGGCGCACCGCAGACCCGGGACGACATCCGGAGCGACGCCACCGCACTGAAGCAGCGTGGCGTGGAATACCCCTTCGCCCTGCCGCTCGGCCAGGAGGAGTCCCAGGCCGAGACCCTGATGTGGATGCTCAGCGGGGGCGGCGGATACACGGACGAGGTCGGCAACTACAACATCGACTCCCCGGCCAACATAGCCACCTTCCAGTGGTTGAAGAACGACCTCGTCGGCAAGGGCCTCACCGGCCCCGTCGCCCCTGGGAAGCTCGACCGGGCGAAGGCCTTCGACGCGTTCACCGACGGCGACGTGGGCATGCTCAACGGCCATCCGACTCTGATGCAGGAGGCGGAGAAGAAGGGCATCGAGGTCGGCATGGTGCCGCTGCCCGGGATCGACGGGCCGAGCAAGGGCTCGATGGGCGTGGCCGACTGGATGATGGGCTTCAAGCAGAACGGTCACCGGGCCGAGATAGGCAAGTTCCTCGACTTCGCCTACGCGGACGAGAACGTGCTCGCCTTCGCCGACCAGTACGACCTGCTTCCCGTGACCAGCAGTGCGTCGGCCGCGATGGAGGCCGACAGCAAGCACAAGTCGCTGCACGAGTTCCTGTCGGCACTGCCGAACTCGCAGCTGTACCCGTTCGGCAAGACGTCGTGGGCGCAGGTCAGCGAGTCCATCAAGGAGAAGATCGGTTCCACGGTCGAGCCCGGCGGCAGCCCGGAGAGTGTGCTCGTGGACGTCGCGACCGAGGCCCGGCAGGCGGAGAGCGCCGAGTAGGTTGGTTCATATGACCGCCGGCCATTCCGACTCCCCCGACTCCGCTGCCTCCCCCGACTCCGCTGCCCCGCTCTCCGGCCAGGAGCGCGCGGTGCTGGCCCTGGAGCGGCGCTCCTGGGCGGGCCCGGGAGCGAAGGAGCGGGCGGTCCGGGAAGAGCTGGGCATCTCACCGGTCCGCTACTACCAGCTGCTCAACGCGCTCCTGGACGACCGGCGGGCGCTGGAGGCGGACCCGGTGACGGTGAACCGGCTGCGGCGGGTCCGGGACGCGAGGCGCGGCCGCCGCTGAGGCCGGGCCTGCCGGGGCTCCGCGCCTCAAAGGCCGGTGGGGCTGGATCTGGCCCTGCTCACAGATACGCTCGGGCCATGGGCAATTCGGCACACCCCCTCCCGACCCCGTCCACCCAGGCCGGCCGCGAAGGCCTCGCCGCACTCCTCGCCCGACCCGCCGGCGCGGTCGTCGCGCTGGACTTCGACGGCACGCTCGCCGACATCGTCCCGGACCCGGAGCAGTCCCGGGCCCACCCCGACGTCGTCCCGGCTCTCTCCGCGCTCGCCCCCCAGGTCGCCGCCGTCGCCGTGATCACGGGCCGCCCGGCGGACACGGCCGTGCGGTACGGCGGCTTCGCCGGAGCGCCGGGCCTTGACCACCTCGTCGTCCTCGGCCACTACGGTGCCGAACGCTGGGACGCCGCCACCGCCACCGTCCACGCCCCGGCGCCCGACCCCGGGGTGGAAGCCGTCCGTGCCGCGCTCCCCGCAGTGCTGGACGGCGCGGACAGCGGCATCTGGGTCGAGGAGAAGGGCGGCCGTGCGGTCGCCGTGCACACCCGCCGCGCCTCCGACCCGCAGGCCGCCTTCGAGGCCCTGCGTGCCCCGCTGGGCAGCCTGGCCGAGCGGCACGGCCTGATCGTCGAACCGGGCCGCCTCGTCCTGGAGCTGCGCCCGCCCGGCATGGACAAGGGTGTGGCGCTGGAGGAGTACGTGAAGGAGACCGGCGCGGAGGCGGTGCTGTACGCCGGCGACGACCTCGGCGACCTCGCCGCGTACGCCGCCGTGGAGAAGCTCCGCGCCGAGGGGACCGCAGGCCTGCTGGTGTGCAGCGGCACCGGGGTCCCCGAACTCGCCGAGCGCGCCGACCTGTTGCTGCCGGGCCCGGCAGCGGTGGCGGATCTGCTCCGCTCCATTGCCCGGCAGATCACATCGCTCTAGGTCCTGGCCTAGTCCCGCAGCGCGTCGAGCTGGTCCAGGAACCACTGCTGCGGCGGAAGTGCCGTCGCAGCAGTGGCCAGGCGCTTCGAGCGGGCGCCCCGCTCGTCGGGATCCATCGTGAGCGCCTCGTGCAGCGCGGCCGCCGTGGCCGACACGTCGTACGGGTTGACCACGATCGCGTCCTCGCCCAGCTCCTCGTACGCCCCCGCCTCGCGGGAGAGCACGAGCGCGCAGCCGTGGTCCGAGACGACCGGGACCTCCTTGGCGACCAGGTTCATGCCGTCACGGATCGGGTTGACCAGGGCCACGTCCGCCAGCCGGTACGCCGCGAGGGAGCGGGCGAAGTCGTCGTCGACGTGGAGCAGGACCGGAGTCCAGCCCTCCGTGCCGTAGTCCGCGTTCACGGAGTCGGCGACCCGCTGGACCTCCGCCGTGTATTCGCGGTAGACCGCGAGGTCCTGGCGTGAGGGGTAGGCGAAGGCGATGTGCACCACGCGCTCGCGCCATTCGGGGCGCTCCTCCAGCAGTGCCCGGTAGGCGTGCAGTCCGCGGACGATGTTCTTGGAGAGCTCCGTGCGGTCCACGCGCACGATCGTGCGCCTGTCCACGCCCACCTGCTCCCGCAGGAGCTCCATGCGCTCGTCCACGTCCGCCTCGTGGGAGCGGCGGCGCAGGAAGTCCGCGTCGGCGCCCAGGCCGTGCACCCCGATCCGGGTGCGGCCGGTGCCGCCGAGGATCTCCGTGCAGCAGCCGATGAAGGCGTCCGCCCAGCGGCGGGTCAGGAACGCGGCGCGGTCGGCGCCCAGGATGCCCCTGAGCAGCTGCTCGCCGATGTCGTCGGGCAGCAGCCTGAAGTAGTCGACGGGCGCCCAGGGGGTGTGCGAGAAGTGCCCGATCCGCAGGTCGGGGCGGAGCTCGCGGAGCATTCCCGGGACCAGCGAGAGGTGGTAGTCCTGCACCAGGACCGAGGCGCCCTCGCCCGCCTCCTCGGCGAGTGCCTGGGCGAAGGCCCGGTTGTACGTCTCGAAGGAGGCCCACTGCCGGCGGAACTCCGCGTCGAAGACGGGCTCCACCGGAGTCTGGTAGATCATGTGGTGGACGAACCAGAGCACCGAGTTCGCGATGCCGTTGTACGCGTCGGCGTGGACCCCGGCGTCGATGTCGAGCATCCGGACGCCGGGCTCGGACACCCCGAGCCGGACCGCCTCGCGGTCGCCGTCGCCGAGGGCGGCACACACCCACAGCTTGTCGTCGACGGCGCTGAGGCCGGAGACCAGCCCGCCACCGCCCCGTTTCGAGTCGAGCGTGCCGTCCTCCCGCAGTGCGTACGACACGGGGCCGCGGTTGGACGCGACGAGTACCTGGGCGGCGTGCTCGGAGACCATGTACCCGAACCTAGCCCGTTCGGGAAGCCGCCAAACGTGAAGCGCCCGCGGAGCCGGGCGCGACGAGGCGTTACGCCGCGTTCCGCGACGTGTACTCCGCGATCTCCCGCATCGGCGGCCTCTCCTCGGTGTCCACCGCATGGGTGCGCGGGACGAATCCGCCGGGCCCCCGCTCGAACTGGGTGATCTCAGGACGTACGAGGGCGCCCCGGGAGAGCCGTAGCTGCGCCGTGCGGTAGATCGCGGCTGCCATTCGGCCGAGGGCCTGGCCGTCCTGGTGGCGGTGTTTGCGTACGCCGACGTCTACCTGGGCCAGGGCGTCCAGGCCGACCGTGTGCAGCGCGTCGACCAGCAGGCCCAGCTCCACTCCGTAACCTACGGGGAAGGGGAGCTGCTCCAGCAGGGAGCGCCGCACGGCGTACTCGCCGCCCAGCGGCTGGACGAAGCCGGCCAGCCTCGGCCAGTGCAGGTTGAGCAGCGGGCGGGCCACCAGTTCGGTCACCCGGCCCCCCTGGCCCGCGGCTTCGCCGAGCGGCCGGTCGTACATCGCCTTGACGAAGTGCACCGTCGGGTCGGTCAGCAGTGGGCCGACGATCCCGGAGACGAAGTCCGCGGAGAAGTCCTTGAGGTCCGCGTCGACGAAGCAGACGATGTCCCCGCTGGTCACCAGCAGTGATCGCCACAGGACCTCGCCCTTGCCCGGGAGCGCCGGGATCCGGGGGAGTACGGCGTCCCGGTGCACGACCCGGGCACCGGCCAGCCGCGCCGCGTCGGCGGTGGAGTCGGTGGATCCGGAGTCGATCACCACCAGCTCGTCGACGAGCTGGACCTTCTCCATCAGCTCGCGCCGGATCTCCGAGACGATCGCGCCGACCGTCGCCTCCTCGTTCAGAGCGGGCAGGACGACGCTCACGCGCGAGCGGTGCGGATCCTTCGCCCGCGCGGCTGTGAGACGGTCGAGCGGGCGGTCGGCAGCAGACCAGGAACGCCTGGTCAGCCAGCGTTCCACCTCTTCCAGCACGGTCGATACTCCCTGTATGTGATCCATCTCGCGGTTCGGACGACTATCTCAATCGTCCGGTGCTTCGGTTACAGTCTTGAACAACGCGGATGACCCTCGCATGTCGGGGTCGGTCCGCGAAAAAACGCCCGGATCCATGGTCCGGTGCCATAGCGCTCATCCAGAGGGACTGAGGGAACGGCCCGTCGAAGTCCCGGCAACCCTCCTGCCGACCGCGAGGTCACGGTAGGGAAGGTGCCAATTCCGTCTTGTGGCGAAATACGTCGCAAGGAAGATGAGGAGAAAGGGCCTCCGCCATCATGGCCGTGCAGACAGTTGCAGCAAACTCCAATTCCTCCGCAGTGGACCTCGGTCCCGCCGCAGCGCTTTCCTGCCGCGAATGCGGCGAGCGTTTCGAGCTCGGTCCCATTTTCGCCTGCGTGTCCTGTTTCGGGCCGCTCGAAGTGGCGTACGACCTGCCGAGCGGCTCCCCCGAAGAGCTGAAGAAGCGCATCGCCGAGGGTCCCGACAACATCTGGCGCTATGCGCCGCTGCTGCCTGTCCCCTCCGACGTCGCGGACAAGCCCAACATCAACCCCGGCTTCACGAAGCTGGTCAAGGCCGACAACCTCGCCCGCGAGCTGGGCGTGACCGGTGGCCTGTACGTCAAGGACGACTCCGGCAACCCGACGCACTCCTTCAAGGACCGTGTCGTCGCCATCGCCGTCGAGGCCGCCCGCGCCTTCGGATTCACCACACTCTCCTGCTCCTCCACCGGCAACCTCGCCGGTGCGGTGGGTGCCGCCGCCGCCCGCGCCGGCTTCCGCTCCTGCGTGTTCATCCCGCACGACCTGGAGCAGGGCAAGGTCGTCATGGCCGCGGTGTACGGCGGCGAGCTGGTCGGCATCGAGGGCAATTACGACGACGTCAACCGCTTCTGCTCGGAGCTCATCGGCGACCCGCTCGGTGAGGGCTGGGGCTTCGTCAACGTCAACCTGCGGCCGTACTACGGCGAGGGCTCCAAGACCCTGGCGTACGAGATCTGTGAGCAGCTCGGCTGGCGGCTGCCCGACCAGCTCGTCATCCCGATCGCGTCCGGCTCGCAGCTCACGAAGATCGACAAGGGCCTGCAGGAGCTGATCAAGCTCGGCCTCGTCGAGGACAAGCCGTACAAGATCTTCGGTGCGCAGGCCGAGGGCTGCTCCCCGGTCTCCACCGCCTTCAAGGCCGGCCACGACGTCGTGCGCCCGCAGAAGCCGAACACCATCGCCAAGTCCCTGGCGATCGGCAACCCGGCCGACGGCCCGTACGTCCTGGACATCGCCCGGCGCACCGGCGGCGCCGTGGAGGACGTCAACGACGAGCAGGTCGTCGACGCGATCAAGCTGCTGGCCCGCACCGAGGGCATCTTCGCGGAGACCGCGGGCGGTGTGACGGTCGGCGTGACGAAGAAGCTGATCGACGCCGGCCTGCTGGACCCGGCCCTGACCACCGTCGTCCTGAACACCGGAGACGGGCTGAAGACGCTCGACGCGGTCGCCCCGACGACCGGCCTGTCGGCGACGATCCGGCCCAGCCTGGACGCGTTCCGCGCCGCCGGCCTCGGCGCCGCCGCCAACTGACCACCCGAGACCGAAGGAAGGCACCGACATGAGCGTCAAGGTCCGTATCCCCACCATCCTCCGCACCTACACGGGCGGTCAGGCCGAGGTCCCGGCCGAGGGCGCGACCCTCTCCGAGGTCCTCGCGTCCCTGGAGCAGAACCACCCGGGCATCGGCGCCCGCGTCCTGGACGACCAGGGCAAGCTGCGCCGCTTCGTCAACGTGTACGTCAACGACGACGACGTGCGCTTCGAGGGCGGCCTGGAAGCGGCCACCCCGGACGGCGCGGGCGTCTCGATCATCCCGGCCGTCGCCGGAGGCTGACCGGGCTCTGCGGGCCGATCAGCCGCCCGACCGCATGACGTGAGCACCGTGGCCCCCTCCGTGAGAGAAGCGGAGGGGGCCATTCTGCATGGTTGAGCACGGTACAGTTGGGGAAGTCCCCGCCGCTGCCCATGCCGCCCGCATATGAGAATGCGCCCGGCCGCGACAAGAAGCAGCCAAAGTGAGTGCACTCCTTGCGGCATAAGTGGCCTTTGTCAGGCCCGACTTGCCCTGAAATCCCCTGAATTCCCCCAAAGTGTGCGGTCGCGTGTGCCCAGAATTCTCGTCCGATTGACCTGTTGCAGAGGGCAGTTGGGCAGATACATTCGGCCGCGGTCGACGCGTTCCGGCGCACGCCACCCTCTCCTGTCGGAGGGTGACTTCTGACCCGGGCCCGCGAAGTGCGGAGCTCGTGCAAGGGCCAGTAATAGGGGAGTTAGGCATGGCTCAGGGCACCGTCAAGTGGTTCAACGCGGAGAAGGGGTACGGCTTCATCGCGGTCGACGGTGGTGCGGATGTTTTCGTCCACTACAGCGCGATCCAGATGGACGGGTACCGCACCCTCGAAGAGGGTCAGCGAGTTGAATTCGAGATCTCGCAGGGCCAGAAGGGGCCGCAGGCGGACATGGTCAAGCTCGCCGTCGGCTGAGCTCGGCGCGGTCGGCCAACGACACTACTCACGCACGTGAGGCCCGTACCTCCACCAGGGGTACGGGCCTCACGTGCGTCCCCGTCCAGCCCCGGGCGCGCCCCCGAGGTTGTCCACATCCGGAGGGGGACGCTTGCACTCGCAGGGGTCGAGTGCTAATCATTGGCGTTAGCACTCTCCAGGTGAGAGTGACAGAAAACTTGGACCGGGCCGGTGAGGCCCGCAGGCTCTGTGGGGCAAGGAACCACTGAGCACGCTGGCCGTCCGTCGCGGGCGCCTCTCGGTCCGGAGAAATCCACCCCTGTCCGGGAGGACCACTTCACATGGCCAAGATCATCGCGTTCGACGAGGAGGCACGGCGCGGTCTCGAGCGCGGGATGAACCAGCTCGCCGACGCCGTCAAGGTCACCCTCGGCCCCAAGGGCCGTAACGTCGTCCTCGAGAAGAAGTGGGGCGCGCCCACGATCACCAACGATGGTGTTTCCATCGCCAAGGAGATCGAGCTCGAGGACCCGTACGAGAAGATCGGTGCGGAGCTGGTCAAGGAGGTCGCCAAGAAGACGGACGACGTCGCCGGCGACGGTACGACCACCGCCACCGTTCTCGCCCAGGCTCTCGTCCGCGAGGGCCTGCGCAACGTCGCCGCGGGTGCCAACCCGATGGCTCTGAAGCGTGGCATCGAGAAGGCCGTCGAGGCCGTCTCCGCCGCTCTGCTGGAGCAGGCGAAGGACGTGGAGACCAAGGAGCAGATCGCTTCGACGGCCTCCATCTCCGCTGCCGACACCGAGATCGGCGCCAAGATCGCCGAGGCTATGGACAAGGTCGGCAAGGAAGGCGTCATCACCGTCGAGGAGTCCCAGACCTTCGGTCTGGAGCTCGAGCTCACCGAGGGTATGCGCTTCGACAAGGGCTACATCTCGGCGTACTTCGCCACCGACATGGAGCGCATGGAGTCGTCGTTCGACGACCCGTACATCCTGATCGTCAACTCCAAGATCAGCAACGTGAAGGACCTCCTTCCGCTGCTCGAGAAGGTCATGCAGTCGGGCAAGCCCCTGCTGATCATCGCGGAGGACGTCGAGGGCGAGGCTCTGTCGACGCTGGTCGTCAACAAGATCCGTGGCACCTTCAAGTCCGTCGCCGTCAAGGCTCCGGGCTTCGGTGACCGCCGCAAGGCCATGCTCGGCGACATCGCCATCCTCACCGGTGGCACCGTCATCTCCGAGGAGGTCGGCCTCAAGCTGGAGAACGCCGGCGTCGACCTGCTCGGCAGCGCCCGCAAGGTCGTCATCACCAAGGACGAGACGACGATCGTCGACGGCGGCGGTGACAGCGACCAGGTTCAGGGTCGTGTCAAGCAGATCCGTGCCGAGATCGAGAACTCCGACTCGGACTACGACCGCGAGAAGCTCCAGGAGCGCCTCGCGAAGCTGGCCGGCGGCGTGGCCGTCATCAAGGCCGGCGCCGCCACCGAGGTGGAGCTCAAGGAGCGCAAGCACCGCATCGAGGACGCGGTGCGCAACGCCAAGGCCGCCGTCGAGGAGGGCATCGTCGCCGGTGGTGGCGTGGCTCTGCTCCAGGCCTCGGCCGTCTTCGAGAAGCTCGACCTGACCGGTGACGAGGCCACGGGCGCCAACGCCGTGAAGCTCGCGCTGGAGGCCCCGCTCAAGCAGATCGCCGTCAACGGTGGTCTCGAGGGTGGAGTCATCGTCGAGAAGGTGCGCAACCTGCCGATCGGTCACGGCCTCAACGCCGCGACCGGCGAGTACGTCGACATGATCGCCGAGGGCATCATCGACCCGGCGAAGGTCACGCGCTCCGCTCTGCAGAACGCCGCGTCCATCGCCGCGCTCTTCCTCACCACCGAGGCCGTCATCGCCGACAAGCCGGAGAAGGCCTCTGCGGCCGCTCCGGGCGGCATGCCGGGCGGTGACATGGACTTCTGATCCTCGGATCAGCAGCTCCACGCAGTACCTGTACGACGCCGGCCCCCGGGATTCGTTCCCGGGGGCCGGCGTCGTCGTGTTGTGGGTTCTCAGATGCGGACGGCCGGTTGGTGCTCACTTGCGTGCACGATCGCCCCCTTTTGTCGCCTGAACGCAATATATTGATCACCTTGTATGTGTGAACTACCCGGAAAATGAGTTGCATCGGTAAATCGAGGCTGCCGCCTCGGGAACCAGGGGGAACGTGAGGGGCTTGGTGCGGTGGGCGTTACTGAGGGGCGTGGGGCCGCGGGCGAACTGTCCTTGCGGGTACTGGGGCCGCTTGAGGTGAGTGACTCCGGCGGCGCTGTCGATGTCGGCCCGCCGCAGCGTCGTATTCTGTTGCTCCGTCTGCTCGTCGAGTCCGGTCGGCCGGTGGGGCTGGAGCGGCTGCGTGAAGATCTCTGGGATGGCAGACCGCCGTCTTCGGCCGTGTCGTCCATCCACGCGCATGTCAGCAGACTGCGCTCCGTGCTGAACCTCCCGGACGGGCAGGGGCGGCCTTCGCAGATCCTGGGGAGCACGGCGGCGGGGTACTCGCTCACGGTCCCGCCGGAGTGGCGGGACACGGTGGTGTTCGAGCGGGCGGCTGTGCAGGGCTGCCATCTTGCGCGCGAGGCTCGATGGGCGCAGGCACTACAGGCGGCGGAAGACGCGCTGGGTCTGTGGAGGGGGCAGCCGTACGCCGAGGCGCACGGGCTGTCCTTCGTGCGGGACGATTCGGATCGTCTCACCGAATTGCACCGGTCGGTTCAGGAACTGCGGGCCCGGATGCTTCTGGAAGAGGGACAGCCGCTGCGAGCGGTGGCCGCCGCTGAGGGCCTGGTCAAACTTGACCCCCTGCGGGAGACGTCATGGGTGGTCCTGTTGAGGGCTCTTTACGCCGCCGGTCGCGGTGCGGAGGCTCTGCGGCGGTACGAGGTGGTACGGCGGATTCTGGCCGAGGCGCTGGGAACCGATCCGGGCCCGGAGCTGAGGCGCACTCATCTGGCGATCCTGCGTCATGACGTCGACGTGGAGGTGCCGTCGATCGGACGTCACGCGGTGCTGTCGACCGGGGAGGCCGGGGAGCCCCGGGGGGCCTCAGAGGCCTACCGGGAGGATGGCGACCGGGTGGAGGAGTTCCCCCTGACAGGGCGCGACGAGGAACTGGCAGGGCTGCTCAAGCTGTTGCCCCGCGCGCGGTCGGGCCGGACGGGATGGGCAGTGGTGAGCGGGCAGGCCGGGTCGGGCAAGACACGCCTGGTCCAGGAACTGGCCGAACGCGCCCGCAGGGACGGGTTCGCCGTGGTGCAGGACCGGTATCCCAAACGCGTCAGGCCCGGCACGGGAGCCTCCTACGACAGCCAGGTCCTGCGCGTACTGCAGGCGCTACGGTACGGACCGGCCCAGCCGGGCGACGGGCGCCCGACGCTGTGTCTGATCGAGGATGCGCAGGGCATACCGGCCGCTGTGGTCAACGCACTGGCCGACTGCGCCGAGACGCTCCACAACGCCCGGGTCGTGGTGGTGTGCACGATGCCCACCGTGCCCGACCCGGTGACCGATGAACTCAGGGCCGCGCTGGCGCGCAGCGGAGCATCCCACCTCGAACTGCGCCCCCTGGGCATCGGCGACGTCGAAGAGTTGCTGCGCGGCCGCCGACCGGCCACCGAGGCAGCCGCGGACACCGATGAGGCCGCGGACACCGATGAGTCCGTGGACGACTCGACTTCGGCTGCTGCGGCCGAACTGCACGCGTTGACCGGCGGCAACCCCTTTTTCCTTACCGAGATGTTGCTCCTGCCCCCCGGTCGGCGCAGCGGACCAGGGCGGCGGCTGTCCCCCGGCCTCGACTCGGTGTTACGAGTCCGTCTCGCCGCGCTCGACGCCGGCAGCCGCCGGGTGCTGGAGACGGCCGCTGTCATCGGTGACCGTATCGACGTCGCCCTGCTGGCCCGCGCCTGCACCGTGCCGATCTGTGAAGTCCTGCAGGCTCTCGGCAGAGCCCTGGATGCCGACCTCGTTGTCCGGACATCCGGTACCGCACCGTCCGTACCCTGCGGCTATGCCTTCTCCTGCGGATTGATCCGCTCGGCCCTGCTCGCTGCGAATACTCCCGCCCGGCAGCACGGTCTGCGTGTTGCGGTGGAACGCGCGCTCGCGGCCCAGGAGGGGGGTGCGCCTCGGACTTCGAGCACTTTGGAACCCGGGGCAGGATAATTTCGTCAAGCAGGTCGGGGCGGCGTGCGTTGCCGTCCGGTCCGGCGACAAGCGGACGACAAGGTTTTTTCAAGTCCTGTCCCGTTGGGTGTGAACTGGCACGTGTGCCGTGCGCGGAGACGTCAGGAGACGACCTGATCGATGGATGAGGACGCCACCGCATGGCAACGGCTGATGAGACCGCAGAGGAACGACATGGGTGAATACCGCGAGGCGAAGGTTCCCCCCGAGACGATCGACAAATTCGTTGTCGCTTCCATCGCCAGACGCTTCTACCTCGAAGGTCGGTCGAAGGTCGAAATCGCCAAGGAATTCGACATCAGCCGCTTCAAAGTGGCCCGTCTCCTTGATGCCGCCGTTGCCCACCACATCGTGCGGATCGACATCACCGTACCCGTCGAGGTCGACATCCCGCTCTCGCGGGCTCTGGCCGAGCGCTTCGGACTCCGGCACACCGTCGTCGTCGACCTGTCCCGGAGCGAAGGCGGCGCGGTTGCCCCGACGGACGCGCCCCAGGCCGGCCGCTGGCTCAGCACAGCGGCGGCGCAGCTGGTCTCGGGGATCGCCGAGGAAGGCGACGTCATCGGGCTGGACGGCAGCAGCTCGGTGGGCGCGTTCAGTGAGGCGGTCACCCGGCTGCCTCGCTGCGAGGTGGTCCAGTTGACCGGGGTGTACGGGCAGGACCTGGCCAATGAGGCCGCGGCGGTCCGGCGCACCGCAGCGGCCGGTGGTGGCCGGGGTTTCCCCCTCTACGCACCCTTCATCCTGCCGGACGCGCCGACGGCCTCGATTCTCAGAAGTCAGCCGGCCATTGCCGAGACGCTGGACCAGTTCGGCCGGATCACCAAAGCCGTCGTCGGCATCGGTACGTGGGGTGCCGCGTCCTCGGCGGTGTACGACGTCCTGACGGACCGCGAGCGCGAGACGTACACGTCGGCCGGGGCGTGCGCGGACGTGGCCGGCCACGTCTTCGATGCGGCGGGCCAGGTGGTTTCCGCGGAGACGAGCGCTCGAATGATCTCGATGAGCGTCGCCCAACTTCGTAGCGTTCCGGAGTTGATCGGTCTCTCGGGCGGCGGCGCTCGGAGCGACGAGGCGCTCCGAGCCGTCCTGAAGTCCGGAATGTTGACGAGTGTTGTCACGGACGCGACGACAGCACGCCGCCTCCTGTGGTACGACGGCCCCGAGGAAGAGCCGCGGACGAAGGACACGTACATGGTGGACACCGGCACATGAGTCTGACGCGCGGCACACACCGCCGCTCACTCCTCCCGCTGAGTCCGGCCGCCGCACAGGCAGTGGATTCGCGTGGCCGACCAGCTGACGATCCACCGAGTGAGGACAGTAATGACCCAGCAGGGCGCCGAGAAGGCCATGGCCGAGAGCGAGCCGATGGCAGCCGTGGACGGGAGCGAGGGCGCCGAGGGCAACTGGAAGGCCCCCGGCGCCGGCGTAGATCCTCCGCCTGTTCCGGACGACATTCGCGAGGCGGGCAGAATCGCCCCGGACCACTGGTTCCAGATGGTCGATCCGATGTGGTCCGGGGAAGGGGTGCCCCCGGAATGGGCGATGGTCGGCCGGTGGCGGTCGGGGCTGGACGGGGAGATCGAGGAGTGGCAGGACAACACCGAGTACAGGCCTTCTCCCAGCGCGCTCGGCTGGCCCGAGCCGGTGGACGATGTGGACCTGGCCATCCAGCTCGCCTCGACCGGCTACGGGTCCGGCGAGGCGGTGGCGGAGGCGCTCCTCGGCCGTGAGGTGAGCGTTCTGACCAGGCCCGGCGGCGGCCCGCTGAGTGCGGTGGCCCCGGACGGGACGCCGGTCGTTCCGCTGTTCACCTCGCCGGTGTTCCTGCACACCGCGGGCCGCTTCGCCTTCGAGCTGATCAACGTCGAAGACCTTGTGGGGCAGATACCCGAGGGGCAGGCGCTCTATCTGAACCCCTCCGGCGCGGTCGGCATGATTCTGGCACCGGACGCCGTGCGCGACGCGATACGGGACGGCGCACCGGGGCGGCCGGTGTCAACCGTCAGCGGTGACGCGGGAGAGGCCACCCCCGCCGCCCCGGCTTCTCCGGTCACGTCCGGTGACCAGGGCGCCGGTGCCGTACCGACGGCCCAGGAGGACGGCGCCCGGCCGTGGGGGACGGACGCGTGAGCCGTTGGTCAGCCTTCTCCTTGCGCAGGGGACGCAGGAACGGTACGGGTCGCGGCACCCGAATACCGGTCGCTGTCCCGAGTGTTGGCGGAGGCCGGCGGGGCGCAGCCGGCCCGCCCGTCGAGGACATCGACGGTGTTCTGCTGGTGCGCTCGGTCGAGGACGACTCCTTTCCGCTGACCTCCCTGGCCGAAGTGGCCCGAGCCGTCAGCGTGGAGGAGGACATCGTCACGGTGTTCGTCGGCTCCGCCGGCCGGGACGGGGATCACGGCGCCGGCCACTGGTCCCGCCTCGGCACTGTCCTGGACTCCCTCCGCTCGAAGGGCACCGGCCGGGTACGGCTCGTCATGTCCGGTGCCGGTGACGACCAGCCGGGCCGGCCCTGCGTGGCCCGCAGGATCGCTGACGCCTGGCAACTGGAAGTGATCGCTCCTGACGGGGCCGTCCTGATCGCGCCGGGGGGCGGCCTCTTCGTCCCCGGGAACTCCCGGCCCGGCGGCGGGTGGTGGCGCTTCGCGCCCGGTGAGACACCCCGGAAGCTGGGACCGCGCACCCCGGCGCCCGCCTGGCAGGAGGCGCTGGGCAGGGTGCCCTCGCGCACGACGGGTGGGTGCGTGGTGGAGCAGATACCGGCGGGCGTGCTGATGCGCCCCGCCGAGGCTTCCAGGCCGGACCTCGACGACCTGTGCTTCGCGGTACCCGTCGACTTCGAGCGCCCGACCGTGCTGGTCGGCACTCACCAGGCAGAGGACGTCGCGGCCGACGAAGTGGCCGCGGTGCTCGCGGCGTTGCCCGAGGAGCAGCGGTCCCGCACCCGTCTCGCCCCGGGAGGCCGTCATGATCTGCTGCGGCTCGGCCACTCGGTGGCCGACGTGCTGGGCAGCGACGTGGAAGTGCTAACGGGTCTGCCGCTGCTCGCCGACCTGGCACCGCCCGGCACGGCCCCCCGGTCGACCATGGTGGGCCCCGGCGGGCAACCGAGCTGGCAGCCGTTCGTGTCGTCCGTGGTCTGTGGGCCCGCCGACGCGCAAGGGAGGGCTCCGGCCCCCCGGCTGGGAGGAAGCCATGTGCCCGCCTGGTTCCCCGGCGGCACCGAAGCGGGGACCGTCCGGTTGACGGACCGCTGGCAGGCCACGGTGACCCGGGCCGGACTCGCTCTGTGGGAACGCAACAGTCCGCGCCCCCCGCTGGCGGGGCTGGCCGTTGACCCGGACACCTGCGCCGTCGAACTCGGTGCGCCGGGACAGATACTGGACGACTCGCTGCTCCCCGCGCTGTCCCGGCTCCTGGCCGGCCTCGAGGGCGAGACCCGGGCGAGGACGACGCTGCTGGTGCGTGGCAGTTTCATCGCCGGAGAGGGCGAACTGCGCCGCCTCGCGGCCGAACACGGCGTGCTGGGCATCCGTTACGTCACTGCGGCGAACCCCCGGCACTCCTGGCCTGCTCTCCAACGAGCCGGTACGGCGGCGCGCCCGGCCGTGGGCGGCGCCTCCGCGCCGCCGGCGTCCCTTCGGGAGGGCGAGCGTCCCGCGACGAATGGGGCCGGACCGGTTGGCGGACCGGTTGGCGGGCCGGTAGGTGGACCGGGGGAGCAGAGGCCTGTTCCGGAGTCGAGGACACCTCCCTTGCGGCTCTCCTCCTCGCCCGTACCGACGGGACACGAGGGCGGGGGCGGCGGTGCGGCCGGTGCCGGGGAGGTCGCACAAGCGTTGACGTCCGCGTCCGGCGCGACGTCACTCGGTCGCCCCGCGCGCCGTGGAGCGGAAGGCGGAGAGGGACCGGGCCGCGTGCCGGACGAGCCCGGTGTCGTCGCTGCGACGAGGCTCGCGTCCGGCAGCCGGCCATCTGGTGGTTCACCGGCCGGTGAGGGACCCGGACGCCCGGGCGGTGGTGGGCCGGACAGCCCTGGCCGGGCAAGGCCGG
Source organism: Streptomyces sp. NPDC102441 (assembly GCF_044765585.1). Taxonomy (NCBI): domain Bacteria; kingdom Bacillati; phylum Actinomycetota; class Actinomycetes; order Kitasatosporales; family Streptomycetaceae; genus Streptomyces; species Streptomyces sp. NPDC102441. Next base: position 165,997 of record NZ_JBIWKH010000018.1, read on the forward strand.
CCACCCCCACGGCGGGTGCGATCGTGAGCACGGAGCCGGAGGGTGGGGCCGGCGCCGGGATGGCTGCCGGGGCGTCGGAACCCGTAACCGGCGGTTCGGTCGCCGGTGAGGCTGGTGGGGAGCCCGACCGCATCGGTGGTGGCGAACCGGAGAAGCCCGACCGCATCGGTGGTGGCGAACCGGAGAAGCCCGACCAGGAGGCGCGTGCTCCCGAGCCGCCTGATCGGCCTGCGCCGTCTGAGCCGTCTGAGCCGTCTGCACCGCCTGAGCCGTCTGCGCCGCCCGAGCGGTCTGAAGGCCCTGAGCTGCCCGAGCCGCCCGAGGCACCTGAGCCGTCTGAACCATCCGGGCCGCCTGAACCATCCGGGCCGCCTGAGGCGTCCGAGCTGCCCGAGCCGCCCGAGCCGTCGGCCGCGCCTCGTGCCGCACCGGGCCCCTCGACGCGGGTCGCACCGATTCTCATCGGCCCGGGTCATATCAGCAGTGCCGGCGAACGTGCGGAGTTCCGGGACTTCGCAGCGGCCGACTGGGAGCGGCATGCCGCCGCCGTCTCCCGGTTGCTCACACGGATGCCCGCGCTGCGCGGCCATGAACTGGATGCGGCAAGGACCGACCTCGTCGCTGTGCACGCCTACCTGACGACTGAGGAAGGGCCGCTGCACCATCGCGAGCTGCTTCGGGACCTTCGCGCGGGAGAGGGGCGTCTGCTGCCTTACGCCGCGTGTCTGGCGTCCGCTCTGCGGCGGCTGCCCTCCTACCGCGGTGTCGCGCTGCGCGGCGGGGACGCGGACGGGCCCGCGCCCGCCCGAGGCACCCTGATCCGGGAGCCGGGGCCGGTCAGTGCTGTGGCCGGGGTCTCGGCTCTTCCTGCCGGGGAGCCCCTGCGCTATGCGATCTGGTCCATCACCGGGCGCAAGGTGCGTCAGCTGCTCGACGAGCGGGCCGGGTCTCCCGGAGCGCACGACGAGATCGTCTTCGTGCCGGGGACCGGCTTCCGGGTGCTGGGGGTACGGGCCGTGCCCGCCGGTCCCCCCGTGGTGCTGATGCGTGAGCTCGCCGGAAACGCGACCGCTTATATGGACGACGAGCAGGAACTGAGCCCGCTCGACCTCAAGGCGCTGGCACACATCGAGGCGGCGTTCGCCAAGGGCATCCCCGTCGGTGACGGCCGAAACTGGCCGCAGCGCTGCACCGGGCCCGTGGGCCATGGCGGTTAGCACCCCTCCCGGAACATCCGCCGGAGACCCGGGAACCGCACCATCCACCACGTACAGAGCCGAAGGAGAATGATGTCAAGTCGCCAGAACAGTTCCTCGACTGCCCGGGGGGCGGACCCGTCGGCCGCCACGGGCGGGCCGCTGATCCGCCGGGCGGTCGCGCTGAGGTCCGGGGGAACAGACCCGGGTGGGCTGCTGCCGACGCCGGCAGCGCCGCCTTCCGCCAACGAGACGCGGGGCGAGGAGGAAGCGGCAGCAAGCACGGCGGTCCTGCCACAGCAGCCGGAACCGGAAGCGGAAGCGGAAGCGCCGGAGGGCACGAGCGGGCGGTCAGAGGCGGCACGGACGGCGTCGGCGGAGGGCGAGGGTGCCGCTGCCCCGGGCGCCGTCGCCGCGGGCCGAGGGGGCGAGGGTGCCGCTGCCCCGGATGCCGCCGCCGCGGGGCAAGCGGGCGGGGCCTCCGGCGACGCAACCGCGCGCGGGGAGGGCGACCCGCCCTCCGGGGCGCCGAAGAAGCCGCTGCTCGCGGCCGCGGGCATCGCGGGGGTCGTTCTCCTCGCGGTGCCGCTGCTGATCTGGGCCACGGACGATTCCGGGCAGAAGAACGACAAGGCGTCGGTGACCGGGAATGCCGCCCCGGTCATCGCGGACGAGTCCATGAACGCGCCGCCGGGCGACTACGCCGCGGCGACACCCACACCGACCCCGAAGGCCGCGAAGTCCTCCGCCAGCCCTTCGGCCAAGCCCTCCACCGCACAGGCATCCCCGAAGGCGCCCGCCAAGGTCGCGCAGTCGCTCCCGTCCCCCCCGACCCCCCCGTCCTCGGGCGGAACGAAGTCCGATACCGAGAAGGCTGCGACGACCAGGACGGTGAAGAAGACGGCAACCAAACCCGCGGCGGGCACCGCGGCGTTCGCCGTCCAGGAGCTGGCCGAGAAGAGCCCGGGGCGACACGTCTGTTACCGGGCCCTTGTCGTGGGTGTCGGCTGGCAGAAGGCGGCGTGCGACGGCGACACGGCAGGAACGCTGGGCGAGGGCCGCGCCATCCGGTCCCTCAACATCGCCGTGTCCGCCGCCGAGGGCGTATCCGCGAACGGATGGCTCCAGGGGGACGGATGGAAGACGGCGTGGACGAGTGCGGCCGACGGCGCCAACATCACCATCGGAAGCACCTCCAGCTCGGCGCCGAACCTGGGGGGCTTCGCGATTCTGGTGAACTCGGGCAGCATCTGCCAGACCGCGCACGTCCACGACGTGGGCTGGCAGTCGAAGCGATGCGGTTCCGCCGCTCCCCACTACACCTTCGGTGGATCCACGGAGAAGCAACGCTGGCTCGAAGCCGTCCAGTTCACCGTGTGACGCGGGCCGCCGGTGTCAGTGGTGGCCACTAGCGTCCGGGTCATGACGCAGGCCTCACAGACGTACGCCTATCTCCGCCCCTCCGCGGTGCACCGCACCGCGGAGGGCCGCACGCTCAGCCTCCAGACCTCCGGCGGCGCCACACCGGCGGGGCAGGAAGCGCATCCGCGTTTCTTCCAGGGCTTCCTGGCCCGCCCTCAGGTCGCCGCAGCCGGCCTGCTGTGTGTCGCGGACGTCGCCGCCGCCCGCTACTACCAGCCGCCCCGCACCGCATGGCTGGATCCGGTGGTCACCGGGAACGGAAACCGGCTGCGGTTCGAGTCGTTCTCCGGCTGCTGCGGCGTGTACGCACGCCTCGACATGCTGGGCGACGCCCTCGACGGCGACGACATCGGACACGGCACGACCAACATCGATGTGAACAACCCGCTCCGGGAAGCCCTGATCCGCGTGGGCCCGGACGATCCGCTGTATCTGGAGGTCGGGCCCGAAGCGCTGGCCGTCACCACCTTCGACGGTCCGGTGGTGGAGAAGAAGGTGCCGCTGCCCGACCGATGGCTGCGCGGCTTCGCCGAGACACAGGTGATCACCCCGGGGTTCGACCTGCGCGCAGAGCTCTCTTCCGCCGAGGCCGTGCGCTTCCTCCGGTCGCTGCCGCGTCCCGGAGCCTCCCGTGGCGCGTCGCGGGGAGCGCGCTGGGTCGTCCCGGCAGGCGGTTCGCTGCGCGCCACCACCCGGCCGGTCCCCGGAGCGGTCTGCCTGCCGGGTCCTGAACGGCTCGCTGCGCTGACCCGGGTGCTGCGCCATGCGACGGGTCTGCGGATCCACGGGCCAGCCGTCACCACGGGCAGCGGCCCCGTGGCGAGCGCGTGGGAGGTGCGGCTCCCCGGGATGCGCCTCACCCTCACCCTGTCCCCGGACGCATCGCGGGGCTTCTCCGGCGAGGGCGGCGTCCTGGACGCCCTGGCGGAGGAGGAGTCGGCAGGGGACGCGGAGCTGGTGTCGGTCCTGCTCGCCTGGGAGCCCACCGTCGACATCGCCGACCTGGCCGTGCAGTGCGGGCTCACCCCGCGGCGCGTAAGAGCCGCGCTCACCCGCCTCGGCACGGCCGGGCGCGTCGGCTACGACGTGGCGGAAGCGGCGTACTTCCACCGGGAGCTGCCGTACGACACCGGGTGGGCCGAGCGCCACAACCCCCGGCTGCGCGCCGCCCACGCCCTGGTCGAGGCGGGCGCGGTGCACCTCGACGGTGAGCTGGCCACGGTCGTCGTCGACGACCATTTCCACCGGGTCAGGTCCGCCGAGGGACGCCTGACCTGTACCTGCCGCTGGTGGGCCGAATACCGCGGCGGCCGCGGACCGTGCAAGCACGCCCTCGCCGTCCGCATCGTCCGCCGTGCGGAGTCACACGGTACGACCGCCGCCCAGCACACGACCAGCACCACCACCGGAGCCCCACGTTGAGCGAGAGCATCACCTACGACATCCCTGACGGGGCCACCGGGGGCCTGCGCGAGCTGCTGGACGCCGTGCGTGCGGGCCGCGACGAAGCCGTCCCCGAGCTGGTCGGCGTGCTCACCGACGCCGAGCGGCGCACGTGCCTGCCGGTGCTCAAGTCGTGGCGCACGAACACGTCGAACAACGTGGACGACGGCCACCTGGCCATACGCGCGGCGCTGCTGCTCGCCGGGGCGGGGTGCTGCACCGGCGCGGCGGCGGCGGCCCAATGGCTCGCCGACGCCGAGCTGAGATGGGTCAACTGCGATCCCTCGCGGGTCCTCGAAGCGCTGAGTGGCCGCGCCCCCGAATGGCTGGGCCAGGTGGCGCACCGGCTGGCGGAGCGCCGCACCGTCGCGGAGGAGGAGTACCCGCTGATCGCACAGCTCGTGAGCGCCGCGGGCTGCGAGCCTCCCACCACGGACGGCTTCGTCCTCGGCTGGGAGGTCCACGTCCCGGGCGATGGCATGACGATCAAGGACAGTCTCCGTGACGACCCGTTCCTGACGGTGATGATCCCCCGGCTCTTCGAGGTGCCGGAGGCCGGCTCGTACCTCCAGTACGCACACGGATGGCCGGAGGCGCTCGCCGGGCTGGCCGAGGAGGGGCTGCTCAGCCGCGAGATGCTGATCGACGGCTGTCTTTCGCGGCTGCTGCGCGGTGGCAGGCTCGGAATCGTGAAGGGCTTCCTCGCCCTGCTGACCGCCCTGGACCTGACCGAGGACGAGCGGGCGGCGCACACGCTCACCTGGGTGCGGATGGTGCCTAACACCCCCGCGCTGACGGCGGGGCGTGCCCAGGAGGTGCTGGCCGGGCTCGACGAGGCGGGCCGCCTGGAGAGTGAACACCTGGTCGAGGCGTCACGGGCCGCCCTCTTCCGGCCGGAGAAGAAGATCGTGCGGGCCCAGCTGGCCATGCTCGACAAGGCGATGCGGCGTGAGCGGTCACGCACGGACGAGTTGCTTCCTGTGGCCGCCGAAGCCTTCGGCCACGAGGAGCACAGCCTCCAGGAGCGGTCTCTCGCCCTGGCCGTCCGCCACCGCAAGCACGCGAGCGGCGCCGTCCTGGCCGAACTCGCGGCGAGCGCACCGCAGCTCGCCCCCGATCTGCGTACACGCGCGGACGAGGTGTTCGGCGACGCCATAGCAGGGAACGCCGTGGCAGGGGAGGGGACCGACGCTCCGGCCGCGGAGAGCGACACGCTGCCGCCCGTGCCGAGCGCCGAGCGCCTTGAGCCGGCACACCGCACCTGCGCCGAGCTCGCAGAGGAGGTCGGCGCGCTGCTGCGTGGCCACGGCACCCAGTCGCAGCAGGAGCGGGCGCTGAACGGTCTCGTGGTGCATGCCCACGCCGATCTCGCGGCCCTGCGCGCTGCCCTGGAACCGGTCGTGGCACAGCAGCGGCGGGCCGAGCGCCGGGAGTTGGGGTACAGATCCGCTGCCATTCAGGGCTGGCACTGGCTCTACTGCGTCGTCCTGTCCGTCATGGGCACGGCCTCGGCGAACGACCTGGGCTTCATCAGCCGTCAGGCCCAGGACAACCAGTGCCCGCACTCGGCGTTCCGGTCCGTCCCCCGCATCCGCGCGGCCGAGATCGGGGCGCGGATGAGCGATGATCCCTTGCCGTTCCTGCTGGCCACGCCCACCTGGTCGACGGGGACCATCGACCCGTCGGAGCTGGTCGAGCGGCTCGTCGTCTACGAGCGCTCCGGAACCGAACCCGGCCAGGCCGACTTCGACCAGGCCCTGCTGCGGCTCGACCGGGAGGTGCCGCCCGAGGCACGGGCGGCCGCCGCGAAGCTCACGTCTCCGGCGGGGCGGCGCCTCGCCGCCTGGCTCGCCTCGGGTGGGCTGCCCGATCCCGCCGTCTCCCGCACCACCGGGCCGCTGAGGCCGGGGAGCCCCCACACAGCGGTACTGGTCCGCACCGAGGCCGTTCCCGGGTACGAGGACCGACCCGAGCCGTTCCGCAGTCTGCTCGGTGCGCACGACCCCGTCGGGAGCCCGTGCACGTGCGGAGGCGACGTGGAGTGCTCCCCGGACGACTTCGCCCTCCTGCCTCAGCACCGGGAGATCATCGCCGGGCGGATGCTGCTGACCTTCGCGGGCCTGACCGAGCGTGAAGGCGTCGGAGGGGACGCGCGCGTGCTGCCCGCGCTGGCCGAGTCGGGCGGACCGGCCGGGCCCGCGACCCACCTTCTCCTGGCGTACGGCCTTGGAGCACGGCGCGTCGAGGAGCAGCTGTTCGCCGTGGACGCGATGCTCGTCCTGGCCGCTCGTGGACAGCTCGACACGGACCAGCTCGGCCTGGAGATCGCCGAGTTGACCCACCTCCGCCGGCTCAAGCCCCAGCGGTTCGCGGCGACGCTGCGAGAAGCGGCAGGCACCGGCGCGCACGCCACGGTCTGGGCGGTGCTCTCGGCCGCCATCCCTCTCCTGCTGAGGGGCGAAGCGCCACACGGCCTCACCGCCGTGCTCACGGTCGCGGCCGAATGCGCGGAGCGGTGCGGAGCCCGTGGGGCTATACAGGAGGTCAACGAGGTGGCGGCGCGCTCGGGCTCGTCACAACTGGTCAGACAGGCGCGGCGGATCAGGAGTGTGACGGCTCAACAGCCCTGAGCTCTCTGTTCGACCTCGCTGTGTCACTCGGCCTGTTGTTCTTGTCTTCTTCGTGAGGCAGCAGGACAGCCGTCCTTCACGCTTTGAAGTGTTGAGCGACATCGCGCGAAGGACGGCCGCTGTGGCGAGTCCGGCTTCTGTGGTCCCGCGGGCGAAGCCTCACTTTGCTGCGGGCTTGCGCGCTGCGGTCGTAGCCTACGTATCAGCCCAGGTCAGTGGCTCGTGTGTTGCTGCCAGCGCTGGTTGTTGGAGCCAGTGCAGTCCCAGATCTCTACCCGGCCCCCCGAAAGGGACCCCTTAGGGTCGTTGAGGCACTTGTTGGACTGAGGGTTGTAAAAGATGTTCGGGGCCCCCGGCTCCGTCTGGCGGTTCAGCCAGACCTGTGAACCGGTGCCGTTGCAGTTGTACATGTCCACCTTGGAGCCGTTGGCTGTGGCGCCGCCAGCGACATCCAAGCACTTGCCGGTGGCTGCGGACCGGATGGTGCTGCCGGCGGTGACCTTGATGAACCTCTGGGCGGGGGTGGAGTTGCACTCGTATACCTGGACCGGGGCGCCGTTCGCGGAGGAGCCGCCCACGACGTCCAGGCAAACCCCCTGAGTAACCCCACCACCAGGCCTGACAACGAGCGGGGTTGGCACCGTGTCCGCGCTGGCGGTTCCGGCGGTGGCCATGGCGAGCATCAGCGCGCCGGCCGATGCGGCCGCCAGCGCCAGTGGGGACCGTATGCCTCGTCGCCGCGAGGTTACTTCAACTGATTGCGCACTTGCCATAGTTATCAGAACCAGAACTTTCGGTCGGGTGCGCGCCACCCATGCGGCGCAGATGCCGGTGAGGCATCACCTTGAATTCCCGACGATGCCACGGTGGGAGAGGGCCAGGGACGTTGAACGTGTCACGCTACGGCAAAAGTTCGCCGCGCTGCTCCGGTCGGCCCACTCCACGCCCCCGTGCGCGAATGCCTTTCACAGGGCCGCTTGCCGGTTCTGCGCGGGGTGGCCCCGGTGCGGCAGATCCTCGGGCAGCAGAGTGGTGAGGTCGGCGAGGCTCGGCGACTGGAGGCCGCCCAGCCGGCGGGCCTGGCTGGTCATCATGGTCTCCAGCAACTGGCGTGCGAGCCGGGCGTTGCCGAAGGAGCGGTTCCTGGGGATCGTGTCCACGTGCGCCCGCAGCGTCGCGAGAGTGTCGGCGCCGCACTCGTAACCGGACGCGGCGGCGTGCCGGGAGACGATGGTGACCAGTTCCTCGGTGCTGTAGTCCTCGAACTCCACGTACTTGGAGAATCGGGAGGCCAGCCCGGGGTTGGACGCGAGGAAGCGCTCCATCTCCTCGGTGTATCCGGCGACGATGACCACGATTTCGTCGCGATGGTCCTCCATGAGCTTGAGGAGGGTGTCGACGGCCTCGCGGCCGAAGTCGTTGGACGATCCCCCGGGGGTGAGGGTGTAGGCCTCGTCGATGAACAGCACGCCTCCCAGCGCGCTGGTGAAGACCTCCTTGGTGAGCTGAGCGGTCTGTCCGACGTACTGGCCCACCAGGTCGGCCCGGGCCACTTCCACCAGGCCGGGGCGGGGCAGTACCCCCAGCGAGTGCAGGAGCTTGGCGTACAGCCGGGCCACGGTGGTCTTTCCGGTGCCGGGTGGCCCGGTGAAGACGAGATGGTTGCTGATTTTTGAGGTGGGCAGCCCCGCCGCGGACCGCTGCCGGGCGTTGGACAGCAGGCTGACCAGGTCGGTGACCTCCCTCTTCACCGCCTCGAGACCCACCATGTCCGCGAGTTCGGCCATCGGGTCGTCCGCGCCGTCCGCTCCCTGTGAGGTCCCGCCGACGGTCGCCGCCTCCGCGTCCCCGACGTCCTGCGGCAGCAGCAGGGTCAGGTCCTTCTCGCCCGGGTCCGCCATGGACGCGAGCCGGAACGACTGCCGGTCCACCATGTCCTCGAAGACCGCGCGGGCCGCCCGGCCGTTCCCGAAGGACGCGTCGCGCGTCATCTGTTCGAACCGTACGGCCAGCGCCTCCCGGGTCAGCGGCCCGAGTTCGTACTGGTGCTGGACGCCCATGCTCTCGGTGATGGTCACCAGTTCTTCCACCGCGTAGTTGCCGAACTCGATGGTGCGGGTGAACCGGGAGGCCAGCCCCGGGTTGGCGGACAGGAACGACTCCATCTGCTCGGAATAGCCGGCCGCCACCACGACCACGTCCTCGCGGTGGTCCTCCATGAGCTTGAGGAGGGTGTCGACGGCCTCGCGGCCGAAGTCGTTGGACGATCCTTCGGGGGTGAGGGTGTAGGCCTCGTCGATGAACAGCACCCCTCCCAGCGCGCTGTTGAAGGCCTCGGTCGTCTTGATGGCCGTACCACCGATGATCTGGGCCACCAGATCGGCGCGGGCCACCTCGACCAGGTGCCCGGAACGCAGAATGCCCAGGTCCGCCAGGATGGACCCGTACAGCCGGGCCACGGTGGTCTTTCCGGTGCCGGGCGGCCCGGCGAAGATCAGGTGCCGGCTCATCGAGGGGACCGGCATGCCGAGCCGGCGGCGGCGCTCCGCGAGTTGGTTGAGGTTGACCAGCGTGTTCACCTGATGCTTGACGTTCTCCAGGCCGATGAGCGCACCCAGTTCGGCCAGCGGAGTCTCCGGTTCGGGCGGCCCCTTGAGGTCCCCGCCCTGGGCCCCGTTCTCGCCCGCCGTCCCGGCCGTCTCGCCCCAGCTGTCCGCCGCGCCGTTGTCCGCGCTGGTCAGGAACTCGACGGCGAGCCGTTCGCCGGAGCGGCTCTGCCGCAGTCCGGATCCCCGGTTGTCGCGCACCACGCAGCGGGTGAGGCTGACCGGTTCGGCGCTGTCGACCCGTATGCCGTCGCCCGTGGAGCCCGTGATCTCACAGGCGGTGACCGTGGCCCGGCCGCCGTGCGACACCTGGATTCCGTGTGCTTTCGATCCGGTAACCCGGACCCGGTCCAGCGTCACCTCGCCACCGTCCCGCACGCCGATGCCCGCGTCGGCGCTGTCAGTGATCTCGCAGTCCCGCAGGGTTCCCCGGCCGCGCTCGCCGACGATGATGCCCGAGCGGGCGGAGGCGCTCATCACCGTGTCGCTGACCTCGGGTTCGGCGTCGTCGTCGATGCTCAGCGCACAGCCGCCCGCGGACTCGATCGTGCAGTGCTCCAGACGGCCGCGACCGGCGTCGGTGATCTCGATGCCGTGGCTGCCCGCCCCGGTGACCCTGGCATGGCGCAGCAGGGGGTTGGCGGCGGAGCGTACGGAGATACCGACCCCGGCCGCGTCCAGTACGTCCAGGCGGTCGAACTCGGCCGTGGAGTCGTCCGCGAGCAGCACCGACCCCGAGGTGTCGGCGCAGTCGCTGACCACCGTGTCCCTCAGTGTGGGGGAACTGCCCTCGATGATCCGGATGGCGGGCTGCGCCGAGGTGTGGAACGCGCACTCGTCCAGAGTTCCGCGGGAGCGGTCGAGGACGAGCAGTCCGCTGTGCTTCGTGCGCCGGGTGACACAACGGCGCAGCAACGGGTCGGCCCCGCCCGAGATGATGACGGCGCTCTGGGAGATGGAGTCGAACGAGGTGTCCTCGATCTCGGGGCGGGAGACGCTGCTCACGAGCACACCCACCGAGGTGTGATGCACGGTGGACCGCAGGACCCGGGTCGAGCTGTGGTCCTCCAGTGCTACGGCAGGCTTGTCGGTGCCGGAGATGTCGCAGTTGTCCACCGTGCCCCCGGCCTCGCCGTTGGCGAGGACGCCGTTGCCCCGCGCACCGCGTATCCGGCAGTCGCGGATCAGGGGGCGTGCTGTCTCGCCGATCACCACCGCGGAGCTGCCGAAGTTCTCGAACACGCAGTCCTCGATGACGCTTTCGGTCTCCGAGGAGTCGACGACCCCGGCGCCGCCGGGATTGCTGACCCTGCAGCCGCGGGCGGCCAGCGAACCCTTGCCTCTCACCAGCAGTGCCGTCCACCCCGCACCGGTCACGGAGCAGCCGTCGAGGGCGGCCTGGCCTGCTGGTACGTCCACGACCGGCTGTTCTTTGTCGCGTCCGCGCAGGGTCAGGCCGCTGAGCATGACCGCGTCGGCCATGAGGGTGACGGCGGTGCCGGCGCGCGGGCTGATCTCGACGGCTCCGGGCTCGCCCTCGGCGACGATCGTCACCCGGTTCCGGATGACGAGGTTCTCGGTGTAGCGCCCGGGGCGCACCCGGATCACCGCACCGGTGCGCGCCTGGGCCAGTGCCTCACCGATCGTCTGGAAACTGTCCGTCCGTTCCGGGCAGACCGTGAGTATGTGCCGTGCCACGCGCCTCGAACCTCCCTGTGTTCCTGGGGTTTTGGCCATCCGTAAGCTGCGCCTGAGTATGGCAGGCGCATATCATGTGAAGATGCGAAGCGCGATGAAAACCAGGTTCGCGGGCCTCATGCTCGCTGTCGCGGTCGTCCTTCCGGTCACCGGTGCGCCCGCCATCGCCGCGCAGGAGGGGCTGTCGGCGACTTCGGACGGCGACCCGGGCACCACGTTGCTGCCTCCGCTGCCGCTGAGCGTCGGCGAGGGTGCCCCGTGCACCGGGGCCTCGGATCAGACGGCCACCGGAGCGGTGTGGTCGCAGTCGGCTCTCGGGCTGCAGCAGGCCCAGCGGCTCTCCCGGGGAGCAGGGGTGACCGTCGCGGTGGTGGACACCGGTGTCGCCTCCGATGTTCCCGGCCTGACGGGGCGGGTGACGCCCGTCGAGGATGCGGGCGAGGACTGCGTCGGGCACGGCACCTTCGCCGCCGGTCTCATCGCGGCCGCCCCGGAGAAGGGCAGCGGCGTCATCGGGGTCGCCCCGGAAGCCACGGTCATCGCCCTGCGGGGGACCGACGAACAAGGTGTGCCGTCCACGTCGCGCGTCTCCTCCGGGATTCGCACGGCGGCGGACAAGGGCGCGCAGGTCATCTATGTGGGCCACACCCTGCGCACCGGACAGGCGGAACTCACCGCCGCCGTCGCCTACGCCGCGCAGCACGACGCCCTCGTGATCGCCCCCGCCGCTCCGGACGAGGTGCCCAAGGAGGAGCTCGGGGCCGACAGTGAGATGCCGCAGGGGCCGTACTGGCCGGCCGCCGTGCCGGGAGTGCTGGCCGTCGTGGACTCCGGTCCCGGCGGCGTACGCCAGGACAAGGCTCCGCCCGCCTATGAGCCGGACCTGTCGGCGCCCGGCAGCTCCATGGTCAGCGTCGGCCCGGCGGGCTCCGGCCACTACATCGGCTCCGGCGCGTCGCTGGCCGCGGCCGCCACGGCGGGGGCCGCCGCACTCGTACGGTCCTACCGGCCCGAGCTGACCGCGGCGGAGGTCTCCCGGCAACTGCTCGCTACCGCCTATCCGGCGGACATTCCCCGGCTCGACCCCTACGCCGGACTGTCCGTCGTTCCCGAGCAGGGGAAGGCGGCCCCCGCCGCGAAGGCCGTCCCCGCGCGGCTGCCGGAGCCCGCCGACGCCGGCCCCCGGAACAGGGCCCTGGCCGTCGCCGGCGCCGGACTGGCGATCGTCCTGCTGCTGGGGGGTATGGCCGCGGTGATCCCGCGTGGCCGGGCCAGGAGTTGGCTGCCGCCGGGCCGGGGGCAGGAGGACACTCCGGCCGGACGCGAGGCCGGCTCCGCGTGAGCGCAGGAGCCGGGTGCCCGCCCCGGCCGGAGCCGGGGCGAACGGGGCCGGGTACCGCGTGCGAGACATCAGCCCTCATCATCCAGCAGGGCGGTCTGCACCTGTAGCGTCCTGCGCCGCGCGATGCGCACGGCCCGGCCCGGGATCAGCTCGCGCCCCTTCACATTGCCGAAGAGATACCCCTCGCTCGGCGGACACGACATCAGCAGACCGGGCGTGTTGATCTCCAGGAGCCTGCGCAGCAGCGCCTCGTTGAGGCCGCGCCCGGCGCCGGCGGAGGAGCGTGCCACGACCATGTGCAGGCCGACCTCGTGGCCGAGCGCCAGATGGTCGAGCAGCGGCGCGAACGGCTGTGTCATGGGACCACTGCCGACCATGTCGTAGTCGTCGACCAGGATGAACAGCCGCGGTCCCGTCCACCAGTCGCACTGCCGCATCCGCGACGGGGCGATGTCCTCTCCCGGAACCCGCTGCCTGACCGCCCTGGCGGCCCCGTCCACGAGTTCCTTGAGCATGTCCAGGGACACGGCGTTCCCGAGCCGGTACGCCTCCGGAACGGCCTCCACCAGCTCCCGCCGGTAGTCCACCGTCATGATGCGGGCCTCGGCGGGTGTGTACCGCTCAGTGATGTTTTTGGCGATCACACGCAGCAGATTGGTCTTGCCGCACTCGGAGTCGCCCACCACGATCATGTGCGGGTTCTCTGCGAAGTCGTGCCACACGGGGGCGAGGTCGTTCTCGTCCAGGCCGATGGCCATCCGCAGGCCGATCTCGCCGTCCGGCGCGGGAAGTCCACCGGCGGGCAGGCTCGCGGGCAGCATCCGTACCTGCGGTGCTGCGGGGTCCGCCCAGCTCTCGCTGATCGCGGCGACCAGCCCGGCGATGCCGTCGGCGAGGTCGTCGGCGTCCTCGACCCCGTCGACGCGCGGCAGCGCCGACAGATAGTGCAGCTTCTCGGGGGTCAGGCCCCGCCCGGGGACGCGCGGGATCGCCGCCGCCCTTCGGGAGTCGATTTGGGAGTCCATCGCGTCACCCATCCGCAGCTCCAGCCGGGTGCCGGTCTGGTCGCGCACGGAGGACGACAGCTCGACCCATCGGGCGGTGGTGAGCAGCAGGTGGACGCCGTAGTTGAGTCCGCGGGCGGCAAGCGCGTTGAAGGTGGGTATCTGCCGGTCGAAGTCCTGCCGCACGGTGGACCAGCCGTCGACGACCAGGAAGACGTCGCCGTGCGGTTCGTCGGGGAACTCGCCGGCCGCGCGCCGCTTGCGGTAGGTGGGCATGGAGTCGATGCCGTGTTCGAGGAAGAACCGCTCCCGGCGACTGAGCAGCGCGGTGACCTCCGCGATCGTACGGCTCACCCGCTCGGGGTCCACCCGCGCCGCCACCCCGCTCACATGCGGGAGTTCTCTGATCGCGGCGAGGGTGCCGCCGCCGAAGTCCAGGCAGTAGAACTGCACCTCCCGGGGCGTGTGGGTGAGGGCGAGCGCGGTGATGAGGGTCCTCAGCAGAGTGCTCTTGCCGCTCTGCGGGCCGCCGGCGATGGCCACATGGCCCCCGGCCCCCGACAGGTCCACCGTCAGCAGGTCACGGAGCTGGTCGAACGGCCGGTCCACGATGCCCACAGGCACGGTGAGCCGGCCCCGCAGCGGCCAGTCGGCCGTAGTGAGCCCGTACTGCGGATGAGGAGCCAGCGGAGGCAGGATCTGGTCCAGGGTGGCCGGCGTGTCCAGCGGCGGCAGCCACACCTGGTGGGCGGGCGGCCCCGAGCCGCGCAGCCGGTCGAGCGCCACCGACAGCAGGGTCTCGCCGCTCCCCTCGTCGGCACCCGGCTCGCCGGGTTCCTCCGGGCCGTCCCCGGCCGTGGCGTCCGGGTCCGCAGGCGTACGCGGCACCACCCACTCCGCCGTCCACGGCACCACCTGGCGCGCCACCTGCGCCTGGACGACGGCGCGGCGCCGCTCGTAAGGACCCGAGACGTACGCCGCCCGGAACCGGGTCAGCGCGTCGACACCGCTCTTGAGGAAGCCGGCGCCCGGCTGGCCGGGCAGCTGGTAGGCGTCCGGCACGCCCAGCACACCGCGGCTCTCCATCGCGGAGAAGGTGCGAAGGCCGATCCGGTACGACAGATGGCTCTCCAACTGGTGCATCCGGCCCTCGTCCAACCGCTGCGAGGCGAGCAGCAGATGGACGCCGAGGCTGCGCCCGAGCCGGCCGATCATGACGAACAGCTCCATGAAGTCGCGGTGCGCGGACAGCAGTTCGCTGAACTCGTCCACCACGACGAACAGGCTGGGCAGCGGTGTCAGCGGGACCCCGGCCTGCCGTGCCTTCTCGTACTCCAGGGCGGACGTGTAGTTCCCGGCGGCGCGGAGCAGTTCCTGCCGCCTGATCAGTTCGCCGTGCAGGGCGTCCTGCATGCGGGAGACCAAGGAGACCTCGTCGGCGAGGTTGGTGATGACCGCGGAGGTGTGCGGCAGCTCGTCGAGGCCGAGGAAGGTGGCCCCGCCCTTGAAGTCGACGAGGATGAAGTTGAGTGTCTCGGAGGAGTTGGTGAGGGCCAGCGAGAGGACCAGGGTGCGCAGCAGTTCGCTCTTGCCGGAGCCGGTGGCGCCGATGAGCATGCCGTGCGGGCCCGTGCCGCCCTGCGCGGACTCCTTGATGTCCAGTTCCACGGGCCTGCCCTCGGCGCTGACCGCGATGGGGACGCGGAGCCGGGCACTGCCGGTGTGCCGCTCCCACAGCGTGGCGGGCTCGTGATGGTGCAGATCGGGGATGTTCAGCAGCGCGGTCAGCTCGACATCGCTGGCGAGCGGCCGGGAGTCGTCGCCGCCGAAGCTCATGCGGTAGGGCGCGAGGAGCCGGGCGAGCGCAAGCGCGCCCACCGGGCCGAACCGGTCGGGGGTGCCGAGCACCGTCGACTCCTCCTTACGGTCGCGGTCCGTGCGCACCAGCGCGACGCTGTCCCCGTCGAGCTCCAGACGCAGCGTGGTGCGTCCGGGCTTCCAGGTGAGGGCCCCGGTGAGGTCGAGTACCACGGCGTTGCGGAAACCGGGCCCGTCGAACCGGTGCCCCTGGGGCACGGTGCAGCCGTCGAACACGATGACCGTGTAGGGCTCCTCGCGTCCCAGGATCGCGTCGGGGTCCGCGCTCGGACGTTCCAGGAACTCGGCGCCGAGCAGACTCTCCAGCTCGTTGAACGCCGAGGTGATCATGCGGGTCGGTCCGGCGCCGTCCTCCTCGTGCCGGTGGAGGCTGTGCGGGAGCCACTTCGCCCACTCCCACTCGGCCCGCCGCTCGTCCGACACGCACAGCGCTATCCACAGGTCGTCGGGGGAGTGGAAGACGGCCAGCTGGCCGAGCAGGCCGCGCACGAGACCACGCGTCGCCTCCTCGTCCCCGCGAAAGAGCACCTTCGACCAAGCCCGCAGATAGATCGCGACGGGCTGGTCACGCACGGTCGAGTAGGCCCGGGTGAAGCTGCGCAGCGCGTGCGCGGACAGCGGTTCCAGGTCCTCGACGGGTTTGGTCGACAACGGCGTCAGCTTCATGGCGAGGCGCTGGTCACCGACGCCCATCCGGACCTCCGCGAAGTCCTCGTCAGCCGGCCGGCGCTCCCACAGCCGGCTGGAGCGCACGTACGACGACAGCGCCGCGGGCTCGGGGTGGCGCCAGGCGAGGGCCAGCTGCTGATCGACGATGGACCCCCGCACCTTGCGCCGCGTCTGCCGCAGATAGCGAAGATAGTCGCGGCGCTCTCCCTTCGTCCGCTGCTTGCGCTCCGAGGAGGCCTTCATGGCCTGACCGAGCATCATGCCCGCGGAGGCGAGCACCATCATGCCGAGCGCGATATAGATGAACCCGCCGCTGGACGCGGCCATACCCGGCCGCATGAACATCATCATCATGGAGACGGACATCAACGCCATCGGCAGGTATGTCCATATCGCGGAACTGTCCGGCACGACTTCCGGAAGTGTCGGCGGTTCCTGAAGACTCACGTCTCCCGACGGCAATTCCGGGCCTCGGCGGCGGGCCGGCCTGCGGAACAGAATCACGCTCAACGAATGGCCTCGTCCCAGAGTTCGGTGAAGCGACGAAGATTTGCTTCACGTGGCATATGAATCAGAGTCCTGTGTGGTGGCAGCCGGGATTTCCCGAAGGGCTTTCGGGCTCCGTAGCGGGCTGAATTCTCGGTGGTGTTGCGAAAAGGACCGGCCAACCGCCAAACTCAGCCTGCGGTACCGCGCCCCGGCTTTCCTTCACCGTCAGCTCTCAACGACCGGCCGGCGTCCGCCTCCACCTTCCAGCACCGCGAATCCCGCGGTCCGCCAGAAAGCGTGAACCCGAAGCCCATGACTGAAATCCAGGCGGCGAGCCTCTGCCGCGTCACCGTGCGTGCTCCGGCCAGAACCGTCGACCTGGCCGTGCCCTCCGATGTCCCCGTCGCTGATCTGCTGCCCACTGTGATCAGCTACGGAGGCGACAACCTGGAGGAATCCGGCCTGGAGCACGGCGGTTGGGTGCTGCAACGTCTCGGCGGCCCACCGCTCGATCCTGAGAGTACCTTGGACTCCCTCGGTCTGCGTGACGGCGAGGATCTTTATCTGCGCCCGCGCAACGACGCGTTGCCCGAGGTGGACCTCGACGACCTGGTCGACGGCATCTCGACCACCATGCAGCAGCGGCCGCACGGTTGGAGCGCGTTGGCGGGCAGACGGCTGCTGCACGGGCTGGCCGTGGCCACCCTCACGCTGGGGATCGTACTGCTGGCCATGCCGGGGCTTCCCGGCTGGTTGCGGGCACTCGCGGCCTCGGCCGCGGGTCTGCTGCTGCTCGCCGGGGCGGGCTCGGCGACCCGTGCCGTCGGCGACTCGGGCGCGGGCACGGTGCTCGGCCTCATGGCAGCCCCCTACTTCGCACTGGCGGGCTGGCTGCTGCCCGGCGGTGACCTGGGCGGCGCCGACGGCGAAGCCGTACTGGGCGCCCGGTTGCTGGCGGCCTCGGCGGCAGGCGGCGGAGCGGCGGTGCTCGCACTCGCAGCGGTCGGCGTGTACCCGGCGTTGTTCCTCGGCGCGGCCTCCGTCGCCGTGGCGGGGGCGCTCGGTGCGACGCTGATCACCCTGGGGCTGGCACCGGGACATGCGGCCGGTCTGGTCGCTGTCGTGGTGGTACTGTTCGGCGGCTTCGTCCCCACCCTGTCGTTCAGACTCTCCGGCATGCGGATGCCGCCGCTGCCCACCAACGTCCAGCAGCTGCAGCAGAGCATCGACCCGTATCCTCCCTCGGACGTCGAAGCCCGTTCCATGGTGGCGGACGGCTGGATGACCGCCCTCTACGGAGCCATCGGCCTGGTCTGTCTGCCGTGCCTCGCGGTGCTCATGGCCGGGCCCGACCTCGCCAGGATCCTCACCGTCGTGGCGCTGTCGCTCCTGCTGCTGCTCCACAGCAGGGGGCTGGGCAACGTCTGGCAGAGGCTGGCGCTGACCACGGCCGGTGCCTGGGGCGTCGCCCTGCTCCTGTTCGGGGCGGCACGCTCCGTGGACCCGGGGGGCCGGCTCACCCTGACGGCAGGCCTGATGGGCCTGGCGGCCGCGATCACGATCGCCTCATGGACCGTGCCCGGCCGGCGGCTGCTGCCGTACTGGGGACGCGCGGCGGAACTGCTGCACTCGCTCGCAGCCATCAGCATCCTGCCGCTGACGCTCTGGTCGATGGGTGTCTACGGCGCCCTGCGCGGCATCAACGGCTGATCCGACCCAGGAGAACGGCGACATGCAGAACAAACGGGACCAAGTACAGGCGCACCTCTTCGTCATGGGCAGGCTGGCCTCGGCCATGCTGCGTGCCGAGCCCGACGCCCCGGAGAGTCCCCTGGGCAGAACCAACCGCGGGGCCGTGATAGGGGTGCTCATCGCTGTGCTGGTATGCGCGGGGGCCTTCGTCTTCGGGCTCATCAAGCCTGGTGGGAACGATTCCTGGCGCACGTCCCAGAGCCTGGTCGTCGACAAGGAGACGGGCGCGCGCTACCTGTATCTGGACGAACGGCTGCGCCCGGTGCGCAACTACGCGTCGGCTCAGCTGATATCCGGCGGTGACCTGAGCGTCAAGACGGTGGGTACGGGCTCGCTCGCGGGCACCCCGCACGGTGCGGCCGTCGGCATCCCGAACGGCCCCGAAGCCCTCCCGGCCAGCGGTGATCTGGACAACAAGCCATGGCTGGTGTGCTCCGGCGTCAGCCCCAGGACGACGGGCGTGGTCACTGCGAACACGACGCTCGCCCTCGGCACGGACAAGCCCCAGGACGTACCGGGCGGGCGACGACTCGGGGAGAAGGAGGGCGTGCTGGTCGCCGGCCCCGACCGCACCACCTACCTGCTGTGGCAGGGCAGCCGGCTGCGGCTGGACAAGGAGGCCAACGCGGCCGACGCCCTTGGATACGGAAGCGTCACACCGCGCCCCGTCTCGGCGGCGTTCCTCGACGCCTTCCCCCAGGGGCCTGATCTGGCCCCCGCCGACGTGCCCGGCGCGGGTGCGAACGGGCCTTCGCTGGGGGGCCGGAGCACGAAGACCGGCCAGCTCTTCCTCGTCGACGTGCCCGGGTCCGCTCCCCGGTACCACCTGCTCACGCGGGAGGGACTGGTCCCGCTCACGGCCACCGGTGCGGCTCTGCTGCTGGGTGACCCGGCGACCCGTGAGAAGGCGTACGGGGGAGACGACGCGACGGTGGCGAAGCTCGGGGCGGACGCGCTGACCGGACATACCGCGCCTGCCTCCAAGGACGGCGCGGTGAATCCGACGGGGCTGCCCGAGACTCCGCCCGAGGCGGTCGAGGTGACTGCCGGTTCCGTGGCCTGCGCGGACGTCGACTCGGCGGAGAGCGGAGTGCGGGTGGGCACGTCCCTGCTGCCAGGGAGCGCTCTGCCGCAGGCCGTGCAGGCACCGGCACCCGAAATCCTGGCTGGCTGCCTGAAGGTCGACGCCATCGCCGTGCGGCCCGGGACGGGCGCGCTGGTGACGCCGTTGAGCGCGAGCGGCAGCAAACTGGGTGACACCACGTACCTGGTGACGGACGAGGGCGTGAAGTACCGCCTGACGTCCCAGGAAGGGATGAAGGCCCTGGGGTACGAGGGCGTGTCTCCGCGGACGATGCCTTCCCCGATGCTCGCCATGCTGCCGAGTGGGCCTGACCTCACACCTGAGGCGGCCGAGGCGGGGGTGGCTCGGGTGACGCTGCGGTGTCCGCGGACATAGCGGGTAGGCGACAACGAGTCACCCTGCGGCGGGCCTCAGGGAAAACTTTTGGTATTTCCGCGGACACCCGGTGTTAAAGCCCGGTGTCTGACCGTAATGCATGAAAGGGCGCAATGCCCGATTGGTCCGGTCCGGGGTCGCATTGCTGCTCAAGTGAGCGTGGTGAATGGTGAGTAACCGCTCAAGTGAGCGTTATGAAACGGGAGTTGCCGCCGTGTCACGTCTTGGCGGGTAATTGCCAAACGAGTTGACACGCGCTTACGATTTGGTCGCCCCAGGTCCCGGTGAGCCTATGTGTTCCCGAAGAGGCCACCCTCTCTGCCGGCGGGTGGTGTGGGGCCCGAGGTCGGGGAATCTCGACGAAAGGATGGTCCCTCATGGCCATGGTGCGAGTTGAAGAGCAGGCGACACGCAACGGGATCATGTCGCTGGAACAGGCGTTCACCGGCGTCCAGCGGTGTCAGCAGGACGTCCAGTCCAAGTCGGACACCATCGCCAACAGTTACGGAGGCGAGGACGGCAAGGCGTACAACGGCCTGATGCGTAAGTGGGACGAGCAGGTCAGCACCATCCTGGTGAGCCTGGACCGGATGATCGACGAGCTCAACACCTCCCTCACGGAGCAGGGCAAGACGCAGGGTTCTTCGAGCGAGGCGATCAATACGGCCTACTCGAGGTCCTCGTCCGTGTTCGACGAGCTCCAGGGGCTCAACAGCGGTCCAAGTGGGGTCGCGGGCGGCACCAACCCCACCGCCTGACTGAGTGCGGCACCGCACGTCGCCGCCGGACTCGGAGAGTCACCGCTCACCTGCCACGGTCCAGCCCACTGGCCGTAACCGGAACGCACCTCAACCGCGACCGAATAGAGGATCCTGATGAACTTCAGCGACGGCGTGATCTACGTCGACTACGCCCCTGTCGAAGGCGCAGCGGACGACATGGTCGCCCTTTCCCAGTCGATTATGAGCATCATCGAGAATCTGAAAAGTGAGCTGACCGTGCTCAAGGAGAGCTGGATCGGTGACGACGCCGAGGTCTATGGCAAAGTCCAGGCGGAGTGGGACCAAGCGGTGGAGAACATCAAGATCCTGCTCGCCCAGAACTCCGCCGTCCTCACCGACATCTCCTCCAATTACCGGTACACCGAACAGAGCCTCGCGCAGAGGTGGGGAGACATCAAGATCGGCAGCCACTGAGCGCGTGGGAGCCCGCTTCCGGCGTCGCCTGAAAGGGGAATGATGTGGCCGCGCCAACGGTCCTGAACATCGAATTTCTGACGCGGTTCATCAACACTCACATCGACGCGTTCCAATCTACTCTGGGGCCACCCCAAACACTGATCTCGGAGGTCATGAAAACTGAGGGGACCACGCTCGACGCGTCGAAGCCGCTCATCCTCGGCAACATGGCTTCCGGGGCCGTGGCGGCCACGGCCGATACAGCCGCCACCAAAGAGGGCGCGGGTGCCGGTCTGAATGGGACCGTCAACGCAGCGGCAGCCGAGATCAAGCGTATCCTCGAAGAGCAGACGCAGCTCTTCGCAGACATCAAATCTGCGTTGGAGGAAACGATCCTCCAGTTGACGAAAAACAAGCAGAAGAACCTGGAATCCATCAACCCGGAGGCGTTCATGAACATCTTCGAGGATGTTGAAAGCGATTTCGGCGGTTCCGGGAGCACAACGGAGGAGGCCTAGCGCTCCTCCCGGCCGGATCTGCTGTGCCGGCGCCCCCCAGGCACGTGCGCGCCGAACTGGTCAGACGCCCTGATAGCTCTCCCGTAAGGCCGTCCTGGGCGGCACCAGTGCACGGTGAAGCAAGCTCCCTTGCTTTCCTTCCCCCCTACTACGACCTGTTGGAGCATGGTGCCCAGCGAAGCGCCCAGGAGTACCGAAGACAACAACGATGACAACTGGGCAAAGGCAGTTGGCATGCTGACCGGTTGGGAGATGCCCCCGCGGGACACGTTGTTCGACACGGTCAAGGGGAACGACGAGATCCCGCTGATGCACGTCCGGCTGCTCAAGGAAGGCGGCCCGGATTACGACGCCCTCTTCAACAGGCCGGTCGCGGGCTCGAGAGGCTGGCGTTCGTTCAACACCGACTACACGATTCCGTTCTACGCCCCCGACGAGGAGCTTCAGGGCGGTGGGGTCGTCCCGGCCGGGAAATCCCTCTACAGGTGGCGGGCTTACATCACCTTCCTGGGACACGTCGTAGGCACCCCGACGCGCGGCTGGGGTGCCGTCGTGGGTGATGCGGGTACGAACCCGGCCCTGACGACTACGGGCCTGGATAATACGGGGGATACTGACCTCACCTGGGACACAACCCCTCTGGCCAAGTACATCCAGGGCTCCGTGGACGCCGTGAACTACCTGCTGCACCACAACACCACCCACGGGTTCAGGTATGCCGGCGTCGGTGTGCCGGACGCGGCCTATGTTGACTTGCACTCCTTCACGGAGGTGGCAGAGGTGTTCGAAACGGCTGTCACGTTCTTCGAGAAAAGCGCCGCCACCATTGATGGGTGGGACACCGAGAACATCGGTGAGGGCAGTGACTCGTGGGACGGTACCGGGGCGGCTATCTTCAAGGATCTTATCCACAAGCTGGCGAGGAATTACGAGGGATATGCCGATCAGGTCGGTGGTGCGGGACGTATCCCGTTCTTTATCGGTAGCAAGTCCGATCCCGCCCGCGCCCTGGAGGAACTCCGGCTGACTCTCCGCACCCAGGCGAAGAACCTCAGCGCGGCCTGGAGCAGTTGGATGAGCCTCCCCGGCCCCTTCGGTGGCAACCCGCATGGTGTGCTGTACGGCGTACTGGAGGAAGTCCAATACGCTCTCGCCGGCCAGGATTATGATTTTGACAGTAAGACGACGGTGACGGGTGATAAGTCCTCGGGGTTCTCGTCCATCACGGACATGAGCGTCATTACGGGGCCTAATTTCAAAAACGGCATAACCACCGATGGTATTTTTGGGGAAGTTGCGACGTACGGTCCACCGACCGCATCGGCTACCTGGAAGGCGATTGGCCAAAAGGCGGTGGACCGGTGGAAGCAGTATGCGCAGGAGAACATCGCTGTAGCGGGCGCCGAGGCCCGACTGGCCATTCAGGAAGCTTTCACTGAAGCGGCAAAGGCGTTTGACACAAAGATAGTTGACAAGGACACGCGTTCGCTCTCCGAGATATCCACGAAGGAGCAGGCGGACGCCGAAAAGAAGAAGTTGGAAGCCGCGAACGCGGCAACCGCGGCAGAGAACAAACGCCTGGCGGATGAGGCGGAGAAGAACCGGCTGGAGGCCCTGCGCCTGGCGGCCGAGGACAGGGCGAAGGCGGACGCGGACCGGCTGAAGAACGAGCGCCAGGCGGCCGAGGACAGGGCGCAGCAGCAGGCGGACCGGCTGGAGAACAAGCGCTTGGCGGCCGAGGCCAGGGAGCAGCAGGAGAAGGACCGGCTGGAGAACAAGCGTCTGGCCGACGAGGAGAAGGCGGAGGCCAAGGCGGCGGCGGCTGCGGCCAAGGCGGAAGCGGATCAGGAGAAGGCGGAGGCCAAGGCGGCGGCGGCTGCGGCCAAGGCGGAAGCGGATCAGGAGAAGGCCGAGGTCAAGGCGCAGAACGCGCAGGACCGGGCCGAGGCCAAGCAGACGCAGGAGGAAGCCAGGCAGCGTACGGCCGAGCAGCAGGCTTCGGCCCTGGCGCTGGCGGCACGGCAACGCGCCGAGGCCAAGCAGGAGAAGGACGAGGAGAAGGCGGAGGCCAAGGCGGCGCAGGCCGCGGCCAAGGTCGAAGCGGATCAGGAGAAGGCGGAGGCCAAGGCCGAGCAGGCCGCGGCGAAGGCCGAAGCGGATCAGGAGAAGGCCGAGGTCAAGGCGCAGAACGCGGAGGACCGGGCCAAGGCCGAGCAGGCGCAGGAGAAAGCGGAGCAGCAGGCCGCGGTGGACAGGGCCGCAGCGCTGAAGGAGCAGGCCGCGGCGAAGACCGAGGCGGATCAGGAGAAGGCCGAGGTCAAGGCGCAGAACGCGCAGGACCGGGCCAAGGCTGAGCAGGCGCAGGAGGAAGCGAAGCAGCAGGCCGCGGTGGACAGGGCCGCAGCGCTGCAGGACCAGGCCGAGGCGAAGAGCGAGGCGACGGCCGGACGCGACGCCGCCGAGAAGGAATCCGCCCGCCAGGAGGCTGCGGCAAGCCAGCAGTACGAGCAGGCGAGGGCTGAGGCGGAGGCTGAGGCCGAGCAGGACCGGACGGAAGCGCGGCAGGACTACGACCGTCAGATAGCCGCCGGCGTCGACGAGGATGTGGCCCGGGAGGATTACGACCGTCGGATCGGCGAGATCGACGCCTCCGAGCGGGAAGCCCTTCAGCAGGCCCGGCAGGCCGCCGCTGGTGCCGGCTCCAGCGGGACTGGCAACGGGGACCTCAGCGAGCTGATCCGCCAGCGCATCGCGGACCTTCCGCAGCCCCCTGACCTCTCGTCCTACTACCCGTCAGGCGACTCCGGCTCCGCGAACTCCTCCGTGTTCGCCGACAACCTCTACGGTCAGGACGATCCGACGTCCGCGCTGGGGCGCCCCGGGGAAAACGAGACCGCCTCGTCCGGCGCTTCGACCGGGAGCGGGGGTACGCCGATGATGCCGCCGATGTCGCCCCGCGGGGGAGGCGACTCCGGGGGAACCAACGAGCGGGCCCGTAACGTCTACGAACCCACCGGCGGCCGTTCGGGCAGAGCGGCCAACGCCGCGCGCGCCACCGAGGAACAGGAGCACCGCGTCGTCCGGGGGACTACGCCGACCAGCAGCAATTCGCCCTTCATGCCACCGATGACAGGCGGACAGGGGGCGGGAGGCAACGGGCAGCGGACGGAGAGCAATGACCGGGAGCGCACCACATGGCTGGCGGAGGACGAGGATGTCTGGGGTACGGATGAGGGCGGCGCACCCCAGGCCCTGGGAAGGTGACGGGCGATGACCGAATGACAGGCCGCCACAGGTGGCGGGTCGTGTACCTCGTGTCCGGGCGTCCAGCCTCCCGGCCGCCAAAGTCTCAGTAGTGCCGGAAGTGCCGAAGTGTTCAGTAAGGAGAACGGGTTGAGCCAGTCGATAGATGACCGTGTGGCCCAGGCGCAGGCCAACCTCAAGGCGACGGAAGAAGCCATAGCCCAAGCGCGGGGCGAGCTGAACGCCGCATCGGTGACCGCACGGTCGACGGACAGATCGGTCCGGGTGACGGTCGGGCCCAAGGGCGAACTGACGAGTCTGGAGTTCCTCGACGGCGCGTATCGGTCCATGGCCGCTTCACAGCTCGCCGACGCGGTGCTGGAAGCCGCGAACTCGGCTCGTGCGGAGATGGCCCGCCAGGTCGTCGCCGTGATCGACCCGATCACCAGGATGACCGCTCGGGGCGATGTTCCGGAGCGAATGGGGGTCGACTGGGGCTCGGTCTTCGGTACGCTGCTCAGCGAGACGTCCGACGAGACGGATCCGACGCCGATGAGCCGGCTCCGTGACGAGATCCACGAGGACGATGAGGAGCCCGCTGTCCCGCCCGGCGGTCACGGTACGGGAAGCAAGCGGCGAGGGGACAGGTAACGATGGGCATGTATTCGGTTTATCGCGCGGGATTACTGGCCGGTGCGGGAAGCCTAGGCGAGGTTTCCCGAGAGACCGCACGGCTGCCCCACTCCTACGATGCCGGCATCGCCCCGCACGAGGGGTGCTGGGGGGAGGAGGGCATCGGTGACACGCTCGCCGACCAACTCGTTCCCCAAGTCCGTGAAGAGGGGAGACAGGTGGCCGATACGCTTGAGGCGCTGATGGGAAGCATCAGTGGTCTGTTCGAAGCGGTCACCATGGAGGGCACAAACGTTCAGAGGCCGGCGGTATCCGCTCTGGATGACATTGCGGAAGCGGACACACGACGAGGCTAGAGAGATGGAAGTCCAGTGAATCTCCCACCTGATGTATGGGAGTTCTTCGATGTCTGGGTGGGGTCGAAGGCGCCGCGTGCCGACCCGGACAAGGGTTATGCCAGTCGTGAGCCTTATCTCCAGCTGGCGCATGATCTCGAAGCACTGGCCGGTAATCTGAAGTCGGCTTCTTCCGCTGTTGGTTCCTCGCTTCCTTCGGAGATGGGCAGGGAGTTCAACGCCGCGGTGGATGTTCTCATCGGGCATGTGCGTAGTTTCTCTGACGAGGCGCGGGCTGTAGCTGCCCGGCAGGGCGACCGTTCGATGAAGGTCTCGGAAGCTCAATACCAGATCATTATCGAGTTCACTCTCATGAACCTCGAACTCGCGTTGATCGCTATGCTCGCTGTGTTCACTGGTGGTACGTCGTTTCTTGAGGTTGCCGCGGCGAGGGCGCGTACCACGTTGGCCATGGTGTTGATTCTGCAGAGGTTGGGTCATGCTCTGCCGACTCCGCTTTCGGTGATACTCGAAGCGCTTGAGGAGGCTTTCACCACTCTGGGCGCTCAGTTGATCTCGATGGTCCATCCGGATCCCGAGCGTCGGCGTACGAAGCCGGACGGGATGGAGGTCCTGCAGTCGGCGGTCGCGGGGGCGCTTGCTGGGTTGTTCGCCGGTGCCCTGCACTCGTTGGTCAGGCCGATCACGGTCAAGTTCTTCAAGGACAAGCCGGTGTGGCGGGAGATTTCCGATCTTCCGCTCAGTTTCGTCAATGAGGGTCAGGCGGAGACGTTCGCGGAGGCGTTCACGAGTCTTTTCTTCCGGGGCTCGTTCTCCATCGATCCTGCGACGTTCGTGAGTGCGGGGATCAGCGGGCTTATTTTCGAGGTCGCCGCCGATGGTGTCGTGCACGGCGGAAAATTTGTGTACAAGGTACTTCCCGAGAATTTCAAGTTCACTCCGAACGTCATCAATCGGCTTCCGGATGTCGGAGGGGGCAGTGTCAGGAGCGGCTCCGGTGCTGGCTCCGGTGGCAGCTTGCCGGTCGTCAAGCCTTACGTGCTCACGCCGCCGCGCACCGCGGTTTCCGCACCGGTTGTTCCGTCGTATTCTTCCGGCTCCGGCCTTGGTGCGTCGTCCGTCGGCGCCGGCGCCACCGAGCCGACTTTCGGCAGCGACGAAGTCTCATCCGGGTACCCGGGTGCGGCGATCGGTCCGACGACGACCGCGAGCGGTGCGGGCCGGCCGCCATCCTCGTACGTCTCCTCGAAACCAGAGGACAGCGCTGTCACCCCGGAGTTCGCCGTCGGCGACAACTCTCTGCCCGTGTCGGAGGCTCTGGGCGCCGAGACCGTCGTGCCCACGCCCAGTTCCCTGGATCCCACGGCCGCTGGGACCGGCTCCCTCGACGACACGGCTGGCGTCGGGCAGCCGAACATCCCGTCCACTGCTGGGACGTCCGTCTCCGCGCCGCCGCTGACCGTAACCTCCCGACAGGGCGCCGACGACGCGTTCACCGACGAGTTCGCCGCCGTCCCTCAGGACGAGGAGATGCCGGACGACGGGAGTTCACCCGGCCAGGAACAGCAGACTTCGCCGGCTTCGGACATGGCCGAGCGGCCTGCGGCCGGATCGGGCGCAGGTAGCAGGGGCACCGGTGGAGGGACGGGCAACGAGGACCCGGCCGCATCGCTCGCCGAGGACACCGAGACGGAGTCGGACACAGAGACGGAGGCGGGCAGGGAAGCCGCGTCGCTCCCCGGGAGTGCGGAGCACCGGACGGCAACGGACCCGGGCACCCTTCCCACGAGCACCGGCGCGGCCGGCACCGCGGGGCGAGGCGACGCCGCGGCAGAACCGGGCCAGACCTTCGAGACGGACGCCCTGGACGCCCTGGACGGCGTTGCCGCGGCCCCGTCGGCGCATGCGGTCCTGCCGGACGCCGCACAGACTCCCGCCGCTCCTCTCCCCGGAACGGGCGCCGGGCAGCCGGCCGCGTCCTCGGGCACCACGCCCGACGGCGAGACGGCGGCGGTACAGGAGAGCACCGGGCTCACGCCCGATGAGGGGGAGCAGTCGGCTCCTCTGGCGCCGCTCACGGCGGCAGCCGCTGCCCTCGCGGGTGGCCCGCAGTCCGGCGCCTCGCAGCAACGGCCGCAGACCCCGGCCGACGCGGCTGTCACCCCGCCGGCCGGTGGCCCGGCCGAGTCCGTTGTGCCGTCGCCCCAGGAAGCCGTCACCCCCGACACCCGTACGCCCGTGTCCCAGGGCCCCGGCCAGGATGACTCGACGCAGGGGACGGCGTCCGAGATGCCGTCGTCGTACCGTCCCGTGCGGACCGAGTCCGAAGCCCCGCCGACGGAGTTCGACGACTCCAGCTCTGACGACGGCGAGTCAATTTTCAGTGCTGACAGCGATCTTTCATCGGACCGCTCGGCCGAATCGGACTCCGACTCCGACGACGAGCGACAGGAGGCGCTGGCCGCAAACGGCACACAGGCCGTTGGCGGCCAGGGCAAGGGCCAGGGCAAGGGCAAGGGCAAGGGCAAAAGCAAGGGCAAGGGCAAAACACAGGCCCCGGGTGACGACTCGGACGGACGGGACGCGGATGCCATCGCTCCCGACACCGGTACGCCCCTGTCCGAGGACCCCGGACAGGGGTACGCGGCGCAGCGGACCGAGGCCGAAGCCCCGCTGACCGCGAGCCGCTACGTCCGCCACCCCGTGTCCACGGACGCGCCGACGGCGTCCTCCACGGCTGGCTCGCCGGAGTCGCTGTCCACCGACTTCACAGGGCTGCTCCTCAGGTCTTTTTCGGCGGCTGGGATTCCGGACACCACCTCGTCTCCGCCCGTTTCCCCCGGCGCGATCACGGACGGGGAATACAGCGACGACTCGTCCGACGACGAGTCCATGGCGGAAGCCTTCGAGCTGTCCCCCGCCAACAAGGAGTGGCTGGCGGGCCCGTTCGGCCCCGACTTCGAGTCGGACGACAGCTTCTACGCACCTCTCCTGGCGACCACCGAATGGCTCGAACGGCTGCGGCAAGCCGATGCCGGTCTGCGGGGCGGGCCGCTCGATCTGGATGCCCTGGCCCGCCGTGTACTCGTCCTGGACACCGCCGCCGCGGTGACCCTCGCGCAGCGCACGGAGTTGTTCCGGGTGGCGATGGACGAGGCGGTGGAATCCGCGGACAGTCTGGCCGCCCTGGCCGCATTTCATCTCCAGCGCACGGGCGCGCTGTCGCCCGAGTACGTCATCACCGACCCCAGCGGCGGCTTCACGGGCCGCGACTACGAGGGCACCCCGAACCGTCGCCTGAGCTTGGACCTGACACTCTCCGGAAAGGCGACCCAATCCGACGGTGACCTGAACTTCGACGATGTCGGTGCGGCTGACTGGTCCGGGGCCGGTAAGCCGCCGCCAGTCGTTATAAAGGCCAAGGGCGATCGCGACCATGTCATGGTGCTCGGCCGCCGGGTGCCGACCGATGTGTTCGTCGAGCTCATGGCCATCGATCCCGAGCTGGCCGCGCTTCCCGCGGGCAGGGACGTACTGCTGGCGATTTCCCACGCAGGCGCCGGGCGGCCGGAGCTGCCGCGTCGGGTGGCGGACCGCCTCGGCCGGGACACCTGGTCGACCAACGGCGCCGTGCACGTGCACGCGCAACCGGAGGACCCGTCCCTGCCGCACGTCGTCTACCTGGAGTTCCCTGACCTTCGCCCGGAGAACCCGCGCAAGCTGCTCCCCGACTGGATTTGCAGCCCTCCCGGTCTGTTGCCCGACACGGCCGAGAATGAGGCAGACCTGGCTGGGGACCGCGAACTGCTGAGCAACACCATCGTCGTCAACAACAGATCGAGGGGCAGATCCTACTTCGGCGGCCC
Source organism: Streptomyces sp. NPDC102441 (assembly GCF_044765585.1). NCBI lineage: Bacteria > Bacillati > Actinomycetota > Actinomycetes > Kitasatosporales > Streptomycetaceae > Streptomyces > Streptomyces sp. NPDC102441. Next base: position 195,379 of record NZ_JBIWKH010000018.1, read on the forward strand.
CGACGCCGAGGGGTACATGGAGCAGGACCGGCATGCGGCAGAGGCGGAGGGAACCTGGCATTGGCACCCGGGCACCGGCATGACCGAGGACCCTGACGGTGTTCCGTTCGGTAAAGATGTGTACTTCTACGGCGTGCACGGCCGGCCGGGCGTTACGTGGGCACCGACAAAGAAGGACCCGGAGAATGCGTTCCGGGACGGGGCATTCAGTCGGGTGCTCCGGCGGAGCCCGAGCCTGAGAAAACTTGCCCCGCAGTCCAAGGTGGTGGCCCTGGGCTGCACTCCCGCTCTCCGGGAGGGGACGAACCCCTGGGGCTTGCCTTATGGTCCTGCCCCTTTCGTCCCCGACCCTCTGGCGATCACCAGCCAACTCCAGCACGTGTCCAATGAGACCGGGCGTGTCAGCTACGGAGCCAGCACCGCGTTCAGCGTCAGCTATCAATTGGCCACGCGAAAGTGGGCGTACGTTCTGAACAGCGATGCGCGGGGGCGGCGTGGCCGGTGGGTGGAGTGCCGACCGGAGCCCACGGGTGCAGCGCTTGACCAGCTTGCCAGGGACGCCAATCTGCACACCGGTGACGGGCCGGTTTCGGTAGAGGACCGTGCGCGGGCATTGCGGCTGGCCCGCGCGCTGCGCATAGCCTTCGGGGCGGCCATTGAGGACGACGCCACCACATATCTGGAGCTGCTGCGTGGCATTGGCGCGCTGGAGAACATGCGCGCGGCCGATCCGGCGCTGAATCGCCTCGGGCCGTTCACCATGGACCTGTTCGAGCGTGCCGCCCGCGTAGGCCAAGACCAGCTGGACGACAGCCAGACGCTGGTGGACAGCGACCCGCGTTCCGACACCCACCGCGATCTGCGGAACGCCTGCCGCGACCTACTGGTCAGGGCGGCGAACAGCCCGACCGGTGCCGTCCTGACCAAGTTCATCGAACTGCCGCACGTCCTCACGACGGCCCGACGACTGCACAAGAGCACCCCGATCCTGGAGGTCGGGGCCCGCATGTACCTGCGCCTGGACGCCGGCGCGGTGGTCGGGGAGCCCGAGCTGTCACGGATGTTCTGGGCGATGGTGAAGGCCGAGGAATGGTCGGCGCGGCACTCCGACTCGGACCTGAACGCCCTGACTGCCAAGGTTCTCCATCTGAACGCGCCGGATCCGGCCCGGCGTGACGGTCTGCACACACTGGCCACTCTGGCGGCGGCCGCTGGACGTGACCTGGACAACCCGACCGCGCTGGCCGCGTTCCACCTGGAAACGCTGGGGGCCCTGGACCCGAGAACTCGGCTGCTCGATTCCGAAGGCAATGCGACGGGCCGTAACTGGGCCGGGGCAGCGGCGAACCCCGGGGCGGTCGACACAGCCCGCGTCGCGGTGCCGCAGGGCGTCGGTCAACAGCCGCCATGGCTGCGTCCCGCGTACCTGGTGCAAGGCGTAAACACAGAGGACACCGACCCCGACCACCTGCTCATGGACCTGCCCGGCGGTAGGGTCCGGGTGCCCTGGGCCGAGGTCGGCGAGTTGTTGCATCACGACATGGAGATGAACAGACTCCCCGCGTACATCAATGTCGCTCTCACTCAGGGGGTGGCAGCGGCGAAGCCACCGGTCGGACCGGCAGGCAGCGATGCCAGGAAAAAGGACCCACGAGGTGTCATCAGCAAGTTGATCGGTCGCCCGGTGGTGGCCGCACGACACGGCATGGTCCTGCATCGAGCCAATGCGACGGAGCCGTTCCGCCCCCACGTGAATGCGGTCGCCGACCTGGTGACCATCGGGCCAATCGATGAGCGTACACCGGAAGAAGCCCAGGCTGTCGGCACCGGCTGGTCGAGCAGCGAGCCGCGCGGTCTGCCCTCGCCGGACGTCTCCACGCCTGACACCGAGGCCTGGCTCCCCTTCGCGGATGCGGACGGGGTCGCCGCCCATGCCCCCTCGGCCCACACCTTCACCTTCGCCCCCTCCATCGCCCCCGTCCCCGATCCCGGTGTGCTGATCGGCCAGGATTCCGCAATGGACGTCCCGACGGCTCAGTCCGACAGCGACGACACCGCCTCGTCTCTCGATGACCGCAGTGACACCGAGTCAATGTTCAGCGAGGCCGGCGGTGTTTCATCCAACGTCTCGGACTACGGCTCCGACGACGACGCGCGGCCGGAGGCGCTGACTGCCGGCAGTCCTCCAGCCGTTGGAGGCCGAGACGGCACGGGCAAGGGCACGGCGCAGCTCCTGGGCGGCGACCCGGATGGGCGGGACGCCGTCGGCCTCGATGCCCGGATGCTCTCGTCCGAGGAGGACCCTGAGCAGGGCCGCGCGGAGCGGGGGGCCGCATCCGAGGTCTCGCCGTTGTCGTCGGCCGTCTCCGAAGAGTTGGGCCCCAGATCCTCTGGGTTTGCCGAGATGTCCTTCACCCCGTCCTTGCCCGGTTTCGTGGACGACGACGTGCTCATGGTCGATGCCCCCGCCGAGCCGTCCACCCCGATCGGCATCAGGGAGTGGCTGGAGGACCTGTACGGCTCCGACATCTCGTCAAACGAAGATAAGAGGGTGCTCTACGACGCTCTCCTGGCTGCCGTTGATCTGCTCGACCGGCTATGGCGGGTCGAGCCTGTTCTGCGGGACGGTCCGTTCGATCTGGATGCCGTGGTCCGTCATGTGCTCATGCTGGACGCTGCGGTCGAGGTGACCCCTGACCACCGCGCCGAGTTGTCCTCGCTGGCGTTGGACGACACGGTGAAGTCGGCGAGCAGCTTCGTCGCTTTGTCCGCGCTCCATCTCCAGGGTGTGGGTGCGGTGTCGCCCGGCTACGCCATGGAGACCCTCGATAACCGCATCTGGGGTCGTGATCTTGAGGGAAGCTCGTTCCCGGTCCTGGACCTGACACTGTCCGGGACGGCGATACGTCGGTCTGACGGCACGCTGGAGTTCGGTGAGGTCGGTCCGGCTGACTGGCACCGACCGGGTGAGGATCCGCCGTTTGTGATACGGGCCAAGGGCGGTTATGACCATGTGATGGTGTTCGGTCGTCGGGTGTCGATCGATGTGTTCGTCGAGCTGATGGCCATCGATCCCGCGGTGATCGGGCTCCCCGCGGGC
>NZ_JBIWKH010000019.1:0-173637 GCF_044765585.1 Streptomyces sp. NPDC102441
ACGAGGCCCGGCCCTTCAAGTGGACCAAGACCGCCGACCAGATCCTCGACCGGATCTGCCGCTACTGCTCACGCATCTCCGAACCAGGTCACTAGCCGGATACCGGCACCGGCACCGACACGGACACCGGCACCGACACGGGCACAGGGGCCCGCCAGGAACTCCAGGGTTCCGGCGGGCCCCTGCCCGTACCGACGTCCGTGCACGTCGTTGTCGTCCTTCTCGCGGCGGGGCCGCCTGGCGGGCGTTCGTCAGGCGGCGCCTCGTGGCGAGGCTCCGTCAGTCGGCGTCGGCCGCGAGGCCCAGCTCGATGTCGCGTGCGGCCTCCGCCTCGCGGCGCACCAGCCGGAACCACATGAAGAGCACAAAGCCGCCGAAGACGAACCACTCGCCGGTGTAGCCGAGGTTCTGGAAGGCCTTCAGATCGAGCCCGCTGCCCTGTGCCGCCGCCGCGGGGACGGGCTCCAGGCCATCACCGCCCGCGCCACCCGCATCCGGCAGGGTCACCCAGGCGTCGTAGACGTCGTACGGGACGAGGTTCACCAGGGACGCCGCGCTGATCATGCCGAGCTGGCCCTCGGGGAGTCCGCCGCTGAGGTCGACGCCCGTGGTGCCGCTGTCCTCCGAGGCCTGCAGATCTCCGGTCACGGTGACCTCGCCGGCCGGCGCCGCGGGAACCTCTGTACTGCCCGGGCTGCCCGCCAGCCAGCCCCGCACGACGGGCAGGGCCTTGCCGCTGCCGGTGCGCAGCAGATCCAGCACGTAGAAGCCGTCACGGTCCTCCAGCTTGCGCCCGGGGACCAGGAACTGATCGGCGTACGTCCCCTTCGCCACGGCGGGGCGGCCGGACGTCTCCGTGCTGACGGGGAGCAGCTCGTCGAGCGGTGCCGGAGAGCGGGTGCCCGGGTCGGGGCGCTCCTCGGCCTCCTCGTGCGTCTCCACACGGTCCTCGAAACGTCCGAGCTGCCACGTGCCCATGAACACGCAGAACGGGATGGCCAGCACGACGAAGAGGTTGATCCCCCACCACCGCGGGGTCAGCAGGAACCGGTACACCCCTCCAAGGTACGGTTCCCCGCTCCGGGTCCCCGGAGCGGGGGCACCATTTATCCGGATCTCATGCCGACGGCGTCTCTCCCTGCCGGTCCTCCGCGGCCCGGCCGTCCGCCTCCCGGAGCCCGTCCCGTCCGAGGTGGCGCAGGACGAAGTCCAGCTCCAGCCGCACCTGCTTGATCCGCTCCTCCACGACGAGCGAGCCGTGCCCCGCGTCGTAGCGGTACACCTCGTGGACCGCGCCACGGGCCGCGAGGCGGTCCACGTAGTTCTCCACCTGGCGGATCGGGCAGCGCGGATCGTTGACGCCGGCCGAGATGTAGACCGGGGCGCGCACGGCGTCCACGTAGGTCAGCGGGGACGAGGCCTCGAAGCGCTCGGGCACCTCTTCCGGGGTCCCGCCCAGCAGGGTGCGGTCCATCGCCTTCAGCGCTTCCATCTCGTCGTGATAGGCGGTGACGTAGTCGGCGACCGGGACCGCGGCGAGTCCGAGGGCCCAGGCGTCCGGCTGGGTGCCGAGCCCCAGCAGGGTCAGGTAGCCACCCCACGAGCCGCCCGCCAGCACCAGCCGCTCCGGGTCCGCCAGCCCCGACTTCACCGCCCACTGCCGGACGGCCTCGACATCCTCCAGCTCGATCAGCCCGATCCGGTGCTTGAGCGCGTCCGTCCAGGCGCGGCCGTACCCCGTCGACCCGCGGTAGTTGACCCGCACGACGGCGAAGCCGTGGTCCACCCACGCTGCGGGGCCCGACGCGAAGGCGTCGCTGTCGTGCCAGGTGGGCCCGCCGTGTATCTCGAAGACCGTGGGGAACGGGCCGTCACCGGTGGCCGGGGTCTGCACCAGGGCGTGGATGCGCCCTCCGGGGCCGTCCACCCAGGCGTCCCGCACCGGCACCGAGCCCGGAGCCTTCGCACCCGGCGGGTCGAGGACGACGGAGCCCGTCGTGGACCGCACGGCGGGCGGCTGCGCGGCCGACGACCACAGATACTCCACCGTGCCGTCCGGGCGGGCCGTGGCGCCCGAGACCGTGCCGGAGGGCGTCTCGACGCGCACCGGCCCCGCCGCGCCCGGTTCGTACCGCCACAGCTCGCTGCGGGCCTCGAAGCTGTGCTCGATCAGCAGCGCGGATCCGTCCGGATACCACTCGGCGCCCGCGTCACCGGGCAGGTCGACCGGCAGGTCCGTCTGTGTGCCCGCCACCGGATCCCAGATCATCGGCTCCCACCGACCGCGCCGCTGGTGCCCGATCAGCAGCCGGGCGTCACCCGCCACCGGCGCGAAGCCCAGCACCGACAGACCGAGCTCCTTCGTGCCGCCCTCGGTGTCGTCCAGCTCCGCGACCGTCGAACCGTCGGGGCGGACCACCCGCAGCGCGGAGTGCATCGCGTCGCCGTGCTCCGTGTGTTCCAGGGCGATCAGCGTCCCGTCGTGGGAGAGGTCGCCGACCCCAGCGGATTCCCGGTGCCGGTAGATCTCGACCGGCTCCTCCCCGGCGCGCGCGAGGTGGACGGTCGTGCCCTCCTCGTCCGTCGAGCGCCCGACCACCGCCGTGCCGTCACGGCCGATCGCCAGCCCGGCCGGGTAGGAGGGATCGAGACCGGGCGTGGCCGCCTCGTCCGCACCGCCGCCGAAGGGCTGCCGCATCCACACGCCGAACTCGTCGCCGTCGGTGTCGGCGAACCACCAGACGGCCCGGCCGTCCGGCGTCAGCACGCCGTCGGTCGTCCCGTTGGGCCGGTCCGTGACCTGGCGCTGCTTCCCGGTGGCCCTGTCCCAGGCGTACAGCTCGTACGTACCGGTGGCGTTGGAGACGAAGAGCGCCCGGTCGGGTGCGTCCTCGGCCCAGTCGGGCAGGGACACCCGAGCAGCGCGGAAGCGCTGCTCCCACTGCGGCTCCTGCTCCCGCTCCGGCATGGACGCGTCGTTCTGTGTGTCGCTCATGACCCCATCCAACCCGATGTGACCACCATGCCGGGCAGCCTGTGGATAACTCTTCGCCCGCTGCCCGGCCGATCGTCGGTGCGCACCGCCCGGGGCCCGCCCACTGCGCGCCGGGCGGACCCTCTGCGCGCGTTACGCCGCGGAGTCGAAGGCCGGGAGGTAGCCGTTCGACTGTCCGACCGCCTTCGGGTGGTACGAGTTGGTGACGGGGATGGACACGCTGTGGATCCACGGGTCACCCGAGCAGAGCTCGTGCCCGGTGAATTCGTCCACCACGCTCGAATAGGTGAACCCCGCGTCGGCCGCCCGCTTGGCGAGCACCCCGTTCAGCACGTCCGAGGCGTCGTTGATGGCCCCGCGCTCGGTCTCCGTGAGCCCGGCGACGCAGGTGCCCGACAGCTTGTAGAAGCGCGGGTAGCCCAGAACCACCACATGAGCCTGCGGAGCCCGCGAGCGGATGCCCGCGTAGAGGGAGTCGAGCCGGCCGGGCAGCGAGTTCTCCATCTGGGAGATCGCGGTGTTCACCCGGGTCACGCAGTTGGCCTCGCTCTGCAGGACGCACGTCTGCATGACGTCCGCGAACCCGACGTCGTTGCCGCCGGCCGTCAGGCTGACGAGCGTGGTCGACGAACTCACCGCGCCCAGCTGGCCGCTGGACACGGAGGCCGTGGTCGCACCCGAGCAGGCGACGAACGCGAACGACGACGGAGCGTTCGCGTTCTTCCAGAGGTAGGGGTAGGCGTTGGTGCTGCGTTTGCAGTCACCGCTCTCCGAGGTGTAGCTCCCGGCACCTACTCCCGAGGAGTAGGAGTCGCCGAGAGCGACGTAGTTGTCGCCGGCGGCGGATGCCGGTTGCGCGAGGCCGAGCGCGGCCACGGCGGCGATCGCGAGGGTGGTGACGGACGCCCGGAAGGTTCGTACTGACATGGCTGCCAGCCCTTCGAAATGTGGGGGACGAGTGGGGAGTTCGTGGGGCGAGCACGTTTGTAGCAGCTCCCGGTACTCGGCGGTAATGGCTTCGGAGGAAGTCGTCTGATATGCCCGAAGGATCGTTCGGCAGTCGATGCTCCGCGCGTAGATAAACCTTCAACAGGCCCTCGAAAGAGTGAAGTTACGGATCTCTCCAACACCTCTCGTGACTCCGCCGAGTCACCTTGTGGGGAGCGCCATCTGTTCGAACGTGGACTGCCTCCCGCCGCCGCCCCGTCTTCACGACTGCCCCGCGCCGCACACCGGCCGCCCGGCCCGGCGCACGACTGCGGCCGCCAGGCATCCTGGCGGCCGCAGTCGTGCGGAGGACGGGGTGGACTAGAGCGTGCGCTCCAGACGGTCCGCCATCAGCTTGCTGAAGCGCGAGGGGTCACTCAGCTCGGCGCCGTCCGAGAGGAGCGCCAGCCCGTGGACCAGCTCGGCCGTCTCGGCCAGTTCGGCGCGGGCACCCTCCTCGTCGCTCTGCTCCGCATGCGCCTTCTTCAGCCCGCTGATCAGGGCGTGCGAGGGGTTGAGTTCGAGGATGCGCTTGATCTGCGGCACCTCCTGGCCCATGGCGCGGTACATGTTCTCCAGCGCCGGGGTGACATCGTGCGTGTCCGAGACGACGCAGGCCGGTGAGACGGTGAGCCGCGAGGAGAGGCGTACCTCCTTCACGGTGTCACCGAGCTGCTCCGTCATCCAGGTCAGCAGACCGGCGTAGTCCTGCTGCTGCTTCTCACGCTCGGCCTCGACCTCCTTCTTCTCCTCGGCGGTGTCCAGGTCGACCTCGCCCTTGGAGATGGACTGGAGCGGCTTGCCGTCGAACTCGGGGACCGACTGGACCCAGACCTCGTCGACGGGCTCGGTCAGCAGCAGGACCTCGAAGCCCTTGGCGCGGAAGGCCTCCATGTGCGGCGAGCTCTCCATGGCGGCACGCGACTCGCCCGTCATGTAGTAGATCTGCTCCTGGCCCTCCTTCATCCGCTCCACGTACGAGCGCAGGGTGGTCAGCCCCTCCTCGTCGTGGGTCGAGGCGAACGAGGAGATCTCCAGGATCGCGTCGCGGTTCTCGAAGTCCTGGAACAGCCCCTCCTTGAGGACCCGGCCGAATTCCTTCCAGAACGTCTCGTACTTCTCGGGTGTGCCGGACCTCATGTCCTTCAGCGTGGAGAGCACCTTCTTGACCAGGCGGCGCCGCATCATCTCGATCTGGCGGTCCTGCTGAAGGATCTCGCGCGACACGTTGAGCGAAAGGTCCTGTGCGTCGACCACGCCCTTCACGAAGCGGAGATAGGTCGGCATGAGCGCTTCGCAGTCATCCATGATGAACACGCGCTTCACATAGAGCTGGACTCCACGCTTGTGGTCCTGCATGAACAGGTCCTGTGGTGCGTGCGCAGGCAGGAAGAGCAGGGCCTGGTATTCGAAGGTTCCCTCCGCCTGCATGCGGATGGTTTCGAGCGGGTCGGTCCAGTCGTGGCTGATGTGCTTGTACAGCTCGCTGTACTCCTCATCGGTCACGGAGTCCTTCGACCGTGCCCACAGCGCCTTCATCGAGTTGACCGTCTCGGCCTCGGGCTCGGCGCCCTCCTCGCCCGCCACCGATGCCATACGGATGGGCCAGGTGATGAAGTCCGAGTAGCGCTTGACGATTTCCCTGATCTTCCAGGGCGATGTGTAGTCGAAGAGCTTGTCCTCGGCGTCCTCGGGCTTGAGCCGCAGCGTGACCGAGGTGCCCTGCGGCGCGTCGTCGACGGACTCGACGGTGTAGGTGCCCTCGCCGCTGGACTGCCAGCGCGTGCCCGCGTCCTCGCCCGCGCGCCGGGTCAGCAGAGTGACCTCGTCGGCCACCATGAAGCTCGAATAGAACCCGACACCGAACTGTCCGATGAGCTCCTCGGAAGCGGTGGCGTCCTTGGCTTCCTTCAGTTCCTGGAGGAATTTCGCCGTACCGGAATTCGCGATCGTTCCGATCAGCTGGACGACCTCGTCGTGCGACATTCCGATTCCGTTGTCGCGCACGGTCAGTGTGCGCGTCTCCGGGTCGGCCTCGATGGCGATGTGGAGGTCGGACGAGTCCGCCTGGAGCGTGTCGTCGCGGAGAGTTTCCAGTCGCAGCTTGTCCAGCGCGTCCGAACAATTGGAAATGAGCTCACGCAGGAATACATCCTTGTTCGAGTAAATCGAATGGATCATCATCTGCAGGAGCTGGCGCGCTTCTACCTGAAACTCGAATGTCTCGGCCGGCATGGGTACGGGTTCCCTTTCCTGGGGTAAATAATCTGAGCTGCTCCATATCGTAGCCAGGCCCCGGGCCGGTCATGTGCCGGAACGGCCACGGCCGTTGACGCGGGACACGCGCGGGCGGGGGCGAGCGGCTTCCCTCACCAGGCAGACTGGGGCGCATGGGCGATACGCGAGCGACTTCCCGGGCCGTGGAGGACCTCGGCCTCCCCCCTGTGATCACCTGCCGGGAGCCCGGCAGCTTCGCGCGGGGCGTCATGGCCGAGCGCCATCCGGCGCTGATCGAGCAGGTGCGTGAGGCCTTCCCGTACGGCCCCGGGCAGCACCGCGCCCTGGACGCCCTGCTGCACGAGATCCTTCACGGCGTCGTCGAACCGCTCGGTCCCGGGATCCCGGACCGCGAGCTCTGGCTGGAACGGGGACGGGAGTACTTCGGACGCCCGTGGTTCGACGCCCCGTTCCTCTGGTCCGAGAGCTACTTCTACCGGCGGCTTCTGGAAGCCGTCGGCTACTTCGGCGAGGGCCCGTGGCAGGGCATCGACCCCTTTGCCTCCTTCAAGCGCGCGGAACTCCGGGGCTCCACGGTCGAGGAGGAACTCCGCTCCCTGGGCGATCTCGCCGATGCCCCCGCCGCCGAGCGGGCGGCAGCTCTTCTCCAGGCCTCGCTCTGGGGCAACCGCGCCGATCTCGGTTTCCGCGGTCCGGCGGGCGAATCCACCCCCGGCGAGGCCGACCCCGGGCTGGTGGCCGACGACAGCGCGGCGCTGTGGTCGCTCCTGCCCGCCGGGTCCCCGGCCACCGTCGCCGTCATCGCGGACAACACCGGACGCGAGCTGATCCCCGACCTCGTTCTCATCGACCACCTCCTCGAGCACGGCCGTGCCGACCGGGTGGTGCTCCATGTGAAGCCCGGTCCGTACTACGTCTCCGACGCCATGACGGCCGATGTCATCGACTGCCTGCGCCGGCTGAGCGGCGCCCCCGGTGAGGCGGGCGCGATCGGCGGCCGGGTGTGGGAGGCCATGGGCGCCGGCCGGCTCCAGGTGCGTACCCACCCGTTCTTCTGCGCCCCGTTCCCGTACGAGCGGATGCCCGGGGACCTACGGGCGGAGCTCGGCACCGCCGCGCTGACGATCCTGAAGGGTGACCTCAACTACCGGCGTCTGGTGGGCGACAGGATGTGGTCGGCGACCACGTCGTTCGCCGACCTGACTGCCTACTTCCCGGGGGCCGTCGCCGCGCTGCGCACGCTGAAGTCGGATGTCGTGGTGGGCCTGGACCCGCTGACCCTGGAGAGCCTGGAGCGGTCGGGCCGGGCGTGGCGTACCAGCGGCACCCATGCCCTGATCCAGGTGCGGCCGCGGTCCGGCGGGGCCGCCCTCAGCGCGTGACCCCGTACCGGTCGAGCAGGTCGTGCCAGCCCCGCTCCAACTGGTCGGTGCTGATTCCGCGTTCACATGTCAGATGGTGGACGAGGGGTGTGTCGATCGACCCGAGCAGCGTGTGCGCGAACAGCTCCGGCTCCCCCGCCGCACGGGCCTGGCGCAGCAGCAGGGTCACATGGCTGAGCCTCAGCCGCTGTGCGGGGACCTCGTAGGTGCGCAGGGGATCGGTGCGGGTGGCCAGGATCAGTTCGTGGTGATCGCGTTCGTGGCGCATCAGAGCGGGGCCGAAGGCGTGCAGCCGCTCGGCGGCGGGGGCGTCCGGCCCCATGGGGGGTGGCCCGGAGAGGAAGGCGGCCTGCAGCAGGGACTCGCGGTGGTCGAGGAGTGCGATGAGCAGGCCGGTGCGGTCCTTGAAGCGCCGGAAGACCGTGCCCTTCCCGACTCCGGCGGCGGCAGCGACCGACTCCATGGTGAGGTTGGCCGCCCCGCAGTGGGCCAGGAGGCGTGAGGCGGCGTCCAGCAGGAGCGCCCGGTTGCGCGCCGCGTCCGCCCGCAGGATCTCCGGTCCGCCGGCGGCGGCGAGCGCGAGATTCGTCCGTGCCTCGCCCGGGTGGGGCGGCCCGGGCGGCGGGGGGAGGGGAGCGGTCATGGCTTCAGGGTAGCCCCGGAAAACGGAAAGTGGACCGCGGTCCGTTTAGGTGGTACAACTTTAAACGGACTTTGGTCCGCTTACCTCTGCAGTCTCCGTCTTCCGGGAGCTTCCCTCATGTCTGTACGCATCCTCGCCCTCGTCGGCAGCCTCCGCGCCGGCTCCCACAACCGTCAGCTCGCCGAGGCGGCCGTCAAGCACGCGCCCGAGGGTGCCGAGGTCGTGCTGTACGAGGGCCTCGTCGACGTCCCCTTCTACAACGAGGACATCGACGTCGAGGGCGGCGTTCCCGCTGCCGCCGCCCAGCTGCGTGACGCGGCCGGCCAGGCCGACGCCTTCCTGCTCTTCTCGCCCGAGTACAACGGCACCATGCCGGCCGTCCTGAAGAACGCCATCGACTGGCTCTCCCGCCCGTACGGCGCCGGCGCCATGACCGCCAAGCCGGTCGCCGTGGTCGGCACCGCCTTCGGCCAGTTCGGCGGCGTGTGGGCCCAGGACGAGGCCCGCAAGGCGGCCGGCCTCGCGGGTGGAGCGGTCCTGGCGGACGTCAAGCTCTCCATCCCCGGCTCCGTGACCCGCTTCGCCGAGCTCCACCCGGCTGACGACGCCGAGGTCGTCACCTCGCTGACCGAGGTGCTCCGCCAGGTCGCCGAGGGCGCCGCGGCGACTGCCGCCTGATCCCTCTCCGACGGTGGTGCGCACCGCCGTCCCCGTGCCGCTCGGCACGATCCGCGTGGGCCCGGTCCCCTCTCACAGTGAGAGGGGACCGGGCCCACGCGCGTTGGGGGGCGTTCTCCCGCAGAGCCCACCCCGCACGTTCGGCAATATGGCCAACAGAATCGTTGACAATCCTGTTGGCCTAGATTTAGGTTCGACAGGCACTCACTCAGGGGGGCAACCATGCCGAACCAAGCCGGTCCGACCAGTGGGGAGCAGGCCAGGCAGCTGGCCCTGACCCGCCTTCGGCAGGCGATTCTGCGCGGTGAGATGGCACCGGCCCAGCGGCTGGTGGAGAACGAACTCGCCGAGCAGTTCGGTGTGACACGGGCCAGCGTCAGAGCGGCGCTGATCGAGCTGGAGTCGGAGGGACTGGTCGAGCGGATCCGTAACCGCGGATCGCGGGTGCGAGTGGTGAGCGTCGACGAAGCCGTCGCCATCACCGAGTGCCGCATGGCGCTGGAAGGGCTCTGCGCGGCCAAGGCCGCCGTCGCCGCCGACAGCGAGCAGCTGGACCGGCTCGCGGAAGTCGGCGACGCCATGACCAAGGCCGTGGCCGGTGGCGAGCCCATGCTCTACTCCGACCTGAATCACGAACTCCACGCCATGGTGCGGGAGATCTCCGGTCAGCAGACGGCTGTGTCGCTCCTCGAGCGGCTGAACGGCCAGCTGGTGCGCCACAGGTTCCAGCTCGCTCTGAGGCCCGGACGCCCGCAGCAGTCCCTGAGTGAACACCTGGCCATGATCGAGGCGATCAGGGCCAGGGACCCGCAGGCGGCCGAGGCGGCCGTCCGCTCCCACCTGGCGAGCGTGATCGAGGCACTGCGCGGGTGACGCGCGGCGCCTGATCGACGCACTGCGCGCATGGCGCGCCGCGCTGGTGGGTCAACGCCCTGTCCAGCAAGGAGAGTTCAGCCATGACAATCGAGACGGCGCGGACCGCGGAGCGGCCGGCATGAGCGGCGTCATCGTCACCGGCCCGCCGAAGGCGGACGCGCGGGACATCGAGGCGCTCGCGGCGTACGGCGTCGCCACCGTGAGCGAGGCGATGGGCCGCACAGGTCTCATCGGCCCCGAACTGCGCCCCGTCCAGCAGGGCGTACGGATCGCGGGCAGCGCGGTCACGGTGCTCAGCTGGCCCGGCGACAACCTCATGATCCACGCTGCGGTGGAGCAGTGCTGCGAGGGGGACGTCCTCGTCGTCACCACCACGTCCCCCTCCACCGACGGCCTGTTCGGAGAGCTGTTCGCCACCGCACTCAGCAGGCGCGGGGTGCGCGGGCTCGTGATCAACGCGGGAATCCGTGACACCCAGGAGCTACGGGAGATGGGCTTCGCCGCGTGGGCGAAGGCCGTGTCCGCCCAGGGGACCGTCAAGGCGACCGGCGGATCCGTCAACGTCCCGGTCGTCATCCAAGGCCAGGTGATCCGTCCGGGCGACATCATCGTCGCCGACGACGACGGTGTGGTGGTCGTTCCCCGCGAGCGCGCCCGCGAGACCGCCGAGGCATCCGAGGCGCGGGAGGCCAAGGAGGCCAAGGCGCGCGCGGCCTTCCTGGACGGCCAACTCGGTCTTGACCGCTACGGACTGCGAGAGAAGCTCGACGAGCTGGGCGTGCGGTACACCTCGTACGAGGACCATGCGCGGGAGACCGGGGCGTGACCGGCGGACCGGTGGAGGTCCGCTGCCTCCTGATGCGGGGCGGTACGTCCAAGGGCGCCTACTTCCTGGCGGACGACCTGCCCCGGGACCCGGCCGCCCGTGACGACCTGCTCCTGCGGATCATGGGCAGCCCCGACCCGCTCCAGATCGACGGCCTCGGCGGGGCGCACCCGCTCACGAGCAAGGTCGCGGTCGTCTCCGTACCGGACGACCCGGACGTCGATGTGGACTACCTCTTCCTCCAGGTCGCCGTGGACACCGCGGAAGTCTCCGACCGGCAGAACTGCGGCAACCTGCTCGCCGGGGTCGGCCCCTTCGCCGTGGAGCGGGGCCTGGTGGCTGCCGGGGACGGGCAGACCTCCGTACGTATCCGGATGGTCAACACCGACGACCTGGCCACGGCGACCTTTCCCACCCCCGGCGGGCGGGTCGACTACACCGGGCAGGCCCGGATCTCCGGGGTGCCCGGGACCGCCGCGCCGGTGGTGATCGAGTTCGCGCAGGGCGCCGGCCCTCTGCTGCCCACAGGACGGGCCCGTGAGGTCATCGCCGATACGCCGGTGACCTGTGTGGACAACGGAATGCCGACCGTGCTCATCCCTGCGGAAGCCCTGGACGTCACGGGCTACGAGACCCCGCGGGAGCTGGAGGGCAACACCGCCCTGCGCGACCGCATCGAGAGGATCCGTCTCGAAGCGGGCCCCCTCATGGGCCTCGGCGACGTCCGCGACACGACGGTGCCGAAGCTCAGTCTGCTGGCCCCGCCGGCCCAGGACGGCGCGGTGACGACCCGCACCTTCATCCCGCACCGCTGCCACACCTCCATCGGCGTCCTCGGCGCCGCCGGTGTCGCGGCCGGGCTGCGCATCACCGGGAGCGTCGCGGAGGGCATCGCCCGGCTCCCCCCGGACGGCGACCGGCTGCGCATCGAGCACCCCACCGGATTCCTCGACATCGAGACAGGTGTCGGGACCGGTGCGGACGGCACCCCCGTGGTCAGGCGCACCGCTGTGGTGCGTACCGCGCGGAAGATCTTCGACGGCACCGTCTTCCCCCGGTCCGAGCAGGAAGCTCCGACCCCCGAACTCTCCTCGCAAGGAGCCGCGGATGACTCCCCCTCTCGGTGACATCGCGCACGTCGGCCACGCCGAACTGCTTACCCCGGACCTGGACGGCAGCGTCCGGTTCTTCACCGACTACCTCGGCCTGACCGTCAACGGGCAGGACGGCGACTCCGTCTACCTGCGCACCTTCGACGACTACGAACACCACAGCCTCGTACTCACCGCCGCGGAGAAGCCCGGCCTGCGTCGCACAGCCCTGCGCACCTCCAGCGAGGAGGCCTTGCGGCGCAGGGTCGCCGAACTCGAGGCCACGGGACACGCGGGGCGCTGGGCGGAGGACGAGCCGGGCATCGGCAAGCTCTATCTGACCGCCGACCCCGACGGACACGAGATCGCCCTGTACTGGGAGAGCGAGTACTACCAGGCACCCCCGGAGCTCAGGCCCGCGCTGAAGAACCAGCCGCAGGCCAAGCCCAACCGGGGGGTGGGGGTGCGCCGCCTGGACCACATCAACTTCCTCGCCGCCGACGTCGCCGCCAACGCCGACTTCCACCAGCAGGTCCTCGGCGCGCGGCCCACCGAACAGATCCAGCTCGACACGGGCAGGATCGGCGCGAAGTGGCTGACGTTCAACAACAAGTCGTACGACGTCGTCTACACCTCGGACTGGACGGGCTCCACCGGGCGCCTGCATCACATCGCGTTCGCCACCGACACCCGTGAGGACATCCTGCGCGCGGCCGATCTCGCCGTCGACAGCGGTGTGTTCATCGAGACGGGCCCGCACAAGCACGCCATCCAGCAGACGTTCTTCCTGTACGTCTACGAGCCCGGCGGCAACCGCATCGAGCTCTGCAACCCGCTCACCCGCCTGGTACTCGCCCCCGACTGGCCGCTGGTCACCTGGACCGAGGCCGAGCGCGCCAAGGGGCAGGCGTGGGGCCTGCAGACGATCGAGTCGTTCCACACCCACGGCACCCCGCCGCTGGACTGAACCGCGGTACGAGGGCAGGGGCGGGCGGCACACGCCTGTGTGCCGTCCGCCCCGGCTGCCCTCGGCGAGCCGAGGCCGGGGTGGCCTTGCGGATGATGCCGGAGGCCCGGGCCGAGAGCGCACGGCGTGCATGTTCCGTCCGGGCCACGCCGGCGAGCATGAGCGTGCTGCACGAAGGGAGCCGGGCGGGCAGTTCCGCGGCGGCCGTGATGCCGTCGGTGCCGGGCAGGTCGATGTCGAGGGGCGACTCGGGGGTGCTCGCCCCTCGGGTCGACGAGTTCTGCGTCATGGCCCCGCCCGGCGCCTACCGGATGGGGCCATGACACGGCCGGGACGTACCGCGGCCCGCGCCGACTTACGGCTACCGCGTCGCGGCGGCCAGTGCCGCGCGGATGGCGTCCTCGCCGGCCGGCCGGCCCTTCTCGTGCGAGGTCGGCCCGTACGGGGTCCCCCACACCGGCGTGTCCGTCGCCTGCCGCCAGCTGTCGGCGAGCGGTCCCGCGTCCACCACGCCGTACCCGATGGATTCGATGAATTCGGACACCGCCGCCTTCGCCGGCGCGGAGTCCCCGGCGATCGGCAGGTAGGAGCGGTCGGCCGCCCCCGCCGGGCGGGCCAGCGACAGCAGGTGCTTGAAGAAGATGTTGTTGAATGCCTTCACGAGCACGGCATCCGGGATGTACCGCAGCAGCAGCTCGCTCGAGGTGAGCGACTTGCTGTCGAGCTCGAGGATGCGCCCGTCACGCGCGGGGCCGTAGTTGCACGTGTCGATGACCGTCTTCCCGGCCAGTAGCGCGGCGGGCATGTCGGGGAAGGCCTTGACCGGCACCGTGACCACGACGATGTCACCGGCCGCCGCGGCCTCCCCGCTCGTCGCCGCGGACGCCCGTGGCCCCAGTTCCGCGGCAGTGTCCGTGAGCGTTTCCGGACCGCGCGAGTTGCTGAGCACGACCTGGTACCCGGCCTCGACGGCGAGCCGCGCGACGGTACTGCCGATGTTGCCGCTTCCGATGAATCCCACAGTCGGCGTCATGTTCTCAGGCCCCTCCAGAAGAGCTGGGTCAGCCGTGCTTGACCAGGTCGTTGACGGCCTGGGTGTCTTTGTAGAAGGCTTTTGCGCCGTGGATCCTGCCCTCACGCACCGTGTAGTGCTCCACAACCTCCATCGGCAGTCGACGCCCGCTCTTCCGGGAGACGAACACGAGGTCGAGCCGCATCTCCACCACCTCGCCGGCTTCGACGACGGCGTAGTCCCGCACAATCATTTCTGCCGAAGTGTTGATCGCGCCTTCCAGCCGTGCGAACCCGTCGGGTCCTCGCCACCGTCCTGACCAGGGCAGGGTCTCGGCCTCCTCCCAGACCGCCTCCTCGTCGACCATCTCCAGGGCCCCACTCAGGTCACCGGCTTGCAAGCGGGTCACGAACGTCTCCAGCGCCGCCACATCGTTGTTGCCGGCTGAGGTGCCGGCTGAGGTGCCGGCTGAGGTGCCGGCGGGGAAGTAATGGCCGTTGTCCAGATCGGCGAGCAGGCTGGGTCGAGCGGGTTCCCAGCCGAGGGCCTGGCGGGTGATGAGGTTGGACGCCGGGTAGTTGTGCGTGACTATGTTCGCGAGGAACCCGAAGTATCCCGGCACCATCAGTTCGTCCGAGGGAATGCTCACCGCGGGCAGGCCCAGGCGGCTGCCGATGGCCTCAGCGATGTCGCGGAACGGGATGCCCCCGTCCTCGACCGCGTGCCAGTATTCGCCTGCCGGACCTTTCTCCAGCGCCAATCGGAACAACGAGGCGACATCGCGGATGTGCACGGCGTTCCACAGGTTCGCGCCGTCTCCTGGGTAGCCGGCGAACCCCTTCTCCTTCGCGAGCGCGATCAGCATGGGGAGGAAGCCGGCATCGGCCGTGCTGTGCATGATGTTGGCAATCCGCACGACCGAAGACCGCACTCCCCGTTCGGCGAGACCGATCACGGCGGCTTCCACGGCATTGCGGACCCGGAGGGTGCCCTTGTGCTCGTCGCCGACGAAGAGGGCCGGGTCCTTCTCGGTGGCCGGCCGGCCCAGCTTCCCGGGCGACCCTATGCTCCCCGCCGCGACCAGTGGCTTTCCGGTTCCCGCAAGTGCCTCGCCGTACGCGAGCATGATCGGGAGCTCCGCGGCGGCCACGGCGTCCATCCCGCCGGACGGAAGCAGGTCCTGCCTGTGCGCGACGTGGACGACGCCGTCGGAATCCGCAGCCGCCTCCTTGAGCCCGTCGAGATCCGCGAGGTCGCCGCGACGTACCTTCGCGCCGAGCGCGGACACCGCCGCCGCGGCCTGGTCCGACCGTGCCAGGCCGGTGACCTCGTGCCCGGCGGCGACGAGCTCGGGGATGATGTACGAACCGGAGTGGCCGGTCCCGCCAGTGACGAAGACGCGCACTACTGCTCCATGTGAGGCTAGGCCGGTGGGCTGTTCTTCTCGTGCCGTAGATCGACTGACGTGATGTGACGCGAGAAGGGGTGGTGCGGGTGCGCTCAGCCGGGAAGGTTGACGCCGAGGGAGAAGTCGAAATCCCCCACGCCGTGGCGGGCCAGGCTGATCATCAGCAGGCCCGTCCCTTCCAGCCAGCGCGCCACCTCCAGGCCGCCGGCATCCAGCGGGCGCAGCCTGAGGCTCTCGATGAACGCCGACACGCTTGCCTTGGCCCGCGCGTCGTCGCCGGCGAAGAGGACGTCCAGCGGGCCGCCCCGGGCCAGGATGTGGCCGAAGACGGTATTGAACGCCTTCACGACGTACGCGCTCGCCGGGACGGCCTCGGCGATCTCCTGCGCGCCGGAAGTGCCGTCAGGGGGGACCAGCCCGGTGGCGTCGGCGTTGGAGGTGTTGGAGATGTCGATGACGACCTTGCCGGCCAGCGCGTCCCCGTACCGGGCGACGACCGGCACGGCACCGGCGTACGGCACGGCGAGGATGACGAGGTCGCCGGCCGGGGTGGTGCCGAATGTCCCGGCCGTGGCGCCGCCGCCGAGCGCGGCGGCCAGGTCCTTGGCCTTGGCCGCGTCGCGGCCGACGACCTCGACGACGTGGCCGGCCTCGACCGCGCGGGCGCCTATGGCGCGGGCCATGCCGCCCAGGCCGATGATGCTGATGCTGCTCATGGTGTGCTGCTTTCTGAAGTTGAACAGGACGCCGTGCCGACCCCGTTGTTGGCAACGGTTGTGTGGTCGAGGCCGTCGGACGACGGGCCTGTACGGCCGGCCCTCGATTCCCGAGGCTGTCATCGGCCTGAGCGGCTGTCCAAGACCTCTTTCAGGCGCTGCGATACCCTGGCGGCATCGCCGGGCCGGGAGGCTTCATGGATCTGGACCTGCGCAAGTTGCGTTACTTCGTCGCCGTCGCCGACCGGCTGCACTTCGGCCGCGCCGCCGATGAGCTGCACATCGCGCAGCCGGTGCTGAGTCGGCAGATCCGCGCGCTGGAAAAGGATCTCGGCACCCCGCTGCTGACAAGGGACAGCCACGGCGTGGCGCTGACCGACGCCGGCAGGCAGCTGCTGACCGACGCCGGCCCACTGCTGGCCTCCGCGCACGCGGCCCGCCGCCGGGTGACCGTGGCCGCGCGGGGCGGTCGGCGGATCATGGTCGGCTTCCGGGCGGGCATCGCGGTCGCCCCGGCGGTACGACTGTTCGCCGCCCGGCACCCGGACGTTCTGGTGGACGTGCAGCGGATCGAATGGGACGACCAGGCTCCGATGCTGCTCGACGGCCGCATCGACGTCGGCTATGTGCGGCTGCCCATGGACGAGGCCGGCCTGCGCGTCGCCCCGCTGTACGCCGAGCCTCGGGTGGCGGCGCTGCCCGCCGGCCACGCGCTGGCCGGCCGGGAGCAGATCACCGAGGCCGACCTGGCCGGCGAGCCGCTGGTCTGGCATATGGACACGAGCACGCAGCCCACCAGGCGTCCGCACCCCAACGCCGGGTACCTGGTGCGCGGGGTGGACGAGACGCTCGAGCATGTCGCGGCCGGCCGGGGCATCTCGTTCCTGGCCCGTTCGGCGACCGTGTTCTACTCACATCCGGACGTCATCTATGTGCCCGTCCCGGATATGGCGCCCGACCAGGTGTGCCTCGCGGTGGCGGCAACGCGCATCTCGCCGGTGGTCGACGACTTCTTCAACGCGGCTCAGGCGGCGGCCGAGATCACGGCAGAATGTGGGAACTACGAAATGTGGCAGCTTGGAAGCGGTGCCGTTCCCATGAGGTGATCGGCGAGTGCGAGAACGCGGAACGAGGCAACCGCGGAGACCGCGCTGTCCGCTCGGAGCCGACCAAGACCGGCGGGCCCGGCAGGGAGGCCCCGGTCAAGACCTTCTCCCAGATTTCTCCGTACGATCTCCGGAAATGCAGGAAGGGCCTGATCCTCCGAGAGGATCAAGCCCTTGACCTGGTACTTCAGCTGTCGGGGTGGCGGGATTTGAACCCACGACCTCTTCGTCCCGAACGAAGCGCGCTGCCAAGCTGCGCTACACCCCGATGTCCACCAGTGTCCCGGCGACATCGATTACTTTAGCCCACCCGCGGCCGGAGGCGAAATCCGGTTTTTGGGACCGGGTGGGGGTCGGGGGCCTCAGTCGCGGGGCGTCAGTGTCAGCAGGGTCGCCTCGGGCGGACAGGCGAAGCGGACCGGGGTGTAGCGGTTCGTGCCGCAGCCCGCCGAGACGTGGAGGTAGGCGCGCCGCTCGCCCACCGTGTGGCCGGAGAGGCCCTTCACGCGGTCCGTGTCCAGGTCGCAGTTGGTGACGAGGGCGCCGTAGAAGGGGATGCAGAGCTGGCCGCCGTGGGTGTGGCCGGCCAGGATCAGGGGGTAGCCGTCCGAGGTGAAGGCGTCCAGGGAGCGAAGGTACGGGGCGTGGACGACGCCGATCGAGAGGTCCGTGTCCGTTTCCGGGCCGCCGGCGACCTCGGCGTAACGGTCCCGCCTGATGTGGGGGTCGTCCAGGCCGGTGAAGCCGATCTCGAGCCCGTCGGCCTTGATCCGGCCCCGGGTGTTGGACAGGTTCAGCCAGCCGGCCTCGTCGAAGGCGTCCCGCATCGGCTCCCACGGGTTGTGGACGACGCCGACCGCCGGGGCGTTTCCGTTCAGCCCGTGCTTGCCCTGCGTCTTCTCCAGGAGGTAGCGGACCGGGTTACGGAGCTTCGGCCCGTAGTAGTCGTTGGAACCGAAGACGTAGACCCCGGGGAACTCCATCAGTGGGCCGAGGGCGTCGAGCAGCTCCGGCACTGCCTCCGGGTCGGAGAGGTTGTCGCCGGTGTTCACGACGAAGTCCGGGCGTAGCCCCGCCAGGGACTGCAGCCAGGCGCGTTTCTTGCGCTGGCCGCTCACCATGTGGATGTCCGAGACCTGGAGTACGCGCAACGGGCGTGCCCCGGGCGGGAGTACGGGAATCGTGATCCGGCGGAGGCGGAACGAGCGTGCCTCGAATCCGGCCGCGTACACGAGGGCGGCGGCACCGACCGCTGCGCCGGCTGCCGTGACTTTCAGGGGTACTCCGTAGCGTGCGCGCATGGGCCCATCGTCGCAGAAGCGGTGCGGCGGGACGAAAACAGGCGGGCGCCATGTGCCCCGTACCTGTCACAATCGCCGCATGACCACGCTCAAGTCCAAGCTCAAGGAAGACCTCACCACAGCCATGAAGGCGCGTGACGAGCTCACCTCGTCCACCCTCCGGCTCACCCTGACCGCGATCACGAAGGAAGAGGTCAGCGGCAAGACGTCGCGCGAGCTCTCCGACGACGAGGTGCAGAAGGTGATCGCCAAGGAGGCGAAGAAGCGCCGTGAGGCGGCCGAGGCCTTCGCGCAGGGCGGCCGGACGGAGCAGGCCGAGCGGGAGAAGACCGAGGGCGAGCTGCTCGATGCGTACCTCCCGAAGCAGCTCTCCGACGACGAGCTGGACGTGATCGTCGCGCAGGCCGTCCAGGAGGCGAAGAGCGCCGGCGCCGAGGGGCCGCGGGCCATGGGCGCCGTCATGAAGATCGTCAACCCGAAGGTGGCCGGGCTCGCCGACGGCGGCCGGGTCGCCGCCACGGTGAAGAAGCTGCTCGCGGGCTGAGAGGCCGGTGCACGAAGGAGGGGCGCCCCCGGCTCGGGGCGCCCCTCCTTTCTCATGATGTCGTCGCGCGAACCGGACTGTCAGCGGCCGTTGCCGCCGCGCACGCCACCGTCGTTCCCGCCGATGACGCCGGGCGGGAGGGTGATGCCGCCGATGGGGTCGGCGCCGGGCTTGTCGTTGTCGTCGTCGTTCCTGCCGCCGTTGCCCGCGTCACGGCCCTTGTCCTTCTCCTTCTCCTTCTCCTGGGCGCGCGGCACCGAGATCGGGTTGAATGACGGGGTCTGCGAGGCGTCCAGGGCGCCGGTCATCGCGGTCTTCCAGATAGGGCCGGGAAGACAGCCACCGCAGACCTTGTCGTAGTACTGGCCGCCGATGGTGATGTCGTACATCGGCACCTTCTTGCCGATGTCGGCACCGACCCACACCGCCGTGGACAGGTTCGGCGTGTAGCCGACGAACCAGGCGTCCACGCGGTTCTCGGTCGTACCCGTCTTACCCGCGTTGTCGCGGTCGTCGAGGCCGGCCTGCTGACCGGTGCCGTCCGCTACGACGCCCTTGAGCATCTGGTTGATCGTGTCGGCGGTCTTCTCACTCATCGCGCGCGAGCAGGCCGACTTGGGAACTTTCAGCTTCTTGCCGTTGGGGTCCGTGATGGACTCGATGGCGATCGGCGTGCAGAACGTGCCGCGGTTGGCGAACGTGGCGTACGCGGCGGCCATGGCGAGCGGGGTGCTCTCCGTGGTGCCGAGCGTGATGGAAGGGTTCTCCGTGAGCGGCTCGCCGTTGCCGCGCTGGTAACCGACCTTCCCGGCCATCGTGAGGGTCTCGCACAGGCCGGCCTTCTGCTCCAGCTTCGCGAAGTACGTGTTGATGGACTTACCGAGGGCGTCCGTCATGTCGTAGGAGCCCTTCTCGGACTCCATCTCGTTCTGTACGGACCATTCACCGCCGCCCGCAGGGCCACCGTCACACTTCTTGTAGCTGTTCAGCGGAAGAGAGGTCTTCCACGGTGTGTCGAAGCTCTGCGCCGGGCTGACGCCCTTCTCCAGGGCGGCCGCCGCGGTGATCGGCTTGAAGGTCGAGCCGACCTGGAAGCCGTAGGTGCTGCCGCCCATCTTGTTGCTGGCGGCGAGGTTGAGGACCGTCTCGTGCTGCTTCTGGTCCAGGCCGTACGGGCGGGACTGGCCCATCGAGAGGATCCTGCCGGAGCCGGGCTCGACCTGCACCACGGAGGCGGCGACCTTGTCGTCCTTGTTGACCTTCGAGGTGGCGGCCTCGTTGGCGGCCTTCTGCGCACGCGGGGAGAGCGTGGTCCTGATGGTCAGACCGCCGAGGTTCCAGAGCTTGGCGCGCTCCTCCTCGGTCTTCCCGAAGGCCTGGTCGGTCAGGATCGTCTTGCGCACGTAGTCGCAGAAGAATCCGGCGCCGCTGACGGCGGTGATGCAGCCGTTGTTCGGCTTGCTGACCTTCAGCTCGAGGGGGGCGGCGGCGGCCTCGGCGGCCTCGGCCTTCGAGATGCTGCCGACGGCGGCCATGCGCTGCAGCACGGTGTTGCGACGCTTGGTCGCCTCCTCCGTGTCGTTGACCGGGTCGTAGCGGGTCGGTGACTGGACGAGACCGGCCAGCATCGCGGCCTCTTCCAGCTTCAGGTCCTTGGCGTGCTTGGAGAAGTAGCGCTGGGAGGCCGCCTCGACCCCGTAGGCCTGCTGCCCGAAGAACGTGATGTTGAGGTAGTTCTCCAGGATCTTCTTCTTGCCGAGCTCTTCCTCGACCTGGATCGCGTACTTCAGCTCCCTGACCTTGCGGCCCAGAGTCTGCTGGGTGGCCTCGGCGACCTTGTCCGGGTCGTCGCCGGCCTCCTCGACGAACACGTTCTTCACGTACTGCTGGGTGAGCGTCGACGCGCCCTGCGAGGCGCCGCCCGCCTGCACGTTGCGGTTCATCGCGCGCAGGATGCCCTTGAGGTCCACCGCGCCGTGCTCGTAGAAGCGCGAGTCCTCGATCGCGATGATCGCGTCCTGCATGTACGGCGAGATGTTCTTGAGCGGGACGACGGTGCGGTCACGCGAGTAGACCGTGGCGATCGCGCCGCCCTCGTTGTCCAGGATCGTGGTCCGCTGGCTCAGCGGCGGCGTCTTGAGGTTGGAAGGGATCTCGTCGAATCCCTCGACCGTCCCCTTGGCGGCGAGCCCGAGAGCGCCGGCGGCCGGCAGCGCGATGCCTGCCAGCACAGCTCCGGCGAGCGCGGCGACACCGAGGAACTTGGCGGCCTGCTGGGTCGTCGTCAGACCCCCGCCTGAGCGCTTCTTTGGCATGGGGGCAGCCTACGTTCTCATTCGCCGGACACACGTATAGGCCTTGGCCTAAGCTGCTCTCAACTGTCACAGCAGTCCGATTCTGCATCAACCCCCCTGCACGGCCTTCAACGGAATTCAGCCACCTGCCGGGACGCTCCCGAATTCGTCTCATGTGTCGCCGAATGTCCGTTGTGACTTGGGGCTTCTGTCCCGATTCGTTCGGGAAGGTCCCGCATGTCCTTGCATCACTCCTCTGGGTGATCTGCCGCGTACGCATAGTCCGTTCGGACCATTCAAGATTGGGCTCGAAGGGGGTGTTGTGCTGTCCCCACCTTCCGTAACGTCCTCAACTGGCAGCGGTGAATATGCCGCTACCGCCGTGGGGGAGCCTCGATTCGGGAGAGGACGGCGCCGGCATGGGCTGGGTAACCGACTGGAGTGCGCAGGCAGCCTGCCGCACTACCGATCCGGATGAATTGTTCGTACAAGGGGCAGCGCAGAACAGGGCCAAGGCGGTGTGCACCGGTTGCCCGGTGCGGACCGAGTGCCTGGCCGACGCGCTGGACAATCGCGTCGAGTTCGGCGTGTGGGGCGGAATGACGGAGCGGGAGCGCCGGGCGCTGCTGCGCCGACGGCCGACCGTCACGTCCTGGCGCCGCCTGCTGGAGACCGCGCGCAGTGAGTACGAGCGGTCCACAGGCATGCTGCCCGCAGCGGTGGGCCTGGATGACGGCCTGCACGACGAGGGCCTGCATGACGACGAACTGCACGAGAGGTTCGCCGCCGTGGGGTAGCGCCGCGCGCTCGTAGTGCCGCACGGGCTGCCCTGGGGAGGCCCGCGGTGGTCCTGGGCGGCTCAGGCCGGTGTGGGAGCGGAACCTGTCGCGAGCAGTTCCCCGATGGCCCTGAGGCCTGAGAGGTCGTGCACGTCACCGGGCAGCGCGGCCACCTCGGTCACCGGGACCTCGGGGTGAAGCGTGGTGAAGCGGTCCCGTGTGTGCTGCTCGCGCGCGACGACCTGCATCCGCTCGGCGTGCAGCCGCAGGAGACCCGCGGTGAGCTGCTCGATGGACACCTCGACGGATGCGGCGTCCGCGGCGGGCGCGTCGTGCCTGTCTGTTTCCGTGTGCGTGGTTGGTCCGGACGGGTCAGGCGACTTTCGGCCACGGCCGTGCGGCTCCGTCTCGGCGGTGCTCGTCGTCCGGTCGTGCTGGGGCGGCTCCTGCTGTGACGGCTCCTGCTGTGACGGCTCGTGTGGTGCGTGCTCGTTGCTGCGCTTGGGGGAGAGCGGCGGCTCCGGGGCTTCGGGAGAGGTGACGGACACCGGGTCCACCGGGTCACCAAGGGCAGCCTTCCCGGCCGTCTGATCGACAATGCCGACGCCTTCAAGATTTTCTGCGGCTGTCAGCGCCCGCTCCGAGGAGAGCCGTGCGGCCTCGCTCCCGTGCACCCGGTTGAGCACCAGGCCGGCCAGTGGCATCTCCTCGGCGGCCAGCCGTTCCACGAAGTACGCGGCCTCGCGCAGCGCGTCCCGCTCCGGCGTCGCCACCACGAGGAATGCCGTGCCTGGTGCCTGGAGCAGCTTGTACGTCGCATCGGCCCGGGTACGGAATCCGCCGAACATGGAGTCCATCGCCGCGACGAAGGTCTGTACGTCACGGAGGAACTGTCCGCCGAGGAGCTTGCCGAGCGTCCCCGTCATCATCGACATCCCGACGTTGAGGAATTTCATCCCGGCCCGCCCGCCGATCTTGGCCGGGGCGATCAGAAGCCGGATGAACTTCCCGTCCAGGAAGGAGCCGAGACGTTTCGGCGCGTCCAGGAAGTCCAGGGCGGAACGGGACGGCGGGGTGTCGACGATGATCAGGTCCCACTCGTCGCGCGCCCTGAGCTGGCCGAGCTTCTCCATCGCCATGTATTCCTGTGTGCCCGCGAACCCGGCCGACAGGGACTGGTAGAAGGGGTTCTCCAGGATCGCGCGGGCCCGCTCGGCGTCGGTGTGCGCCTCGACGGTCTCGTCGAAGGTGCGCTTCATGTCGAGCATCATGGCGTGCAGCTCGCCCTCGCCCCCGATGTCCTCGACCCGGCGCGGGATGTTGTCCAGCCGGTCGATGCCCATGGACTGGGCGAGCCGACGGGCCGGGTCGATGGTGAGCACGACGACCTTGCGGCCGCGCTCCGCCGCCCGGACGCCGAGCGCCGCCGCGGTCGTGGTCTTGCCCACGCCGCCGGAACCGCAGCACACGACGATACGGATCCCCGGGTCGTCCAGGAGCGCGTCGGTCTCCAGCCCCGGTGCGATGTCCGTGCCCAGCGTCATGACCCCGCCCCTTCTCCGGATCCGCGTCGCTTCCCGCCCGGGGGGCCGTGCCCCGCCGCGTCCGCGGTCTCATCGCCCACACCCTGCTTGCGGAACTCCGCTGCCAGCTCGTACAGCGCGGACAGGCTCACTCCCTCGCCCATCAGCGGGAGCTCCGCCGTGGGCAGTCCCAGCCCGGCCAGCACCGCGCGCTGCTCACGCTCCAGACGGACGCGCTGCGCATGCTCGGCGGCCTGCTCGACGAGCGGTCGTACCAGACCGGCGGAACCTGTCACGCCGGCCCGCGTGAGCGTCTTCGCGATCTCCTTGCGGCGGCCTCCCGAGGCCGTACGCAGCGCGTCCTCGTCCAGCAGATGGGGCCGCACCATGTTCACGACGACCCGCCCCACGGGCAGTTCGGCGGCCCGCAGTTCGGCGATGCCGTCCGCTGTCTCCTGGACCGGCATCTCCTCCAGGAGCGTCACCAGGTGGACCGCGGTCTCGGGGGACTTCAGGACCCGCATCACGGCCTGCGCCTGATTGTGTATGGGGCCGATCCGCGCCAGTCCCGCGACCTCGTCGTTCACATTGAGGAAGCGCGTGATGCGGCCGGTGGGGGGCGCGTCCATGATCACGTGGTCGTAGACGAACCTGCCCTGCTTGTCCTTGCGGCGTACGGCCTCGCAGGCCTTCCCCGTCAGCAGGACGTCCCGGACCCCTGGGGCGATGGTGGTCGCGAAGTCGATCGCGCCGAGCTTCTTCAGTGCCCGGCCGGCGCTGCCCAGCTTGTAGAACATCTGGAGGTAGTCCAGGAGGGCGCGCTCGGCGTCGATCGCCAGTGCGTGGACCTCGCCGCCGCCGGGCGCCACGGCGATCCTGTGTTCCTCGTAGGGGAGGGGCTCGGACTCGAAGAGCTGGGCGATGCCCTGTCTGCCCTCGACCTCGACGAGGAGAGTGCGCCTGCCCTCGGTCGCGAGGGCGAGCGCGAGTGCGGCGGCGACCGTGGTCTTACCGGTCCCGCCCTTGCCGCTGACGACCTGGAACCTGCTCACGTCTTCGAGCCTAACCAGTCAGCAGGCAGGCTACGCACGAGACCGCCTGTGCCAGGCATTACAGTCGGCTCATGACCAAGTGGGAATACGCGACCGTGCCCCTTCTCGTGCACGCGACCAAGCAGATTCTGGACACCTGGGGCGAGGACGGCTGGGAGCTGGTCCAGGTCGTTCCCGGCCCGAACAACCCCGAGCAGCTCGTGGCCTACCTGAAGCGGGAGAAGCCGTAGTGGCGGGCGCCGTCGAGGCGAAGCTCGCCGAACTCGGCCTGGCGCTCCCGGACGTCGTACCGCCGCTGGCCTCCTACCAGCCCGCCGTCCGGTCGGGGGTGTACGTCTACACCTCGGGCCAGCTCCCCATGGTGGACGGCACACTCGCGGTGACAGGCAAGGTCGGTGCCGAGGTGACGCCTGACGAGGCCAAGGAGCTGGCGAAGACCTGCGCGCTGAACGCCCTGGCGGCGGTGAAGTCGGTCGCCGGTGACCTGGACCGGATCGCACGGGTCGTGAAGGTCGTGGGCTTCGTCGCCTCCGCCTCCGACTTCACCGGGCAGCCGGGAGTCGTCAACGGGGCGAGCGAGCTGCTGGGCGCGGTTCTGGGTGACAAGGGCGTGCACGCCCGAAGCGCCGTCGGTGTCGCGGTGCTGCCGCTGGACGCACCGGTGGAGGTCGAGGTCCAGGTCGAGCTCGTCGACGCCTGATCCCGCACCTCCACGATCCCGCCCGGTCCCGCGACCGGGCGGGATCATGCGTGTATGGGGCAGACACCGCGGCCCGGGGCCCCTCGAACATCGGCGCGGTTCCGGATAGCCTCCGGCCATGTCCAACGGTCAGTGGTACCCACCGGAATGGCCCGCCCGGATCCGGGCCCTCGCCAGCGGCGAGCTGACAGCCGTGACCCCCAGGCGGGCGGCCACCGTGATGCTGCTCCGGGACGACACATCGGGGCCGGGCGCCACCGGTCCCTCCGTGCACATGCTGCGCCGCCGCACCTCCATGGCCTTTGCCGGAGGCGCGTACGCCTATCCGGGTGGCGGGGTCGACCCGCGCGACGACGACCACCTCGTGCGCTGGGCGGGACCGTCCCTGGCCACCTGGGCCGTCCGGCTGGGCGTCGGCACGGCCGCCGAGGCACAGGCCGTCGTCTGCGCGGCGGTGCGTGAGACGTACGAGGAAGCAGGGGTCCTGCTGGCCGGACCGACCGCCGGCACCGTCGTGAGCGACACCACGGGCGCCGACTGGGAGGCCGACCGTGAGGCCCTCGTCGCCCGGGAGCTGTCCTTCGCGGGCTTCCTGGACCGCCGGGGCCTGGTGCTGCGCTCCGACCTGCTGGCCGCGTGGGCGCGCTGGATCACCCCGGCCTTCGAACCGCGACGGTACGACACCTGGTTCTTCGTGGCCGCGCTCCCGGAGGGCCAGCGCACCCGGAACGCCTCCACCGAGGCCGACCGGACGGTGTGGATCCGGCCCGGGGACGCCGCCGACGGCTACGACAAGGGCGACCTCCTGATGATGCCGCCCACCGTGGCCACCCTGCGGGCCCTGAGGCCGTACGGGACGGCCGCGGAGGCGCTGGAGGCAGCGGATTCCCAGAACCTCACTCCCGTGCTGGCAGAGGCCCGCATGGAGGGGGACGAGCTGGTGCTGAGCTGGCCGGGGCACGACGAGTTCACCAAACACATCCCGTCCACCTCGGGGGACGCCTCTGGGGACCTCCCTGGGGACGCCTCTGGGGACGCCTCTGAGGACGCCTCTGCCGACGTGGAAGGCGGCACCGCATGAGCGACGCGGCAGCACTGCCCGGACAACCTCGCGGCGGGGCCCTGTCCGGGCCGGCCACCACCCGTACGGTCAACGTCCTGGCCCCCAACGCCTCGGCGATGACCCTGGACGGAACGAACACCTGGATCGTCGCGGAACCGGATTCCGATCTCGCCGTCGTGATCGACCCGGGGCCTCTGGACGACGTACACCTGCGGGCCGTCATCGACACGGTGGAACGGGCGGGCAGGCGCGTCGGCCTCACCCTGCTCACGCACGGACACCCCGACCACGCGGAGGGCGCCGCCCGGTTCGCCGGGCTCACCCGTACGAAGGTGCGCGCCCTGGACGCGGCCCTGCGGCTGGGCGACGAGGGGCTCGCGGCAGGCGACGTGATCACCACGGGAGGCCTGGAACTCCGGGTCGTCCCCACCCCGGGTCACACCGCGGACTCGCTCTCCTTCCATGTGCCGGCCGACCGGGCCGTGCTGACGGGAGACACGGTCCTGGGGCGCGGCACCACGGTCGTCGCCCACCCGGACGGGCGGCTCGGGGACTACCTGGACACCCTGCGGCGGCTGCGCTCGCTGACGGTCGACGACGGGGTGCACACGGTGCTCCCGGGGCACGGGCCTGTGCTGGAGGACGCGCAGGGCGCCGTCGAGTTCTATCTCGCCCACCGGGCACACCGCCTGGCCCAGGTGGAGACGGCCGTGGAGGCGGGGCACCGGACGCCCGCCGAGGTCGTGGCGGCCGTGTACGCGGATGTGGACCGTTCCCTCTGGCCGGCGGCGGAGCTGTCGGTGCGGGCCCAGCTGGAGTACCTGACCGAGCACGGCCTGATCTGACCTGGCCCGGCCCGTCCCCGGAAACGGCCGGGGCACGCGAAAGGCCCCACCGGCCGGTGGGGCCTTTTCGACGGCTGCGTCCTCCGGGGCGATCTCGTCCAGGGCGCCGCGTAGGCGGTGGAGGCGTCAGCGGGACCGCTTCGCCAGCCGCTCCACGTCCAGCAGGATCACGGCGCGCGCCTCGAGCCGCAGCCAGCCGCGGCCCGCGAAGTCCGCGAGCGCCTTGTTGACCGTCTCGCGGGAGGCTCCGACCAGCTGGGCCAGCTCTTCCTGCGTCAGGTCGTGGACGACGTGGATGCCCTCCTCCGACTGCACGCCGAAGCGGCGCGACAGGTCGAGGAGCGCACGGGCGACGCGGCCCGGCACATCGGAGAAGACCAGGTCGGACATCTGGTCGTTGGTCTTGCGCAGCCGGCGGGCAACGGCACGCAGCAGCGCGGTGGCCACCTCGGGGCGTGCGTTCAGCCAGGGCTGGAGGTCTCCGTGACCGAGGCCGAGGAGCTTGACCTCGGTGAGCGCGCTCGCCGTCGCGGTGCGCGGGCCCGGGTCGAAGAGCGACAGCTCCCCGATCAGCTCGCCGGGGCCGAGCACGGCCAGCATGTTCTCCCGCCCGTCGGGGGAGGTGCGGTGGAGCTTCACCTTGCCCTCGGTGACCACGTACAGGCGGTCGCCCGGGTCGCCCTCGTGAAACAGCGCGTCACCGCGTGCGAGGGTCACCTCACTCATCGAGGCGCGGAGCTCCGCGGCCTGCTCGTCATCGAGCGCCGCGAAAAGCGGGGCGCGCCGCAGAACGTCGTCCACGAGTTCTCTCCTTGTCGGCCTGTTCAGGGAAGCGTGGTTTCCATGATGCCGGACGGTAAAACAGTGCGATCGATCACAAACCAGTTTGACGCACGGGCGTGCCGGACCCTACGGCAGGGGGCCGATCGGGCGTGGACATGCGGTGACCGGGGCGGATGTCAGTCCCTGGCTCTAGGCTGGCCGAGTGTCCGGAGCGCCGGTGACAGCGCAGGCCGAGGGGGCTGATGGGGTGTCGGGAGAGAAGGATTCTGCTGTGGGCGAACAGGTTGTACGAAGTGTGAAAAAAGCCGCGAACCGTCCGACGGGGGCGGCTTCGGGCAAGCCCGCGAAGCCTGAGTCGCATCTCGCGATGGTCCGCCGCGCCCGCCGGATCAACCGCGAGCTCGCCGAGCTCTATCCGTACGCCCACCCGGAGCTGGATTTCCGCAATCCCTTCGAACTCCTGGTGGCCACGGTTCTGTCCGCCCAGACCACCGACCTGAGGGTCAACCAGACCACTCCGGCCCTCTTCGCCGCCTATCCGACGCCCGAGGACATGGCTGCGGCCGTTCCCGAGAAGCTGGAGGAGATCATCCGGCCGACCGGCTTCTTCCGGGCCAAGGCGCGGTCCCTCATGGGCCTGTCGGCAGCCCTGAGGGACGACTTCGGCGGAGAGGTCCCCGGCAGGCTGGCGGATCTCGTGAAGCTGCCCGGTGTCGGGCGCAAGACGGCCAACGTCGTCCTGGGTAACGCGTTCGGGGTGCCCGGCATCACGGTGGACACCCACTTCGGCCGGCTGGTCCGCCGCTGGAAATGGACCGAGCAGGAGGACCCTGTGAAGGTCGAGGCCGATATCGCCGCGATCTTCCCGAAGAGCGAGTGGACGATGCTCTCGCACCGCGTGGTCTTCCACGGCCGCCGCATCTGTCACTCCCGCAAGCCCGCCTGCGGCGCCTGCCCGATCGCCCCGCTCTGCCCTGCCTACGGGGAGGGCGAGACGGATCCCGAGAAGGCGAAGAAGCTCCTGAAGTACGAGATGGGCGGCTATCCGGGCCAGCGCCTCAGCCCGCCCCCGGACTATCCGGGCAGCCCCGCACCGCCGCTTGGAGCCGGGTGAGCGGCCGTTCCGCGGGGATGGGCGTGACCGGCGCCCCGCTCGGTCCTGCCGCCGGAGGGGTGGCCGGTGCCCTGCCCGGGCCGTGGGGCCGAGAAGCGGGCGGCGTCCTTCGCGGGCCCGCCGGCCCCGTCCGCGCGGAACGAGCGGAACGAAATGGCTGGCGACAGGCGTTAAAACGACGGGGGTGCCCATGACGCACGCACAGAGCACACGGGCCGCGACCGACGCGGCCACCACCGACACGGGCGCGCCCCAGGACAGCGCGCTCACCGTCACCACCGACGGCCTGCCCGCCTGGCTGGAGCCTGTGGCCCGGGCAGCGCGTACGGTGCGGGCCCAGCAGCTCAGCAGGTTTCTGCCGCCGGAGAGCGGCGCGGGGCGCCAGTCCGCCGTCCTGGTCCTCTTCGGTGAGGGCGAGCGCGGTCCGGAGCTGCTCCTGATGGAGCGTGCCGGTTCCCTGCGCTCCCACGCCGGCCAGCCGTCCTTCCCCGGGGGCTCCCTCGACCCCGAGGACGGGGACCACGCGACCACCGGGCCGCTCAGGGCCGCGTTGAGGGAGGCCGAGGAGGAGACCGGGCTCGATCCGAGCGGTGTCCAGCTCTTCGGTGTGCTGCCCCGGCTGTACATCCCGGTGAGCGGCTTCGTCGTCACACCCGTCCTCGGCTGGTGGCGGACGCCCAGCCCGGTGGGAGCCGTCGATCCCGCCGAGACCGCCCGGGTCTTCACCGCCCCCGTGGCAGATCTCACGGATCCCGCCAACCGTGCGACGGCCGTTCACCCGAGCGGCCATCAGGGTCCGGCGTTTCTGGTCGAATCCGCCCTGGTCTGGGGATTCACAGCCGGTGTGATCGACAGGATTGTGCACTACGCGGGATGGGAACGCCCCTGGGACAGGACCAGGCAGGTGCCGCTCGACTGGCGCGCATGACAGGCTGACTCCCGTGCTGCGCTGTTCCGGGCCTGGCCCGGACCCCGTCGAACCGGACGGGCCAGGTGACGAATCTGCGAGGCTATAGACGGTGAACGTGCTGGACATCCTGCTGCTCGTCGGCGCCGTGTGGTTCGCGGTCATCGGCTACCGCCAGGGTTTCGTCGTCGGCATCCTGTCCGTGATCGGTTTTCTGGGCGGCGGCCTCGTGGCTGTCTACCTGCTGCCGATCATCTGGGACCAGGTGACCGACGGGTCGGAGGTCTCCTCCACCGCTGCCATCATCGCGGTCGTGATCGTGATCGTGTGCGCCTCCGTGGGCCAGGCGTTCACCACCCACCTCGGCAACCGGCTCCGCAGGTACATCACGTGGTCGCCGGCGCGTGCCCTGGACGCCACAGGCGGATCCCTGGTCAATGTGGTGGCCATGCTCCTGGTGGCCTGGCTGATCGGCTCCGCGCTGGCCGGCACGTCGCTGCCGACGCTGGGCAAGGAGGTCCGTAACTCCTCCGTCCTGCTCGGCGTCTCCCGGGTGATGCCCGATCAGGCCTCCACCTGGTTCACGGACTTCTCCTCCGTCCTCGCGCAGAACGGCTTCCCGCAGGTCTTCAGCCCTTTCGCCAACGAGCCCATCACCGAGGTCGACGCGCCGGACCCGGCGTTGGCCGGAAGCCCCGTCGCCACCCGTGCCAAGAAGTCCATCGTCAAGGTCGTCGGTATGGCTCCGGGCTGCGGCAAGGTCCTCGAAGGAACCGGTTTCGTCTTCTCCGACCGCCGTGTGATGACCAACGCCCACGTGGTCGGCGGCGTCGACGAACCGACCGTCCAGATCGGCGGCGAGGGCCGGCTTTACGACGCCAAGGTCGTCCTCTACGACTGGGAGCGGGACATCGCCGTACTGGACGTCCCGGACCTGGACGCCGAGCCGCTGCGCTTCACCGACACCGACAAGGACGCGGGGAGCGGTGACAGCGCCATCGTCGCCGGCTTCCCGGAAAACGGCGCCTACGACGTACGCTCCGCGCGCATCCGCGGCCGCATCGACGCCAACGGCCCCGACATCTACCACCGGGGCACCGTGCGACGAGATGTCTACTCGCTCTTCGCGACCGTCCGCCAGGGCAACTCCGGCGGCCCGCTGCTCACTCCGGACGGAAAGGTGTACGGAGTGGTGTTCGCGAAGTCGCTCGACGACCCGGACACCGGTTACGCGCTGACGGCCGACGAGATCCGCGAGGACATCGAGCTCGGCAAGTCCACGGCCCAGCAGGTCGACAGCCAGGGCTGCGCACTCTGAGGTATCCGTCCGGCGGACACCAGCAGTCCAGGGGCCACCTGCTGCTGTCGTACGGATGCCACGTACGGGCCCCGGGCCTCAGCGGACCGGGGGCCTGTGCGTGGTGTGATGCCTGACGGCTACGGGGTCATCCGCGGGGATGGCGCAGGCGCGCCGAGACCCAGCGGGCCCGGCGGTGGAGAATACGCGGAATGCCCAGCCGGAGATCATGGAAATCGCTCACATCGTGCACCCGGCTCCTGGAGCCGCCCCCCTCATGAGTGCTCGGACCAGCAGGAGCGGTCGAGCGGCGGTTGCGTGCTGCGTCATTGAAGTCGCGCGTCCAGCCCATACCCCGACGTCTGCCCGTGAGCCGTGGTCGGTAATCGTGCGCGAGTCAGCCAATTGGCTTATGCGGCAGGCAATTGGCTGTTCGTCGGACACCTGTGCCCGTCGGCTACCGGTCGGGCTCAGGGTCCTTGAGCCAGTTGATGAGTTCGGCCGAGAAGCCGACCGGGTCCTCCTCGTGGGGGAAGTGCCCCAGACCGTCGAAAAGTCGCCACCGGTACGGCGCTTCGACGTACTCGCCGGACCCCGCTGAACTACGGGTCCGGATCGCCGGATCGAGCGAGCCGTGGAGATGCAGCGTCGGTACACGTACCGGACGCTTCATCCGCCGGTTGAACTGGACGCCGTCCGGACGGGCCAGTGAGCGGACCATCCAGCGGTACGGCTCGATCGAGCAGTGGGCCGTCGAAGGGATGCACATCGCGCGCCGGTAGACGTCCATGGTCCCGTCGTCGGGGAAGCCGGGGGTGCGCGGCCCCGACCAGTCGCGGATGAGCCGGGCCACCAACGCAGCGTCGTCCGCGACGAGCTGACGTTCCGGAACCCAGGGCCTCTGGAAGCCCCAGACGTGTGAGCCGGCCCGGGACTGAGCGAAGTCCGCGAGCATCGAGGAGCGCCAGCGGCGCGGATGCGGCATCGAGGAGACCACGAGCCGCCGGACCAGCTTCGGCCGCATCACGGCCGCCGTCCAGGCGAGGTAGCCGCCCATGTCGTGCCCCACGAGCGCCGCGTCCGGCTCGCCGAGCGAGCGGATCACGCCGGTGACGTCGAGCGCCAGGTTCGCGGGGTCGTAGCCCCGGGGCGTACGGTCGCTGCCGCCCACCCCGCGAAGGTCCATCGCGACCGCTCGGTACCCGGCGTCGGCCAGGGCGGTCAGCTGATGGCGCCAGGTCCACCAGAACTGCGGGAAGCCGTGCAGCAGCAGCACCAGCGGCCCGTCGCCGAGCTCGGCGATATGGAAGCGCGCGCCGTTGGCGGCCACATCACGGTGGGTCCAGGGCCCGTCGAGGCGAACAGGGCCACCGGGCCCGGCAGCCGGTCCCAGCGGCCCCACCGGGCCGGATGCGCTGAAATCGGGGTCGGTCATGTGGACGAGCGTGTCACAGAGACCGCCTTGTCCTGGACAGGACGGTTCTCGATGGCCCTGTCCGCGAGTGTGCTGCCCTGCGCCTGCTCGATCGCACGCGCGCCGGCGGGGCGGGGGTGGGGCTTGACGCCCTGGAGAACCGCCGCGGTCTGCTTCGCCGAAGCGATGGACTTCTCCG
Source organism: Streptomyces sp. NPDC102441 (assembly GCF_044765585.1). Taxonomy (NCBI): domain Bacteria; kingdom Bacillati; phylum Actinomycetota; class Actinomycetes; order Kitasatosporales; family Streptomycetaceae; genus Streptomyces; species Streptomyces sp. NPDC102441. The sequence goes on from NZ_JBIWKH010000019.1 coordinate 32,741, forward strand.
GCGGCTTGACCTTCTTGAACTTGGCGTACCCGAAGAGGCCGAGCAGGGCCCCCAGCAGGATGAAGGCACCGCCGACGATCAGGAACGACCAGGCCAGACCGAGCCCGAGATTGTGGATGCCGTACGCCGCGGCGAAGCTCAGCACGGGGATCGCGAAGAGGATCAGCACACCCGTGACGATGAAAGCCACGCTGCCGATCGCGCCGCGCTTGACGTCCTGACGCATCTCGGCCTTGGCCAGCGCGATCTCATCGTGGACCAATGCGGACATTTCAGCGGTCGCCGAAGCGAACAGCTGTCCGAGACTACGATCGGTGCTGCCCGCGTAGTTGCCGGGGTCGCTCATCCCTGACTCCCTCTCTTCTTCCGTACATCCGATGTCAGATCATGCCGGACTGTCCGGCTTGCTGCTCGCTGCCCCGGCCCGTTCGGCAAGGCGACGGTGCTCGGCAGCCTTTCTCTCGTAGATCGCGGCCATGCGCAGGTGGTACTCGGGGTCGTCCTGCTCATAGACGTCGGGCACTCCCGATTCGTCCGCGTCGAGCTCCTCGGCCTCGTACAGCGCCCTGTATCTGCGTACCCGCAGTCTGAGCAGTACACCGGAGAGTACGGCGGCAATCAGGGAACCGATGAGTACCGCTGCCTTGACGTCGTTGATCATGTCCTCGTCGGTGAAGGCGAGCTCCCCGATGAGCAGCGAAACGGTGAAGCCGATACCGGCCAGCGTGGCTACGGCGAAGACATCTGCCCAGGCGAGGTCCTTGTTCAGCTGGGCCTTCGTGAAGCGGGTGACGAGCCAGGTGCCGCCGAAGATGCCCACGGTCTTTCCGACGACCAGACCGAGCACCACCCCGAGCGTTTCGGGCCGCGTGAAGACGCCGGCCAGGGCATCGCCCTTGAGGGTGACACCGGCGGAGAACAGAGCGAACAGCGGAACCGCGACACCGGCCGACAAGGGGCGCACCAGATGCTCGATGTGCTCGCCCGGAGAGTGCGTCTCTCCCTCGCGCCTGGTGCAGCGCAGCATCAGCCCCATGGCGACGCCCGCGATCGTTGCGTGTACGCCGCTGTTGTACATCAGCGCCCAGATGACCAGGGCGAGCGGCAGATAGATGTACCAGCCTCGTACTCCCGTGCGCAGCAGTACATAGAACACGGCCAGCCCGGCGAAAGCCCCGCCGAGTGCCAGGAAGTCGATGTTCTCGGTGAAGAAGACCGCGATGATGAGGATGGCGAAGAGGTCGTCCACGACGGCGAGCGTCAGCAGGAAGGCGCGCAGCGCCGACGGCAGTGACGTGCCGATGACCGCGAGGACGGCGAGCGCGAAAGCGATGTCGGTGGCGGTGGGGACTGCCCAGCCGCCGAGGGATCCTCCGCCGAGTGCGGCGGTCAGTGTGTAGACCAGGGCGGGGACGGCCATGCCGCAGAGCGCTGCCGCGACGGGAAGCGCCGCGGCCCGGGGATCACGGAGTTCGCCGGCGACCAGCTCACGCTTGAGTTCGACGCCCGCCACGAAGAAGAAGACGGCGAGCAGTCCGTCGGCCGCCCAGTGGGACACCGAGAGATCGAGCCCCAGGGCTTCGGGGCCGAAGTGGAGATGGCTGACGGACGCGTAGGTGGAGCCGGAGGTGTTGGCCCAGATCAGCGCGGCGACGGCCGCCAGCAGCAGGATGACGCCACCGACCGTCTCGGTGCGCAGGGCTTCGGCGACGTAGTTGCGCTCGGGGAGTGACAGCCGGCCGAGCAGGGTGCGGCGGCCGGAAGGGGGAAGGGGCGGGGCCACGAGGAAGACCTCCGGGTCGGGTTGCGGCAGTGGTGGCATGGCGGATTCACATGCCGACCAGACTTCCCGGCGCCCCTGTGGAGATTTCTTGTGCTGTTGTCGCTCGCTCGCTCGTGCTCGGTGTTTGCACTTGCTGGCCGGCGTGCACACGAACGTGCTGACGTGCGCCGCCGACTGAGACGTCACTCTACCTGGGCTGTCGGAAGCGTATCCGGATCCGGTGTCCCCCACTCGCAGGCGCGCACCGGGCCCGGTCTTTGCCTTGCCCCTGGCAGCCGGAAGGGGCACCCGGGTTGTTCCGGATGCCCCTTCACGCGTACGGGCGGACCGCTCCAGGTCCTGGGCCGTCTCCCGTCAGGCCTGGAGCGTCTCCCGTCCTGCCTGGACCGTCTCCGGCCGGGTCTGCCTAGTCCTCGGACTGGGCGGAGGGCAGCTGCGTCTGGATGAGTGCCATGACCGAGGAGTCCGTGAGCGTGGTGACATCGCCCAGCTCGCGGTTCTCGGCGACGTCGCGCAGCAGACGACGCATGATCTTGCCGGAGCGGGTCTTCGGCAGCTCCGCCACCGGCAGGACCCGCTTGGGCTTCGCGATCGGTCCGAGCGTGGTGCCGACGTGATTACGCAGCTCGGCGACCAGCTCATCGGAAGCGGTGGCCGTCCCCCGCAGGATCACGAAGGCGACGATGGCCTGACCGGTCGTCTCGTCGTTGGCGCCGACCACGGCGGCCTCGGCGACCGAGGGGTGCGACACGAGAGCCGACTCGACCTCGGTGGTCGAGATGTTGTGCCCGGACACGAGCATGACGTCGTCGACCCGGCCGAGCAGCCAGACATCGCCGTCCTGGTCCTTCTTGGCACCGTCGCCCGCGAAGTACTTGCCCTCGAAGCGCGACCAGTAGGTGTCGAGGAAGCGCTGGTCGTCGCCCCAGATGGTGCGGAGCATCGACGGCCACGGCTCGGTGAGGACGAGATAGCCGCCCCCGCCGTTCGGTACCTCCTGGGCCTCGTCGTCGACCACGGTGGCGCAGATGCCGGGCAGGGCACGCTGGGCCGAACCGGGCTTCGTCGCGGTGACCCCGGGAAGCGGCGAGATCATCATGGCGCCGGTCTCGGTCTGCCACCAGGTGTCCACGATCGGACAGGAGTCCGCACCGATGTGCTTGCGATACCACATCCAGGCCTCGGGGTTGATCGGCTCACCGACCGAACCCAGGACACGCAGCGACGACAGGTCGAACTTGGCGGGGATGTCGTCTCCCCACTTCATGAACGTACGGATCGCCGTCGGCGCGGTGTAGAGGATCGTGACGCCGTATTTCTGGACGATCTCCCAGAAGCGCCCCTGGTGCGGGGTGTCGGGCGTGCCCTCGTACATCACCTGGGTCGCGCCGTTGGCCAGCGGACCGTAGACGATGTACGAGTGTCCGGTCACCCAGCCGATGTCGGCGGTGCACCAGTACACATCCGACTCGGGCTTGAGGTCGAAGACCGCGTGGTGTGTGTACGCCGTCTGGGTGAGGTAGCCCCCGGAGGTGTGCAGGATGCCCTTCGGCTTACCCGTGGTCCCCGAGGTGTAGAGGATGAAGAGCGGCTGCTCCGCGTCGAAGGCCTCCGGCGTGTGCTCGGCCGACTGACGGCCAGTGATCTCGTGCCACCAGACGTCCCGGCCCTCGTTCCAGGCGGTGTCCTGCCCCGTGCGCCGGACCACGAGCACGTGCTCGACGCTGTCGATCCGGGAGACGGCGTCGTCCACCGCCGGCTTGAGCGCCGAGGGCTTGCCGCGGCGGTAGCCGCCGTCGGCGGTGATGACGACCTTCGCGTCCGCGTCCTGGATCCGCGCGGCGATGGCGTCGGCGGAGAAGCCGCCGAAGACCACCGAATGCGCTGCGCCGATGCGGGCGCACGCCAGCATCGCTACGGCGGCTTCCGGGATCATCGGCAGGTAGACGGCGACCCGGTCTCCCTTGCCGACGCCGAGTTCGGTGAGTGCGTTGGCCGCGCGGGAGACCTCGTCCTTCAGCTCCGCGTAGGTGATCGCGCGGCTGTCTCCGGGTTCGCCCTCGAAATGGATGGCGACCCGGTCGCCGTTGCCCGCTTCGACATGACGGTCCACGCAGTTGTACGCGACGTTGAGCTTGCCATCCGCGAACCACTTCGCAAAGGGCGGATTACTCCAGTCGAGCGTCTCGGTCGGCTCTGTGGCCCAGGTCAGGCGGCGGGCCTGCTCGGCCCAGAAGCCCAGCCTGTCCGCCTCGGCCTGCTCATACGCCTCCACTGTCACGTTGGCGTTCGCAGCCAGATCGGCAGGCGGTGTGAACCGCCGCTCCTCCTTGAGCAGATTGGCCAGGCTTTCGTTGCTCACGACATCTCCCATTCCCAGGGTGTCCGTTGTGTCCCGGGGGACAGCTCATCAGGCTGCGGGCCAGGTGACAAGTGTCTGCCGGAAATTGGTTTAGACCTGTGCCTCCTGTAAGGAGCCACCTGCCCCGCTTTCGCGAGCAGCGCTGTGCGATGCGAAAGCGGGACCACAAGGTCTCACGGACCGGGTGTGTGAGCGGTTCAGGCCCCGACGGTGGTGCCGGGAGTCGGATGCAGTGCTTCGATGCCCTGCTCCGCACCCCATGCCGCGCCGGGGGCGACCCGGGCGAAGACCTCGTCGGGTCCGGTGCCGGAACTGGCGCCCTCGGTCAGCAGATAGGCCTGCGCCTCGCCGACATGGAAGTACATGCCGTGCAGCTGCAAGGTCCCCGCCGCCAGTCGGCGGGCCACCGATTCATGCCCGCGCAGATGCTCCAACTGCTGGACCACATTGGTCAGACAGAGCTGCTCCACCGCATCGGTGGGCAGCCGACCTGCGATCCGCGCCCAGGAGTGGTGACGGGAACGCATGCGCTCCAAGCTCGGCAGCCCGTGCCGCAACCAGCGCCACAGAGGTGTCCGGGGTGTCTCCGGCGCGGCCCCCAACAGCGCCTGCATTGCTCCGCACCCGGAGTGTCCGCAGATGGTGATGGACTCGACCTCCAGCACATCCACCGCGTACTCGATGGCGGCGGCTACGGAATCGTCGTTGATCGCCGCGTCCCCGGTCCCCGGGGGCGGCACCAGGTTGCCGACATTCCGTACGGTGAAGAGGTCGCCCGGGCCGCTTGCGGTGATCATGCTGGTGACCAGGCGGGAGTCGGCACAGGTCAGGAACAGCTGTGAAGGGCGCTGCCCTTCGGTGGCCAGCCGGGCCAGCTCCTCACGCACCAGCGGGGCGGTGGTGCGCTGAAAGGAACTGAGGCCACTGAGCAGCCGATGGGCTCCGTGCCGGGGATCCGAGGAGCCTCCAGGGGCGGAAGGCGAAGCCTTCGAGATGACGTGCGAGGCGGGGGCGGCGGTTGTCGGTGTGGTGTCCTGCACGCGGTCGTGGCAGTGATGATTGCGCCACGGCGTCCAAGGACGGCAGCAGGAATGGGCGGCCGACGCAGGCTCGGCGATCCGGCCACCGGAACGTCCGGTGAACTCGATCCGGCCTCCCAGCGCGGTCTGCGCCGCATACCAGTCCTGGATCGTCTCGTACGCCGCGTGGTCCATGAAGAATCCGTCCAACTCCACGACGGCGTCCACCCCTTGCGGGAGTTTGCCGAGCATGCGGCTGAGCCGGGGGACGGCCAGGAAGGTCAGCTGGCCGCGAGCGGCGACCAGATAGCGGCCGTCCTGTTCGGTCACTGTGATCCTTGTGTGTGCCAGCCGGTGCAGGGCGACGGCCACCGCCACGACGATGCCGATCGTCACGCCCTTTAGCACCCCCGCCAGAATGACGCCGCTGATCGTGGCGCCGTACACCAGGAACTCCCGGTGCCTGTGAACCTTGCGGATGTGGGCGAAGCTGACCATCTGGATCCCCACGACCATCACCAGAGCGGCGAGCGCGGCCAGGGGGATCCACTCGAGGGCCCTGACCAGCAGGACGGCTGCCAGCAGCACCCACACGCCATGCAGCACGGTGGAGGCGCGGCTCGTCGCTCCCGCCCGCACATTCGCAGAACTGCGCACGGCGCCACCCGACACCGGCAGCCCTCCGGCCAGGCCTGATACCGCGTTGGCGACACCCTGGGCCCGCAGCTCCCGATCCAGATCCGATCGTTTGACCGGAGCGTGCGGCGCCGCCCCGTCCTTGGGCGCGGCTGCTGAGCGGTCTGCAGCCAGCTTGTCCACGGAGACCGCGGCCAGCAGGGATTCGAGACTGGCGACGAGCATGACGGTGAACACCGCTGTCGCCAGTGCCGCCACCGGACCCTTCGGCAGCTCCGGCAGTGCGTGCGAGTGCCATGACGGCAGGTCCACCCGGGTGATGCCAGGGGCTGCCGCGGCCGCTACAGCCGTCGCGATACCCACGGCTGCGAGCGCGGCCGGAAGTCTGCGGAGTGAGGCTCCGACGTGTCCGGGCAGGCGCGGCCACACGACGAGGATGGAGATCGTCAGGGCTCCGATGAGAGGCCCGGCCGGCTCGAAGTGGGCCAAGTGGGAAGGGAGCGACAGGACGTTGTCGAGGGCGGAGCTCTGAGGCACCTCACCGAACACGATGTGCAGCTGGGCCAGAGCGATGGCTACACCGATACCGGCGAGTGTGCCGTGCACGATGGCCGGACTGACTGCGAGGGCACTGCGGGCCGCTCTCAGCGAACCCAGCAGGATCTGCAGGAGACCCGCGCCGATGGTGATCGCGCACGTGGTGCGCCAGCCGTAGATCTGGATCAACTCTGCGGTGACTACGGTCAGTCCGGCGGATGGTCCACTGACCTGGAGCGGTGTGCCGCCCAGTAGTCCGGCGACGATGCCGCCGATCGCGGCCGAAACCAGTCCGGCGGCAAGAGGGGCGTCCATGGCGACGGCGAGACCGAGCGACATGGGAACGGCGATCAGGAAGACAGTGATCGATGCGGACAGATCCGCACCTGAGATGCGAAGACCTCCGCGGCGGGGCGGCGGCGGGCTGTGTGGACGCTTGAATCCCGAAGCCCGGGAAGGGTGCGAGCTGCGGGATGAGTGGTCTTTACGAGTGGGGACGCAGGCAGACATGTTCCCGTCTCCTCCGGGGCAGCGCGGTCGCGGTATGTGAATGACGGCGGCCGTGGGTCACGGCGTGCAGCGGTGGGGTACAGCGGCGGGATTTCCAACTCTCGGTAAATGAATCGTAATGGAGAGTAAAGAAGGGTGTCCATGTTTTCGAGCAAATAGCCCAGCGAATCACTCTCTTCAGTGAATAAGCAGCTTTTCATCCGGCTTGTCGTACTGGTTCCGGCGGAGCTGCGTGTGAGGTTGACCGCGCCGTGTCGGCACGTCAACGCACGAATGCTGCAAGGAAGAGGGTGGACGGATGATGGCCGTCACGAAGCGGGTCGCCCTGGGAGCCGTGGTCACGGGGCTGATCGCCGGCCTGGCCGGCTGCTCGGGTTCGGGCGCGGGCGCCACCGGTCCCGCGGCCGGAACAGGCACGAAGTCCGCTCCCGTCACGGAGGGGAACTCTCCGGCGGCGGCGCCGAAGGGGGCGGTCAAGCTCATCGGCGACGGTTCCACCGCCTTTACGGGAACCCAGCCGGAACTACCCGTTGTCAAGCGCCTCAAGCCCGGCCAGAAGCCTCCCCAGTTCGTGGTGTTCTCGTGGGACGGCGCCGGTGAGGACAGCCAGAAGCTCTTCTCGCATTTTCGCTCGGTCGCGAAGAAGTACGACGCCAAGATGACGTACTTCCTGAGCGGCGTGTATCTCCTGCCGGAGAAGAAGAAGGAGCTCTACGATCCGCCGCAGCATTCGGCGGGCCGCTCCGACATCGGGTTCAACGACGGCGAGGGGATCCGCAACACGCTGACGGAGCTGCGTGCCGCGTGGCTGGAGGGCAACGAGATCGGCACCCACTTCAACGGGCACTTCTGCGGGCCGGACGGAGGTGTCGGCACATGGTCGGTCGAGGAGTGGAAGAGCGAGATCAGCCAGGCGAAGTCGTTCGTGAAGAGCTGGAAGACCAATGCCCCGGACCTCAAGGGTGAAGCACCTCTGCCCTTCGACTACGACACGGAGCTGATCGGCGCTCGCACCCCATGCCTGGAGGGGCAGAAGAACATGGTCGCTGCGGCACGGACCATGGGATTCCGCTACGACTCCAGCGGGATCGGCAACCAGGTCTGGCCCGCGAAGAGGGACGGTATCTGGGACCTTCCCCTGCAGCTTGTTCCCGTGCCGGGGCGCGCGTTCGAGACGCTCTCGATGGACTACAACTTCATGTTCAACCAGTCGGGTACGACGACACAGGGCGACCCGGACAAGCATGAGTACTGGGGTAATCAGATGCGGGACGGTCTGCTTCAGGCGTTCGACCGCGCCTACAACGGGAACCGGGCTCCGATGATCATCGGCAACCACTTCGAGTCCTGGAACGGCGGCACCTACATGCGTGCGGTCGAGGAGACGATCAAGACGGTATGCACCAAACAGGATGTGCAATGCGTTTCCTTCCGTCAGCTCGCCGACTGGCTGGACGCGCAGGACCCGGCGACGCTCGCCACACTCGGGACGCTGAAGGTGGGGCAGGAGCCCAAGCCGGGCTGGACCGCCTTCCTTGCGGGGACGGCTCCGGGTAAACCCGCGGGCAGCCCCGTGCCTGCCAGGCCGGCGGATCAGCCGGCAGGCAAGGGGGCCGACGGGAGCGCGGAGTAGGGATCACTCTCCGGTGCCGCCCCGTCCGGCTCAGGCCGGCTGGGCGGCGCCCGTCTCCGCACGGTGCTCATGCAGGACGAAGGCGGGGTCGACCTGGGCCGCCAGGTCGGCGCCCGTCTTCTCGTTGCCCCAGCTCTCCGCGTTCTTCAGGTGAAAGTGCACCATCTGCCGCGTGTAGCGCTCCCAGTCGCGTAGCTCGTACGAGTCCTCCGCGGCGTTCTGTAGGGCCTGCAGTGCCATCCGGTTGTCTGCTTCCAGCAGTTCGAACGGGGCAGGACGGCCCTTTTCCATGGTTCGGACCCAGTCGGACTGTCCGATGCCGACCAGCAGGTCGTCACCGGCCTCGGCGCGCAGGAAGTCGAGATCGTCCTCGCCCTGGACCTTGTTGCCCACCACCTTCAGCGTGACGCCGAAGTCCCGTGCGTACTCCTTGTACTGGCGGTAGACGGAGATGCCCTTCCGGGTCGGTTCGGCGACGAGGAAGGTCATGTCGAAGCGGGTGAACATTCCTGACGCGAACGAATCAGAACCCGCAGTCATGTCGACCACCACATACTCGTCGGGGCCGTCGATCAGGTGGTTGAGGCAGAGCTCGACCGCCCCGACCTTGGAGTGGTAGCAGGCGACACCGAGATCGGACTCGCTGAACGGGCCGGTGGCCATCAGCCGGATCTCCCCGTCGTCGAGACGGACCGTGCGGGCGCAGGCGTCGTAGACCGGGTTGTCCTCGCGGACGTGCAGGAGCCTGGAGCCCTCCCCGGGCGGCGTTGTCTTGATCATCGTTGCGGCGGATGTGATGCGGGGATTGCTGCCGCGGAGGTAGTCCTTGATGAGAGGCAGCTGCGCGCCCATGGCGGGCAGAGCGGCCGCTTCCTTCTCGTCCAGGCCGAGGGCGGCCCCGAGATGCTGGTTGATGTCGGCGTCCACCGCGACGACATGGGCTTCATTGGCAGCGAGGTGACGGATGAAGAGCGAGGACAGCGTGGTCTTGCCGCTGCCGCCCTTCCCTACGAAAGCGATCTTCATGTTCACCTAGGGTAGCGGTCTCATCGCTCACCGTTGTCATTCTTCGTGAAGAAGACCACTCCCGGGCGGTATCCGTACCCGGGACGCGTAGCCTCCCTACTTATGAGTACGACATCCTCGGACCCGCTTGCCGCTCTGGGTGACCTGCCGGGGGTCGCCGACGCGGTGGACTCCGTACGCAAGGCCGTGGACCGGGTCTACGGGCACCGGGTCATGCGGCGCCGCAGCAATGAGGTCACCGCGGAGGCGGCCCTGCGCGGCGCTCGTGGTTCGGCGGCGCTCTCGGGCGCCGACTGGAATCTCGAGGAGGTTCGCCGGCGCACGGACTTCAGCGGTGAGGACGAGGCCCGCACCATCGGTGCCGCCTTGAGGCTGACAGCGGAGGCCGGACAGTTGCTCTCGATCTGGCGGCAGTCGCCGCTTCGTGTCCTGGCCCGCCTGCACCTGGTGGCGGCGGGCGGCGCGACTCCGGACGAGACGGTCGGCAGGCCCCGGTTGGCGGGCGAGGCGGTCGATGAACCGCTGATCGAGGCTCCTGTCCCGGGTGCGGACGAGGTGTCGGGACGCCTTGAAGGGCTGTCGCGACTGATCATCGCCGGAGGCTCGGCGCCCGCGCTTGTGACGTCCTCGGTGGTTCACGGTGAGCTGCTGGCGCTGCGCCCCTTCGGTTCACACAACGGCTTGGTCGCCCGGACCGCCGAGCGGATCGTGCTGATCGGCAGTGGGCTCGACCCGAAGTCGATCTGCCCTGCCGAAGTGGGCCATGCGGAGCAGGGGCGCGCGGCTTATGTGGCGGCGTTCGAGGGGTACCTGTCGGGGAGGCCGGAAGGCATGGCCGCCTGGATCGCTCACTGCGGGCGCTCGGTGGGGCTGGGTGTCCGGGAGTCCACCGCGGTGTGCGAGGCGTTGCAGCGCGGCGCCGCCTGAGTCGCGCGACCCGGGTCGGTTCGGCCGGTCGGCTCGGCCTCCGGGTCCGCGGGCGTTCAGGATGCCGGGGCCGGCCCCGGAGGGTGCTGCGAGCGGGCCCCGGAAAGGGTTGCGGCGGTACCGAATCCGGTACCGCCGCTGGCACGTCCGCCCAGTTACCAAGCGTCCTCGTTGTATGCCCATCAGGTCGGGTTCTTTGCCCGTCACCTGGTGCGGCTGGCCCGTAATCGACGGGTCGACGTCGCGTGGGTGCTCGGCTTTCGTGCTCGGTCCGTGGGGCCTTTTGTACGTAGAAAGGTAATCCTCTCGGATGGCCTTGGTCTCGCGGGCCGTTGCATCCTTTGTACTCCAGGACCATGGGGAGTGGAAGCTCTGGCCGCTTTTCTTTACTTTTATGTTCAAATATGACTGAGTCGGACATTTTGCGGCGGGTTGGCGGTGAGTCTGCTGCCGTCGAGCGCAGATGGGTGGCGTCCCCGACCAGGCCTGTCAGGTGGTGGCCGTGGCGGCCCGGCGCCGATGTGTGTACCAGACGAACCCGGCGGTCACGGCGGCCGCGCCCAGTGCGGCCGCTGCCACGAGTGCCGGTCGCGGTGGCATCGAGAAGGTGGGTAGGCGCTGCTTGAGCCGGACGGGTCGGTCGAAGGTGAGAATCGGCCATTCCCGGAGTGTGGCCTCGCGCCGCAGTGCCCGGTCGGGGTTGACGGCGTGCGGGTGGCCCACGGACTCCAGCATCGGTACATCGGTGGCGGAGTCGCTGTAGGCGTAGCAGCGCGAGAGGTCGTAGCCCTCCGATTCGGCGAGAGCCTTGATGGCCTCCGCTTTGGTCGGCCCGTAGGCGTAGTACTCGACCTCGCCGGTGAAGCAGCCGTCGTCGCCCACGACCATCCGGGTCGCCACGACCCGGTCGGCACCGAGCAGTTCGCCGATCGGTTCGACGACTTCGGCGCCGGAGGTCGAAACGATGACGACATCACGCCCGGCGGTGTGATGCTCCTCGATGAGGGTCGCGGCCTCGTCGTAGATGATCGGGTCGATCAGGTCGTGCAGGGTTTCGGCGACAAGGTCCTTGACCTGCTGGACGTTCCATCCCTTGCAGAGCGCTGAGAGATATTCGCGCATCCGCTCCATCTGGTCGTGATCGGCACCCCCGGCAAGGAACACGAACTGTGCGTACGCAGTGCGCAGTACGGCACGGCGGTTGATCAGCCCGCCTTGGTAGAAGGACTTGCTGAAGGTCAGTGTCGATGACTTCGCAATGACCGTCTTGTCCAGGTCAAAGAAGGCTGCTGTGCGCGGCGAGAAGCAGTTTTCCACAAAGGTGAGCATAGGGTCCCGCCATTCGGCGTAAAATCCGGCAGGCGGGTTTGCCTGAGAAGGGGCTCGGGTACATCATGGAAGTCACGGATCGTTCGCGACCGTGCTAACCCGGTCCGGCTCCTCCCCCCCCCTGAGTCGGCCGTGGGGACGACCCCCGCTCTCCCCCCCGGCGGGGGTCGTCGCATGTCCGGATGCGTTTCGCAGCGTAGACGCCAGGTCCTCCCTCTCTTGCCGCCGCTCCAGGCCGCGATCCCGGGGGATCGACCCGATCATGCCTCGTCACTGTATGTAGCGGAAGGGCTGCGCTGCGAAAGTCCCCTGTATGAGCTACGGGGATATTCACAACGTTTGAGTTGTCCACAGTTTTTGAGCAAGATCCACATGTTTTTCCGCAGCGTTGCATGTTGATTCCACCCGCGAAGTCCGCGGATTCCGGAATCGCGCATCTCGGAAGCGTCTGAGATCGCCGCGAAACCGCACTGGAGGAGACAGTGAGAGGGGCGGAGATCGTGGCTGGATCTTTCGCGGGCGAAGGTCCGCCGAGCGCCGAAGGGCGGCACGACGGACCGTTGGTCCTCACCGAGGACCCCGATTTGCTGGACGATCTGCTCAGGCTGTGCGCGGCGGCCGGGGCAGTGCCGGAAGTGCACCACGGGCCTCCGGGAGAGCGGGGCGGCTGGGAACGGGCCCCGATGATTCTGGTCGGCGACGACGCGGCGCGCGGATGCCGTGGAGTGCCTCGCAGGCCCGGCGTGATGCTGGTCGGGCGGGATCAGGACGACCCTGACGTATGGCGCCGCGCAGTGGAGATCGGGGCTGAATATGTGCTCAGACTGCCCGACTCCGAAGGCTGGCTCGTCGACCAGATCGCCAATGCGGTGGAGGGTGTGGGTCGATCGGCGCTCACCGTGGGAGTGATGGGCGGACGCGGCGGCTCCGGCGCATCCACGCTGGCCTGTGCACTTGCCGTGACAGCCGCGAGGTCGGGCCGACGGACCATGCTGATCGACGGCGATCCCCTCGGCGGCGGTATCGATGTGCTGCTCGGCGGTGAGGAATCCGAGGGCCTGCGGTGGCCGGATTTCGCCCGTTCGAAAGGGAGGCTGGGCGGAGGGGCACTGGAGGAGTCGCTTCCCGCATTGCACGGGCTGCGAGTGCTCAGCTGGGGCCGGGACGACGAGGTGATCGTGCCCCCACAGGCCATGCGGTCGGTGCTGGCCGCTGCTCGCCGGCTCGGTGGAGTGGTGGTCGTTGATCTGCCGCGACGGTTCGACGAAAGCGTGGCAGAGGCGCTGGCACAACTGGACGTGGGGCTGCTGGTCGTTCCTGGGGAGCTGAGAGCGGTGGCGGCGGCGCGGCGCATGGCGGCTGTGTCCCAAATGGTCCTGGAGGACCTGCGTGTCATCGCCCGGGGGCCTTACACAGCAGGCCTGGACGAGCACTGGGTGGCGCAGACGCTGGGCCTGCCACTCGTCGGCGATCTGCCCATGGAGCCTGGGCTGTCTTCGGCTCAGGACAGCGGTGAGCCCCCGGGCGGGAACGCCCGCGGCGCACTGGCCCGTTTCTGCACGGCTTTCTGGGATCTGGCGGATGCCCCGGGCCGTCCGGACGCCGTTACGGCCCGGTCTCATGGCGGAGGGGTGTCATGACCGACGCGCTGCTCGACGCCGTACGTCAGCGACTGGCCAGGAGCGGCGCGGCACCCACGCCGGCGGGGGTGGCCGCGGCGCTGAGGGAGCAGGGCCGTCTGCTCGGCGACGCGGAAGTCCTCGGCGCGGCCGAGGAGCTGCGGGGGGAACTGGTGGGCACAGGGGTGCTGGAGCGGCTCCTGGCCGATCCGGCGGTGACCGATGTGCTGGTTTCCGCTCCGGACCGGGTGTGGGTGGACCGCGGCGTCGGACTCGAGTTGACCCGGGTCGTCTTTCAGGATGCGGCAGCTGTCCGGAGGCTGGCTCAGAGGCTTGCCGCGGTAGCGGGGCGACGGCTGGACGACGCCCGGCCGTGGGTGGACGCACGGCTTCCGGACGGGACGCGCATGCACGCGGTCCTGCCGCCGGTGTCCGTCGGATCGACGTGCCTCTCACTGCGTGTGGTGCGGCCCCAGGCCTTCACGCTGGCGGAGCTCGTCACGGCGGGGACGGTCCCACCCGGCGGTGACCGGCTGCTGAGAGCCCTGGTGGAGGCCAGGGTCTCGTATCTGATCAGCGGAGGGACGGGCGCGGGGAAGACGACTCTGCTTTCCAGCCTGCTGGGGGCTGTCGGTGAGCGGGAGCGCATCGTGCTGGCCGAGGACTCGGCGGAACTGCGCCCGGATCACCCGCATGTGGTGCGGCTGGAGTCGCGTCCCGCCAATCAGGAAGGTGCTGGGCGGGTGACGCTGCGGGACCTGGTACGCCAGGCGTTGCGTATGCGTCCTGACCGGCTGGTGGTGGGAGAGGTCCGGGGCGCCGAGGTGACGGAACTTCTGGCAGCCCTCAACACCGGGCACGAGGGGGGCTGCGGCACGGTGCACGCCAACGCGGCCGAGCATGTTCCGGCGCGTCTGGAGGCTCTTGGGACGGCTGCGGGTCTCGACCGGGCTTCTCTGCACAGCCAGTTGGCAGCGGCACTGTCCGTGGTCGTCCATCTTGTCCGAGACAGGCGCGGACGGCGGCGTGTGGCCGAGGTGCACGTGCTCGAGCGGGATTCCGCGGGCCTGGTGATCACCGTGCCTGCGCTGCGCTGGGGCGCCGAGGGATTCCAGCCGGATCGGGGCTGGGAGCGTCTCGGGGCGCTGATCGGGGATGAGCCGTGACGTCGGCGGGCTCTGACGGACTCATGCAGGTGCCGGTGTGGGTGATGGCCGGCAGCGCCGGCCTGGCGGGTGGTCTGGCCGTGGCCCGGGACCATGGGGCGCGGCGGGCTCGGGTGTTGGCGGCTCGCGGGCGGGAGGAGCCGTGGGGGCCGGCGGCGTGGACCGCTGCCCGGGCGCTCCTCGCCGAGCGCAGGGAATGGCTGTGTGCCCCTGTGGCGGCCCTTCTCGCTGTGCTGGGTGAATCGGTGCTGCCGCTGCTCGCGGGCGCTGTGGCGGTCCCGCTGGTGAAGCGCTGGCTGCGTCGGAGGGCGCGGCGGCGTTCGAGTGAGGAGGCCGCCGACTCGGTGACGGCGCTCTGTGGGGCGGTGGTCGGCGAGCTGCGCGCCGGGCGCGAGCCCGGACAGGCGTTGCTCGCCGCCGCGAGGAACTTCGGCGCACTGGGCACGGCCGAGCCCGCTGTGCTGGCGGCTGCGCGGTTCGGTGGCGATGTGGCGGGCGCGCTGCGGCAGGCGGCGCTGGGGCCCGGTCTCGACGGGCTTGCGGGTATGGCCGCCTGCTGGCGGGTGGCGGTGGACGGCGGAGCCGGTCTCGCGGCAGGTCTGGCGCGCCTGGAGAGCGCGCTGCGGGGTGAGAGACGGCGGCGGGAGGAGTTGCGGGCACAGCTGGCGGGCGCCTGGTCGACGGTCGTGGTCCTGGCATTGCTGCCGGTGCTGGGTCTGGGGCTGGGGGCGGCACTTGGAGCGGACCCACTGCGGGTTCTGCTGCACAGTCCGGGAGGGCTCGTCTGCCTGGTGACGGGCGGACTGCTGGAAACCGCGGGGCTGCTCTGGGCATCGCGGATCGTGCGGGCCGGGGAGGCGGCGTGAGCGGCATGCCTGGTGCGAGTGATGCGTTCGTGAGCGGCATGCCTGGTGCGGGTGATGCGTTGGGGGTTGCTGGTGCGGTGGGCGCGGGGCTGGGCACAGCCGCGTATCTCGCCCTCGCCCTCACCGGCCGGCGGCATGAGCGGGCGATACGCAGAAGAGGGGCGCTGCTGGCCAAGAGCTGTGCGGCCGGCCCGAGGCAGGGGTGGACGGACGTACGGGCGCCTGGCTGGAACCGTGCTCGACGGTGGGCGGTGTTTCTGGCTGTCTGGGCGGCCGGCTGGATCCTCGTCGGCGGTGCGGCGGGGACCGGGATCGGTCTTGCGGCTGCGTTCGGCGTGCGGCGGTGGCGGCGCTCCGTCAGGGTGCGTGGCGCCGCCGGCCCCGACGACGAGGCGCCTCTGATCCTCCGCCAGTTGCCGATCGCCGCGGATCTGCTGGCGTCCTGCCTTTCGGCGGGTGCCGGTCCGCGGGACGCGGCGGAGGCGGTCGGGGAATCCATCGGCGGCCCGGTCGGTGAGCGGCTGGCTCGTACGGCTGCCGAGATCCTGCTCGGAGGAGAACCGGCCGAGGCCTGGGGCCGGTTCGGGTGCCTGCCGGGTGCCGGGCCACTGGCCGGCTGCCTGGAGCGTGCCGCCTCGACGGGGGCACCTGCGGCGGAGCCGGTTTCCCGGCTGGCCGATGAGATGCGTGCCGAGCGGGCGAGTGCGGCCGTGGCACGTGCTCAGCGGGCAGGCGTGCTGATCACCGCACCGGTGGGGCTCTGCTTCCTGCCCGCCTTTCTGGCAGTGGGCGTGGCGCCCGTGGTGATCGGGCTGGCGACCGGCCTGTTGCACCGCGGCTGAGCGGGAGCAGCCGGAATCCCGCCTGACGTCCGGGGCAAGCCCGAGTTGATGGCCGGGACCCCGCCGAAGCGCTGGATCGAAGTTCGGATCGGAACAACGTGGATTGTGAACATGGGGGTTGAGATGAACAGGAATGCCATGGAGCGGTCTGTGAGCGCGCTGCGTCGTGCGTGGGAGGCCAGGTTCGGCACCGGTGCCCGGCGCCGTGGCCTGGACCAGGGGATGACGACATCCGAGTACGCGGTGGGGACCATCGCGGCCTGCGCGTTCGCGGCGGTGCTCTACAAGGTGGTCACCAGCGGGGCGGTGCTGTCCGCGCTGCAGTCGCTGATCAAGGACGCCCTCGATGCGAAGTTCTGAGGAGACGCGGAGGGACCGGAGCAGCGACCGGGGAGCGGTGACGGCGGAGGCAGCCATGGCCCTTCCCGTGCTGGTGGCGTTCGTTCTCGCACTCGTCTGGGCGCTGGTCGCCGCGGCGGACCAGATCCGCTGTGTGGATGCCGCACGGGCCGGGGCACGGGCCGCGGCCCGGTCCGAGCCGCAGGAATCCGTACGGTCCGCGGCACAGGAGGCGGCGCCGGGCCGTGCCCGGGTCGACGTGGAGCGGACCGGGGCGCTGTGGAGGGTCAGGGTGGAGGCACCGACGCCGGGGCCTGGTCCGCTGGGTCTGACTCTGAGTGCTGAGGCAGTCGCACTGGCCGAGGACACGGTGGGGGCGGAGCCGTGAGGAGGGCGGAATTCCGTCCCGGAGCCGGGGACCGAGGGCTGGCGACTGTCTGGGTGGCGGTCACGACGGTGACACTCTGCGCGGTGTTCGCGATGTTGCTCGCTCTCGGCCAGGCCGTGTCCGCCCGTCACAGGGCTGGTGGCGCGGCGGATCTGGCGGCGCTCGCCGCTGCCGACCAGGCGCTGCGGGGCGCGGAGGCGGCGTGCGGGGCGGCCGGCGAGGTCGCTGCGGCCCAGGGGGCGGAGATCGTGCGCTGCGGGGTCCAGGGCGAGATCGCCGACGTGACCGCCCGAGCGCGCTTCGGCCCGTACGCACCTGAGGTCAGATCGAGAGCGGGGCCTCCGGAGGAGCCCCCGTAGGCCCTGGCGGCTCGGTCGGCCCCCTCGGTTGCGTCTGCCCGGCATCGGTTGCGTCTGCCCGGCATACGCCGAGGAGCCGGATCGCGCATACGGCCTCATCCCGCGGTGCCTTCCGGACACGAGCCCTACGAGCCCTCCGCCGGATGACCTTCCCCGGGATCGGGCGGCGCGGTCCTGAGCAGTTCGGTCAGGAGGCGTACGGCGCCCCGCTTGTGCAGTGGCTCGTTGCCGTTGCCGCATTTGGGGGACTGGATGCAGGACGGGCAGCCCGCCTCGCACTCGCAGGACGCGATGGCCTGACGCGTTGCCGTGAGCCACGTACGGGCCGTGTGGAAGGCGCGCTCGGCGAAGCCGGCGCCACCCGGATGGCCGTCGTAGACGAACACTGTGGGAAGGAGGGTGTCGGGGTGCAGCGGAACGGAGACACCGCCGATGTCCCAGCGGTCGCAGGTGGCGAAGAGCGGCAGCATTCCGATGGAGGCGTGTTCGGCGGCGTGCAGGGCGCCTCCGAGGATTTCCGGGTTGATCCGGGCGGCATCGAGTTGGTCCTCGGTGACCGTCCACCACACGGCACGGGTGCGGAGGGTGCGGGGCGGCAGGTCGAGCTTGGTCTCACCCAGGACCTCTCCGGTGATCAGCCTGCGGCGCAGGAAGGAGACGACCTGGTTCGTGACCTCGACGGAGCCGAAGCAGAGCCGCCCGTCACCCCAGGGGATCTCGGTGTCCGTCTCCAGCACGGTGATCGCTGTCGTGTCGCGAGCGTTGGTCGAGTAGGGAGGGACCGATTCTTCGACCAGAGCCACCGAATCCTCCAGGTCCAGCGTGCGGACGAGATATGTCCGGCCCTGGTGGAGGTGGACGGCACCCTCGTGAACAGCGGTGTGCGCCGCTGATTCGTCAACGGTTCCCAGTAGACGCCCGGTACCTTCCTCGACGATCTGGACCGGACGGCCGCCTCCGCCGCGGATGTCGGTGAGGTCGGCGGCGCGCTCCCGGCGGGTCCAGTGCCAGCCCGTCGTCCTTCTGCGCAGGAGCTTCGCGGCCTCCAGCTGCGGCAGAAGCTCGGGCACCGCGGGCCCGAAGAGCGCGATGTCAGTTTCCGTGAGGGGGAGTTCCGCAGCGGCGGCACACAGGTGGGGCGCGAGGACGTACGGGTTGTCCGGGTCCAGCACGGTCGACTCCACGGGCTGCTGGAACAGTGCCTCAGGGTGGTGGACGAGGAAGGTGTCCAGGGGGTCGTCCCGGGCCACGAGGACGGCCAGGGCGCCCTGCCCCGAGCGCCCGGCTCGGCCCGCCTGCTGCCAGAGGGAGGCACGGGTGCCCGGATAGCCGGCGATGACGACGGCGTCCAGGCCCGAGACGTCGATGCCGAGCTCCAGTGCGGTGGTGGCGGCCAGTCCGAGCAGGTCTCCGGAGTGCAGTGCCCGTTCCAGGGCCCGGCGTTCCTCGGGCAGGTAACCGCCACGGTAGGCGGCGACACGCCCGGGCAGCGAGCGGTCCACCTCGGCGAGCCGCTCCTTGGCGATGAGGGAGATGAGCTCGGCTCCGCGCCGGGAGCGCACGAAGGCGACCGAGCGGACGCCCTGGAGGGTCAGGTCGGTGAGGAGGTCGGCGGTCTCGGCTGTGGCGGTACGGCGTACGGGGGCTCCCTTCTCGCCGTGCAGCTCGGTCAGCGGCGGCTCCCAGAGGGCGAAGACCAGCTCTCCCCGGGGCGAGGCGTCGTCGGCGACCTCCTTGACGGGCAGGCCTGTGAGACGGCCCGCGGCGACCGAGGGCTGAGCCGATGTGGCGGAGGCGAGGAGGAAGACGGGGTCGGATCCGTATCGGGCGCAGAGGCGGCGGAGGCGGCGCAGCACCTGGGCGACATGGGAGCCGAAGACGCCCCTGTACGTGTGGCACTCGTCGATGACGACGAAGCGGAGGGCGCGGAGGAAGGAGGCCCAGCGGGGGTGGGACGGAAGGATGCCCCGATGCAGCATGTCGGGGTTCGTCAGGACGTAGTTGGCGTACTGACGCACCCATTCGCGTTCTTCGACCGGCGTGTCCCCGTCGTAGACCGCGGGCCGTACCGCGGAGCCCAGAGGTGCCGCGAGCGTCTTCACGGCTCGGCGCTGGTCGGCGGCGAGGGCCTTGGTGGGGGCCAGGTACAGGGCGGTGGTGCCACGGCCGTTCGGGGCATCGGAGCCGTCGAGGAGGGTACTCAGTACCGGAGCGAGGTAGGCGAGCGACTTGCCGGACGCCGTCCCGGTGGCGATCACGACGGACTCGCCGTCCAGGGCATGTTCGGCGGCGGCGGCCTGATGCGTCCACGGATGGTCGATTCCGGCCCGGCTGATTGCCGAGATCACTTCTGGCCGGATGCGATCAGGCCAGAGGGCATGGGTTCCCGCACGCGGGGGCAAGTGCTCCGTATGAGTGATGCGCGCTGCCCGGCCCGCCGCTGCGGCGAGCCGGTCGAGAACCACCATGGGAGAGGGGCGCGAGCCCGCGTTCTCAGGTGGTCGACTGGGGCGGTGATTCTTGGCCATCGGCACCGAGTGTGTCACTGGCGTGGCGGACAATGGTCCCAAGGCGTCGTGCATGGCTGCTGGTAAGTGATTGAATGCCATCGCGGCTGGCGATCCGTCCCCTGGCCTCCGTCGGGGAGACCGAGGGGCGACCGCTCGATAGCAAGGTGCTGGAGGATCCGTGGACCTGTCCCTGTCGACTCGCAATGTGTCCGGGCCTGGTGGCGACCGTACGGTCGTCGAGGTCGGTGGCGAGATTGATGTGTATACCGCGCCCAAGCTGCGCGAGCAGTTGGTCGAGTTGGTGAATGACGGCAGCTACCACCTGGTTGTCGACATGGAAGGCGTCGACTTCCTCGACTCCACCGGCCTCGGCGTGCTCGTGGGCGGCTTGAAGCGTGTCCGGGCCCATGAGGGCTCGCTGCGCCTGGTGTGCAACCAGGAGCGCATTCTCAAGATCTTCCGGATCACAGGTCTGACCAAGGTGTTTCCCATCCACACCACGGTCGACGAGGCTGTCGCGGCTACCGACTGACCGTCGGTGCAGGCCGGCAGCCAGAAGGCCGGCAGGCACGCAGTGACAGACCGGCAGGCGGCAGCAGTCAGGCCGCCATGAGCAGGCGGTCGACCCATGCGGTCGGCTGCCGGCTTCGTCGGTTCCCGGAGGGGAATGAGAGCAGGGGTACCCGGGCGTCACGCCCGGGCCCCTGAGATGCACGCCCATACGTTCGAGGGGGATGGCATGCCAACCGTTGAACTCCGCTTCAGCGCTCAGCCCGAACACGTCAGGACGGCCCGCCTCGTGGCAGCCGCCGTGGCGCGCCGGGCCGGGGTCGACGAGGCGGTGCTCGACGAGGTCAGGCTCGCGGTCGGCGAGGCGTGCAGCCGCGCCGTAGGGCTGCATCGGAGCCATGACATCGCCGCCCCGGTCACGGTCGTTCTGACCGAGGAGGAGAAGGCGTTCTCCATCGAGGTCGGCGACGGGCTTCCCGCCCGGGGAAGCGATGCCTCGCCGCCAGGAACGCCCGGCGGCGGAGGCCGGGGCGAGCCGGACACCGACGCCGACAGCGAGGACGAGATGGGCCTCGCGGTCATCAGCGGGCTGGTCGACGACGTGGAGGTCCGCACGGGTGCGGACGGCGGAGTGATCCGCATGACCTGGCCGACGGCCTCCGCCGTAGTGCTTCCCTGACCCACGCCGCCCGGTCGGCCCCATCCCGCCGGACACAGCCCCTCGCGCCGGATGCAGCCCCCGGCCCGCCGGACGCGGCCCCGGCCCGCCGGACGCGGCCCCGGCCCGCCGGCCGTGGCGCCTGCCCCGCCTCGCGCGGCCCTCGAATGGTAGGCGCGATCACGTTTTCGGGCCCTGCTGAGCAGGGCCTTTTTCTTTGCGCTTGATCAATGATCTCCGGAAATTCCGTGCGCGCCACGCCTCTGCCCCATTACTGCATTCGAGTTCAAGCGCGAGCGAGATCATTTGTCATTGGGTGGACGAAAGTCGATTTCATTGACCACCCACTGTTTTGATCGGCCGCGGCTCCCTACAATCCGTCCACGTCTTGAGCGCTCAGCGTCAAGGAGGACGTATGGCGGAGTTCTTCAACACCCCACTCGCAGAACTGACGCACGTTCCCGCACCTTCCGGCCGGTCCACCTCACTCGCAGCCGCAGTACTCACCGATGGCAATCGGCTGATCGTCGTCGTCATCGCGGTCGTCGCCCTGGCCGCGCTGGTCATGGCCCAGCTGCTCGCACGCCAGGTGCTGGCCGCGGGTGAAGGCACCGAACGCATGAGAGAGATCGCGGCGGCCGTCCAGGAAGGCGCGAATGCCTATCTGGCCCGGCAGCTGCGTACCGTCGGCATCTTCGCCGTCGTCGTGTTCTTCCTGCTTCTGCTGCTCCCGGCCGACAACTGGTCGCAGCGTGCGGGGCGCTCGCTGTTCTTCCTGGTGGGTGCGCTTTTCTCGGCAGCCACCGGATACATCGGCATGCGGCTCGCGGTCCGCAGCAATGTGCGTGTGGCAGCCGCCGCGCGTGAGGCGACTCCCGCGGAAGGGGAACCGGAAAAGGATCTCACCACGGTTTCGCACAAAGCGATGAAGATCGCTTTTCGCACGGGTGGTGTGGTCGGCATGATCACGGTGGGCCTCGGCCTGCTCGGCGCCTCCTGCGTGGTGCTCGTCTACGCGGCCGACGCGCCCAAGGTGCTGGAGGGGTTCGGTCTCGGTGCCGCGTTGATCGCCATGTTCATGAGGGTCGGAGGCGGCATCTTCACCAAGGCCGCCGACGTAGGTGCCGACCTTGTCGGCAAGGTGGAGCAGGGCATCCCCGAGGACGACCCGCGCAACGCCGCGACCATCGCCGACAACGTGGGCGACAACGTGGGTGACTGTGCGGGCATGGCAGCAGACCTCTTCGAGTCGTACGCCGTCACGCTCGTGGCCGCGCTCATTCTGGGCAAGGTCGCCTTCGGCGACGCGGGGCTCGCCTTTCCGCTGATCGTCCCGGCGATCGGGGTGGTCACCGCGATGATCGGGATCTTCGCGGTCGCTCCCCGGCGTGCCGACCGGAGCGGGATGAGCGCCATCAACCGCGGATTCTTCGTCTCCGCCGTGATCTCCCTCGTCCTCGTGGCCGTGGCCGCCTTCGTCTATCTGCCCTCGTCGTACGCCGGGCTTGACGGGGTCACCGACGACGCCATCGCCTCGCACGGCGGAGACCCGCGCGTCTTCGCCCTGGTCGCCGTGGCCATCGGGATCGTGCTCGCCGCCCTGATCCAGCAGCTCACCGGCTACTTCACCGAGACCAGCCGGCGCCCTGTCCGGGACATCGGGAAGTCCTCGCTGACCGGCCCGGCCACCGTGGTGCTCGCGGGTATCTCCATCGGCCTGGAGTCGGCCGTCTACACCGCGCTCCTGATCGGTCTCGGCGTCTACGGGGCGTTCCTGCTCGGCGGTACGTCGATCATGCTGGCGCTCTTCGCGGTGGCCCTGGCAGGGACCGGGCTGCTCACCACCGTGGGTGTCATCGTCGCGATGGACACCTTCGGCCCGGTCTCGGACAACGCCCAGGGCATCGCCGAGATGTCCGGGGACGTCACGGGGGCGGGGGCCCAGGTCCTCACGGACCTGGACGCCGTCGGCAACACCACCAAGGCCATCACCAAGGGCATCGCGATCGCCACGGCGGTCCTGGCCGCGGCCGCGCTCTTCGGTTCGTACAGGGACGCCATCGCCACCGCGGTCGACGATGTGGGGGCACAGTCGGGAGAGCTCGGGCTGAGCCTGGACATCTCACAGCCGAACAACCTGGTCGGCCTGATCCTCGGAGCTGCGGTCGTCTTCCTCTTCTCCGGGCTGGCCATCAACGCGGTCTCCCGCTCGGCGGGGGCCGTGGTCCACGAGGTGCGGAGGCAGTTCCGGGAGCACCCGGGGATCATGGACTACACGGAGAAGCCGGAGTACGGCCGGGTCGTCGACATCTGCACCAAGGACGCGCTGCGCGAGCTGGCCACACCCGGGCTGCTCGCGGTCCTGGCGCCGATCGCGGTGGGATTCACGCTGGGCGTCGGTGCCCTCGGCTCGTATCTCGCGGGCGCGATCGCCACCGGCACCCTGATGGCCGTCTTCCTCGCCAACTCCGGTGGCGCGTGGGACAACGCCAAGAAGCTCGTCGAGGACGGCCATCACGGCGGCAAGGGCAGCGAGGCCCATGAGGCGACGATCATCGGCGACACGGTCGGCGACCCGTTCAAGGACACGGCGGGCCCTGCCATCAACCCGCTTCTCAAGGTGATGAATCTCGTGGCGCTGCTCATCGCCCCCGCAGTGGTGCAGTTCAGTTACGGAGATGACGCGAGTGCGGGCGTACGGACCCTGGTGGCCGTCGTGGCGGTCGTCGTCATCGTCGGCGCGGTCTATGTGTCCAAACGGCGGGGCATCGCCGTGGGAGACAGCGACGGCGACGGCGGTGGTGACGACGGCGGGGGCGGCCCTGACAGGTCCACCGGCCCTGCGGCTGTTTCCTGACGCGAGAGGTGAGGGGCGGGCGGCCCGGTGACCGACACCCGCTCAGTACAGCGGCGGACGGCGTGTTCTGACGCGCCGTCCGCCCTTTTCGCGGCCCGCCACCCGCCTGCTGTCCGGGTCGGTCCGGACATGTGTCCGAGTGGGCAGGTGAGTTGTATCTCCCTCGTTTCCCTTGGTGCAAATGGCTTCAAAAGTATATATATCGGATGCCCGTCGCCTGATTGTCGCCCACTTGGCGTGTAAGTTCCGGGGCCGAGAGCCTTGGAAGGGACCCAATCCGGTGAACAAGAAGCTTGCAGCCGCACTGTCCGGCGGTGCGGTACTCGTACTGGCACTGTCGGGTTGCAGCGACGACAGCGACGACAAGGTGAACGACTGGGCGAAGAAGGTCTGCGACCAGGTTCAGCCGCAGCTGCAGAAGATCGCGAACGCCAATGCCGCGATCCAGCAGCAGACGGCCGACAACAGCAAGCCCGCCGACGTCCAGAAGACCGACTCGGCCGCCTTCCAGCAGATCTCGCAGGCGTACAAGGCGCTGGGTACGGCCGTGCAGTCGGCGGGCGCACCGCCCGTGGACGGCGGAGAGACCACCCAGAAGGAGGCCGTGAAGGAACTCAGCGCTTCCTCGGTGGCCTACGCGAACCTGAAGACGAAGGTCGACGCGCTCGACACGAAGGACCAGGCGAAGTTCGCCGACGGTCTCAAGGACATCGCCGACGAGCTGAACAAGATCAGCACCAACGGTGACCAGGCGCTGAAGAAGCTCCAGTCCGGCGAGGTCGGTTCCGCGATGGCCAAGCAGAAGGGCTGCCAGAAGCCGACGGCCTCGGCTCCGCCCGCCTCCGCTCCGTCCGCCCCGGCGTCGAAGTCCGCATCGCCTTCGGCCTCGGCGAGTGAGAAATCGTAATGGCGGAGAGGTCGTAACGGCAGGGAAGTCGTAACGGTGAGCGAGAAGTCGTAACGGCGCACGACGACGGGCCAGGGCGACAGCGAGCTGCCGTGACGGCGCGAAGCCCTGTGGAGGAGGCCTCCTCGCAGCGGCCTGGCCGCCCAGTGGGCGCCGGGCCGCTGCCGTTGTCGGCGGGAGCGGACACAATGGTCGGGTGAGTACGCCCAGCCTTCCCGCATCCGACCGCGCCCCCCGGCTCCGCGAAGCCCTGATCGCCGCCGCCTTCACCGCCGACGGCCTCCTCGAACGTCTCGGCGCGCCCGCGTACGCCGCGCTCGCCCGTAGCGAGACCGTCCCGGCGCTCCGGGCCACCCGCGGGGATTCGCCGCTCGACACGCTGGTGCGGTTGTTCCTTCTGCAGCGCCCTGTTCCTGCCCCCGCCGCCGCCGCGGCCCTCCCGCTGGAGGAGTGCGTGGAGGACGGCTGGGCGGTCCAGGAGGGCGACATGGTCAGGGCGACCGTCGACGTACGGCCTTACGGCGGGCCCGAAGGCCAGGACTGGTTCATCGTGTCCGACCTGGGATGCGCGGTCGGCGGGGCCGGCGGCATCGGCTCGCACGAGGAAGGCGTCGTCCTGGGCGTCGGCGGGGCCTCCACCACGCTCGCCGGGATCACCGTACGAAGGCCCGTGGACTCCGCCCTCGATGTCGGCACGGGCTCCGGAATCCAGGCCCTGCACGCCGCTCAGCACGCCACCACGGTCACGGCCACGGACGTCAACCCGCGCGCGCTGGAATTCACCCGTCTCACCCTTGCCCTGTCCGGAGCCGGCCCTGCCGATCTGCGGGAGGGCTCCCTCTTCGAGCCGGTCGGTTCGCAGACGTACGACCTGATCGTGTCCAACCCGCCCTTCGTCATCTCGCCCGGTGCCCGGCTGACGTACCGCGACGGCGGCATGGGCGGCGACGACCTGTGCCGGACCCTCGTTCAACAGGCCGGGGACCGGCTCAACGAAGGCGGATACGCGCAGTTCCTCGCCAACTGGCAGCACGTGGAGGGCGAGGAGTGGCAGGACCGGGTGCGCTCCTGGGTGCCCGCCGGCTGTGACGCCTGGATCGTGCAGCGGGAGGTGCAGGACATCACGCAGTACGCCGAGTTGTGGCTGCGCGACAGCGGCGACCACCGCACCGACCCCGCCCTGTACACCGAGCGGTACGAGGCCTGGCTGGACGAGTTCGAAGCGCGCAGCACCAAGGCCCTCGGCTTCGGCTGGATCACGCTCCGGAAGTCCGCCGCGGCCGCCGCCGGGAATCCCTCGCTCGTGGCCGAGGAGTGGCCGCACGCCGTGGAACAGCCCCTCGGAACCGCCGTCGAGGCCCATTTCGCGCGGCAGGACTATCTGCGGGAACACGACGACGCGGCGCTGCTCGCCGCGCACTTCACCCTTGCCGAGGAGGTCGTGCAGGAGCAGGTCGGGCTGCCGGGCGCGGAGGACCCCGAGCACGTGGTGCTGCGTCAGCACCGCGGCATGCTCCGGGCGACCAAGGTCGACGCCGTCGCGGCCGGTTTCGCGGGCGTGTGTGACGGCTCGCTGCCCGCGGGCCGGATTCTGGACGCCATCGCCCAGCTGATGGCCGAGGACCCGGTGCTGCTGCGCGACCGCACTCCGCAGGCGATCCGGCTGCTGGTGGAGGAAGGTTTCCTGGACCCCGTGCGGTGACACCGCGCCGTGCCACCGGCCTCCCCGGTGCTCCGTCGCGGCTCCGTTCCGTACACCCGAGCCGCACTCTCCGAGCTTCAACAGCCGTCTGACCAGTGCCTCCATGTCTGCTCGCGTGCCGGGCCGGGGCTCCACGCGGGTTCCGCTCACGGCCGTTCGCCGGGCGGCCGCGCGGTGTTCGTCCGGCGTTCGTGACGAAGCCTCCCCGGCGTGGCAGCCTCCCCTCTGCCGAGCCGCCCGAGCCGCCCGAGCAGCATGGCGGTAAGGGCCACGACAAGCGTGGCGGCGTACGAGCGCCACGGCGTCGGCCGGGGTGGCGAGTGTGAGAGGGGTACGGACATGGAGAGTGTGACCGCGGGCTTCGCCGGTGCGGCCTTCGCGCTGTTCGGTGCCGCCCTCCTCGTCTGGACCGGGGCGCGCACCATCCAGCGCGCGCCGGTCGCGCTCGGTGTGAGCCCCGTCGCCTCCACCGCTCTCGCCACCCTCTTCGGCGTACTCTTCCTCGTCCTCGGCGTGTGGTGCTTCGCTCGCGTCTGATCCCCTTCTCCTGCGGGGACGGCGGTGGTCGTCCAGCCGTCCCGCAGGTCCCCCCGCAGGACCTCGAAAACGCGCAGGCGACAGCAGCGCGAGGAGCGGACCAGGCGGTCCGGGCGGCAGGAATGGCGGAAGTCGGGTTACCGTTCGAGTGGCCGTTGCGGGCTTTTGCCGTTTGACACGGGGGCGGGTTGTACCGTCACACTCCGCAGCGACAGCACCGCAGGCAGCGCCAGAGCGCTGCCCGGATGCCCACGAGTGCCGACCGGAGAGAAGAGCGAAGTTGTCCCCGACCAGCGAGACCGCAGGCCGCCGACTCGTCATTGTCGAGTCGCCTGCCAAGGCGAAGACGATCAAGGGCTACCTCGGCCCCGGATACGTCGTCGAGGCGAGCGTCGGGCACATCCGCGACCTGCCGAACGGCGCCGCCGAGGTGCCGGACGAGTACACCGGTGAGGTGCGCCGCCTCGGCGTGGACGTCGAGAACGACTTCCAGCCGATCTATGTCGTCAACGCAGACAAGAAAGCCCAGGTCAGGAAGCTCAAGCAGCTCCTCGCCGAATCAGACGAACTCTTCCTCGCCACCGACGAGGACCGCGAGGGCGAAGCCATCGCGTGGCACCTGCAGGAAGTTCTCAAGCCCAAGGTCCCGGTCCACCGGATGGTCTTCCACGAGATCACCAAGGACGCGATCCGGGCCGCCGTCGCCAACCCGCGCGAGCTCAACCAGCGCATGGTCGACGCCCAGGAGACCCGCCGTATCCTCGACCGCCTCTACGGCTACGAGGTCTCGCCGGTCCTGTGGAAGAAGGTCATGCCGCGGCTCTCCGCGGGCCGTGTCCAGTCCGTCGCCACCCGCCTCGTCGTCGAGCGGGAGCGCGAGCGCATCGCCTTCCGCTCCGCCGAGTACTGGGACCTGACCGGCACCTTCGCCACCGGCCGCACCGGTGACGTCTCCGACCCCTCGACGCTCACCGCCCGCCTCAGCGCGGTCGACGGGCGCCGCATCGCCCAGGGCCGCGATTTCGGCTCCGACGGGCAGCTGAAGCAGGGGTCCGCGCAGACACTGCACCTGGACGAGGCGAACGCCCGCGCCCTGGCCGCCGCCCTCGCCGACTCCTCGTTCGCGGTGCGTTCGGTCGAGTCGAAGCCGTACCGCCGCTCGCCGTACGCACCCTTCCGTACGACGACCCTCCAGCAGGAGGCGAGCCGGAAGCTGGGCTTCGGGGCGAAGGCCACGATGCAGGTGGCGCAGAAGCTGTACGAGAACGGCTTCATCACCTATATGCGTACGGACTCCACGACCCTCTCGGACACCGCGATCTCCGCGGCCCGGGCGCAGGTCACGCAGCTGTACGGGGCGAACTACCTGCCCGACAAGCCCCGGACGTACGCCGGGAAGGTCAAGAACGCGCAGGAGGCGCACGAGGCGATCCGGCCCTCGGGCGACCGATTCCGCACCCCGGCGGAGACGGGCCTCACCGGCGACCAGTTCCGGCTCTACGAGCTGATCTGGAAGCGGACCGTCGCCTCCCAGATGAAGGACGCCGTCGGTAACTCCGTCACCGTCAAGATCGGTGGCCGGGCGAGCGACGGCCGGGACGCCGAGTTCTCCGCGTCCGGCAAGACGATCACCTTCCACGGCTTCATGAAGGCGTACGTCGAAGGCGCGGACGACCCGAACGCCGAGCTGGACGACCGTGAGCGCAGGCTGCCGCAGGTCGCCGAGGGCGACGCGCTGACCGCCGACGAGGTCACGGTCGACGGCCACGCCACCAAGCCGCCGGCCCGTTACACCGAGGCCTCGCTGGTCAAGGAGCTCGAAGAGCGCGAGATCGGCCGCCCGTCGACGTACGCCTCGATCATCGGGACCATTCTCGACCGTGGCTACGTGTTCAAGAAGGGCACGGCCCTGGTGCCGTCGTTCCTCTCGTTCGCCGTGGTCAACCTGCTGGAGAAGCACTTCGGCCGGCTCGTCGACTACGACTTCACCGCCCGCATGGAGGACGACCTCGACCGCATCGCGCGCGGCGAGGCCCAGTCCGTGCCGTGGCTGCGGCACTTCTACTTCGGCACCGGCGACGGCACGACCGGTGCGGGCGCCGCCTCCTCCGCGGGCAACGGCGACGGGGACCACCTCGGTGGTCTGAAGGAGCTCGTGACCGACCTGGGCGCGATCGACGCCCGCGAGATCTCCTCGTTCCCCGTCGGCAACGACATCAAGCTCCGCGTCGGCCGCTACGGCCCGTACATCGAGCGTGGCGAGAAGGACGCCGAGGGCCACCAGCGCGCGGACGTGCCGGAGGACCTGGCGCCGGACGAGCTGTCCGTCGAGTACGCGGAGGAGCTGCTGGCCAAGCCGAGCGGCGACTTCGAGCTCGGCGCCGACCCGGTCAGCGGCAACCAGATCATCGCGAAGGACGGACGCTACGGCCCGTACGTCACCGAGGTGCTGCCCGAGGGCACCCCGAAGACGGGCAAGAACGCGGTGAAGCCGCGGACCGCGTCACTCTTCAAGTCCATGTCGCTCGATACGGTGACGCTGGCCGACGCGCTCAAGCTGATGTCCCTGCCGAGGGTCGTGGGCGAGGACGCGGAGGGCGTCGAGATCACCGCGCAGAACGGCCGTTACGGTCCGTACCTCAAGAAGGGCACGGACTCTCGTTCCCTGACGTCCGAGGACCAGCTCTTCGACATCACCCTCGAAGAGGCGCTGGCGATCTACGCCCAGCCGAAGCAGCGCGGGCGGGCTGCCGCCAAGCCGCCGCTGAAGGAGCTGGGCACGGACCCGGTGAGCGGTGCCCCGGTGGTGGTGAAGGACGGCCGCTTCGGTGCGTACGTCACCGACGGCGAGACGAACGCGACGCTGCGGACCGATGACAGCGTCGAGGACATCACGCCGGAGCGCGGTTACGAGCTGCTCGCCGAGAAGCGGGCCAAGGGGCCGGCGAAGAAGAAGACGGCGAAGAAGGCCCCGGCCAAGAAGGCGACCGCGAAGAAGGCCACGACCGCGAAGAAGACGACGACGGCCAAGAAGGCCACCGCCGCCAAGACGACGGCCGCGAAGAAGACGACCGCCGCCGAGAAGGCGCCGGCGAAGAAGGCGACCGCCGTTGCGAAGAAGACCGCTTCGGCCTCGTCCGAGGAGAGCTGACCGCCGGCCGCAAGGCCGCGAACGCCGTGCGTGAACGACGGAAGGGCCGGGGTGACCTGGCCCTTCCGTCGTTCGTGCGAGGACGGCCGGCGTTTCCGTTGGGCATATGTTCGGACGCGGCCCCCGGGCACCGCACCGCTCCCGATAGGCTGGGCGGATGACGCGAGCCGAGCAGCCACCGGTCGTGAGCCCCACCTCCGACACACTTGCCGCAGACTCACGCGAGCGCGCCGTACGAGCCCTGTTGCGTGTTCCCCCGCTCAGGCGGTTGTGGAGCGCCCAGCTCGTCGGCAGTATCGGCGATTCACTCGCCCTTCTTGTGCTTGTGCTGTTGTCGCT
The DNA here is from genome assembly GCF_044765585.1 of Streptomyces sp. NPDC102441. NCBI lineage: Bacteria > Bacillati > Actinomycetota > Actinomycetes > Kitasatosporales > Streptomycetaceae > Streptomyces > Streptomyces sp. NPDC102441. The sequence continues at coordinate 63,253 of NZ_JBIWKH010000019.1, forward strand.
GCAGGCGGCGGTCCTCGAGGGCTCCTTCGGGGCCGGATACCGCGGGGCGGCCTTTGCCGTCGCCGCCGTGTTCGGTGCCCGGATTCTTTCCACCGTGCTCTTCGGAGCCGTACTACTGGGACCTCTGACGGCGCTCACGGCGCCCGGGGGTCCGATCGACCGGCGCTGGCTGATGATCGGGGCGGACGCACTGCGGCTCGCCCTGCTGGTCGTCGCGCCCCTGTGGATCGACTGGATGCCGGACAAGGCACTCATGATGATCCTGATCACCGTCTTCGTGGCAGGCGTCGGCGAACGGCTGTGGGCAGTGGCCAAGGAGAGCGCGGCTCCCGCGCTGCTTCCCGCCCCGCCCCTGGAGGGCGCCGCCGTGCGCCCGCTGCCGGACCACCTCGACGCCCTCCGCAGGCTCTCCCTCCGGACGAACTTCCTGTCGGTCCCCGTGGCCGCGGCCGTGCTGGTGGTCGCCGCGCTGATCGGTGAGCTCCTCGGCACCGGCTTCGACTGGTTCTCCTTCCACCAGGCCGCTCTCGGGTCCTACATCGCGGCGGGACTCTTCTCCGCCTCCGTCTCGACCCTGTACTTCCTCGAGATCCCGGCCACGCAGACACCCCGGCCTCGCTCGCCCCTGGAGGGCCTGCGCAGGCCCTCCACCGGAACGGGGTCCGACAAGGGCCGCACCGGCAGCATCCCGCTGGTCGTCGCCGCGTGCTCCGCCGTCGCCGGGGCCGTGGCCGCCGCGGCGGGCGTCTCCGTGCTGCATGCCGCCGATCTCGGTGGCGGGCCCGCCACCTTCGCCCTGCTGATCCTGGCCCTGGCCGGGGGCACCGCGCTCGGTATCCGTACCGCGCGGAAGGTGCTGCCCGCCCTGTCGCGGCGCCGGCTGCTGGCCCTGGCGGTCGCCGTCACGGGCGTGGCGCTCCTCGCGCTCGGCCTGGTGCCCGACACCGCCACCGGGCTGCTGATCGCACTGCTCGCCGGTTACGCGGCGGGGGTCGCCGCCCACATCGGGCATGCGGTCATCGACCAGGAGACGGAGGCCTTCCGGCAGTCCAGGTCCACCGAGCACCTCCAGGCCGTCGTCCGGGTGCTGGTCGCGCTCGGCGCGGTGGGCGGCCCGCTGCTCGCCGCCGCCATCGGACGGCACCGTCTGGGGTCCGGCGACTTCGTCTTCGCACATGGCGGCGCGGCCTTCACACTGATGCTCATCGGTGCTCTTCTGCTGCCCGTCGCGGTGATCGTCCTCGCCAGAACCGACGACCGTGCCGGTGTGCCTCTCCGCCGTGACCTGCGTGAGGCACTGCGCGGCGGCGACCCCGCCGTCGCGCCCGCGGCGAACGGTTTCTTCCTCGCCCTGGAGGGCGGTGACGGAGCCGGCAAGTCCACCCAGGTCGACGCGCTCGCCGAGTGGATCCGCGCCAAGGGCCACGAGGTCGTCGTGACCCGGGAGCCTGGGGCCACCCCGGTCGGCAAGCGACTGCGGTCGATCCTGCTGGACGTCTCGTCGGCCGGTCTGTCGAACCGGACCGAGGCACTGCTGTACGCCGCCGACCGGGCCGAGCACGTCGACTCGGTCGTCCGTCCGGCGCTGGAGCGCGGCGCGATCGTCATCTCCGACCGCTACATCGACTCGTCCGTGGCCTACCAGGGCGCGGGCCGCGACCTCGCCCCGACCGAGATCGCCCGGATCTCGCGCTGGGCGACCAGCGGGCTCGTCCCGCATCTGACGGTCCTTCTGGACGTCGACCCGGAGACGGCACGGGAACGCTTCACCGAGGCGCCCGACCGGCTGGAGTCCGAGCCGGCCGAATTCCACACCCGGGTGCGGTCCGGGTTCCTCACCCTCGCGGCGGCCGACCCGGCCCGCTACCTGGTGGTGGACGCCGGGCAGGAACCGGAGGCGATCACCACCGTCGTACGCCACCGGCTCGACCGGCTGCTGCCGCTTTCCGAGGCCGAGATCAGGGCCCAGGAAGAGGCACGCAAGGCGGCCGAGGAAGAGGTCCGGCGCAAGGCCGAGGAAGAGGCCGCCCGCAAGGCCGAGGAGGAGCGGCTGGAGGCTGAGCGGCAGGCTCAGCTCGCCAAGCTCCGCGCCGAGGAGGAGGAGCGCAGGCGCCGCGAGGAGGAAGAGGCGCGGCAGCGCGAAGCCGAACGGCAGGCGGAGGAGGCCCGGCAGCGTGCCGAGGAGGCCCGACGCCGTGCGGAGAAGGAGCGGGCCCGTCTCGAGGCCGAGGAGCGGGTGCGCGAGGCCGAGCAGGAGCGGCTGCGCCTGCAGGCCCAGGAGGAGGCGCGGCTCCGCAAGGAGGCGGAGGAACTGCGCCTGGAGAAGCAGCGCAAGGCCGAGGAGTCGCTGGTGAGGGCCGAGGAGGCTCGCCGCCGCGCCGAGGCGGAGGCGGCTGCCCGGGCCGAGGAGGAGGCGGCAGCCACTGCCGCACAGCGTTCCCAGGAGTCCGGCTCCGGGACGTCCGGGCAGTCCGGGCCGTCCGTGCCGGACAACGAGCTCACCGTCCCGACTCCGGTCGTGAACCCGAACGAGATCACGCAGCCCGTGCCGGTCGCCCGGCCGGACCGCCCGGCCCCCGAGGCGGACGAGACGACCGTCCTTCCGCCCGTGCGGGACGCGGACGAGACGGCTGTGCTGCCGCCCGTACGGGACGAGCGCCGGGCCTCCCGCCCCGAGAACGAGAACGAGCGCACGCGGGAGCTGCCCCAGGTCAGCGACGACCCGCAGGCAGGGCGGGCGGCTCAGGACGCTTCCGACCGCCGGAAGCGGCCGCGTCCCGACTGGGCCGAGGAGACGCCGCTCGACGATCTGCCGTCCCTGGCCGACGAACTGCTCGGCGGTCAGGACGACGACAAGGGCGGCACCGGACGGGGCGGGCGCCGGCCGCGCCGCTGACAGGCGGACGCCGGGTGTGGGTACGGAACGCCGGGATTGTCAGACCCTTCCCGCACAATAGGGAAGCGCTGGGATTCCGGCGTTCCAGCACCACACCACCTCCGGAAGGGCGGTGACCATGACCGTATGGGACGACCTGGTCGGACAGGACCGGGTGCAGGAGCAGCTCGGTGCCGCCGCCCGGGATGCCGATGTGCTGGTCACCGCCATCTCCGCGCGCGAGCCGGTGCCCCCGGGCTCGAAGATGACACATGCCTGGCTGTTCACGGGCCCGCCCGGCTCGGGCCGGTCCACCGCCGCCCGTGCCTTCGCCGCCGCACTCCAGTGCACCAGCCCCGACCGCGCGCTGGGCGGGGCTCCCGGCTGCGGCTTCTGCGACGGCTGCCACACGGCGCTGATCGGAACCCACGCCGATGTGCAGGTGATCCGGACGGACCTGCTCTCGATCGGTGTGAAGGAGACCCGTGAGCTCGTCCGCCGCGCCCAGCTGTCCCCCGCCGTGGGCCGCTGGCAGGTCATCGTCATGGAGGACGCCGACCGTCTCACCGAGGGCGCGGGCAACGTCCTGCTGAAGGCGGTGGAGGAGCCCGCGCCCCGCACGGTGTGGCTGCTCTGTGCCCCCTCCCTCGAGGACGTGCTGCCCACGATCCGCTCCCGCTGCCGTCATCTCACGCTGCGTACGCCTCCGGTGGACGCCGTGGCCGACGTGCTGATCAGGCGGGACGGCATCGACCCGGAGCGTGCCGCGTCGGCAGCCCGGGCGACCCAGGGACACATCGGCCGGGCGCGCCGTCTGGCCACGGACGAGCGTGCGCGTGCCCGTCGTGCCGCCGTGCTCAAGCTCCCGCTGCGTGTCCACGACGTCGGCGGCTGCCTCAAGGCGGCCCAGGAGCTGATCGACACGGCGACGGACGACGCCAAGCAGGTCGCCGAGGAGGTCGACGTCAAGGAGACGGACGACATGAAGGCGGCGCTCGGCGGCGTGGCGGGGGGCCGGATGCCGCGTGGGACGGCAGGTGCGATGAAGGAGCTGGAGGACAGGCAGAAGCGCCGCCGGACGCGTACACAGCGAGACAGCCTGGACCTCGCGCTCAGCGAACTCACCGGCTTCTACCGCGATGTGCTGGCACTCCAGCTCGGCTCCCGGATCGCCCTCGCCAACACCGACGTCCGGGATGCCCTGGACCGGATCGCCGAGGCGTCCACCCCCGAGCGGACCCTGCGCCGGATAGAGGCCGTGATCGCCTGCCGCCGTGCCCTCGACCGTAACGTCGCGCCCCTGCTCGCCGTGGAGGCGATGGCGGTGGCGCTCCGGGCGGGCTGACGTCCGGCGTCCCCGGACGACGCTCCTGATGCGGCATGCGGCCGGGTGAATTCACCCGTATGAGCAGGGAATCGGTCGAGTCGTCACACGGCGGCTACGCTCCGGGGATGGACACCAGGCGCCTGCTCCGTATCTTCGCCACTGCGCTCGGCACTGCCGGCCTTCTCGTCTCCGGCTGCAGCAGCGGAGGTTCGGCGCCGAGCGCGTCCGCGACGGGTTCGGCCGCAGCCGAGGAACTCGAGCCGTACTACGGGCAGAAGCTGAGCTGGCGGGACTGCGGTGTGGAGGGCTTCCAGTGCACCACGATGAAAGCCCCGCTGGACTACGCCAAGCCCGACGGCGGTGACGTGAAGCTGGCCGTCTCCCGTAAGAAGGCCACCGGACCGGGCAAACGGATCGGCTCGCTCCTGGTGAACCCCGGTGGCCCCGGCGGCTCGGCCATCGGCTATCTCCAGGGTTACGCGGCCATCGGCTACCCGGCCCCGGTCCGCGCCCGGTACGACATGGTGGCCATCGATCCGCGCGGCGTGGCCCGTAGCGAACCCGTCAAGTGCCTCACCGGCAAGGAGATGGACGCCTACACGCAGGTGGACCAGACCCCGGACGACAAGGGCGAGATCGCCGAGCTGGACAAGTCCTTCAAGAAGTTCGCCGACGGCTGTGAGAAGCGGTCAGGCAAGATCCTTCCGCATGTGTCCACGGTGGAGACGGCGCGCGACATGGACATGCTGCGCTCCCTGCTCGGCGACGAGAAGCTGCATTACGTCGGCGCCTCGTACGGCACGTTCCTCGGCGCGACCTACGCCGACCTGTACCCCGACCGGGTGGGGCGCCTCGTCCTGGACGGGGCGATGGACCCCTCGCTCCCCGCGATCGACATCAACCGTGATCAGACCGCGGGCTTCGAGGCGGCGTTCCAGTCGTTCGCCGCGGACTGTGTGAAGCAGACCGACTGCCCGCTCGGCACCACGTCGACCGCCGGTGCGGCGACCGCCCTGAAGAAGCTCTTCGGCGATCTGGACTCCGAGCCCGCGCCGACGGGCGAGCCCCGGAAGCTGACCGAGTCCCTGGCGACGACGGGCGTGATCGCCGCGATGTACGACGAGGCCGCCTGGCCCCAGCTCCGCGAGGCCGTCGCCGCGGCGCAGCGCGGTGACGGCTCCGGCCTCCTCGCCCTGGCCGACAGCTATTACGAGCGCGAGCCGAGCGGTAAGTACGCCAATCTGATGTTCGCCAACGCCGCCGTGAACTGCCTCGACCTGGCCCCCGCCTTCGACGGCCCCGCAGCGGTGGAGAAGGCGGTCCCGGAGTTCGAGAAGGCCTCCCCGGTCTTCGGCAGGGGCTTCGCCTGGGCCGCGCTGAACTGCGGCTCCTGGCCCGTGGACCCCACCGGCACCGCGCACCGCACCGAGGCGGAGGGCGCCGCCCCGATCGTCGTGGTGGGCACCACCCGCGACCCTGCCACCCCCTACAAGTGGGCCGAGTCCCTCGCGGACCAGCTCTCCTCCGGCACTTTGCTCACCTACGAAGGCGACGGGCACACGGCGTACGGCCGGGGCAGTGACTGCATCGACACGGCGATCAACACCTACCTGCTGGACGGCACGCCGCCCAAGGACGGCAAGAAGTGCACCTGACCTGCGGGTACGGCGGCAGGGACGCCCGGTACGGAGCACCCCCGGAAACTGTGTAGACTTGGCGTCGCTGCTGACCGCACCATGGTGCGACAGAGTGTGCCGCCTTAGCTCAGCTGGCCAGAGCAACGCACTCGTAATGCGTAGGTCTCGGGTTCGAATCCCGAAGGCGGCTCTGTAGAAGCCTCAGGACTCACTCGCCGTGACCTGGGGCTTTTGCTCTTTCCGGACGTCCGAGAGCCCCAGGTCCCCCTGTGACCTGGGGCTCTCGCGTGCGCCGAGCCGACGCGGACTCCGGGTGGCGTCCGGTGTGCCGGCCGCCGTCTAGAACGGCGTCAGCGTCAGCCGGGCGCCCGTGGGTGCGGTGTCCTGGATGTACGAGGCGAAGTCGGCCACGTCGTCGAAGGCGAAGCCGTAGGCCTTGCCGTCCAGGGTCGCCGCGTGGATGGCCTTCGAGTAGTGGTTGGTCAGCTGCGAGGACCGGTAGAAGGCGGCCGGGTCCGTGGTGGGCTGGGCCGGGTCGCTGACCAGCGTGGAGCGGTTGAAGCCCGCGCCCAGGACCGCGGCGACGGGGCCGGTCGTGCCGTCGTTGGGGGCGGCCAGGTTCCCGTCGCAGAAGAGCACGTCGCGGGTGGTCGGCCTGCCGAACGAGACCGACGCCGGGCCGTCGAACACGAACTTGTCGCCGCGGACCCGGCCGGTGAAGGCGCCGGCGTTGGTGGTCACGGTGAGGTCCTTGCCCGTGTAGGTGCTCCACACCTCGTCGATGTACGGGGCGAAGTAGTCCTTGTCGAAGATCCCCGCGTCCAGGCCGTGGCCGGGGGCGATGATGCGCCGGTCGTCCACCACCAGGGGAGCGAACTCGGGGATCTCGCTGACAGCCGCGAAAGCCTGCGCGCGTCCGCCGTCGCGGAGGGTGCCGACGGCCTGGTCCTTGGAGCCGGTCAGGCCGATGCTCAGGGGGACACTGAACATGTCGACCATGGTGGTGTTGCAGTACATCCCCGAGGAGTTGTACGTGAACTCCGCGCAGTCGTGCAGCACGGAGTAGTTGGGGTCGGTGGTCACCCAGCCCGCGGGGTACTGGAGGGAGGCGTTGCCGTCACCGTCCGCCACGGCCTTGAACTTCAGCCTGTCGCCCAGGGCGACGTAGATCCGGCCGGACATGTAGGGCAGCGACAGCTTCGTCTCACCGCTGCCGGACAGGGCGATGGCGTAGTCGGTGAAGCCGTCCGCTCCGTTGTCCGAGAGGGAGATCGGGGCCAGTGAGCCCTCGGGCGTGACCCGTACCTGCTTGCCGTCCTGGTTTCCCACGATGTAGAGGAACACCGAGGAGTTGCCGAAGGAGCCGGAGTTGTTGACGATCGTCAGCGGGAGTGCGCCGGCGGCCTTCGTGCCGTTGTTCTCCGGATCTGCTGTGGCGAGGGCGTGCGGGGCGATCACGGCGATGGCGGGGGCGGCCACGGCGGCTCCGGCCAGAGCGGTGAGCAGCTTGCGGCGGGAGACGTCGAGCTGGTGGCGGGGGGTCATGTGGGGGTACTTCCTTCGCACGGGTAGGTGTGGGGGATGCGGGTTCCGGAGGTCAGCCGACGGTCCACTTCTGGTTGGCCGCGCCGGTGCACGTCCAGATCCGGAGCCGGGTGCCGTCGGCCGAGGAACCGTCGGTGGCGTCGAGGCACTTGTCCGCCCCGGTGTTGGTCAGGGCGCCGGCTCGGGTGTGGACCCATTTCTGTGCCCCGGTGCCGTTGCAGGTGTGGAGCTGGACGGCGGCTCCGTCCGCGGTGGAACCGCCCCGTACGTCCAGGCACTTGCCCAGCGCGCGCACGGTTCCGTCGTCGGCCGGGGTCCACTTCTGGGCGTCGGCGCCGTTGCAGTCGTGCAGCTGGATCGGGGTGCCGTCGGCGTTCGAGGCGCCGGCGACGTCGACGCACATGCCGCCGATGCCCTTGATCGGGCCGGTCTTTCCGGTGGAGCCGCCGGAGTCGTCGGAGGCCGAGACGCGTACGTAGTCGACGGTCATGGTCTGCGGGAAGGCGGTGGAACCGTCGGGGCTGCCGGGCCAGTCACCGCCGACGGCCAGGTTCAGGATGATGAAGAAGGGGTGGTCGAAGACCCACTTGCCGCCGTTCACATCGGCGGGCGTGCGCGTCTGGTAGGTCTGACCGTCCACGGACCAGACCAGGGCTTCCGGGCTCCAGTCGACCGCGAAGGTGTGGAAGTCGTCGGCGAAGGCCTTGCCGTCGGGCAGGCTGTACGAGGCGCCGATGGCGGCACCGCCGGAGTATCCGGGACCGTGGATGGTGCCGTGGACGGTGCTGGGCTCCTTGCCGACGTTCTCCATGATGTCGATCTCACCGCTGTTCGGCCATCCCGCGCTGCCGAGGTCGTCGCCGAGCATCCAGAAGGCCGGCCAGATGCCCTGGCCGCGCGGAATCTTGATCCGGGCCTCGTAGCGGCCGTAGGCCTGAGTGAAGGTCTTCGCGGTGTTCAGCCGGGCAGAGGTGTACCGACAGGTGCCGTACCAGCACTGGAGGCCGGGGTCGTTGTTCTGGCGAGCGGTGATCACGAGGTTTCCGTTGCCGTCCAGGGCCGCGTTCTGCGCACTGTCGGTGTAGTACTGCAGCTCGTTGTTGCCGTTGCCCGAACCGCCGGCCTCCAGGGTCCACTTGGAGGAGTCCGGCGCACTTCCCGCGGCGCCCTCGAACTCGTCGGCCCACGTCTGCCCGGCGGTGGGGGCGGCATCGGCCCGGGGGGCGGCCGGCCCGGTCGTGTTGATCAGGAATGCGGCGGCGAGCGCGGCGGAGAGCAGGAGAACCAGCCCGACCGGTGACCATCTGCGTGCGCGGTGAGCGGCCATGGTCTGCGTACCTTTTCTGTGGGGAAGAACAGGACACGGAGCCGGCGGTGACGCGCGGGAAAGCATCGGGAGCGCGTTCTGAGAGCGCTCTCGTCCTGCGGTGGTCGCCGCCGACGGAGCTTGATGCTACGCAGACGCCCTGGCTCGGCCAAGTGTGGTTACGACCATGAAAACCCCCTGGTCTGGGGTTACTTGGCCGAGCGCCCCCTGAAGCGCGGATAGCTTAAGGCGCCTTTATCCCGGGCTTAAGACCGAGGGCCCCCGTTGGCCTGTTCGCGGATGAGCTTCACCGGCCGCACGGGGCCGCCGCCTCCACGTACTTTTGTCACCGGGATCTGCCGCGCGTGGTGAAGCCGGCGCGCGCGGCAGGTGCGACCCGATGCCGGACGAGCAGGGGGAGAACGGACATGACCGACGACGCGGGAACGGCCGATGACGCCGGAAGCCTGCCGGGGCCGCTCGTCGGTGCCGACTGGCTCGCGACGCGGCTCGCGACCACGGGACTCGTGGTCCTCGACGCCTCCGTGGGTGTGCACCGCGAGGCGGGGCGGCGGATTCCCGGGGCCCGGCGCTTCGACATCGACGGGGAGATGTCCGACGCCGCAGGACCGCTGCCGCACACGATGCCCGGTGCCGCCCGCTTCACCGAGGAGATGCGCGCCCTGGGGGTCGACGGCACGGACACCGTCGTCGTCTACGACGCGGCCGGCGTCTACTCCAGTGCCCGCGCCTGGTGGATGCTGCGCGCCATGGGCTTCGACCGGGTCGCGGTGCTCGACGGCGGCCTGCCCGCATGGACCGCTGCCGGGCTGCCGGTGGAGGAGGTGGCGCCCGGAGGTGCCGAGCGCGCCGGTGACTTCACGGCCCGCCCCCGTGAAGGGATGCTGGTCGGCAGCGGTGCGGTGGTGGACGCCCTGGCGGACCCGGGATCGGCTGTCCTCGACGCACGCTCCCGGGAGCGCTTCGCCGGCACGGGGGCCGAGCCGCGTCCGGGGCTTCGGCGGGGCCATATGCCGGGGGCGCTGAACCTTCCGTTCGGGGACATCCAGCGCGACGGCCGGATGCTCCCGGCCGGAGAACTGCGCGGTGTACTCGGGGCGTTGCTCGGGGAGCGGGAACATCTGGTCGTCAGCTGCGGGTCGGGCGTCACCGCCTGCGTCCTCGCGCTGGGCGCCGAACTCGCCGGATACCGCGAGGTTTCCGTGTACGACGGTTCGTGGAGCGAGTGGGCCCGGCCCTCCGAACTGCCGGTCGTGACAGGCGCGTAGGGGGTTCCGCCCCGGGGCGGGCGCCGGGTGATGAGTGCCGTGCGCCGCGAGGCCTGAGTATCTGCGCGCATGCCGCGCGGGAGCCACCTACCGGAGGGTGGAGGCACGTACTCCGCAGTACTGAAAGGCAGCCGCGCATGTTTCCCGCACTCCCCGTCCCCGCCTCCACGGCGCCCGTGGCGCGCCCCCGCCCCGCCAGTACGGGCCTGGTCGTCCTGGTCGCCCTGATCTGGACCGTGCCGCTCGCCGCGCTGAGCTACCTCGGGTTCCTGGTGCTGATGGTGTCGGTGTGGAGCGCGGCCTCCGGTGAGTCCCCCATGTCGTTCCTGCTGGGAGCGGCCGGTGTGCTCGCCACGGGCGCTGCGGTCCTGACCGGCCTGTACCGCTCGCCTCCGTTGCGCCGCATGACCCCGATGGGGCGGATGGCGCTGCTCGGCGCGTTGGTGTGGCCGTTCCCGGTACTCACCCTGGCGTACGCGCTCAGCAGCTGAGCCGACCGTGTCACTCGCGGGCGCCGGCCACCTCGACCGGCCTCGTGCGCAGTGCCACGAGCGCGGGCAGTACGGCGGAGACCACGGCCACGAGGGCACACGCGGCCGGCACCGCGACGAGGGCCGTCCACGGGACGACCACCGGCGAGCTCACCGAGAGGAGTTCCAGAGCGCTCTTCACCCCCAGCAGGTTCAGTCCGGCCACCGCCCCTCCCAGGACCGCGCCCACGCCCACCACCATCAGCGCCTCGACCGCCACCAGCCGGATCACCTGTGGTTTCGTGGCCCCGGTGAGGCGGAGCACGGCCAGGTCGCGTACCCGGTCCGAGACGGCCATGACCTGGGTGTTCGCCAGGGCGATACCCGTGTACAGCAGGGCGATGCCCAGGACGATCAGCAGGCCCGCGCGGGTGTTGCCGCCGGTGCGCGGGTAGTGCGTGGCCACCCACGTGTCGTGTGTCATGACCGGGGTGCCCGTGTCCCGGCCGGCCTTCTCCAGGAGGGCGTGGACGGCTGAACGGTCCGCTCCCTCGCGGAGCTTGATGTCGATACGGTCGATGCCGGCTCCGACCGCGTTCGCCGGGGTCACGTACACGCCGTTGCTCCCGGTGCCGGTCCGCATCACGGCCGCGACGCGGAGCGACACCTCATGGCCGTCGCCCAGCCAGACGCGCACGCGCCGGCCCACCGTCCGCGTCTCCCACTCCTCGTTGACGACGATGGAGTCGTCGTCCAGGTCCGTGATCCGGCCGGCGACGAGAGGCAGGCGGGCGGTCGCCGCGAGGGCGGCCGGATCTGCCGCCCGTGCTTCCGACGTGATGAGCGCGGTGCCCTCCTCCAGGACGGTGACCCCGGTGGAGCGGGAGGCGCCGGCCACGGTCCCGGGAACGTTCCGGACGCGCTGCACGAAACGCGGGTCCAGCGGGCCGTCCCCGCCTGCCACGTAGTCGGCGCCGGAGACCGTCGCCGCCTCGGTGGCCTTGGCCTCGTTGATCGTGGCCACGGTTCCCAGCAGTGAGCCCGCCAGGGCGACGGTGATCAGGACAGGTGCGGCGACGGCGGCGGTGCGGCGGACGGCGGTGGACGCGTTCTGCCGGGCCAGCAGGCCTGTGGCGCCCGGCAGCCGGGCGGGCAGCCAGGTGAGCAGGCGCGTCAGCGGGCGCACGACGAGCGGCGAGAGCAGCGCGCAGCCGACGATGATCCACATGGGCTGAAGGATGAACGTCTTCCGCTTGAGTACGTCCCCGGGGTCGGTCAGCAGGGACCATCCCAGCATCCCGAGACCGGTCAGCAGGACGGCCGCGCCCAGCAGCAGCCGGGCCGGCGGCATCCTCCCGGCGTCCACGGCCGCGTCGCGGAGTGCCTCCACGGGGCGGATCCGGCCCGCGCGGTGGGAGGAGACGACGGCCCCGGCGAGCGCCACGCCCAGGCCGGTCCAGAAGGCGGTGTGCAGTGGCCACGTCGCGTCGCCGATCGCGAACCAGGCCGGTGCGAGGCCCCCGTCGACCAGCCGGGCTGCCAGCAGGGGGGCGGCTGCCCGGCCCAGCAGGCAGCCGGCGGCCGATGCCAGGGCGCCGGTCACGAGTGCCTCCACGACGACCGTGCGCCGCACCTGGCCGGGCGTGGCACCCGCCGTGCGCAGCAGCCCGAACTCCCTTCTGCGCTGGGCCACCGCGAAGGAGAACGTGGAGGCGACCACGAAGACCGAGACGAAACCGGTGATGCCGGCCGCTGTGCCGAGCAGCGCGTTCACAGCGGTCAGGGCCTCGCTGTCGCGGTCCGGATCGGGGTCGGCCAGACGCCGGTCGTCGCCGGTGAGGACGCTCATGCCGGGGAACGTCCCGGTCAGCCGCCGTACGGCGGCCGCGTCGGCGTGCACGGCCACCGCGTCGACGGCGGGGTGGATGCGGGCGGCTTCGGGGTCACTGAAGAACACCGCTGTCTCGAAGCCCGCGTCCGCCACCGTGCCGACGACCGTCCGCGTATCCGTTCCGGCCGCCGTGCCGGGGATGGCCATCCGGACCCGGTCGCCGGTCCGGAGGCCCGCACCCGCGCCCACGCCCGCCGTCACGACGACCTCGCCGGCCTCGGCCGGGGCACGGCCGGAGGTGATGCGGTACGGGGCGGCGCCCGCGACGGACCACGGATGTCCCACGGCCTCCTCGCCGGCCAGTCGGACGGGGAAGGCACGGTCCTGCGCCGCCGGCCCCAGCGCGGAGAGCCCGTCGGCCAGGGGCTGCGGCACAGGACGGGGGCCGGTGAGCCGGGCCGTACGCTCCCCGACGGGTGTCGCGACCCGGAGGGTGTCCGACGGCGCCACCACGACCGGCGCCCCCGCGAAGCGTTCCGGGCCGCGCTCCGGACCGTCGAAGGTGGCCGCCAGCGCCAGGCCGGTCATGGCGATCAGCCCGACGCCCAGGGCGAGCGCGACGAAGGAGCCGACGAAGGTGACCCAGCGGGTCCGCATCGAGCGCAGTGCGGAGCTCAGCACGGGACCACCGCCAGGGCGGTCATGCGCGCGGCGATCTCTCCGGCGGCCGGAGAGTGCAGCTCGTCCCGTATCGATCCGTCGGCCAGGAACACCACACGGTCCGCGTAGGAGGCGGCCACCGGGTCGTGCGTCACCATGATCACCGTCTGGCCGCCGTCGGCCATCGACCGCAGCAGTTCCAGGACCTCCTGGCCTGTGCGGGAGTCGAGCGCCCCGGTCGGCTCGTCACCGAACAGGACCTCGGGACGTGTCACCAACGCCCGCGCCAGGGCGACGCGTTGCTGCTGCCCGCCGGAGAGCTCCGAGGGCCGGTGGCGGGCCCGGGAGCCCAGGCCGACCCACTCCAGCACCTCGCGTACCTCCGCGCGCCGGGGTCTGCGGCCCGCGAGCCGGAGCGGGAGCGCCACATTCTGCTCGGCGGTGAGGGCCGGCAGCAGATTGAAGGCCTGGAAGACGAATCCGATCCGCTCGCGGCGCAGCAGCGTGAGCTTCCGCTCGCTCAGCCCGGTCATCTCCGTGTCCCCGAGGAGCACCCGGCCGGACGAGGGGCGGTCGAGGCCTGCCGTGCACTGGAGCAGCGTCGACTTCCCCGAACCGGACGGTCCCATGATCGCGGTGAAGGAGCCCCGGGGGATGGTGAGGCTGACTCCGTCCAGCGCGGTGACCGCGTCGGCGGCCTTCCCGAAGGACCGGGTGACGGTGTCGAGCCGTACGGCTGCGGTTCGTTGATTCATGGGGTCAACCCAACCGGCGGCGCCCGCCGTCCACATCGCAGCGAAGAGGAGTCCTGAGGGTGGAGCCAGCTCCACCCCGGGCCCCCCCGCCCACTGGGTGGTGGTGACCGGTCCGTGCTGTCTACGGTGCGGGTCATGAGCTCACTCACCCTCCGGCAGACCCTCGTACGGCGCCGCTACCTCCTCGGCGCCTGGCCGTGGCGCGCGGCACTGTACCTGCTGAGCAGCGTCCCGGCGGGCCTTGTCCTCCTCCTGTCCGTGCTGCTGCTGGCCGTGGTGGGTGGCGCTCTGACCCTCGTGCTCATCGGCCTGCCGCTCCTGCTGGTGCTCGCCCTCATCGGCATCCCGGTGGGGGCGGCCGAGCGGCGCAGGCTCCGGCTGATCGACGCGGTGCCCCTCGGTGATCCGCACCGTGCGCCGGCGCGCGCCGGGCTGTGGGCATGGCTGCGCACGCGGCTCCGGGAGCGGGCAACCTGGCGGGAGTTCGGCTACGCGCTGCTGTTCGCCGGGGTGCTCTGGCCTCTGGAAGGCCTGCTCGTCGGGGGCGTACTGGCCCTCTGCGGGGGGCTGCTGGCGACACCGGTCGTCATGGCGGCGGTCACCGGCGGCGAGGAGGTGCGGGTGCTGAAGCTCTATCTGGCCGACTCGTATGCGCAGGCCTTCGCCCTGGCCCTGCTCGGGCTGGTGCTGCTGCCGCTGCTGGCCTATCCGCTCGGGTGGGCGGCGGTGGCGCGCGCGGCGCTGACACGGGCGCTGCTGTCCGCGGGGTCCGACGGACTCGATGCCCGTATCGAGGAGTTGGGCCGCTCCCGGATGCGGCTGGTGGACGCCTTCGAGGCGGAGCGGCGCCGGATCGAGCGCGATCTGCACGACGGGGCGCAGCAGCGGCTCGTCGCCCTCTCGATGACGCTCGGGCTGGCCCGGCTGGAGAGCCCGGCCGAGCCGCTGGGCGGATTGCTGGCCAAGGCGCACGAGGAGGCGGGGGAGGCACTGGTGGAGATCAGGGAACTCATCCGGGGCATCCACCCCCAGGTCCTCACCGACCGGGGGCTGGCCGCGGCGGTCGAGGACGTCGCCGACCGGTCGGCCGTACCCGTCGACGTGGACCTCGACATACCCGAGCGGCTGCCGCAGCCGGTGGAGACCGCCGTGTACTTCGCGCTCTGCGAGGCGCTGGCCAATGTGGCCAGGCACAGCGGTGCGAGCCGGGCGTGGGTGACGGGCCGGGACGACGGGGACCGGCTGACCGTCGAGGTGCGGGACGACGGGGCGGGTGGCGCGGCGACCGCCGGGGGGACCGGGCTCCAGGGGGTCGCCGACAGGCTCTCCGTGCTGGACGGACGGCTGCTACTGTCCAGCCCGGCCGGGGGGCCGACCGTGCTCCGGCTCGACGTCCCCCGGGTCCCCGCTCACCTGGTCGAATGAGGGTTGGATGCTGCGCATCGTGCTGGCCGAGGACAGTGTGCTCCTGAGGGAGGGCCTCGTCGGCCTGCTGGAGAGGTTCGGCCACCAGGTGGTCGCCGGCGTCGGCACCGCCGGTGAACTCACCGCCGCCGTCGCCGAGTACGGCCCGGACATCGTGGTGACGGACGTACGGATGCCTCCCGGCTTCTCCGACGAGGGACTCCGCGCAGCCGTGGCCCTTCGGGAGACCGGGCCACGCCTGCCCGTCCTGGTCCTCAGCCAGTACGTCCAGCGGGCCTACGCCGAGGAGTTGCTCGACTCCGGCGACGGCGAGGGGGTGGGCTACCTGCTCAAGGAACGTGTCGGGAAGGTGGAGGAGTTCGTCGACGCGCTCCAGCGGGTCGCCGAGGGCGGCACGGTCGTCGACCCGGAAGTGGTGCGTCAGCTCCTGCGGCACCGCCGCGACCCGTTGTCGCGACTGACGGCGCGCGAGCGGGAGGTGCTGGCCCTGATGGCGGAGGGCCGGTCGAACGCCTCGGTGGCCGAGGCGCTGACGGTCAGCGAGGGCACGGTCAGCAAGCACTTCGGTTCGATCCTCACCAAGCTGGACCTCTCCCTCACCGAAGCGACGAACCGCCGGGTCCTCGCGGTGCTGGCCTACCTGCGGAAGTGATCCGCTCCCGGACGCGGGCGCCCGGGGCTGTCAGCCCGCCAGCTCGGCGACCAGCTCCGCCGCCTCGTCCAGTACCGCGGCCTCGTGCGCGGTGAGCTGGGGGTCCGCCGCACGCAGGGCGGTGGCGCGGGTGAGGGCGTCGGCGGGCACGCCGCCGTCGTCCGCGAACCCGCAGAGCAGGGCGGCCAGCAGGTCCCGCAGCCGGGAGCCGGCGGGGAAAGCCGGGTCGAGGGCCACCTGGGCCAGGATCAGTGAGGTCATGGCCCGGTCCAGCGCGGGCGGCCCCTCGCCCGCTGTCAGCCAGTCGATCACCACGGGCCCCTCGGGAGCCAGGATCACGTTCTCGGGGTGCAGGTCCAGGTGCAGGATCCGGTCCTCGGGGTCCTGGGAGAGCCGCGGAGGGATGGCGTGCAGCTCCCGCAGGAGCCGCGCCAGGAGCTGCGCGCCCTCGCTCTCGGTCACCGTGCCGGCCAGCAGCGCCTCGGCCAGAGTCGGGCCGGTCAGCCGCTGCATCACCAGGCCCGCGGGGAGCGCCTCCTCGGCCGGCGGACCGATGCGCGGGACCGGGTAGCCCGAGGCCGAGAGGTACGACATCACGGCCAGCTCACCGGTGGCGTCGATGCCGTCGCGGTACCGGCGCAGGACCCAGGGGCCGTCGAGTGCGTACACGTCGGCGGTGCGTCCCGAGCCCAGGAGTGGGCCTATATGCATGAGGGGAAACCTACCCGCGCCGCCGCGCCCGGGGGAGTCACCAGCGCATGTGAACATCCTCGGCCCAGCCCAGCAGCTGCTCCACGGCGATCTCCTCGCCGTCGTCGGTACGGATCAGGCCGTCGTAGTGACCGAAGCACTGGTCGGTGCGGTTGGCGATCAGACCGACGTCCGTGTGCACGGCCCGGTTGTGGAACGGGGTGAACCTCAGATCCACCTGGCCGGACGAGGGCGTACGGAGGGTCCAGGGGGCCAGCGGGTCGGAGGCGGACCAGCGCCAGTCCAGCTCCTCGCCGATCTTGGTGAGCCGGCCGTCCACGCAGAGGCCGTTCTCGGTGGAGCCGGTGCCCTCCGTCCAGCGTCCGCCGAACTGGAGGCCGACCGTGTGCCCGTCCGTACGGCCGGACGCGGTGCCCCAGTTCCAGTCGACCGTACGCGGCCAGCGCCCCCGGCCGTGGTCCAGGACGGCCCAGGTGTCCTCCCCACCGAACCTCAGGAGATCGTTGCCGATCCGCACCCGGCCGGAGGCGGGGAGCGCGGTGTGCTTGGAGGTGTACTGGAAACGCTGCTCGCTCCACGGCACGACCACGGAGAGCGACTCATGTCCTTCGGGCCGCGACACCAGGAGGCCGACTTCGAGCGGCAGGCGCTCCGGGGTCAGGCAGCGGGCCCGGAGCCGCGTGCCCGCGTTCTCGTCACGGATCTCGATGCGCACCTTGCTCCCGGTCGGCCGGGCGGGGCCGACGACCACGTCCTCGGATCCCGGCGCCCCGGCGATGGTGTCGGGGAGGCGGACGCCCCGGCCGGCGGGGACGACCGAGGAGCACTCGAACTCGCGGCCCCCGGGGCCGAACTCCAGGACGTAGACGGTGTTCAGCGCCAGGAAGTCGAGGTCGCTCACCGTCAGGGTCACCAGATGGGTGGGTGTGGTCACGCACCAGTACTCCCACCGCTTCGTCCGGCCCCAGCCCCGCAGATTGGCCCGGTGCAGCGGCTTCCTGGACCAGCCGACCGCCGCCGGATTCAGGCCGCCGTCCGGCAGACAGAGGTCGACGGGCTCGGTGATCTCGTGCTCGTGCGTCGCCATGGCCGGAGCCTATAGCGGTGCGGAGCCCCGCTCGGGTACGGCTCGGGGCGCGCCCCATAACGCGGTGTTAGGGGGCGGAAGGGATCTCCTGTGCCGGGCGTGCGCACCGCTACGTTTTCGGCAGTTCGCCACCCCGGGCTCCGCTCCCCCGGAGCCCGACGCCCCCCGAAACCAAGGAGAGTGACGTGGAGACAACCGTGTTCCGCAGACGCGTGTTCGCCTCAGGAGCCGCCGCCGTGGCGGTGGGTGCGCTCGCCCTCGCCGGCCTGACCGGTGTCGCCTCGGCCGACCAGGCGGGCAGCGCCGTTCCTGCCGCCGCCGACCGGCTCTCGCCGGGACTGATCAAGGCCATGAGCCGTGACCTCGGCCTCGACGCCGACGAGGCCAGGGCCCGAATAGCTGACGAGTACCGGGCGGCGGCAGTCGCGGCGGCGCTGGAGAAGTCCCTCGGCGCCGACTTCGCCGGAGCCCGGATCGGCGACGATCCGGCCGTCCTCACCGTCGCCACCACCGACCGCGCCGACGTCGGCCGGATCAGGGCCGCCGGAGCCCGCGCGGAGGTCGTCGGCCACAGCCTGGACCGACTCGAAGCGGCCAAGGCGGCGCTGGACGCGGTGGCCCTGAAGAACGCACCGGAGGGCGTGCCCTCCTGGTACGTCGACATCCGGACGAACCGCCTGGTCGTCAACACGGCCCGTACGGCGGCCGCGGACGGCTTCCTCGCCGAGGCGGGGGTCCCCCGCGATCTCGTGCGGGTCGACCGCTCCGCCGAACAGCCCCGCGCCTACGCGGATCTGCGGGGCGGCGACGCGTACTACATGAACGGCACAGGCCGCTGTTCCATCGGCTTCCCCGTCAGACGCGGCACCCAGAACGGCTTCGTCACCGCAGGGCACTGCGGGACGCCGGGCGTCACCACCACCGGGGCCGACCAGCAGGCGCAGGGCTCCTTCCAGGGCTCCACCTTCCCCGGCCGTGACTACGCCTGGGTCGCCACCAACGCCAACTGGACGCCCCGCGCCCTGGTGAACGGATACGGGAACGGCGATGTGACCGTCACCGGATCCACCCAGGCCGTGGTCGGCTCCTCGGTCTGCCGCTCCGGTTCCACGACGGGCTGGCACTGCGGCACGATCCAGCAGCACGGCAGCAGCGTCACCTACCCCGAGGGCACCATCTCCGGCGTGACCCGCACCAGCGTCTGCGCCGAACCCGGTGACTCCGGAGGCTCGTTCATCTCGGGCAGCCAGGCCCAGGGCGTCACCTCCGGCGGCTCCGGGAACTGCTCCCAGGGCGGTACGACGTACTACCAGCCGGTCAACCCGGCGCTGGCCGCCTACGGACTGACCCTCGTCACCAGTGGTACGCCGACCGACCCGCCCACCGACCCGACCGATCCGCCGACCGACCCGGGCGGCACCTGGGCCGCGGGATCGACGTACGCCGCCGGTGCGGTGGTGACGTACGGCGGCACGAGCTACCGCTGCCTCCAGGGCCACCGGGCGCAGGCCGGCTGGCAGCCGCCGAACGTGCCCGCGCTCTGGCAGCGGATCTGACGGCTCCTCCGCCCACGAGGCACGTGACCGAACTCCACGAGACACGCGTCCGAGGAAACTCCGTACACCGAGGAAGCAGCCATGACCGAGAGTTCATCCTCCGAGGCCGGTCCTTCCGGCCGCCCGATCAGCCGTAAGAACCTTCTGCGGGCCGCCGTCGCGGCGAGCACCGTGCCGCTGATCGCCGGCGGGGGCATCGCCCTCGCTCGTGACACCGGCGCCGGTGGCACTTCCCTGGCGCTCACGCCGGCCTGCGACGACGGAGACGATCCGACCCCCGAGCAGATGGAGGGCCCCTACTTCAAACCCGACTCCCCGCTCCGGACCAGCCTGGTGGCGTCCGGTACCCCCGGCACGCCACTCACCGTCAGCGGTTACGTCTTCGGCCGGGCCTGCGAGCCGCTGCCGGGGGTGCTGCTCGACTTCTGGCAGGCGGACGACGGCGGGGCGTACGACATGAGCGGCTTCGCCTTCCGCGGGCACCAGTTCACCGACGCGAAAGGGGCCTTCACGCTCACCACGGTGGTCGCGGGCCTCTACCCCGGACGTACCCGGCACATCCATGTGAAGGCCCAGGCGCCGGGGCACCCCGTGCTGACCACGCAGCTGTACTTCCCGGGGGAGCCGCGCAACGCCACCGACGCCCTCTACGACCCGGCGCTGCTGATGAACGTGCGCACCGCGGGGCCCGGGCGGCAGGGCACCTTCGACTTCGTGCTCGATGTCGACCAGCAGCCGGACCCCACCGATCCGCCCACCGGCCCCCCGGGCGGCACCTGGACGGCGGGAACCTCCTACCGGGCCGGTGACCGGGTGATCCACGACGGCGTCTCCTACCGATGTCTCCAGGCACACTCGGCGTTCGCCGGGTGGGAACCGCCGCTGGTCCCCGCGCTCTGGGAGCGCGGGTAGACACGCGGCAGCGGCCCGGGCCGGGACTCCGTCCCCGGTCCGGGCTTCCGGCCGTCTTCGTCGCGGTCCGCATCCTGCCGTCGCCCTTGCGACCGGGCTACTTCGCGTCCGAATAGCGCTCGACGACCGCCGTGCTGAACGGGAACCGCACCGGCGTCTCCCCGAACGCGACCCGGCCGGCCAGCTCGCCCGCCTCACGGATCGCCTCCACCACGGCGGGCGCCTCCTCGGCCGGACAGTGCACGATCACCTCGTCGTGCTGGAAGAAGACCAGCTCCGCCCGCATCCCGGCGGCGGAGAGCGCCCGCCGCAGCGCCGCCAGGAGCAGCAGCGCCCAGTCCGCCGCGCTGCCCTGCACCACGAAGTTCCGGGTGAAGCGGCCCCGCGCCCTGGCGTTCGACGAGGCGTAGCCCGGGGTGAAGCCGTACGTGCCGGTGCTCTCCCCGGCCGGCGGCTCCTCGCTCTCCTGCGGGATGCCCGCTTCCCCGTCCTCTCCCGCCCCGGCGGCGGGCGGGCTCGTGCGGCCCAGCCAGGTGCGGACGAGGCGGCCCTCCTCGCCGGCCTTCGCCGCGTCGTCGACGTAGGCGACGGCATGCGGGAAGCGCCGGCGCAGCGCCGCCAGGTTCTTCAGGCCGTCGCCCGAGGTCTGCCCGTAGATCGCGCCCAGCAGCGCGATCTTGGCGTGATCGCGGTCGCCGTGGAACGCGCGGTCGGACAGGGCCTTGTAGAGGTCGCCGTCGTGTCCGGCCACCTCCATCAGCCCACGGTCGCGGGAGATCGCGGCCAGCACGCGCGGCTCCATCTGGTCGGCGTCGGCCACGACCAGCCGCCAGCCCTCGTCGGCGACGACCGCCTGGCGTATCACCTTGGGGATCTGCAGTGCCCCGCCGCCGTTGGTCGTCCAGCGTCCGCTGACCGTGCCTCCCGGCTGGTACTCCGGGCGGAACCGGCCCTCGCGCACCCAGTCCTGGAGCCAGCTCCAGCCATGGGCGGTCCAGACGCGGTACAGCTTCTTGTAGCGGATGAGCGGCTCCACCGCCGGGTGGTCGAGCTCCTCCAGCTCCCACCGCCGGGTCGACTTCACCTTGATCCCGGCCTGGGCGAACGCCTTCACGACATCGGCAGGCAGATCGGGCCGCACCCGTCTGCCGAACGCCGCCGACACCTCGTCCGCGGCCTCGGCCAGTCTCCGGGGCTCGCCGCCGCCCGCGTAGCGCTCGCCGAGCAGGTCGTCCAGCACCTCGCGGTGCACATCGGCGCGCCAGGGGAGCCCGGATCTGTTCATCTCGGCGGCGACCAGCATGCCCGCGGACTCGGAGGCAGTGAGCAGCCGCATCCGCCCGGGGTGCTCCGTCGCCTCATGGCGGCGGAGCTGCTCGGCGTAGACCTCGAGGAGCGCCTCGAACGGCAGATCGGTGCCGGAGCGCGGCTCGAAGAGGGAGGACTGGGAGCCGGGCTCCGCCGAGCGGGGCGGTGGATCGGGCGGCACCGGCGCGTGGCGCAGCCGGGCCCAGGCCGCCGCGGCGGAGCGGGGTTCCCCGAGCCGCCCCTCGTGGCCGAGCAGCAGCAGCTCGGCGCACTCGATGTCGTAACACCGCTCGATCCGCACGCCCGCCGCGAGCAGCCGGGGGTAGATCCCGCCGGTCGAGCGCCAGACCCAGCGGGACACCTCGGGGCGGGAGCGGACGGACTCGGTGAGGTCGGGCTCGGCCAGGACGGGACCGGCGGGCAGGCCGCCGCGCGTCAGCGGCACGAGGAGTGCGCCGCCCCCCTCCGCGGTGGCCAGAGCCCAACGTTCGGTCATGGGCCGAGTCTTGCACCCGGCACTGACAGCAGCCCCGGCTCACCGGGCGGGCGCGCCGGACTGCCGCGAGGATCGAAGTGCTGGTGCGCGCGGTGCGTACCAGGAACACGGCAGGCGGCGGAGGAGACGGCGATGGAAGCGATCGTGTACGAGGAGTTCGGCGGCCCCGAGGTCCTGCGCCGGGCCCGGGTCGAGGACGTCCACGCCGGCCCCGGGCAGATCCGGGTGGAGGTCAGGGCCGCCGGGGTCAACCCGGTCGACCACAAGATCCGCAACGGCTGGATGGAGGCGGCGTTCCCCACCCCGCTGCCCGCCACACCCGGCAGCGAGTTCGCCGGGGTGGTCGACGAGACCGGCGAGGGCGTCACGGAGTACGCGGTCGGCGACGAGGTCCTCGGCCGGAGCACGACCGGCGCGTACGCCGCGTACGTCCTGGCCGACGTGGGAGCCGTCGCGCGCAAGCCGCAGGGACTGGGCTGGGCGGAGGCGGCCGCGCTGCCCGTGGCGACCGCGACCGCCGCCCGGGTCCTCGACGAGCTCACGGTGTCCGCGGGAGAGACCCTGCTGGTGCACGGGGCGTCCGGCGCGGTCGGCTCCGCCGCCATCCAGCTGGCCGCGGCCAGAGGCGCCACCGTCATCGGGACCGCCTCACCGGCCAACCACGACTATCTGAGGGTGCTCGGCGCGGTCCCGGTGGCGTACGGGGAAGGACTGGTGGAGCGGGTGCGCGAGGCCGCGCCGCAGGGCGTGGACGCGGTGTTCGACGTGGCGGGCAGGGGCGCGCTGGCGGACTCGGTGGAGCTGCGCGGCGGTACCCCCGACCGGATCGCCACCATCGCCGACCCGGACGCGGCCCACTACGGGGTGGCGTTCTCGGCGGGTGGCGGGAACGCCCCGGACGGGAGCAGGCGGCTCGCGGAGTACGCGGAGGCGGCGGCCGTCGGCGGCCTGCGGATCCCCGTCGAACGGACGTTCGCCCTCGGTGACGCGGCACGGGCCCAGGAACTGAGCGAGGCCGGACACGTGCGCGGCAAGCTCGTCCTGCTCCCCGGGGAGCGCTGAGCGCCCGGCCGCCGCCTACGCTGGTCCGATGGAATCGGTGATCGACCGGGCGTGTGCCGCGGCCCTGTATTCGGACGGCGACGCGGGCCTGGACACCGGCGCCTCCCTCCTCGCGGCGGACCCGTCCGCAGACGAGGAGCTGCACCTCCGGGGCCAGGAGTTCGTCCGGCGGGCGTGGACGCGCGGCTGGCAGCCCGCCGACGTCGTACGGACCGTCCGCCGCGAGCTGGACGAAGCCGGCGCGGCGCTCGTCTCCGCCCTGATCACGGCGGAGACGGCGGGGTACGGCCGGCTCCCTCCACGCTGGGCGGACCAGCTCGCCGCCATGCCCGCCCCGGCGCCGCGCAACCGGCCCGACCGCTTCACCTACGCCTCCGCGCTCCTGGAGCTGTACAGGCTGCTGCTCCGGCTCCCGGCCGTCGAGCCGGTCGGGCCGGTGCCCGGCACGGCCGCCGACGCCGGGTACCGGCCGCCGGCCCACGGTGAACCCCGCATGCTCACCAGGATCCGGGCGCTGCTCGCGAAGGCGGAGGCGACCGGTTTCCCGGAGGAGGCAGAGGCGCTCACCACCAAGGCGCAGGAGCTGATGGCCCGGCACAGCATCGACGAGGCGCTCCTCGCCGCCCGGACGCACAGCGCCGATACCCCGGGGGCTGTCCGGATCGGGGTCGACGCCCCGTACGAGAGCGCGAAGGCCGTCCTGCTCGACTCCGTCGCCTCGGCCAACCGCTGCCGCGCCGTGTGGAACAGCGATCTCGCCTTCACCACGGTCGTGGGCTTCGAGCCGGACCTGGAGGCCGTGGAGCTGCTCTTCACCTCCCTGCTGGTGCAGGGCACCGCCGCGATGACGAAGGCGGAGGCCGGGCAGCGGGCCGGCGGACGCAAGCGGACCAAGACCTTCCGGCAGTCCTTCCTGATGGCGTACGCCCAGCGACTGGGCAGCCGTCTTGCGGCGGACACCGAGCGGGTCACCGCCGCGGCCGGCTCGGAAGCCGCTGCCGAAGCCCGCGAAGGTGACCCCGGGGCTCTGCTGCCGGTCCTGGCGGCCCGGGACGTCGCCGTGACCGACACCGCGGAGCAGATGTTCCCGAGGACCACCACGGCCCGGCTGCGCGGGGCGACGGACGCGGAGGGCTGGAACCACGGCACGGCAGCGGCCGACCGGGCCAGGATGGGTGGAGGCGGACCGGAGATCCGCCGCTGAGGACTGCCCGGAGCGGCATAAGTCCGGTTTGCTGTGAATCCGGCTAGTCTCCGTCCATGAGCTGGCTCCGGGCGCTGAGGGAGACGGCCCGCTCGGGGCTGTCGATCGAGCGACGGCGTCTCGAACCGCTCATCGCGGTGCGCGGCGCCGCGGGTCTCGCACTCGTCGTCGGGGTGAGTCTCGCGCTGTTCGGCCCGGTGATCGCGGTCGGTTCGGCGTTCGGCGCGCACCAGGCGGCCATCGCATCCTTCCAGCGCAGCTGGCGTCCCCGGCCGGTTCTCGCACTGGTCTCCGGAGCCAGCCTGGCCGTGTCGACGTTCGTCGGCTATCTCAGCGTGTCCCACACCCTGTTGTTCCTGGCCCTGCTCATCCTCTGGACCTTCGCGGCCGGGATGGCCTGGGCGGCTGGTTCGACGGGCGGCATCATCGCGGGCTCCAACGTCGCGATCATGCTGGTCACGGTCACCCTGCCCACCTCGGTCGCCGACGCCGCCGCCCACGCCGCGATGATGGCGCTCGGCGGGCTCGTCCAGGCGACGCTGATCGTGCTGTTCCCGGTGCGCAGATGGGGAGCCCAGCGCGACGCGCTCGCCGACGCCCTGGCCGCTGAGGCCGACTACGCCCGCAGACTGCGCAACGACCCGGTGGCGCCCTTCGACCCCGTACCGCTGATGACCGCGCGCAACGCCGCCGCCGTCACCCCCCGCGAGGCCCGGCGCCGCCCCGCCGATCTGCACGGCGCGCGCGGGGTCGCCGAGCGGCTGCGGCCGGTCCTCGCCTCGCTGGCGGATCCCGCCCTGGGAGTCCCGGCCGAGGGCCCCGAGCGCTACTGGGCGCGGGAGATCCTCGGGTCCGCCGGATCCCTGCTCGACTCCGCGGCCCGGGCGGTACGCCACGGCGACCCGGTGCGGCTGGACGAGACGGCGCTCTCGGTGCTGAAGTCCCCCGACACCGAGGTGATCCTCACCGGCCCGCCCCGCAGGGCCGCCGACCGGCTCACCTCTCTGCTCGCCGATGTCATCGAGATCGCCGAGGGGACCGGTACGGACGACCGGACGCCCGGCGAGCCCCTCATCCCGCACCGCCGTCGGCCCACTCTGCTGCGGCTGGTTCCCGTCGTCTACGGCTCCATGCGCCGTGAACTGTGCCGAGGATCGACGATCCTGCGTCACGCGGAACGGGTGTCGGCGGTGACCGCGGCCGGCTACCTCATGGGGATGGTGCTGCCGTTCGGCCATGGGTACTGGGCGCCCATGACCGCCGTGATGGTGATGCGCCCCGAGTTCACCCATACGTACTCGCGGTCCGTGGGCCGCTTCATGGGCACGGTGATCGGCGTCGCCGTCGCCACCGGCATCGTGCAGGCCGCGCACCCGAACGCGGAGCTCTCCGCCCTGCTCGCCGTCGCCAGCGCCGCGCTGATGTACCTGCTGATGCGCACCGGATACGCGGTCGGCCAGGTCTGTGTCTCCGCCTACGTCGTCTTCCTGCTCGGGATGGCGGGCGACGACTGGTCCCAGACCGTGCCCGAGCGGGTCGTGCTGACCCTCATGGGCGGTCTGCTCGCGATGGCGGCGTACGCCCTCTACCCGGCCTGGGAGACCCCGCGACTGCGCGACCGGCTCGCCACCTGGGTGATCACGGACGGGCGCTACGCGGCCACGGTCCTCGACCGGTACGCCGATCCCTCGTCCAGGAGCCTGGAGGAGGTGCGCACCGCACTCCTCACCACCCGGGAGGCCCGCGTCGCCTGGCAGGAGGCGCTGGAGACGGCCCAGCCCGAGCCCGTACGCCACCGGGGCATCTCCCGGACCGCCGCCGCGGACGCCCAGGCCGCGCTCGCCCAGTTCGGCCGGGTCGCGATGCTCATGGAGGCCCATCTGCCCGCGGCCTCCGCCACTCCTGTGCCCGAGGCCGCCGGGCTGGCCGAAGCGCTGCGCCGTGCCACGGAGGAGGGTGCGAAGGCGGTGCGGGAGCGCCGTGTCCCCGACTGGGAGCCGGTCAGGGAGGCCCTGGCGCGCCGGGACGCCGCCGATGGGCCACCGCCCGACTCCTTCGTACGCAACGGGGCCACCCTGCTGCTCCGCGCCCTGGAGGACTTCTCGCGGGCCCTGGAGATCAGCAGCGGGCGGGCGTGAGCCAGGGGCGCGTCAGGGGGCGGGGAGCTCCGGCAGGTCCGTCGGCAGCGCGGTGGCGTCGGTCCTGGACAGGGTGTCCTCGGCCCCGGCGTCCCAGGAGATGACGAGCTTCTCGCCGTCGTTGGACTCGACGGAGCCCATGGTGCGGTCGGTGTTCCCGTCGAGGCACTTCAGCGCGAGCATCACCTCGCCCATGTCCTTCACGTCGCCCTGGCAGATGTGCTTGCCGGCCGAGAGCGCGACCTTGCCCGAGGTGACCGACAGGACGACGGGCAGGCTGTCGGACGTGCCCGTCCAGGTGCCCTCCAGCGCGGTGGCGTCCGCGTCCCCGGATCCGCCCTCCTTGCCGCCTGTTCCGGACGAAGAGGTCTGCCCGGAGCCGGCTCCGGGCTCCGGAGCCTTGTCCGAGGCGGGGTCGTCACTGCCGCAGGCGGTGAGGGCGAGCACGGCGACGAGACCGGCCGCGGCAAGAGCGCCGGAGCGCGGAAGGCTGTCCATAGGTGAGTTCCTTCTTGTGGATTCACTGCCGAAAGACCGCGCCAAGCTACCAGGAGTGAACAGAACAACTCGGGGAAGTGGGAGTCAAATTGGCGTGCCGTTCGTCTGTTCCTCATAGAGGCGGGGGACGGGTGCACAGATGGGTGAGCGGATCAGCGGCAAAACTGTAATCGCGCGCGCACCGGGTGTGCACGTGCATCTGCTCATGCATTGGCATATGAACACAGCTATGATCCGAGCTAGTCGACACTTGCACCTTGCAACTCGGGGAGCGTCCTGTGCACCACGTGTACAACGGCATGGCGGCCACAGAGCTTCGCGGGGTCGTCTGGCAGAAGAGCAGACACAGCAACTCACAAGGATCATGCGTGGAGTTCGCGAAACTGCCCGGAGGGAACGTGGCGATGCGGAACTCGCGCCACCCCGACGGGCCCGCGCTGGTCTATACGCCTGCGGAGATCGAGGCGCTGCTGCTGGGCGTCAAGGACGGGGAGTTCGACCACCTGGCCACCGGCGGCTGAGCGCGCGGGCGACCCGCACGGGCTGAGGCGGGCGCGGACAGGACTACAGGCTGTCGGGGAACGCGTCGACCGTGACGTGCAGCTCCGGCGCCGGGCGGTCCGTCAGCCGGAACAGGGCCCAGACCACCTTGCCGAACCCTCCTTCGGGCGGAGTGTCCCCGGCCGGCACGGGGGAGGGGTGCCAGCCCCAGCCGTCGCTGAACGACTCGACGAGGAACAGCCCCCGGCCGGACTCGGCGGAATCCGGCGCCTCTCCCGCGACCGGGCCCTTCTCGCTGGGATCGCGCACCGCGCACACCAGGCGCGAGGACCAGCGCATCAGATGCAGTCGTACGGAGGAGTCCTGACGCGCCCGCGCCGTAGCGGTGTCGGACGGCAGGGCGTGCCGCAGCGCGTTGGTGACCAGCTCGGACACGACCAGGGCCACATCGTCGAAGCGCTCGCCGAGGTCCCAGGAGTTCAGCGTCGTACGGGTGAACTTCCGCGCCCCGCCCACGGCCTCGTACCGGGCCGGCAGCGTGCAGGAGGCCGAGCCCGCGACCGCCGAGGGGTCGATGGGCGGAAGCCCCTGCCGTAACGGCCCGAGCATCGTCGATCCATTCGTCCCCATACGAGGCACTCCCGGGATTCGCGGCTGTAGCGGCACTGCTTGTAGCGGGCACTGCGGGTACAGCGGCACAACACGAACGAGCATGCAGGTGCGCGGGGCCCATGGTTCCGAATGCGCCGAGCAGATGCAAGGGCAGATGCACGTGCACGCGGGGAGTCTGCCCGGTAGCGTGACGGTTCGGGTCATTTCTTCCGCTTCACAGTTTTGAAGCTTTCGGAAAGTCTTGCCATTTCTGTAATCGAATGAGTACGGGCTGAAGCGTTTTGGTGGCAGAATCCGCCTCCGGGGTGCGGGGGCCCCGAAGTACGGGAAGCGATGGGGAGGGCTGGGAAGCCGGTGTCGGCAGGCGAGTCGAGTGGTTCTGTGGTGCGGCGCATCCTCTTGGGCTCTCAGCTCAGGCGCCTGCGCGAGTCGCGGGGCATCACCCGTGAGGCGGCCGGCTACTCCATCCGCGCCTCCGAATCGAAGATCAGCCGCATGGAGTTGGGACGGGTGAGCTTCAAGGCCAGGGACGTCGAGGACCTGCTCACGCTGTACGGAGTCACGGACGAGGCGGAGCGGGATTCGCTCCTCGGCCTGGCCCGTGAGGCCAACGTGGCGGGCTGGTGGCACAGTTACGGCGATGTGCTGCCCGGCTGGTTCCAGACGTATATCGGTCTGGAGGGGGCGGCCTCGCTCATCCGGATCTACGAAGTCCAGTTCGTCCACGGGCTGTTGCAGACCGAGGCGTACGCCCACGCAGTCGTCGCGCGCGGCATGCCCGGCGCTCCGGCGGCCGAGGTCGACCGCAGGGTGGCGCTACGCCTGGCGCGGCAGAAGGCGCTGGTCTCCGAGCGCGCCCCGCGCTTCCACGCGGTGCTCGACGAGGCTGCGCTGCGGCGTCCGTACGGCGGGCGCGAGGTGATGCGTGCGCAATTGCGGCATCTGATCGATATGTCGGAGCAGCCGAACATCACCCTGCAAGTGATGCCCTTCAGCTTCGGTGGTCATGCCGGTGAGAGCGGTGCATTCACGATGCTGCGATTCCCGGAATCCGATCTGTCGGACATCGTCTATTTGGAGCAGCTGACAAGTGCGCTCTATCTGGACAAGGCCGAGGAAGTCGCCCAGTACGAAAAGGCCATGGTCCGGCTCCACGAGGACAGCCCGGGGCCCGAGGAGAGCCGGGATCTTCTCCGCGGTCTCCTTCAACTGACGTGATTCGCCAGTACGATGAGTACCCGACAGGAGTCTGCGCCTGCAGTAAGGGATTGCATGTCCTTCCCCAGTGAACTGGCCCGCCAGTACATCGACGGCGAGTGGCTGACCGGCAACGGTGAGTGGGACATCATTGATTTCAATCCTTACAACGGCGAAAAACTCTGCTCCGTCACCGTGGCCACCGCGGCGGAAGTCGACCTGGCCTACCGGGCCGCCGAACGCGCGCAGCGGGAATGGGCGACGACCGGTCCTTATGAACGGCGGGCCGTTCTGGACAACGCCGTGCGGCTCGTCGGGGAGCGCAGTGGCGAAATCGTCGAGCTGATCATCGATGAGCTCGGTGGTACGCGGGCGAGGGCCGAATTCGAGGTGCGGGCCGCGCAGGAGTTTCTGCGTGAGGCCGCAGGACAGGCGATGCGCCCGTCGGCCCAGCTGCTGCCCTCGCTCGCCGACGGCAAGGAGAACCGGGTCTACCGGCTTCCCGTCGGCGTGATCGGCGTGATCAGCGCCTTCAATTTCCCCTTCCTGGTGACGGTGAAGACCGTCGCCCCCGCGCTCGCGCTCGGCAACGCTGTCGTGGTGAAGCCCCATCAGAACGCTCCGATCGCCGGCGGGAGCCTGGTCGCCCGGATCTTCGAGGACGCGGGGCTGCCCGCGGGGCTTCTCAACGTCCTGATCACCGACAGCGCCGAGATCGGCGACGCCTTCGTCCAGCACCCCGTGCCCAAGGTGATCTCCTTCACCGGTTCGGACCGGGTCGGCCGCCATGTCGCCGCCGTCGCCGCCGGGCTGTTCAAGAGGACCATCCTCGAACTGAGCGGCAACAGCGCCTTGGTCGTGCTGGAGGACGCCGACCTCGACCACGCGGTCCGGGCCGCCGTCTACAGCCGTTTCCTGTTCCAGGGGCAGGTCAGCATGGCCGCCAACCGCATCCTGGTGGACCGGTCCGTGGAGAAGGAGTTCGCCGAGCGGTTCACCGCCGCGGTCTCCGCCCTCGTGTCGGGGGATCCACGCGATCCTGACACCCGGATCGGGCCGGTCGTCGACGCGTTCCAGGCCGAGGCGCTCACCGCGCTGGTCGACGGGGCCATCGAGGCCGGTGCCACCGCGCTCGTACGGGGCCGTACGCGCGGCAATCTCGTCGAGCCGACGGTGCTGACCGGGCTGCCGGAGGGGTCACCGCTGCTGGAGCAGGAGATCTTCGGTCCTGTGGCGCTGCTGGTGCCGTTCGACGGTGAGGAGGACGCCGTGCGCATCGTCAACGACAGCCCCTACGGGCTGAGCGGCGCCGTCCACACGGCGGACGCCGAGCGCGGGGTGCGGTTCGCCCGGCGTATCAGGGGCGGGATGTTCCACGTCAACGGCGCGACCGTGCAGGACGATCCGGCGGTCGCGTTCGGGGGCGAGAAGAGGTCCGGCATGGGACGGCTGAACGGCGAGGCCGCCGTGGAGGCGTTCACCACCCGTAAGTGGATCTCGGTGCAGCACGGGCGAACGGTCTTCCCTTTCTGAACCGGTTCTGAACCGGGTTCTGCACCGGGTTCTGAACCGGGGCCCTTCGACCCGGGCGCCGAAGAGGCGGGCTACCCTGGTCAAAGTTGACTACAAAGGGTGAGTGGTATGTCGGCGATCCGCCTCCTGGTCCTGGGTGCAGTGCGCCGGCACGGCCACGCTCACGGCTATCAGGTGCGCAACGACCTGGAGTACTGGGGCGCCCACGAGTGGTCCAACGCCAAGCCCGGGTCGATCTACCACGCACTCAAACAGATGGCGAAGCAGGGACTGCTCGTCGCCCACGAGGTCGCCCCGTCCACGGCCGGTGGCCCGCCCCGCACCGAGTACGAGGTCACCGACGCGGGCACCCAGGAGTACTTCACCCTGCTGCGGGCCTCGCTGACCTCGTACGACAAGAGTGTGGACGTGCTCTCGGCCGCCCTCGGCTGCATCGTCGACCTGGAGCGGGCCGAGGCGCTGGAGCTCCTGCGGGAGCGCATCACCGCCATCGAGGGCCGGCGGGCCGCGGTCACGGAGCACTACACGCCGGAGGAGGGCCCGGAGGCGCTCGGGCACATCGGCGAGATCATGAACATGTGGGTGCACTCGGCGGACGCGGGGGCGGAGTGGACCCGTGGCCTGATCGCACGGATCGAGGCGGGGGCGTACACCTTCGCGGGTGAGGGCGAACCGTTCGTCGGGGTGCTCGCCGAGGGGCAGACAAACTCCTGTGCCACAGGTGTCACAGACCCAGGGGGCTCCCGCTGATCAAGTCTGACGAATCATCCCGGGCGCACCCTCACCTCGCTAGTCATGTTTGACTACTTGAGCGAGGGGGGCGGGTGGGCGCCGGGAGCGACGAGCCGTTCGGGCTTGCGGACACCGGGCGCCTCAGTGGTGGAAGGCCGTCTGGACCCCCCGATCCCGGTTCAGCGGGTGCGCCTGGGCACGGAGCTCGGGAAGGAGCCGGCGCAGGTCGTCCAGGAGCAGCTCCGCGAGATCCGAGGAGAAGCCGTTGCGGCAGACCACGCGCAGCACCGAGAGGTCCTGGCGGTTGGCGGGGAAGGTGTACGCGGGCACCAGCCAGCCGCGCTCCCGCAGCCGCCTCGACACGTCGAAGACGTCGTACGCCTTCACTTCGGGTTTCGTCGTCAGGGCGAACACCGGGAGTTCGTCGCCCCGGGTCAGCAGCCGGAAGTCGTCCAGGGACTCGAACTCCGTGGCCAGGCGTCGCGCGATGTCCCGCGACGCCTGCTGAACGGCCCGGTAACCCTCCCGGCCCAGCCGCAGGAACGTGTAGTACTGCGCCACCACCTGCGCGCCGGGCCGGGAGAAGTTCAGGGCGAAGGTCGGCATGTCGCCGCCCAGGTAGTTGACCCGGAAGACGAGCTCCTCGGGCAGCTCGGACGGTGAACGCCACAGCACCCAGCCCACGCCCGGGTAGACCAGACCGTACTTGTGCCCGGAGGTGTTGACGGAGGACACCCGGGGGAGCCGGAAGTCCCACACCAGGTCCTGGTCGAGGAACGGCGCCACCATCGCCCCGGACGCCCCGTCCACATGGACCGGGATGTCGAGACCGGTGCGCTCCTGGAGGTCGTCCAGCGCCGCGCACAGCTCGGCGATCGGCTCGTAGGAACCGTCGAAGGTGGACCCGAGGATCCCGACCACGCCGATGGTGTTTTCGTCGCACAGTTCGGCGGCCGCCTGCGGATCCAGATGGAAACGCTCGCCGTCCATCGGGACCTGGCGGGGCTCCACCTCCCAGAACGTGCAGAACTTGTCCCAGCAGACCTGCACATTGACGCCCATCACCAGATTGGGCCGGGCGGACGCCGGATAGCGGTCGGCGTTCCTGGCGGACCAGCGGCGCTTCAGAGCCATTCCCGCAAGCATGCAGGCCTCGCTGGAGCCCGTGGTCGAGCAGCCCACGGTGGCCGCCGGATCGGGGGCGTTCCAGAGGTCGGCGAGCATCGCCACGCAGCGCCGCTCCAGCTCGGCGGTGCGTGGGTACTCGTCCTTGTCGATCATGTTCTTGTCCCGGCACTCGGCCATCAGCACACCGGCCTGGGGCTCCATCCAGGTGGTGACGAAGGTCGCGAGATTGAGCCGGGAGTTCCCGTCGAGCATCAGCTCGTCGTGGACGAGCCGATAGGCGGTCGACGGCGGCAGGGGGCCGTCCGGGAGGGCGTGCGTCGGCGGAGCCGCGACCATCGGGGCGGTCGGGTCGGCCTCCCCGAAGAACGGGTTGAGGGCGAGTCTGCGGTGCTCGTCGGACGGAGCGGGCCCGCCGTGCGAACCCTTGTGGAGAGGCATGGACGGGCTCCTCAGTTCTCGGCCGCGAGTCCGGCCTTGACGGCCCGGGTGAACTTCACGACGCGCTCGGCCTGGACCCGCGCGGCGGTCAGGGTCTGCTCGCCGACCGGGATGTCGCCCTGCCCCGAGACATGGGAGGTGCCGTACGGGTTTCCGTCCACGAACTTCGAGGGGTCCGTGTATCCGGGAGGGACCAGGATGCCGCCGAAGTGGTAGATCGTGTTGTACAGCGCGAGCAGGGTGGACTCCTGGCCGCCGTGGGTGGTGCTGCTGGCGGTGAAGCCGCTGTAGACCTTGTCGGCGAGCTGTCCCGACTGCCAGAGGCCACCCAGCGTGTCGAGGAACTGCTTGAGCTGGGCGGTGACATTGCCGTACCGGGTGGGCGTGCCGAAGATCACCGCGTCCGCCCAGACCATGTCGTCCGGCGAGACCTCCTGGATGCCGGCGGTCGCCTTCGCGTGCTCGGCCCAGACCGGGTTGGCGTTGATGGCAGCCTGGGGCGCGAGCTCGGCGGCCTTGCGCAGGCGTACCTGCGCGCCGGCGTTCTCGGCGTCCTGTGCGAGGGCCTTGGCGATCGTGGAGACGGTGCCGGTGGAGGAGTAATAGACGACAGCGACGTTGACGGACGTGGGCATGCGGGAACCTCCGGGGTGGGAGAGGGGGAGGGGGAGGGGGAGCCGGTCAGGACCTGCTGATCACGGCCGCCGTTCCGTAGGCGCAGACCTCGGTGCCCACGTCCGCCGCCTCGCTCACGTCGAACCGCATCATCAGCACCGCGTTCGCGCCGCGTGCCCTGGCCTGGTCGACGAGCCGCTCCATCGCCTGGTTGCGGGTCTCGACGAGCGTCTTGGTCAGCCCTTTCAGCTCGCCGCCGATCATCGACTTCAGACCGGCCCCGATCTGGCTGCCGAGGTGACGGGAGCGGACTGTGAGTCCGAACACCTCGCCGACGACCTGCGTCACCTGATGGCCGGGTACGTCGTTCGTGGTGACGACCAGGACGTCCGCCTGGGGTGTCTGTCCGCCGCCGTAGTCCTCAATGCCCATGGTGTGGCACCTCCTGCGGAAAGCTTTGCCCCGGTTCGTTCCGCGCGCATCCTTGCTTACGCCAGTGGAACCCAGGCGTCCGCCGCAGCGTTGATAGCTTGGGGCGGCCACGCAGCCGCGCACACCGACCAACCTGGAGCCCGGACCCTTGAATACGCTTGCGCTCGGCCCGAGCTGGCTGGACCCGGATTATCTGCTCAACACCTTCGGGCTTCCCGGCCTCCTGCTCATCGTGTTCGCCGAGTCCGGGCTGCTGATCGGCTTCTTCCTGCCCGGCGACTCCCTGCTGTTCACCACGGGTCTGCTGGTGACGACGGGCGACCTGAAGTACCCCCTGTGGCTGGTCTGCCTCCTGGTCGCCCTGGCGGCGATCATCGGTGACCAGGTCGGCTATCTCTTCGGGCGAAAGGTGGGACCGGCGCTCTTCAGGCGCCCGGACTCCCGTCTCTTCAAGCAGGAGAACGTCGAGAAGGCCCACGAGTTCTTCGAGAAGTACGGCCCGAAGTCGCTGGTGCTGGCCCGCTTCGTGCCCATCGTCCGTACCTTCACGCCGATCATCGCCGGTGTGAGCCGGATGGACTACCGCTCGTTCATCACGTTCAACGTCATCGGCGGCGTGCTCTGGGGCGTCGGCGTGACGCTGCTCGGCGCGGGCCTCGGCAAGATCGACTTCGTGCACGAGCACATCGAGCTGATCCTCATCCTGATCGTGCTCATCTCCGTGGTGCCGATCGCGATCGAGTTCCTGCGGGCCCGCAGCAGGTCGAAGAAGGAAGGCGCCGAGCGGCAGGGGGACGGCCACGGCCCCTCGGACGGCGGCCCCGCGGGCGGCCCCCACGGCGGAGCCGGCGACGACGGCCAGGGCACTGCCGCCTACCGGTACACCGGCGACCAGCCGGCGTCGTACGACGCCGGCGCGTACGGGAGCCAGTACGGCACCGGCCAGGCGGGTCAGGACCAGTACGGCACCGGCCAGGCGGGTCAGGACCAGTACGGCGCCGGCCAGGGCGCGCAGTACGGCGAGGGTCAGTACGGCGGGCAGTACGGCGGCCAGGGCGGCGCCCGGTACGGCAGCGGTCAGTACGGCGGCCAGGAGCCTCCGTACGGCGCTCAGTACGGCACCCAGCAGGGCGACGGCCGGCAGGGCAGCCAGTACGGCGCCCAGGGGCAGTACGGCACGGACCACCAGGGCGGCAGCGGGTACGGCGGCCAGTACACCGGCGACCAGGGTCAGTACGGCGGCCAGGGCGACCGGTACGGCGCCGGTCAGTACGGCGCCGCGGATCAGGGCGGTCAGTACGGCAACGGCGGCCAGGGCGGCCAGTACGACGGCGGGTACGGCGCCGGGCAGCCCGGCCCGTACACCGACGGTGGCGCCCCCTACGGGGGCCGCCCCGCGGCCGGCCAGGGCGACAGCCAGGACGACGACCCGGGTCGTTACGGGTGGCAGGACAGGCGCTGACTCTCCCCGCGCGCACCGACGGCGCCCCGGTCCCCCCAGGGAGACCGGGGCGCCGCGTGTGTGTCAGAAGCCGCGGGTCCGCTTGGCCGCCCGGCGGGACGCGCCCTCGACCGCGCCCGGCACCCGCATGAAGAGCCGGGAGATCTCGCTTCCCAGGTTGACCCCGATGGCGATCGCCAGCGCTGTGGCGACCGCCGTGGAGAGCGAGGTGAGCCCGGCCTCCACCTCGTTCTGCGCGACGAACAGCAGACCGAAGTAGGTCGCTGAACCGGGCAGCAGTGGGCCGATCGCGGCCGTGATGTAGGGCAGCGACGAGCTGTAGTGGTAACGCGAGAACAGCTGGCCGAACAGCCCCACCAGGCCGGCCGCCACCGCCGTGGCAGCCACCGGCGAGATATGGCCCTCACGGGCCATCGCCCCGTAGATGACCCAGGCCACGCCCCCGTTGAGGGTCACCGCCAGCACGGTGGAACGTTCCTGCTGGAGCAGGATGGCGAACGCCAGCGTCAGGGTCATCGAGACCAGGATCTGCAGCCCCGGCCGGTCGTTGGCAACGACCTGCGCCTCCGGGTTGAGCTGCGCACCGAGCTGGACGCCCAGGTAGAGCATCAGCAGCACACCCGCCACGATGCCGATGAAGAAGTACATGACCTCCAGGAGCCGGGCTCCCGCGGTGATGTAGTAGCCCGTCAGGCCGTCCTGCACCCCGGCGACGAGAGCCCGTCCGGGCAGCAGCGCGAACAGTCCACCGGTGATCACCGCGGAGGGCCGCACATCCGTCGAATGGGTGAGGGTCAGGGCGATACCCATCGCGGCGGGAGGCATGGCCGCCACCGTGAACTGGTAGAACTCGGGCAGCCCGCGCCCGGCGCAGAGCCAGGCCAGCCGGTCGCCGAGCATCGCGCCCGCCGCCGCCACGATGAAGACCAGCGCGTTGCCGCCGACCAGCACCGATGCCGAGCCGGCGAGCAGACCTGCGGCGGCCGTCAGCACCCAGCCCGGATACGGGTGACGGTTACGGCGGATCTCGGCGAGGCGCCGGTAGGCCTCCTCCAGCGAGACCTCGACGTGCTCCGCCGTGGTGATGTCGTCGATCAGCCGGAACACGGCCGCCAGCCGGGTGTAGTCGGTGCCCCGGCGGCGTACGGTGCGGCTCGCCGTCACGGGGTCGTCGACCAGTGACGGCTGGTACGAGATGGACAGCAGGGTGAAGGTGACCGTGGGCTCGGAGCGGTCGAGCCCGTACGACCGCGTCACGGCGAACATCGCCGCCTCGACGTCCTCGGCGCCCTCGCCGCCCGCGAGGAGCAGCTCCCCGATACGCAGAGTCAGGTCGAGCACACGCGGTACGGCGGGACCCGAGTCGTCGGTCCGCTGCACGCTCTCGGGCGCCGGACGCTCCGTCACCGGCATGCGCAGCATCGTGCGCATCCGGTCCTGCCAGGGAGCTTCCTTGGTCAGCCGGACCATCGGAATCCCGTGCGCGGGGGTGAACGCGGGCGCATGGTGCTGTGCGTCGTACCCGGGCGGCGGGACGAAGGCGGACGTGAGTGTGTCGGATCCCGCCCCGTTCCCCGGCCCGGAAGGAGAACCGGGGCCGGACGACGCCGACGGATCGGTGTGGAGACCGGACGGAAGGGCAAATTCCGATGTCGGATGGTCGTCCTCGGACGGAGCCGCGGGCTGCTCGACACCGGCCGGCGGGAGGAAGGCGCTGCGCGCCTCGTCGGACTGGGGCTTCTGGTCCTCGGGACCGCCCTGTTCCGCCACCACTCGACCTCGTTCCTCCTCGACCGCTCGTACCGGGAGCGCTTCTGCCCAGTATGTGCACGGACATGGGCCGCCACACGCAACGGGCGGCGCACCGGTGAAGGTGCGCCGCCCGTTGTCCGTACGACTGGCTGGGCCGGTCGGCCCATGCGCCGCGATCCGCGCCGTCCCCACTCGTGACGGGAACGTGGGATTACGTCAGTGCTTCCCGCCCTGCGCCTCGAGGCGCTTGCGGGAGGCCTCGATCTCGGCCTCGGCCTCGGTGCGGCCGACCCAGTCGGCGCCCTCGACGGACTTGCCGGGCTCCAGGTCCTTGTAGACCTCGAAGAAGTGCTGGATCTCCAGACGGTCGAACTCCGACACGTGGTGGATGTCGCGCAGGTGCTCCACCCGGGGGTCGGAGGCCGGCACGCACAGCAGCTTGTCGTCGCCGCCGGCCTCGTCGGTCATGCGGAACATGCCGATCGCGCGGCACTTGATGAGGCAGCCGGGGAACGTCGGCTCCTCCAGGATGACCAGCGCGTCCAGCGGGTCGCCGTCCTCGCCGAGGGTGTTCTCGACGTAACCGTAGTCCGCCGGGTAGCTGGTCGAGGTGAAGAGTCGACGGTCCAGACGGATCCGACCGGTCTCGTGGTCCACCTCGTACTTGTTCCGCGAACCCTTCGGGATCTCGATAACGACGTCGAACTCCACGGGTGGCTCCTCCATGATCAACACATACGACTGATGGTTAAGTGTCCCTCACGCAGATGAGTGCTCGCGAAAGGGGCTGGTCAACGGTGGCCGAGCCGGTGGAGAAACCGACAGACGGACCGTTGAACAGGTGGGGCAAGTGGAAAGTCCCGGAGTACCTGAAGCGCGGGGGCGGACGGGACGACCTCCGGCTCGTGGCAGGCTCGGCCGTGCTCGGCCTGGTGGTCGCCGCCGGTGCCGTTCTGGCTGCCGGTCCCTGGGACTCCGGTCAGCGTAAGGCCGAGCGGGACCAGGTGGCCGTCCAGCGGCGCGCAGGTGGCGTACATCACGAAGGGACCGATCCCGGCGGTCCGGAGCCCGCAGCCAGCGCGCCAGCCGTCCTGAAGGCGCTCGGTGCCGCTGCCGGCCTCAGCGCCCCGGCGGGCACCAGCGGCCTGGACGCCGCCCTCACGCCCCTGCTGGACGCGCCCGCACTCGGCTCCGTGCGCACCGCGGTGGTCGTCGACGCGGCCACCGGCAAGCAGCTGTACGCGCGGGGCGCGACGACGCCCATGACCCCCGCGTCCACGGTGAAGATCGCCACGGCCACCGCCGCGCTGTCCGCCCTGGGGCCCGTCCACCGCATCGCGACGACGGTCACGCTGTCCCCGGACTCCCGGACGCTCACCCTCGTCGGGGGCGGCGACCCCACCCTGGACAAGGCGGCCCTGCGCTCCCTGGCCGCTGACACGGCACGCTCCCTGCACGACGCCGGTACCGGGTCCGTGCGGCTGGCGTACGACACCTCGCGCTATTCCGGGCCGGCGGTCCACCCCATCGGCCCCAACGAGAACATCGCGCCCGTCAGCGCGCTCATGGCCGACGAGGGCCGCCTCGACAAGAGCGACCGGGGGCCCGCCGCCCGTACCGAGGACCCGGCGGGTGATGCCGCGCGTACCTTCGCGGACCTCCTCGACGACGCCGGCGTCGCCACCCGCTCGGACCCCGCGTCCGGACGGGCCGCGGCCGGGTCCCGGACGGTGGCGACGCACCGTTCCGCGCCGCTCTCCGCCCTGGTCGAGCGGGCCTTGACCAACAGCGACAACGACATCGCCGAGGCACTGGCACGGCAGACCGCGCTGAAGGCCGGGGAGCCCGCCTCCTTCGCCGGGAGCCGCCGCGCCGTCACCGCCCGGCTCAAGACGCTCGGCCTGCCGCTGACCGGAGCCCTGCTCGCCGACGGCAGCGGTCTCGACCGCGCCGACAAGGTCACGGCAGGACTCCTGGCCCGGCTGCTCGCCCTCGCCGCCGCACCGGACCACCCGGAGCTCCGCCCCGTCCTCACCGGCCTCCCGGTCGCCGGATTCAGCGGCACGCTCGGCGACCGCTACACCGCGACGTCTCCGGCGACCGGCCTGATCAGGGCCAAGACGGGCACGCTCACGGGAGTGAACAGCCTCGCCGGGACCGCCGTCGACGCCCAGGGCCGGCTGCTCGCCTTCGCCTTCCTGGCCTCGGGCACCACATCCGCGGCCGACGCGGAGGCCTCCCTCGACACTCTGGCCACCACACTCGCCCGGGGCACCCGGTGAGCGGCTGGGCGGCCGGCGGCTGACACCCCACCACGGAGCGACCACCTCACGTACGGTTGACGCATGACGAGCATCGGTGGTGCCGAGATGGTCGACTGGAATCTCGCGGTCGCGACTGCGACCCGGTTCGTGCGGCCGGGTCCCGAGATCAGCCGCGAGGAGGCCCGCGCCGTCGTCGCTGAGCTCCGACGGCATGCCAAGGCCTCGGAGGAGCACGTCCGTTCGTTCACCCGGATGATCCCGGAGGGCCACGAACCCGAGGACACCCCGGTCCTGGTCGTCGACCGGGCCGGGTGGATCAGGGCCAATGTGGCGGGCTTCCGTGAGCTGCTGCGTCCGCTGCTGGGGAAGATGCAGGACCGCCGCGGCAGCGGGCCGGGCAATGCCGTGCTCGGTGCGGTCGGCGGCAAGGTGACCGGTGTCGAACTGGGCATGCTGCTGTCGTTCCTGGCCTCCCGCGTCCTCGGGCAGTACGAGACCTTCGCCCCCGCCACCCGGGAGCTGCCCGCGTCCTCCAAGGGGGGCGGCAGGCTGCTGCTGGTTGCCCCCAACATCGTCCATGTCGAACGCGAACTCGAGGTGGACCCCCACGATTTCAGGCTCTGGGTGGCCCTTCACGAGGAGACGCACCGCACGCAGTTCACCGGGGTCCCCTGGCTCCGTGACCATCTGCAGGGCGAAATCCAGTCGTTCCTCGACGAGACCGACGTCGACCCGATGACCGTGCTCGAACGCCTCCGCGAGGCCGCGCAGGCCTTCTCGGGAGGCAGCCGCCCCGAGGGCGAGCGGGGGGAGGAGGGCGACGACGGCGGGCACAGCCTCGTCGAGATCGTCCAGACGCCCTCCCAGCGCGAGATCCTGGGCCGCCTCACCGCCGTGATGTCCCTGCTCGAAGGCCACGCGGACTTCGTGATGGACGGAGTGGGCCCCGACGTGGTGGCCTCCGTCGCCGAGATCCGGGAGAAGTTCCAGCAGCGCAGGGCGCGCGGCGCGAGCAGGCTGGACCTGGCGCTGCGCAAGCTCCTGGGGCTCGACGCCAAGCTGCGGCAGTACCGCGACGGCGAGAAGTTCGTCCGGGCCGTGGTGGACGAGGTCGGTATGGACGGTTTCAACCGGGTGTGGACCTCTCCCAACACCCTTCCCACCAAGGCCGAGATCGCCGCACCGGCGGACTGGGTGGCGCGGGTGCACCGTAAGGCAGAATCGTGATCTTGGGTGGTCCGGCGGCAGGAGATTGCCTCTCCAATCACCCATCCGAGGGACCATAGGGGCATGGGAAGGCGTGCAATGCTCGATGAACAGCTTGGCTCTGTCACCATCGACGCACTCTGAGTGACGGGATTTGGTCCCGCGCGCTCGGAGGCACCCCCCAAAACTTCACCCGAAGGGCACCGGACATGGGTCCCCATCCTGCGGTCGCGGCGATACGCCTGGCGGTTCGCCGCGTACTCCACGACGTCGTCACCGAATACAACCGCCACACCGAACAGGCCGCACGCGCCGAGTTCGCCGAAGCCGGGGCGGGCGGGCGCCGTTCCGCGCTTCCCGAACGGCCGGAAACCCCGCTGGTGCTCGTCGCGTGCTCCGGCGGCGCCGACTCCATGGCTCTCGCCTCCGCCCTCGCCTTCGAGGCGCGCAAGCTCCCCGTCCGCGCCGGCGGCATCACCGTCGACCACGCCCTTCAGCCCGGCTCCGGCCTCCGCGCCGACGAGGTCGTCGTCCGCCTCGCCGAGATGCGGCTCGACCCGGTCGAGGCGGTCGCCGTGCGGGTCGGCCGCGACGGCGGGCCCGAGGCCGCCGCCCGTGACGCCCGCTACGCCGCCCTGGACGACGCGGCGGACCGCCATGGCGCCGCCGCCGTGCTTCTCGGCCACACCCGCGACGACCAGGCCGAGACCGTCCTGCTGGGCCTTGCCCGTGGCTCGGGTATCCGCTCGCTCTCCGGGATGGCAGCCGCCACCGGCCGCTACCGCCGCCCGTTCCTCCAGCTCGACCGGCAGACCGCCCGCAAGGCTTGTCTGGTCCAGTCGATCCCCGTATGGGACGACCCTCACAACATCGACCCCGCCTACACCCGTTCCCGGCTGCGCCACGAGGGCCTGCCCGCCCTGGAGAAGGCGCTGGGCAAAGGAGTGGTGGAAGCCCTCGCCCGCACCGCGCAGCTCTCGCGCGACGACGCGGACGCCCTCGACACCTGGGCCACCGAGGCCGCACGCTCGGTCCGCGACGACGACGGACGACTGGAGTGCTCCAAGCTCTCCGTCCTGCCGCCCGCGGTACGCCGCAGGGTGCTGCGCCGGGCCGTGATCGACGCCGGATCGCCCGCCGGTTCGCTCTTCGCCCGGCACATCGAGGAAGTCGACCGGCTCATCACCGGCTGGCGGGGCCAGGGCGCCATCAACCTGCCCGGCCGCGTCGAGGTGCGGCGGCAGGGTGGCAGACTGGTGATTCGGCAGAGCTGAAGCGCAAGCGGCTGAAGTGCAGGCGAAACGCCGGTCCGGCCCGGGGAACAGTCCGGTCCGGCAGGGCAGAGAAAGAGACGCGGGTGAACGAGAAGGACATGGGTACCGACCTTCAGTCGGTGCTCCTCACCAAGGAAGAGATCGACGCGAAGCTCGTGGAGCTGGCAGCGAAGATCGACGCGGAGTACGCGGACAAGGACCTGCTCATCGTCGGCGTGCTCAAGGGCGCGGTGATGGTCATGGCGGACCTGGCCCGCGCGCTGTCCACCCCCGTCACCATGGACTGGATGGCCGTCTCGTCGTACGGAGCCGGCACACAGTCCTCGGGCGTCGTCCGGATCCTCAAGGACCTCGACACCGACATCAAGGGCAAGCACGTCCTGATCGTCGAGGACATCATCGATTCCGGTCTGACACTGTCCTGGCTGCTGACCAATCTCGGCTCGCGTGAACCCGCGAGCCTGGAGGTCTGCACGCTGCTCCGTAAGCCGGATGCCGCGAAGGTCGCGATCGACGTGAAGTGGGTCGGCTTCGACATCCCCAACGAGTTCGTCGTCGGGTACGGACTGGACTACGCGGAGAAGTACCGCAACCTCCCCTTCGTCGGTACGCTCGCCCCTCACGTCTACGGCGGCTGAGGCAGCCGCCCCGACAGGAACCGGCGGATCCGGCTGAAGCGGCGGAACCGGTGGCACCCGGCCGAACCCGGCCGGACTCCCGGGAACCCTCGTGGCGTTCGGGCCGTTGGAGCCTTCGAAGACGGGTTTGCCGGACCTCCCCTGCGGTCACGGGTGACAATGCTGGGGTACGGTCCGAAGAACAGTCTTTTCTCACAGCAGCATTTACCTACGGGCAGGAGGGACGGGGCGACTTCGCTCCGTATGGATGGACGTGAAGCGATACTTCCGTGGGCCGGTCATGTGGATCGTGCTGGCCGTCCTCGCCGTGGTCGTGCTGATGCAGGTCGTCGGCTCGTCCGGCGGCTACAAGACGGTGGACACCGGCAAGGTGATCCAGGCGATCAGTAAGAACCAGGTGGAGCAGGCCAAGCTGACCACCGGTGACGAACAGATCCTGAAGATCGAGCTGAAGGACAAGGAAAAGCTCAAGGGCGAGTCCGGTAGCAAGTTCCAGG
Source organism: Streptomyces sp. NPDC102441 (assembly GCF_044765585.1). Lineage (NCBI taxonomy): Bacteria > Bacillati > Actinomycetota > Actinomycetes > Kitasatosporales > Streptomycetaceae > Streptomyces > Streptomyces sp. NPDC102441. The sequence continues at coordinate 106,278 of NZ_JBIWKH010000019.1, forward strand.
CGAGCTACATCGGCAACCAGGGTGTCGAGCTGGCCGACACGCTGCAGAAGAAGTTCGAGAGCGGTGACATCGAGAAGGGTTACACCGTCTCGCCGTCGAAGCAGTCCCCGTTCGTCTCGATCCTTCTCTCGTTGCTGCCCTTCGTCCTGATCGTGGTCGTGTTCCTGTTTCTGATGAATCAGATGCAGGGCGGCGGCTCCAAGGTCATGCAGTTCGGCAAGTCCAAGGCCAAGCTGATCACCAAGGACACGCCGAAGACGACGTTCTCCGACGTGGCGGGCTCGGACGAGGCCGTCGAGGAACTGTACGAGATCAAGGAATTCCTCCAGGAGCCGGCGAAGTTCCAGGCCGTCGGCGCCAAGATCCCCAAGGGTGTCCTGCTCTACGGGCCGCCGGGTACGGGTAAGACGCTGCTCGCTCGCGCCGTCGCCGGCGAGGCGGGCGTTCCGTTCTACTCGATCTCCGGTTCCGACTTCGTCGAGATGTTCGTCGGTGTCGGTGCCTCCCGTGTGCGTGACCTCTTCGAGCAGGCCAAGGCGAACGCTCCGGCGATCGTCTTCGTCGACGAGATCGACGCCGTCGGACGGCACCGCGGTGCCGGCATGGGCGGCGGTCACGACGAGCGCGAGCAGACACTCAACCAGCTGCTCGTCGAGATGGACGGCTTCGACGTGAAGGGCGGCGTCATCCTGATCGCCGCCACGAACCGGCCGGACATCCTGGACCCGGCGCTGCTGCGTCCCGGACGCTTCGACCGGCAGATCGCCGTCGACAGGCCGGACATGCAGGGCCGCCTCGCGATCCTGAAGGTGCACCAGAAGGGCAAGCCGGTCGCGGAGGACGTCGATCTCAACGCGGTCGCGCGTCGTACGCCCGGCTTCACCGGTGCCGACCTGGCGAACGTGCTGAACGAAGCGGCGCTCCTCACGGCGCGCAGCAACAAGAAGCTGATCGACAACTACATGCTCGACGAGGCCATCGACCGCGTCGTGGCGGGCCCGCAGAAGCGGACCCGGATCATGTCCGAGAAGGAAAAGAAGATCACCGCGTACCACGAGGGCGGACACGCCCTGGTCGCGGCGGCCTCACCCCAGTCGGATCCGGTCCACAAGATCACGATCCTCTCCCGCGGCCGTGCCCTCGGTTACACGATGGTGCTCCCGGAAGAGGACAAGTACTCCACGACGCGCAACGAGATGCTCGACCAGCTGGCGTACATGCTGGGCGGGCGCGCGGCCGAGGAGCTGGTCTTCCACGACCCGACGACCGGTGCTGCGAACGACATCGAGAAGGCCACCGCCACGGCCCGCGCGATGGTCACGCAGTACGGCATGACCGAGCGTCTCGGTGCGATCAAGTTCGGTGGAGACAACACCGAGCCGTTCGTGGGCCGGGAGATGGGCCATCAGCGCGACTACTCGGAAGAGGTCGCGGCGCTCGTCGACGAAGAGGTCAAGAAGCTCATCGAGACCGCGCACAACGACGCGTGGGAAATCCTCGTCGAGAATCGCGACATCCTCGACGCCCTGGTCCTGGAGCTCCTCGAGAAGGAGACGCTCAACAAGGAGCAGATCGCCGAGATCTTCGCCCCGATCGTGAGGCGCCCGGCTCGTCCGGCGTGGACCGGTTCCGCCCGGCGTACCCCGTCGACGCGTCCGCCAGTGCTCTCTCCCAAGGAACTGGCCCTGACCAACGGCTCTGCCAATGGTTCGGGTGCTCCGGAGATCGCTCCGACGGACATCACGTCGAAGAACACCGGCACCTCCACGGAGGCGCTCCCCGAGGATCGCCCCGAGAGCTAGCCTCTGCCCGACCAGGTGTGGCCCCTGTCACGGGGGCTCCACCAGGCCCGGAATGGATGCCGTGCCCCCCAGGTTCTAGCCTGTGGGGGCGCGGCATTTTCGTATGCCTGCGCTGTGCCTGCCGCACTTCCGTGAGGTCCGGGCGGGCCCCGCGCATGTGACTGCACAGAGGAACGAGGCACAGATGACCGACCCGGTGACGCTCGACGGGCAGAGTTCGATCGGCGTATTCGACGAGAAGCGGGCCGAGTCGGCCGTGCGGGAGCTCCTCTACGCTGTCGGGGAGGACCCGGACCGTGAGGGGCTGCGTGAGACTCCGGCCAGGGTGGCTCGTGCGTACAAGGAGATATTCGCGGGTCTCAACCAGGAGCCCGAGGATGTCCTGACGACCACGTTCGACCTCGGTCACGACGAGATGGTGCTGGTCAAGGACATCGAGGTGTTCAGCACCTGTGAGCACCACCTGGTGCCGTTCCACGGTGTCGCGCACGTCGGCTACATCCCGGCGTCGAGCGGCAAGATCACGGGGCTGTCCAAGCTGGCCCGGCTGGTCGACGTCTACGCCCGGCGGCCGCAGGTCCAGGAGCGGCTCACCACGCAGATCGCCGACTCCCTGATGGCGATTCTGGAGCCGCGCGGGGTCATCGTCGTCGTCGAGTGCGAGCACATGTGCATGTCGATGCGCGGTATCCGCAAGCCCGGGGCCAAGACGATCACGTCCGCGGTCCGTGGCCAGCTGCGTGATCCGGCCACGCGTGCCGAGGCGATGAGCCTCATCATGGCGCGCTAGAAGCGGCAGGAACGGCCTGATGCGGTCCGGGACGGGCTGACACGCCTGGTCCGGGATCCGACGAGGCGCCGCCTGATCCGACCGGGACACCGCCTGATCCGATCGAGACACCGCCTGATCCGGCGAGAGACCCTAGGCGGCCTGGGCCGTGTTTCTGTCGTCGTCCCCGTCCTCCGGGAGCTTGCAGACACGTTCGAGGAAGTAGGCGGCGGCGACGACCGCGATGCCGGCCAGGACGGCGAAGCCCGCGTAGATGGCCTGATCCCGCCGGGGCGGGACGTCGAGGGAGCCGAGCAGGAAAACGCCCGCGCCGCCGTACATCCCTGCGACCAGCGCTGCGACGAGCGCGCTCGCCTGGCCGAAGACCACGGCGCGGGCGGCCATCATCGGCTCCACGCCCTTCGCCCCCGGGCGCCGCTCCCGCTGCGCGCGCAGCCGTGCCCGGATCGACAGGGCCGTGGCCAGGAGGACGACGGCGATCACGGCCAGCACGACGGGCGCGGCGAGCGGCACGCTCGGCAGTGTCCCCAGGGAGTCCCAGAGGCGGGCCCCACCCCAGGACAGGACGCCGGCTCCGGCGAAGAGTCCGGCCAGGGGCCCGAGCCGTAGTTGCTTCACCGAGAGTGCCGCCCTTCGTCGCCGTTGCCCGTTGCGGGTCGCCCGTGCCGGGCGACCGTGATCGGTCGTCCTTGAGCCTAACGACTACTCGGGGAGACGGAGTTCCAGGTCCGGCCTGGGAAGTACTCCGTCGCGGCCGACACCGGCCAGCAGGTCGGCCACCGGGCCGGCGCCGGGGAGCTGGGCCTCGGGGTCCACGTCATGCCACGGAGCGAGGACGAAGGCGCGCTCACGCGCGCGCGGGTGCGGGAGGGTCAACAGCGGGTCGTCGGAGACCACCTCGGCGTACGACACGATGTCGACGTCGATGGTGCGCGGTCCCCAGCGCTCCTCGCGGACCCGGTCGAAGGCCTCCTCGATGGCCTGGCCGCGCTCCAGCAGTGAGGAGGGGGGCAGGGTCGTCTTCACGACGATCACCGCGTTGAAATACGAGGGCTGGGAGCCGGGCTCGACGCCCCAGGGCTCCGTCTCGTAGACCGGGGAGACCGCTTTGACCCGGAGGCCGGGGGTGTCCTCCAGGGCGTCGATGGCGCCCTGGAGCGTCTCCAGCCGGTTGCCGAGGTTGGAGCCGAGGGAGATCACGGCCCGTTTGGGATTGGAGAGGGTGACGTCTGCCGCGTCGACCTGCTCGACCACTGCGGCGGGAACCGGCTGTACGGTCGGGTCGCTCTGCCCTTCGGTGGAAAATGCAGTCATGCTCGGCTCCGGGTGATGGTGATGGTCACGTCGTCGAAGGGAACGGTGATCGGGGCATCCGGCTTGTGGACGACGACCTCGACCTCCTCGACCCCCTCGTGCTTGAGGCACTGTTGCGCGATGCGTTCCGCGAGGGTCTCGATCAGATCGACGGGCTCACCCTTGACGACGTCTACGACCTCTTCCGCCACGACGCCGTAGTGAACGGTCTTCGACAGGTCGTCGGCGGCTGCCGCGGGGCGGGTGTCGAGGCCGAGCACCAGGTCCACGATGAAGGTCTGGCCTTCGGCCCGTTCCCGGGGGAAGACACCGTGGTGCCCACGGGCCTTGAGGCCGCGCAGCGCGACACGATCCACGCGAATCACTCCTGCTGTTTGTCGTCTCTGGAGGTACCTGACCGCGTGCGGGCGGTGCGGTGCCGTCTTTCGAATCTACCCGCGAGCACCGACAGCGCCCGCCCGCGGGTGCGCGGACAGGCCCGGCAGGGGGTTGGTAGCCGCGTATACCCCGTGATCGGAGGGCCCAATCCCCGCGACCCGCGCCCTCGGCTCAGGCGGTCGGTTCTTCGTCCTCTTCCTCACCGGTTTCGGCCAGTACGGGGGAGCCGTGGTGGGACCAGAGCTTCCAGCCCTCCGGTGTGCGCCGGAACACATTGGTGGCGACGACGAGCTGACCGACGAGCGGACCGAGCGCGTTGCCCTCCTCCGCGGGGCCGCCGCTGAGGATGTTCTCGGTACAGGTCACCAGGGCGGTGTCACCGGTCATGGAGACCCCGACATCGGTGAGGAAGAACTGGATGTACTCCGTGTTCGCCATGATCAGCGCGTAGCTCCGCAGCACCTCGCCGCGGCCCGTGAGCACCGGCCAGCCCGGGTGGACACAGGACACGGTCAGGTCCTCGCCGGGCAGCCACAGGCCGGAGAGCTCGTCGAGATCGCCGCGTTCCATCGCCTCGTAGAACGCGGTGTTGGCCTGCTCGACCGCCGCGATGTCGGCAGCGGCCTCCTCGTGCTCGTCGCGCGGGGCGCTCACGCGGCTCCCTCGACCGCGCGGGCGACCCGCACCGCGTCCGCCGTCGCCCGTACCGCGTGCACCCGGACCGCCCAGGCGCCCGCGGCGGCGGAGAGCGCGGAGATCGCGGCCGTCGCGGCGTCCCGCTCGCGGGCGGGCGGCGGGGCCGCCCCCTCGCCGGCCAGGACGCGGCCGAGGAACCGCTTACGGGAGGCGGCGACGAGCAGGGGCCTGCCCAGATCGCACAGCCGGTCGAGATGCGCCACCAGCGTGAGGTCCTGGGCGGCGTTCTTGGCGAATCCCAGCCCTGGGTCGATCACCAGCTTCTCGGGGTCCACCCCGCCCTCGATCACGGCCTCCATACGCTCCTGGAGCTCGGCGAGGACTTCGCCGACGACGTCCCCGTACACCGCGCGGCTGTTCATCGACTCGCTGAAACCCCGCCAGTGCATGACGACGAACGGCACTCCGGCGTCGGCGACGACCGGGATCATGCCCGGGTCGGCGAGGCCGCCGCTCACGTCGTTGACCAGGACAGCGCCGGCGGCGACGGACTGTTCGGCGACACCGGCCCGCATGGTGTCCACGGAGATGGTGACCCCCTCGGAGGCAAGCCCCCGCACCACGGGGATCACCCGGCGCAGCTCCTCGGCCTCGTCGACCCTGCTCGCTCCCGGGCGGGTCGACTCGCCGCCGACGTCGATCAGATCCGCCCCTTCGGCCACCAGTTCGAGGCCGTGCTTGATCGCCGCCGTGGTGTCGAACCAGTGGCCCCCGTCGGAGAAGGAGTCGGGCGTCACATTGACGACCCCCATGACCGCGCAGCGGTCCCACTCCGGGAGACCCCGTACCGTGCCCCGCCCTCGCAACGTACTCATGCGCCCAGCCTAGGCCGTGTCCGAGAAGTCCCGCCCGGCCCACGTCGCCGGGTTCGCGCACCGGGCGCGTCGTCGAACCGGGCGCCCGCGCGTCGGCTGCGGGGCGGTACGAGCCCGCCGCCGTGAGCGCGTGTCCCTGGATCCGCCCGCCCCGCGTTCAGCCGGACGGACGGCGGGCGGCCGGACGGCCCGGACGGCAGCCGGACGGACGGCAGCCGGACGGACGGAGGGGCGCTCAGGGGGCGCCGACGCCCGCCACCGTCTCCACGGCGACCTCGGCGCGCGGCACGGCCTGTGCGTCCGCGTCGATCGAGCGGCGCAGGGCCTCATGGAGGCGGGCCGGGGTGAGCACGCCGAGGAAGCGGCCGGCGGCCTCCTTGTCGATGACGGCGATCCAGCCGGCGTCGTGTTGCAGCATCGTGGCGAAGGCCTGCTTGAGCGGCGCACCGAGCGGGAGCCACGCCTCCATACGCCGGGCGTGCTCACGGACCGTGCCCTTGGCCGTCGCCCCGTCACCCGCCGGGATCCAGCCGTGCAGATTGTCCTGACCGTCGAGGACGACCGCCCAGCGCGCACCCTCGGCCCGCAGCCGCTCGGTCGCCTTCGCCAGCGGATCGTCGAGATGGACGACCGGCGGCTGGTCCAGGTCGCTCTCCTCGATGGGTGTGACCGAGAGCCGCTTCAGACCGCGGTCCGCCCCGACGAAGTCGGCGACGTACGGGGTCGCCGGAGCCCCGAGCACCGTGGCAGGGGTGTCGAACTGCTCGATGCGGCCGTTCCCGTAGACCGCGATCCGGTCACCGAGGCGGACGGCTTCCTCGATGTCATGGGTGACGAACAGCACAGTCTTGCGGACCTGAGCCTGTAGCTTGAGGAATTCGTTCTGCAGCCTTTCCCGTACGACCGGATCGACGGCGCCGAAAGGCTCGTCCATCAGCAGAACCGGCGGATCGGCCGCCAGGGCCCGGGCCACGCCCACCCGTTGGCGCTGGCCGCCGGAAAGCTGCTCGGGATAGCGGCCGCCATAAACGGAGGGATCGAGTCCGACAAGATCGAGCAGTTCAGCCGCACGTCGCCTGCCTTTTTCCCGCCCCCAGCCGAGGAGATGGGGAACGGTCGCCGTGTTCTCCAGGACCGTCTTGTGCGGGAAGAGACCGACCTGCTGGATCACATAGCCGATACGTCGGCGCAGCCTGACGGGGTCGATGGAGGATATGTCGTCCCCGTCGAGGAATATCCGTCCGTCGGTCGGTTCGGTCAGCCGGTTCACCATTTTCATGGTGGTCGTCTTCCCGCAGCCGGAAGGCCCGACGAGCGTGACCAGTTCACCCTCGGCGACCTCGAAGGAAAGGTCGTCGACGGCGGTGGTGCCGTCCTCGTACCGCTTGGTGACGTGCTCGAAACGGATCATGATTCCCCATTGTGACGCGGGTTCTGTGTAGGCCATGTTGCCGGAATAAGACAGCCTCGGCGATTGTCGGTGGTCGAGGATAGGGTCACCCAGGAACGGACCCGGGGCGGCATCGCGAGGGCGGACAGGAGACGGGGGGCGGATGGCCGAGCAGAACTGCCTGGTGGCGAACGACTGGATCTGCGGAGAGTATCTGCGCTCCCGCAGCCATGAGTTGACCGAAGCGACCGTCCAGCACATCTGGATCACGGCGGCCTCCGTGCTGATAGGGCTCGCGGTGGCATTCCCGCTCGCGCTGCTCGCGCGCCGTGGCCGGCATTTCGCGGGGCCGGTGCTCGGCCTGACCACCGTGCTCTACACCGTGCCGTCGCTGGCGATGTTCTCGCTGCTGCTGCCGCTCTTCGGCCTGTCGGCAGCGCTCGTCGTCACAGGCCTGGTGCTCTATTCACTGACCATTCTCGTACGGAACATCCTGGCGGGCCTCGAGGCGGTCCCGCAGGAAGCCAGGGAAGCCGCCGAGGGCATGGGGTACGGACCGGTCAGGCTGCTCTGGGAGGTCGAACTCCCCCTCGCGCTGCCCGCTCTGATGGCCGGGCTGCGGATCGCCACGGTGTCGACGGTCGCGCTGACGACCGTCGGCTCGCTCGTCGGCAAGGGCGGCCTCGGCAATCTCATCGAGGACGCGCTGCCCAGCTTCTTCAAGGCGCAGGTGCTCACCGCGTCCGTGCTCTGCGTGCTCCTCGCGGTGGCCGCGGATCTCCTGCTGCTGGGCGTGCAACGCCTGCTCACGCCCTGGACCCGGATACGGACGCCCGCCGGGGCATCCGCCGGGGCGGGCATCGCGAAGACGGAGGCGGTCTGATCCATGGGAGTCATCGGGGAGGCATGGACCTGGCTCACCACCGGCGCCAACTGGTCGGGGGACGGCGGGGCGGGGCACCGGCTGGCCGAGCATCTGTACGTCAGCGGGATCGCCCTCGCGGTGGCCTGCCTCATCGCCCTGCCCGTCGCGCTGTATCTCGGGCACGTGGGCAAGGGGGGCGCGCTCGCCGTCAACATCTCCAACGTGGGGCGCGCGGTCCCGGTGTTCGCGGTGCTGGCCCTCTTCATGATGACGCCGCTGCGTAACTCCGGCTATCTGCCCACGGTCATCGCGCTGGTGCTGTTCGCCGTGCCCCCGCTGCTGACCAACGCCTACGTCGGGATGACGGAGGTCGACCGGTCGGTTCTGGAGGCCGCGCGGGGCATGGGAATGTCCGGCCCGCAGCTTTTCGTGCGGGTCGAGCTTCCGCTCGCGTACCCGATGATCATGACCGGCCTCCGGTCCGCCGCCGTCCAGGTGATCGCCACCGCCTCGATCGCGGCGATGGTCGGCCTCGGTGGCCTGGGCCGGATCATCACCGCCGGCTTCAACACCTACGACACCGCGCAGGTCTTCGCCGGCGCCGTGCTGGTCGCCCTCCTGGCCCTGGTGGTGGAGGGCATTCTCGTGACGCTCGACCGGCTGCTGTCGCCCCTGCGTCGGCGCCGGGCCGTATGAGCCTGTCTTTTCGGACTGTGCACACCATTTTTCGCGGACGGAGAACAACATGAGCAGGACCTCGCGCATAGCGGGTGCGGTCATCGGAGCGGTCGCGCTGGCAGGGTCGCTCGCCGCGTGCGGCGGCGACAGCCTGGAGAAGGAGAAGGGCGGTTCGGACACGGATGCCGCCGCCGGCTCCAAGAAGGGCTCGCTCGTCGTGGGCGCCGCCGGCTTCACCGAGTCCAAGGTGCTCGCCGAGCTGTACGCCCAGGTCCTGGGCGGTGCCGGATACGACACGTCGGTCACCACGGTGAAGAACCGCGAACTGTACGAGCCCTCGCTGGAGAAGGGCGAGATCGACGTCGTCCCGGAATACGCGGCGACCCTCGCGGAATTCCTCAACGCCAAGGTCAACGGGGCGAAGGCCGAGCCGGTCGCGTCGGGTGACGTCGCGGCGACCGTCGCCGCCCTGGAGAAGCTCGCCACCCCCCTCGGACTGAAGGTCCTTCCGGCGGGGAAGGCCGTCGACCAGAACGCCTTCGCGGTGTCCAAGGAATTCGCCGAGAAGAACAGCCTCACGACGCTTTCCGATCTCGGCAGCTCGAAGATCAAGGTGAAGATCGCGGCGGGCGACGAGTGCGAGGTGCGCCCGTTCTGCGCACCCGGACTGAAGGAGACGTACGGCATCGACGTCACCGGGATCGACCCCAAGGGTGTCGGAACGCCGCAGTCCAAGCAGGCCGTCAAGGACGGTAAGGACCAGCTGGTCCTCACGACCACCACGGACGCGGTGCTCGACACCTACGGGCTGGTGTTCCTGGAGGACGACAAGAAGCTGCAGAACGCCGACAACGTCCTTCCGGTACTCAATGCCGAGGACGCGGGCGCACCGGAGATCGCGGAGGCGCTCGGGAAGCTCACCGGCGTACTCACCACGGAGGACCTCGCGGAACTGAACCGCAAGGTCGACGCGGAGCGCGCCAAGCCCGCCGACGCGGCCGGGGACTATCTCCGGTCGAAGGGCCTGATCAAGAAGTAAAAAGGCGTACGCGAGGGCTACTTGAAGGGCCCAAGGATCTTTCGTTCGGTTCGGCCCTGCATGACCCGGACGAGAGGCCCTTGGTAACCGGCGGGGAACAGATTGCCGGGTGGTCTCCCAAGTGGCTCGTACGCACGGTAAATTTCGGGCCATGCCACGAGGACGCCACCGCCATTCACCACCCCTCCACAGAATCCTGCCTCCCGCCGTGGTGGCCGGAGTGCCGGTCGTCTGCGCCGCCGGCGCCTGGTTCCTCGCGGAACCTCTGCCCCTGCGCGTCCTGGTGGCCGTGACAGGGGCGGTCGCTGTCACCGGTGCCTTTCTGATGCGCAGCTGGGACCGGGCCGCGGGGCTGCGTGTCGCGGAGCTGAACCGCGCCCGCGCCAGCGACGAGTGGAAGACCGAGGAGCGCATAGCCGAACTCGAGGCGGACCTCGAGGAATCCAGGGAACTGCGCATCCGGATGGAGACCAAGCTGCGCCGCAAGCGCGTGGAGCTCGCCGGGCTTCGCGGCGAACACGCCGCGCTGCTGCGCCGGTACGCCAACGCCGAGACGGAGCGTGCCAGCGCGCTGGAGGGCCGCAGGCAGCTCGCCATCGAGGCGTCCGCACCGCGCGAGCTCCTGCCTGCCCGGTCCACGCCCACGCCGGGCGCCTATCTGCGGGCCGCCCAGGCTCTGCGTGACCTGCCCCGCAACGCCGCGCTCCAGGAGGCGCGTCGCACTGCCGAGCCGGCCCGGCAGCCTGACATCGCCGAGCGTTCCGCGGAGCGGGAGACGGAGGGCGACGGCCCGCAGGGGAAGCACGCGGCGGTCGCCGGAGCGGGTGACCTCCAGCACCGCCGCCCCCAGGCCGCCCTGTCCGCACCGCAGCTGTCGCCCGCAGCCGTGCGCCCGCCGCGAGCCGTACCCGCGGCATCCGCCGTCGTTCCGTACGCCGCCGGGCGCCGTCACCTCGTCCCGCAGGGAAGCTTCGACTTCTTCGGCACGCAGAAGGCGAACGCCGCGATCGAGGCCGTGCAGAACGAGGACCTCGCGGACGTGGTGGGCGAGGAGGCCCTGGCGGCGCACCGTACGGGCGCGGCCGAGAACCGCGCCGTCGGCAAGGTCATCGACCTGACGGCGCACGACGAGACCGAGCAGCTGGACGTCGTCGAGCTGCGCAGCGCGATCTCCTCGTAGCCCTCGCGGGCCGGGTGCCCCGTCCAGGGGGGCTTACTTGTCGATGTCCCCGACGACGAAGAAGAGCGAGCCCAGGATCGCCACCATGTCGGCGACGAGCGTGCCCGGCAGCAGCTCGGTGAGTGCCTGGATGTTGTTGAACGAGGCGGAGCGCAGCTTCAGCCGGTACGGGGTCTTCTCGCCCGTGGAAACCAGGTAGTAGCCGTTGATGCCCAGCGGGTTCTCGGTCCACGCGTAGGTGTGGCCCTCCGGCGCCTTCAGCACCTTGGGCAGCCGCTGGTTGATGGGGCCGGGCGGCAGGTCGGCCATCCGGTCCAGGCACGCGTCGGCGAGGTCCAGGGCGTTGTGCGTCTGTTCCAGAAGGCACTCGAAACGGGCCAGGCAGTCGCCCTCGGCCCGGGTGACGACCTTGAGCGTGCCCCCCAGCTCCCCGTACGCGAGATACGGCTCGTCGCGCCGCAGGTCGAAGTCGACCCCGGAGGCCCTGGCGATCGGTCCGGACACCCCGTAGGCGTGCACGGCGTCGGCGGACAGCACGCCCACCCCGCGGGTGCGGCCCCGGAAGATCTCGTTGCCGAGCACCAGCCGGTCGTACACGTCCATCCGCGAACGCACGGACGCCACGGCGTCCCTGGCCCGGCCGAGCCAGCCCGCCGGCAGGTCCTCCTTGAGGCCGCCGACCCGGTTGAACATGTAGTGCATCCGGCCGCCGGAGACCTCCTCCATCACGGCCTGGAGCTCCTCGCGCTCCCGGAACGCGTAGAACACCGGGGTGATACCGCCGAGTTCGAGAGGGTAGGAGCCGAGGAACATCAGGTGGTTGAGGACCCGGTTCAGCTCCGCGAGCAGCGTCCTCGTCCAGACGGCGCGCTCGGGGACCTCCATGCCGAGCATCCGCTCGACGGCCATGACGACCCCGAGCTCGTTGGAGAACGCCGACAGCCAGTCGTGGCGGTTGGCGAGCATGATGATCTGCCGGTAGTCCCTGGCTTCGAAGAGCTTCTCGGCACCCCGGTGCATATAGCCGATGACGGGCTCGGCCTGCTGGATCCGCTCGCCGTCCAGGACGAGCCGCAGCCGGAGCACACCGTGGGTGGAGGGGTGCTGCGGGCCGATGTTCAGCACCATGTCGGTGCTCTCCGCCGCGCCGCCGATGCCGATCGTCGTCTCCGTCATGCGGGACAGTATCCCTCTTCACGGTCCGGGACCCGATGCCGCAGCCAGCCGAAGTCGCCCAGCCCGCCCCGCGCCGTCAGCTCCGCGGCCTCCCCGGCGGACGCGAGCGCCCGCACATAGCCGGCGGGGTCGGCCGACGCCTGTGCCAGCGGGGGGCGTTCGCCGCTGATCCCCAGCTCCCGCAGCGCCGTCCGCTGGTCCAGGAGTTCGGCCGCGCCGCCCGCCGCAGCCGCGCAGGCGTCCAGCGCCACGTGCGAGGTCAGGTCGCAGCTCCCGTCGGGCACGGGCTCTACCTCGCGGCCCTCACGGAACCCGGTCAGCGTCCCGAACGGCGGCCGCGACGCCCGTACATGCGCGTAGTCGACCGCCACCGCGGTACCGCCCGCCAGCGACGCGACCGCCCTGGCCCAGGCCTCGTCGCGGGGTCTGCCGATCTCCGCACGGTCGCCGGGCCGGGACAGCGGCCACCAGCGGCTCAGCCACGCGGCGTCCGCCCCGGTCACCGGGTCGCCGAGCCGCTCGGTCCCGTCGCCCCTCCGTACGAGGACGTAGCGGGGCACCCCGTCGGCGTCGGCCTCGGCGATGTCCGTCGGGACGTTGTCCAGCCATTCGTTGGCGAACAGCAGCCCCCGCACACCCTGCGGCGGTTCGGCGCACCACTCGATGTCAGGGTCCAGGCCGGGCGGGCGCGGGGCGACCTCCACGGCGTACGCGCGCACGGTGAGACCAGGGGCCAGGGGCCCGTCGCGCAGCGCCGCCAGCACCCCGGTCAGCAGTTCGCCGCGGCCCGCTCCCACATCCACCAGGCAGACCGAGTCCGTCCCCAGCTCCCGCGCGGTGCCGGCCAGCAGCCGGGCGACGGTGGTGGCGAACAGACGGGAGGCATGCACCGACGTGCGGAAATGGCCCGCGGGGCCCTCCGGGCGCCGGTAGAAGCCCTTTTCCCCGTACAAAGCGGTCTCGGCGGCTTCCCGCCAGGGGCACCAGTCATACGTCACGTAGGCAAGTCTCCACCTTGGGGAGTACGGTCCCAGGATCCGGATCGGCCCTCCGGCTGACCCGGGCACCGATCAGCTGTCCCTACGCTGGGTAATGTGCAGCGCTTCTACGATTTCATCCGCAGACACCCGACGGGCGTCGACATCCTCTGGGCTGTCCTCCTCCTCGGGTTCTCCGGCGTGTCCATCGTGGCCGGCCAGGTCGGCAGCGGCCAGGAGCGGATCGCCGCCGTGCCCGTCGCCGTCGGTCTGTCCGTCGTGGTCGCGCTGCGCCGCCGCATGCCGGAGAAGATGCTGCTGCTCGCGATCCTGATGGGGCTCGCCCAGCTGCTGTTCGGCGTGCGGCCGGACGTGGCGGACTTCGCCCTGCTGGTGATCACGTACACCGTGGCCACCGTGGGGGAGCGCCGGGCGTCCTGGCTCGCCCTCGGGTGCAGCCTCGTCGCAGCGGGGGCCTCCCGGCTGCGCTGGCCCGACGACGCACCGTTCGGCGGCTGGGCGCAGACGCTCGGCTACGTCGTGATGATGACCGTGCCGTTCGTCCTGGCCTGGGTGCTCGGCGATTCCATACGAACCCGGCGGGCCTACTTCAGCCAGCTGGAGGAGCGGGCCGCCCGGCTGGAGAAGGAGCGCGAGGCGCAGTCGAAGGTCGCCGTCGCCGCCGAACGGGCCCGTATCGCCCGCGAACTGCACGACGTCGTCGCGCACAACGTCTCGGTGATGGTGGTCCAGGCCGACGGCGCCGCGTATGTCATGGACTCGTCCCCCGACCAGGCCCGGCAGGCGCTGGAGACCATCTCCGGCACCGGCCGCCAGGCGCTCGCCGAGATGCGGCGGCTGCTCGGAGTGCTCAGGACGGGCGACTCCCAGGAGAGCGGGGAGTACGTCCCCCAGCCCGACGTCGAGCAGATCGAGGAACTCGTCGGCAAGGTCAGGGAGACCGGCCTCGCGGTGGACTTCAGGATCGAGGGCACGCCGCGTCCGCTGCCGAGCGGGGTGGAGCTGACCGCGTACCGCATCGTCCAGGAGGCGCTCACCAACACCCGCAAGCACGGCGGCCCCGACGCCGGGGCGAGCGTGCGGCTGGTCTACTTCGACGACGGTCTTGGCCTGCTGGTCGAGGACGACGGCCGCGGGGCCCCGCACGAACTCTACGAGGACGGCGGCGCCGACGGCGCGGGACAGGGGATGATCGGGATGCGGGAGCGGGTCGGCATGGTCGGCGGCACGCTGGACGCGGGCCCGCGCCAGGGCGGCGGCTTCCGGGTCAGCGCGCTGCTTCCGCTCAAGCCGGCCAACCAGTGACAGAAGGACAGGACACCGCATGGCGATCCGAGTAATGCTCGTCGACGACCAGGTGCTGCTGCGCACCGGCTTCCGGATGGTGCTGGCCGCCCAGCCGGACATGGAGGTCGTCGCGGAGGCGGGCGACGGGGCCGAGGCGATCGAGGTCCTGCGGTCCACGGCTGTCGACGTCGTACTGATGGACGTCCGTATGCCTCGGCTGGACGGCGTCGAGGCGACCGCGCGCATCTGCGCGCAGGCCGATCCGCCGAAGGTGCTGATCCTGACCACGTTCGACCTGGACGAGTACGCGTTCTCCGGTCTGAAGGCGGGCGCCAGCGGTTTCATGCTCAAGGACGTGCCGCCCGGCGAACTCCTCTCCGCCATCCGCGCGGTGCACAGCGGCGACGCCGTCGTCGCCCCGTCCACGACCCGAAGGCTGCTCGACCGGTTCTCACCGATGCTGCCGAGCGGGAAGAAGGAGCCGCAGCACAAGCGCGTCGAGAAGCTGACCGAACGCGAGCGCGAAGTCATGCTGCTCGTCGCCCAGGGGCTGTCGAACGGTGAGATCGCGGCCCGTCTGGTGCTGTCCGAAGCGACCGTGAAGACCCACGTGGGACGCATCCTCACCAAACTCGGCCTGCGCGACCGCGTCCAGGTGGTCGTCCTCGCCTACGAGACGGGGCTGGTCAGGGCCGGAGGCCACGCGGGCTGACCGGGCCCCACGTCCCATCCGCGGCGGCAGGCCCCGCCACAGCTCACCGCAGCACACCCTCCAGGAAGTCGCTGCCCAGGCGGGCCACGACCGTCAGGTCCAGTGAGTGCAGGACGTACCGGCCCCGCCGACGGGTGATGACCAGGCCGGCCTTCTTGAGCAGCGCCAGGTGACGGGAGACCTCGGGGGGCGTGATGCCGTGCGAGTCGGCGAGCTCGCCGGTGGTGTAGGAGGAGCCGGCCAGGTTGCGGCAGATCCGCATCCGCATGGGGTGGGCCAGCGCCTCCATCCGGAGCTGGAGCAGCTCGACGGAGGCGGGAGAGGGCAGCTCGGGGCGGTGTACCGGGTAGTGGATCACCGGACGCCAGCCGGGGGCGTGCAGCACCATCAGGTGAGGCCAGCCGAAGCTGGTCGGGATGAGGGTGAGACCGGTGCCGGCCGCCGAGCCTCTGGCCGCGGTCCGGTCCGTGCCCAGTTTGTCGACGCTGATCGTGCCGGTCTCCTCGTCCAGCGAGACGGCCTCGGAGACCGCGCTCAGGGCCGCGGCGACGCCCTTGTGCCGCAGCACCTCGGTCTTGTGCCGGGCGTCGGTGGCCAGCTGGACCTGGGCCCGCCGCCAGGTGTCGGCGAAGAAGGCCTGGTCGCAGTCCTCGAAGAGGCGCCGGACCCAGCCGCGTACGGAGCCGGGGGCGGCCAGCAGCTGCCGGGTGAAGGCAAGCTGCTTCGGTCCCCTGGCCGCGGCCATGTCGAGCGCACGGGTCCTCGTCCTGGGGTCGGTGAGCGGGGAGGACGCCCCTGCTCCGTACAGGCCGGCGCAGGTGAACTCCAGGGCGGCCGAGACGAACCGCTCGTCGTCGAGCCTGTCCAGGATGTCCAGGTCCTCGGCGAGGGTCGAGCCGGTCCTGCCGTCGCCGCCGCGGACGCCGGCGAACGGCATGAAGACATCGGAGAAGGTGTTCCGCCACAGGAACTCCGCCTCGTGCAGCCGGTCCGCGAGATCCGGCTCCAGAGCTGCGGAGGTCGCGGTCGCCCAGCCGTGCACACCCGGGTGGTGACCGGGTTCGGAGAGGGCATGAAGGGCGAGCCCCAGCTCTGCGAGAGGAGAGGTCTCGAAGACGATGCGCTCGGGGGGCAGGCCCGCGATGTCGATGTGCACGCTCACCCCTCCATGGTGCGGGGTGCGGGGCGGCGGCCGTCGCCATTTGACCGCGGTCGTCAATCCACGGGCGGGCCCGCCGTGCCGGGGTCAGGCTGGAGGCATGGACATCGTTCAGCAGCACCTGCTCGACAGCTGTCGCGCCGCGCAGCACGGTGAGGTGCCGCCCCCGCTGCCCGGCCGATACGACCGGGACGTCATGCGTGGCATCCGAAGGCGTATGCGCGCCTGGGTGACCGCGCACCCGCCACCCCTCCCCTGAGCCCCTACACGAGTCGCGTCACGAAGTCGGCCACCGCCCTCCGCACGTCGCCTGCCGTCCACCCCAGCCCCGCCGCGGCCACCGTGACCTCGGTGAACGAGAGTCCGGGCGGCCCCGTCGGAGCCGCGAACCAGCGGCGGAAGAGCGTCACGCCCGTCTCCTCGGCCTGCCGCACGGACGCCTCGTCCAGGACGTCCGTGGTGTACGGCAGCCAGACCTGGAACTGGTGCGTGTGAGGCGGCTCGGGGTGCACCCGGAACCACGGCACCGCCGACCCGGCGAAGCCGTCGGCCAGCGCGTCGGCGACCACCTCCGCGTGCGCCACGTACGACGGCAGCCTCGGCAGCTCCCGCTCCAGGCCCAGGAGCGCGGAGAGGGCCGCCGGGTACTGCTGGAAGACCTGACCGCCGTACCGGTGGCGCCAGGTCCTCGCCTCCTCGATCAGGGACTCCGGGCCTGCGAGCACCGCACCGGACAGCCCGTCCAGGGACTTGTAGAACGACACGTACACGCTGTCGGCGAGCGCCGCGATCTCCGGGAGGCCGCGCCCGAAGTGCGGGGCGCACTCCCACAGACGCGCCCCGTCCAGATGCACCACCGCGTCCCGCTCACGCGCCGCGGACACGACGTCCTCCAGCTCCTCCCAGGACGGCAGGACGAAGCCCGCGTCACGCAGCGGCAGCTCCAGCATCAGCGTGCCGAACGGCTCGGGGAGGTCCTGGATCTCGTCCGCCTTGACCTGCCTGGGCTCGGTCGTCGGATGCACCGTACGCAGTCCGCTCACGGAGGTGAGCGCGCCGCGTTCGTGCACCTCCGGGTGGGAGAGGGGGTGCAGTGCCACGACCGGGTTGCCCGTACGCCCCGCCCAGCACCGCAACGCGACCTGCTGAGCCATCGTCCCGGTCGGGAAGAACGCGGCGGCCTCCATGCCCAGCAGACCGGCCGTGCGCCGCTCGACCTCGGCGACGACCCCGCCGCCGTACACATCCGTCCACTCGCCCAGGTCGTGGACCGTGCCGGCGTCGGCGGCCAGGGCGGCCAGCCGCCCGGCCAGCGTGTGGTCCGCCGACATCCGTGCCAGCACCTTTCCTGACCGCTGCCAGGCGGTCAGCCTGCGGTGCCGCTGCTTCTGCTCCTCGGTGTCTCCCATGGGACGATGATCACCCGGCCCGCCGGCACCGCACATCCCGGGTTCTCCTGTCGTCAAAAGTTATCCACAGGCTGTGGACGGCTGGGGTGTGTGACGAAACGCTGGCGTAGCATGCAGAGGAATCGTCCGGTACCCCCCGCGGACTGGAACGGAAGGCCATCGCCGCGTGAACGCATCAGTTTCCAAGGAAGCCCTCGACGCGAGGGACCGCCCCGCCCGCCTCACCGTCGGCGTCGTCGGCGCGGGACGGGTCGGCCCCGCCCTCGCCGCATCGCTGCAGCTCGCCGGGCACCGCCCGGTCGCGGTGTCGGGCGTCTCCGACGCATCCGTGCGCCGGGCCGCCGCACTGCTCCCCGACGTCCCCCTGGTGACCCCCGCCGAGGTCTTCGCACGCTCCGAGCTCGTGCTGCTGACCGTCCCCGACGACGCGCTGCCCGGCCTGGTCGAAGGCCTCGCCGAGACCGGCGCCGTACGACCGGGGCAGCTGCTCGTCCACACCTCGGGCCGCTACGGGACCAGGGTGCTCGACCCCGCGCTGCGGGCCGGTGCCCTGCCCCTCGCCCTGCATCCGGCGATGACCTTCACCGGCAGCTCCGTCGACGTGCAGCGGCTGGCGGGCTGCTCCTTCGGGGTGACCGCCCCCGAGGAGCTCAGGCTCGCCGCCGAGGCGCTCGTCATCGAGATGGGCGGCGAGCCCGAATGGATCGCGGAGGAATCCCGTCCGCTCTACCACGCGGCACTGGCCCTCGGGGCGAACCACCTGGTCACCCTCGTCGCGCAGTCCATGGACCTGCTCCGCAAGGCCGGCGTGGGCGCCCCCGACCGGATGCTCGGGCCCCTGCTCGGGGCGGCGCTCGACAACGCCCTGCGCTCCGGTGACGCTGCGCTGACCGGCCCCGTCGCCCGGGGCGACGCCGGGACGGTGTCCGCGCACATCCGTGAGCTGCGTGCGCACGCGCCGCAGACGGTGGCGGGATATCTCGCCATGGCACGCGCCACGGCCGACCGGGCCCTCGACCACGGCCTGCTCAAGCCGGAGTTCGCGGAGGACCTCCTCGGCGTGCTCTCCGACAGCAACGCCGTGAACGGAACGAACGGAACACACGGACCGGACGGATCCGGACCGGGGGAGAAGCGATGAACACCGCACCCGCCACCCTGCTGCGCTCCGCCGCGGAGCTGGACGCCCTCGGCCGGGCCGCCGGGGCACGCCGCGCCGTCGTGATGACGATGGGCGCGCTCCACGACGGCCACGCCACCCTGATCCGTGCCGCGAGGGCGGCCGCGGGGCCCGACGGCCAGGTCGTGGTCACCGTCTTCGTCAACCCGCTCCAGTTCGGCGAGGCCGCCGACCTCGACCGCTACCCCCGCACCCTGGACGCCGACCTCGCCGTCGCCTCGGAGGCCGGTGCCGACGCGGTCTTCGCCCCCGCCGTCGACGAGGTCTACCCCGGCGGCGACCCGCAGGTGAGGATCACCGCGGGCCCCATGGGCGAGCGGTTCGAAGGCGCCTCCCGACCCGGGCACTTCGACGGCATGCTCACCGTCGTCGCCAAGCTCCTGCACCTCACCCGGCCGGACGCGGCGTTCTTCGGGCAGAAGGACGCCCAGCAGCTGGCGCTGGTCCGCCGCATGGTGCGCGACCTCAACTTCGGTATCGACATCGTCGGGGTGCCGACCGTCCGCGACCCGGACGGCCTCGCGCTCTCCAGCCGCAACCGCTTCCTCTCCGCCGAGGAGCGCCGTACCGCGCTGGCCCTGCCCAGGGCCCTGTTCGCCGCCCGCGACCGGCTGGCCGCCCAGCAGACGCTGCACGCCCGCGCCCGGACGGTCCCGGAGCGGGACGGCCGGGCAGCCGCTCTGAACCAGCTCGGCGAGGCCCGTGCGGCCGCCGACACACAGGCCGTGACGCCGGCCCGGCCGACCGTCGCACCCGCCGCGGTGCTGGCCGCCGCCCTGGCCGTCCTGGACGAGGCGGCGGAGGAAGCGGTGCCCCTCGCCCTGGACTACGTGGCGCTCGTGGACCCGGCGGACTTCACCGAGCTCCCCGACGACCGCGTGAGCGGTGAGGCGGTTCTCGCTGTCGCCGCCCGGGTGGGAGCCACCCGTCTGATCGACAACATCCCACTGACCCTCGGAGTCCTCACGTGACCGGAATACGGCTGACCGCCCCCGCCCCGGGCTGGTCCATCGACGCGGACGTCGTCGTGATCGGCTCCGGCGTGGCCGGTCTCACCACCGCACTGCGCTGCGCCGCGGCGGGCCTCGCGACCGTGGTCGTCACCAAGGCCCGGCTCGACGACGGTTCCACCCGCTGGGCGCAGGGCGGCATCGCCGCCGCGCTCGGCGAGGGCGACACACCCGAGCAGCACCTCGACGACACCCTGGTCGCCGGGGCGGGCCTCTGCGACGAGACGGCGGTGCGCGCCCTGGTCACGGAGGGCCCCGACGCCGTACGCCGGCTGATCGACACCGGCGCACACTTCGACACCACCGACAGCGGCGCGATCGCCCTGACCCGTGAGGGCGGCCACCACCGCCGCCGTATCGCGCACGCGGGCGGCGACGCGACGGGCGCCGAGATCTCCCGCGCCCTGGTCGGGGCGGTCCGCTCGGCGGCCCTGCGCACCATCGAGAACGCCCTGGTCCTGGACCTGATCACGGACGCGGAAGGCCGTACCGAGGGCGTCACCCTGCACGTCATGGGTGAGGGCCAGCACGACGGCGTGGGTGCCGTGCACGCCCCGGCCGTGGTGCTCGCCACCGGCGGCATGGGCCAGGTCTTCTCCGCCACCACCAACCCGCCGGTCTCCACGGGCGACGGGGTGGCGCTCGCGCTGCGGGCGGGCGCCGAGGTCTCCGATCTCGAATTCGTCCAGTTCCATCCGACCGTCCTGTTTCTCGGTGCCGACTCCGAGGGCCAGCAGCCGCTGGTGTCCGAAGCGGTACGGGGCGAGGGCGCCCACCTCGTCGACGCCTCCGGCACCCGCTTCATGCTCGGGCAGCACGAGCTGGCCGAGCTGGCCCCCCGCGACATCGTCGCCAAGGCCATCACCCGCCAGATGCACCTGCACGGCACCCAGCACATGTATCTCGACGCCCGCCACTTCGGCGCCGCGATGTGGGAGCAGCGCTTCCCGACGGTCCTCGCCGCCTGCCGCGCGCACGGCATCGACCCCGTCACCCAGCCGATCCCGGTCGCCCCCGCCGCGCACCACGCCTCGGGCGGCGTGCGTACGGACCTCCGGGGCCGTACGACGGTGCCGGGCCTGTACGCCTGCGGCGAGGTCGCCTGCACGGGCGTGCACGGCGCCAATCGGCTGGCGTCCAACTCCCTCCTGGAGGGCCTGGTCTTCGCCGAGCGCATCGCGGCCGACATCGTGGACGGGTCCCGGACGGATTCCGGGGCCGGTCCCCGGCGTACCCCCGTGGCGGAACCCGCCGGAGCCCGTACGGTCACACTGCTCACCGCGGAGTCGCGGACCGCGATCCAGCGGATCATGACCAAGGGCGCCGGGGTGATCAGGTCCGGCGGCAGCCTGGCGGTCGCGGCCGGGGAGCTCGACGCCCTCCAGCGGGCCGCGGCGGCCGCCGAGAAGGACGGGCCCAAGGACGCCGTACCCGGGGTGGAGGCGTGGGAGGCCACGAACCTCCTCCTGGTCTCGCAGGTCCTGGTCGCCGCAGCGCGGGAGCGTGAGGAGACCCGCGGCTGCCACTGGCGCGAGGACCGCCCCGAGCGCGACGACGACGTCTGGCGCCGTCACCTGATCGTCCGTGTCGACCCGTACATGCGGCCCGTCGTCCGCACGACGGACACTTCCGCGTTCCCGCCCGTACGCCCCGGAGACCCGGCAGACTCCGCACTGCCTGCAGGCCTCCCGAACCACCCCGCCGACGCCCCCGAGGAGCCGTAACCGTGAGCACGCCCGAAGAGAATCCGCGCCCCACCCCTGTGGACGTACCGCTGATCCACATCGGCGCACCCGCCGAGTCCGGTGGCGGCTGCGGCGACGGCTGCGGCTGCGGTGACGGCTACGACCCCGACGGTCTGGAGTGCGGCCTCGACCCCGCTCTGGCCCAGCTCCTGGCGGACGCCGGACTGGACCCGGTCCAGGTCGAGGACATCGCCCATGTCGCGATCGAGGAGGACCTCGACGGAGGCGAGGACGTCACCACGGTGGCGACCGTCCCCGAGGACGCCGTCGCCACCGGCGACTTCACCGCGCGTGAGGCCGGCGTCGTCGCGGGTCTGCGGGTCGCCGAGGCCGTCCTCTCCATCGTCTGCACCGACGAGTTCGAGGTCGAGCGGCACGTCGAGGACGGTGACCGCGTCGTACCCGGCCAGAAGCTGCTCACGGTGACCACCCGCACCCGTGACCTGCTCACCGGCGAGCGCAGCGCGCTCAACCTGCTGTGCAGGCTCTCCGGCATCGCGACAGCGACCCGCGCCTGGACCGATGTGCTCGAGGGCACGAAGGCCCAGGTCCGCGACACCCGCAAGACCACTCCGGGGCTGCGCGCGCTGGAGAAGTACGCCGTGCGCTGCGGCGGCGGGGTCAACCACCGCATGTCGCTCGTGGACGCGGCGCTGGTCAAGGACAACCACGTGATCGCGGCTGGCGGCGTCGCCGAGGCGTTCCAGCGGGTCAGGAAGGCGTTCCCGGAGCTCGCGATCGAGGTCGAGGCCGACACCCTGGAGCAGGTCCGCGAGGTGCTCGAAGCGGGCGCCGACCTGATCCTGCTGGACAACTTCACCCCGTCGGGGACCGCCGAGGCGGTCGCGCTGGTCGGCGGCCGTGCGGTGCTGGAGTCCTCGGGCCGGCTCACCCTGGACTCCGCCCGTGCCTATGCCGAGGCCGGGGTCGACTACCTGGCCGTCGGCGCGCTCACGCACTCCTCGCCGATCCTCGACATCGGCCTGGACTTCCGCGACGCCACGGCG
Organism: Streptomyces sp. NPDC102441; assembly: GCF_044765585.1. Taxonomy (NCBI): domain Bacteria; kingdom Bacillati; phylum Actinomycetota; class Actinomycetes; order Kitasatosporales; family Streptomycetaceae; genus Streptomyces; species Streptomyces sp. NPDC102441. Next base: position 128,908 of record NZ_JBIWKH010000019.1, read on the forward strand.
GCGACCGACGGGGCCGACGCCTGATGCTGCTCACCATCGACGTGGGCAACTCCCACACCGTCCTCGGCCTGTTCGACGGCGAGGAGATCGTCGAGCACTGGCGGATCTCCACCGACGCCCGCCGCACCGCGGACGAGCTCGCCGTCCTGCTCCAGGGGCTGATGGGGATGCACCCGCTCCTCGGGGTCGAACTCGGCGACGGCATCGAGGGCATCGCGATCTGCTCGACCGTCCCGGCCGTGCTGCACGAGCTCCGCGAGGTCACCCGCCGCTACTACGGCGATGTCCCGGCGGTCCTCGTGGAGCCGGGAGTGAAGACCGGTGTCCCGGTCCTCACGGACAACCCGAAGGAGGTCGGCGCGGACCGCATCATCAACGCGGTCGCCGCCGTCGAGCTCTACGGCGGCCCGGCCATCGTCGTCGACCTGGGCACGGCCACGACCTTCGACGCCGTGTCCGCGCGCGGCGAGTACACGGGCGGGGTGATCGCGCCGGGCATCGAGATCTCCGTGGAGGCGCTCGGGGTGAAGGGCGCCCAGCTCCGCAAGATCGAGCTGGCACGGCCGCGCAGCGTCATCGGTAAGAACACCGTCGAGGCCATGCAGTCCGGCATCGTCTACGGCTTCGCAGGCCAGATCGACGGTGTGGTCGAGCGCATGAAGAAGGAACTGGCGGCCGACCCCGACGAGGTCACCGTCATCGCGACCGGCGGCCTTGCTCCGATGGTGTTGGGTGAGTCCTCCGTCATCGACGAGCACGAGCCGTGGCTGACGCTCATCGGACTGCGCCTCGTGTACGAGCGCAACATCGCCCGGATGTAGGACGCGCCCGTGGCCACCTGCGGGAACAGCTCGGCGGAGCGGAGCCCGGCGCCGCGCCGCCGAGCGGTGAGTTAAGCCGATTTTGTCCATTTAGCACGTATTGTCGCGTCATGCCCACGCCCTACGGATCACGCGGCGGCATGGCGTTCAGCGCGGACGAGCTCCGGGTGCTCCGACGTGCTCTCGCCAACGCCCTCCACCCCACGCCCCTGCCGGAAGAGGATGTCCAGGACTGCCTGCGCCTCGCGGGCACGGTGGACGAGGTGGTGAGTGAGGCGGGACGGCTGCGCGCCTTCCTCCTCGCCGACCTCGCCCGCTACCGCGAAGCGCTCCCCGGCTCGCTCGGCGGCTATCTGGAGCTCCTCCAGGACGCCCTCGCGGCCGGCTACGACCCCCGCCCGGACGACCTCGCGGCCTTGCGCGCCCTGCGTGCCGGGCCGGTCGCCGCCGCCCTGCTGGAGCGCTGCCAGGTGCTTGCCGAGCGCTCGGTGCGCGCGCGCCTCGCCGGCCGTGCGGTGCCCATGACGACGCCCGCACCGCGCAGCAGGCTGCTGGCCCTGCCCGGTGGCCTGGCGGCGGCCAAGGAGCCCGAGAGGCCCCGGACCCCGTCCGGACCCGCCGTACCGGCCCGTCCGGCCGCCCCGGGCGAGCGTCCGATGCCCAAGCCGTCCGAGGTCTTCCCGCCCCGGCGCAGGCCGGTACCGGCTCCTCCGCCCGAGGAGCGCGCCGTGTCCTGAGGCGCCGACGCGCCTGAGGGGTGCCCGGGAGTGGCCGGAATGCCGGGCTCGCTACCCTGGACGGCATGGACTACGTATCCGCGCTCGTTCCCCCCGTGGTGATGGCCGCCTTCTTCATCGCCCTGGTCATGGTGATCATCAAGAGCCAGGGTGGCCCGAACAAGGCCAAGGAGGACGCCGCGGTGGACGCGGCGCTCGCCCGGGCCGAATCGGCCGAGCAGGCCCCGAGGCCCGAGGGCGTCTGACCCGGGCCCCGAGCACGAAGGGCGCACGGCTCCCCGGAGCCGTGCGCCCTTTTTTCGTTCCTGAATTATCCCATTCCAGACATCTAGCACTAAGGTGACGCCGTGCCTCGCCAATTGGGAGAGCTGGAAGACACCGTGATGACACGGGTCTGGCAATGGAACCGCCCGGTCACCGTGCGGGAAGTTCTCGAGGACCTGCAACAGGAACGGTCCATCGCGTACACGACCGTCATGACGGTAATGGACAATCTCCATCAGAAGGGCTGGGTACGCCGGGAAGTGGATGGCCGGGCATATCGATATACGGCCGTCTCCACCCGCGCCGCATACTCGGCCGCACTGATGAACGAAGCCTGGTCGCAGAGCGACAACCCGGCGGCCGCACTGGTCGCCTTCTTCGGCATGATGTCCGCGGAGCAGCGCGAGGCTCTCCGGGATGCGATGCGCGTCGTCGCGCCCACGTTCCCCGAACCGGCCGGGAGCCGGCCCGATGACGGGACCGCAGCCGATGAAGCGCCGCCGGAGAGCGGGCGATAGCGTCGGGGGATGTCCTCAGAGCCGTCGCAAACCGAGTACCGTGCCGAGTCGCAAACCGGAGATCGAGCGAGGCCGGAAACCGGATCTCGCGCACATGTTCATACCGGCCCGTCGGTAAATGGACCGGCCATCACCGTCCGCCGCGCCAGGACGAGCGATGTGGCGTCCGTCCGCGGACTCCTTGACGGCTACGTCTCCGAAGGCATCCTGCTCGACAAAGCGACGGTCACGCTTTACGAGGACATCCAGGAGTTCTGGGTCGCCGAACGCGACGAGGACGCCCGTGTCATCGGCTGCGGCGCACTCCATGTGATGTGGGAAGACCTCGCCGAAGTGCGTACTCTCGCCGTCGACCACGCCATCAAGGGCGCCGGAGTCGGACACCAGGTCCTGGACAAGCTCTTGAAGACCGCGCGCTGGCTCGGTGTCCGCCGGGTTTTCTGCCTCACGTTCGAAGTCGACTTCTTCGCCGCACACGGCTTCACCGAGATCGGAGAGACGCCGGTCGACGGAGATGTCTACAGTGAGCTGCTGCGTTCCTATGACGAGGGTGTCGCCGAGTTCCTGGGTCTCGAACGAGTGAAGCCGAACACCTTGGGCAACAGCCGGATGCTTCTGCACCTGTGAACGGCGGAAGGCGCCGGAACCCTATGTCCGAATCGCGCATGTTTCCCGTGCTCTTGCGCTGCTGAACCCCTCCCAGGGGTTTGTGTTTTCCGGAGAAAAGCGGTTTCCTTTCCGCGTACTCCATTTTCGATGAAAGGAAAATCCGGTGGCGCAGAAGGTTCAGGTCCTTCTTGTTGATGACCTCGATGGTGTCGAGGCGGACGAGACCGTGACGTTCGCTCTGGATGGCAAGACGTACGAGATCGACCTCACCACGAGCAACGCGGACAAGCTCCGTGGGCTTCTTGAGCCGTACACCAAGAGCGGACGCCGCACCGGCGGCCGCGCCGCGACGGGCCGTGGCAAGGGCCGCGCCGTTACCGGTGGCAACAAGGACACGGCCGAGATCCGTAGGTGGGCGCGCGAGAACGGCCACAACGTGAATGACCGCGGCCGCGTTCCCGCCGAGATCCGTGAGGCTTACGAGAAGGCGAACGGCTGATCTGTCGGCCTGTGGGCCCGCAGATGTGTCCGGGCATGAGCGAGTCTGGCCCGGTGGCATTCCGTCGCCGCCGCGTCCACGAGTCGTACGAGATCGGGAGCATCCCCACCGCTGCTCCCGAGGCCGCCGAGGGCCGGGAGTGAGATTTCCACCGCCTGGCGCGATCCGGGGGGCCGCAGCCAGACCGCGGCCCCCGGCGAGCCCGCAGTCCCTCCGGGCGGCACCGGCGCCGTGATGTGCCCGCCGATGCCGAGGGCGGACAGATCGAGAGCGATACCGCCCCACTCCAGCCAGTCGAGCAGACCGGGCAGTTCGTCGGCGCTGCCCGCGGCCACCAGCAGCCGCATCCGCTGCCCCGCCAGTGCCACCGGACCGGTGCGCCCGACCCGGCGCAGCACCGCGTGACCCGCCGTGGCGGGCAGCTCCAGGACGTCGAAGCGCAGCCCCGTCAGCAGTCGCACCGGCGATGTGCCCGCCGTGGCCCAGCCGAGTTCGCGGGCGTACCACTGAGCGCGGTCGCCGGATTCCGGCGACGAGCGGGGAGGCGGGACGAGGGAAACCATGTCCGATGAACCGCCGAACCTGCCCGGGAGTTACGCACTGTTCATGATCGACTGCCTTGCGTGTGCGCTTCGGGGGCGTGCGGAAGCTCCCCGCGGCGCGAAGTTGTTCGCCCGTAGCGGAGTAAACGGGGGTGCGCCGCATGGACTGTCAGTGAGTGCGGGTAAGACATCCCTAGTGGGAAGGGGCGACACGCGGGCAAAAACGTCTCACGTTCGCCATCGGCGTACTGGCGAAAGGGCTATCTGCCTGGCCTGCGGGAACATCGTCTCGCACCATCGGGTTGGAGCAGTTGTCGGCGTTCGGGGCGGGGGATCCGCCCGGAAGCAGGGACGGGTGTCGGCAGTTGAAATGAGCGGTCCCCGCTTGCGGGACTAAGCTGCGGAAGGACAGGGAGGGGACCGACCCCTTACTGCCTGACCGCTCTGAGGAGCGATTAACGATGTTCGAGAGGTTCACCGACCGCGCGCGGCGGGTTGTCGTCCTGGCTCAGGAAGAAGCCCGGATGCTCAACCACAACTACATCGGCACCGAGCACATCCTCCTGGGCCTGATCCACGAGGGTGAGGGTGTCGCCGCTAAGGCCCTGGAGAGCCTCGGGATTTCGCTCGAGGCGGTCCGCCAGCAGGTGGAGGAGATCATCGGTCAGGGCCAGCAGGCCCCGTCCGGCCACATCCCCTTCACTCCCCGGGCCAAGAAGGTCCTGGAGCTGTCGCTCCGTGAGGCACTTCAGCTCGGCCACAACTACATCGGCACGGAGCACATCCTGCTCGGCCTGATCCGCGAGGGCGAGGGCGTCGCAGCCCAGGTCCTCGTGAAGCTGGGCGCCGACCTGAACCGGGTGCGGCAGCAGGTCATCCAGCTGCTCTCCGGGTACTCGGGAGGCAAGGAAGCGGCCACCGCCGGCGGCCCCGCGGAGGGCACGCCCTCCACGTCCCTGGTGCTCGACCAGTTCGGCCGGAATCTCACCCAGGCCGCTCGTGAGTCCAAGCTCGACCCGGTCATCGGGCGCGAGAAGGAGATCGAGCGGGTCATGCAGGTGCTGTCCCGCCGTACGAAGAACAACCCGGTTCTCATCGGCGAGCCCGGCGTCGGCAAGACGGCGGTCGTCGAGGGCCTGGCGCAGGCCATCGTCAAGGGCGAGGTGCCCGAGACCCTCAAGGACAAGCACCTCTACACCCTGGACCTCGGCGCCCTGGTGGCGGGTTCCCGCTACCGAGGTGACTTCGAGGAGCGCCTGAAGAAGGTCCTCAAGGAGATCCGCACCCGCGGCGACATCATCCTGTTCATCGACGAGCTCCACACCCTGGTGGGTGCGGGCGCCGCCGAGGGCGCGATCGACGCGGCGAGCATCCTCAAGCCCATGCTGGCGCGAGGCGAGCTCCAGACCATCGGTGCCACGACGCTCGACGAGTACCGCAAGCACCTGGAGAAGGACGCCGCGCTCGAGCGCCGCTTCCAGCCCATCCAGGTCGCGGAGCCGACGCTGCCGCACACCATCGAGATCCTCAAGGGTCTGCGGGACCGTTACGAGGCCCACCACAGGGTCTCCATCACGGACGAGGCGCTGGTCCAGGCCGCCACCCTGGCCGACCGGTATGTTTCCGACCGCTTCCTGCCGGACAAGGCGATCGACCTGATCGACGAGGCCGGATCCAGGATGCGCATCCGCCGGATGACCGCGCCCCCGGACCTCCGCGAGTTCGACGAGAAGATCGCGGGTGTCCGCCGCGACAAGGAGTCGGCCATCGACTCCCAGGACTTCGAGAAGGCGGCGTCCCTCCGCGACAAGGAGAAGCAGCTGCTGGCGGCGAAGGCCAAGCGGGAGAAGGAGTGGAAGGCCGGCGACATGGACGTCGTCGCCGAGGTCGACGGCGAGCTGATCGCCGAGGTCCTGGCAGCCTCCACCGGTATCCCGGTCTTCAAGATGACCGAGGAGGAGTCCTCGCGTCTGCTGCGCATGGAGGACGAGCTCCACAAGCGCGTCATCGGACAGAGGGACGCCATCAAGGCCCTCTCGCAGGCGATCCGTCGTACGCGAGCCGGTCTGAAGGACCCGAAGCGCCCGGGTGGCTCGTTCATCTTCGCCGGCCCGTCCGGTGTCGGTAAGACGGAGCTCTCCAAGACGCTGGCGGAATTCCTGTTCGGCGACGAGGACGCGCTGATCGCCCTCGACATGTCGGAGTTCAGCGAGAAGCACACGGTTTCCCGCCTCTTCGGTTCGCCCCCCGGTTACGTGGGCTACGAGGAGGGCGGCCAGCTCACCGAGAAGGTGCGCCGCAAGCCGTTCTCCGTCGTCCTCTTCGACGAGGTCGAGAAGGCCCACCCCGATATCTTCAATTCCCTGCTCCAGATCCTGGAGGACGGTCGTCTGACCGACTCCCAGGGCCGGGTCGTGGACTTCAAGAACACGGTCATCATCATGACGACCAACCTCGGGACCAGGGACATCTCGAAGGGCTTCAACCTGGGCTTCGCCGCCCAGGGTGATGTGAAGACGAACTACGAGCGGATGAAGAACAAGGTCAACGAAGAGCTCAAGCAGCACTTCCGGCCCGAGTTCCTCAACCGTGTCGACGACACGGTCGTCTTCCACCAGCTCACCGAGGAAGACATCATCCAGATCGTCGACCTCATGGTCGACAAGGTGGACGAGCGCCTGAAGGACCGCGACATGGGCATCGAGCTCAGTGCCGAGGCCAAGTCGCTCCTGGCGAAGAAGGGCTACGACCCCGTGATGGGCGCCCGGCCGCTGCGCCGGACGATCCAGCGGGAGATCGAGGACATCCTCTCCGAGAAGATCCTCTTCGGCGAGCTGCGTCCGGGTCACATCGTGGTCGTGGGCACCGAGGGCGAAGGGGACGAGAAGAAGTTCTCGTTCCGCGGCGAGGAGAAGTCGCCTCTGCCCGACGTCCCGCCGATCGAGCAGGCAGCGGGCGGCGGCCCGAACCTGACGAAGGAGGCGTAGGGCGCGTAGCGCCTGAGCGTCGAAGGGGCTGCCCCGGACCGGTTTCGGTCCGGGGCAGCCCCTTCGCTCGTTCCAGCGTGCTTCGATCTCCAGCCGATCGCCCAGTTCTCCCGCTCCAGCTCGCCCGGCCTCTCCCGGTCCTCGTCCTCCTCGACCAGCCGCGCCACCCGGTGCCAGGGCACCACAAACGACTGGATGTCCTCGTTCCGCATCGGCAGCAGCCGGAGCTCCTCGAAGCCCTCGGGGCTGAGCCGGTCAGGCTCGTCGGCCATCGGGCGGACGGCGGCCGACGCCGTGGGTCTCTCCGGTTAGCGGCGCAGTAGCTGCGACAGCCACGTGTGGGCCTGCTCCCGGTCCTCCGGCGGTACCTCGCCCAGGCTGTCCACCAGCAGGAGCGCCTCTCCGTCGGCGACACGGCCTATCTGAGTCCGGAGGCGCAGCACCGGTCCCCGTCGGCCCCGGAACCGGGCCGTCAACGATCCCGCTACGGACGCTGCGCGCCCGGTCTGTCCCGCCCCCGGGGCGCTGAGCGTCTGCCCCGGCAGCGTAGTCGGACCGGCGGGCCGAAGGTCCCGAAACGGGCAGGCTTCCGGCCCACCGGCGGTGACAAGGCGCACAGGCCCTCAGAGGCCTACTAGGCGCGCTAGGAGGAGGCAGGGTCACCGGTCCCGGGACCTTGGTCCCGCTCCGGCCGAGGCTTTCGGCGTTTGAGTTGTTGTGCCCGGAATGCTGGCTTGCGTCCAGGGAGGGCGCCTCTGGAACAGGGGTTAAACGTGCTTCGCGAAGAATGTCGAGAAGATCGTCCGCTACTGCCGGGGCGGCGGCAGCGATGAATTCCCGCCCCCTCGGCTACGGCTTTTGATCGTAGATGGGGTGTTTGAGTGTTGCTGGGGGTGCGGGTTACCAAGGTGGAGCAAGCCCGGTCCGAGCACTGGGTCCAGTCACCCCGGAGGTTCTCCCCGCATGTCGAAGCGCGTTACGTTCCAGCACTCCCGCCGCCCGTCCATGTCCCGCGTCAGTGGCGCCGTCGTGGCCGCAGGCCTGGGTGCGTCGATGGTGTTCGGTGCGGGCGCGGCGTTCGCGTCCGGCACGACGGGTACCGCGGACACCGCGGCCCTCGCCGCCACCGCGGACTCCGTCGCCCAGCAGGCGACCGCCCAGGGCAAGGCCGCCGCGAAGGCGAAGGCCGACAAGGCCGAGAAGGCCGAGAAGGAGAAGAAGGCGGCCGCGAAGAAGAAGGCCGCTGCCAAGAAGAAGGCCGGCTCGTGGGAGGCCCCGGTCAGCCACTACGAGCTGAGCGCCACCTACGGCACCGGCGGCGACCGCTGGGCCAGTAAGCACTCCGGTCAGGACTTCGCGGTGCCGATCGGCACCAAGGTCGAGGCCGCGCACACCGGCCGGGTCGTCAAGGCCGGTCCGAACGGTGGCGGCGACGGCCCCGCATACGGCAACGCCATCGTGGTCAAGCACGCCAACGGCAAGTACTCGCAGTACGCCCACCTGTCGAAGATCGAGGTCAACGTCGGCGACCGCGTGAAGACGGGCGACGAGATCGCCAAGTCGGGCAACACCGGCAACTCCAGCGGCCCGCACCTGCACTTCGAGATCCGGACCTCGCCGAACTACGGTTCCGCGCTGGACCCGGTCTCGTACCTGAAGTCCGTGCACGTCAAGGTCTGACGCGCACCTTCCCGAAGCCGAAGCCGAAGCCGAAGCCGGAAGCGGTAGCCGCTAAGCGGCGGGCCCCGGTTCATGGGCCCTGGTCACCAGTTCGACGGCGACCTCGAGAGCAGCCTTGCGCTTCTCCTCGGGGTCGCCTTCGGCGTCCTTGAGGGCCATCATCCCGGCGTGCATCGCGAAGAGCGCGGTGAAGCAGCGCACCTGGTCGGTGAGCGGGGCGTCGGGATCCTTGATCAGGTCCACCAGGGAGATGACCCGGTGCTTCATGGTGTGGCCGATGCTCAGCTCGCGCACCGTCGCCTGGTTCTCCTGCATGAAGACGAAGAGCGGCGCGGCGGCCTTGAGCGCCTCGCTGTAGCGGACCAGGATCTCCTTCTTCGTCTCCAGGGTGCGCGGCTGTCCCTCACCCCAGGCGACGATCTCCTCGACGGGCCTGTTCAGGTCCTCGAAGATGCTGATGAGGATGTCTTCCTTGGTCTTGAAGTGGTAGTACAGCGCCGCCTTGGTGACCTGCAGCTGCTCGGCGATCTCGCGGAGCGACGTCTTCTCGTACCCCTGCTCCACGAAGAGATCCAGGGCGACGTCCTGAATGCGCTGGCGGGTGTTGCCCCGGCGCGGCTGCGGCGTGCTGCCCATGCGACTCTCCCAAGAACTTACTTGACGCCCGGCTAGTTACGGGTCTACGTTCCTCAGTGTACTAACTAGCCGGGCGGCAAGTAAGTGTCGGGCCGGCGGTGGATCGGGCAGCAGGGGATCAGGGGAGTGGGCGGCATGGCAGAACTGAAGAAGGCGACGGCGGGCGGGGAAGCGGAACCACAGCCGCGCAGTGTCCGGGTGGTGATTTTCGCGCTGCTGATCGCGATGCTGCTGGCCATGCTCGACAACATGATTGTCGGTACCGCGATGCCCACCATCGTCGGCGAGCTGGGCGGTCTGGAGCATCTGGCCTGGGTGGTCACCGCCTATACCCTGGCCACCGCGGCCTCCACGCCCATCTGGGGCAAGCTCGGCGACATGTACGGACGCAAGGGCGTCTTCCTCACGTCCATCGTGATCTTTCTGATCGGCTCGGTGCTGAGCGGAATGGCCCAGGACATGGGCCAGCTGATCGGGTTCCGGGCCATCCAGGGTCTCGGCGCGGGCGGTCTCATGGTGGGTGTCATGGCCATCATCGGCGATCTCGTGCCGCCCCGGGAGCGAGGCAAGTACCAGGGCATGATGGCCGGAGTGATGGCGGTCGCCATGATCGGCGGACCGCTGGTCGGCGGCACCATCACCGACCACCTGGGCTGGCGCTGGAGCTTCTACATCAACCTGCCGCTCGGCGCCGTCGCGCTGGCCATGGTCACCGCCGTGCTGCACCTGCCCCGCAAGGAGCGCCGGAAGGCGAAGGTCGACTACCTGGGCGCCGCGCTCCTCACCGTCGGCATCGTCGCGATCGTGCTGGTCACCACCTGGGGCGGTACGGAGTACGCCTGGGGCTCGGCCGTGATCATGGAGCTCATCGCCCTCGGTGTCGCCTCCCTCGTCGGCTTCCTCTTCGTCGAGACGAAGGCCGCCGAACCGATCGTGCCGCTCCACATCTTCCGCAACCGCAACTTCACCCTCATGTCCCTGGTCGGGTTCATGGCGGGCTTCGTGATGTTCGGCGCGGTGCTCTTCCTGCCGCTGTTCCAGCAGTCGGTCCAGGGGGCGTCCGCGACCAACTCCGGACTCCTGCTCCTGCCCATGCTGCTCGCGATGATGATCGTCTCGCTGGTCGCCGGCCGGATCACCACCAGCACCGGCAAGTACAAGATCTTCCCGATCATCGGCAGCCTCCTGATGGTCACCGGGCTGTTCCTGCTCGCCACCATGGACACCGGCACCACGCGCCTCACCTCCGGCATCTACATGGCGGTGCTCGGCGCGGGCATGGGCTTCCTGATGCAGATCACGATGCTCGTCGCCCAGAACAGCGTCGAGCTCAAGGACATGGGCGTCGCCTCGTCCACCACCACGCTCTTCCGCACGCTCGGCAGCTCCTTCGGAGTCGCGATCATGGGCGCCCTGTTCACCAGCCGCGTGCAGGACGAGATGGCGGCACGCGGCGGCGGTGGAGCCACCGCGCAGTCCGCCCAGCTGGACGCGGCGCACCTGGCGAAGCTGCCGGACGTGATGCGCGAGGCGTACGAGTACGCAGTGGCCTCCGGCACCCACATCGCCTTCCTGGTGGGTGGCTCGGTCGCGGTGGTGGCCCTGGTCGCGGCGCTGTTCGTCAAGGAGGTCCCGCTGCGCGGCGCGGCGAAGCCGGAGACCCCCTCGGACGACGGTGGAACGGCACCCGCCCGGGCCGAGTCGGCCAAGGAGTCGCAGAACGCCTGAGCGGCACCTGACAGCGGTGGGCCCCGGGGACGAGACGTCCCCGGGGCCCACCGCTTTCCTCTCAGGCCGTGCCCGCCTGCCGCAGGACGGGGAAGCTTCCGGTGTTCGTCGGCGCGTGCTCGGGCAGCCACAGCACGGCGACCGCCCCGCCCTCGCCCCCGCCCCCGGCAGGCCCGGCGTTGCGGAACGTCAGCCTGGCCCCCAGGACCCGTGCCTGCCCGGCGGCGATGGTCAGCCCCAGCCCGTGGCCGCGTCCCGACCTGTCACTGCTTCCGGTACGGAACCGGCTCGGCCCCTCCCGCAGCAGCGCCTCGGGGAACCCCGGCCCGTGATCGCGGACCCGCACCACCCTGCCCTCGACCGTGACCTCGACCGGGCCCGCGCCGTGCTTGGCGGCGTTCCCCAGCAGATTGCCGAGGATGCGTTCCAGCCGCCGCGGATCCGTGGACACCCAGGACTCGTGCAGCACCCGCACCGTGATCTCCGGATCCAGCAGCCGGACCCGCCGGCCGACGAACTCGCCGAGCTGCAGCTCCTGCAGTTCCGCCCGCTCCGAAGCGCCGTCCAGCGTGGCCACCTCCAGCACGTCCTCGACCAGGGTCCGCAGGGCCTGGGCACGGTCCCGTACGAGCTCCGTGGGCCGCCCCGGGGGGAGCAGCTCGGCCGCGGTGAGCAGCCCGGTCACCGGGGTGCGCAGCTCGTGCGCGATATCGGCGGTGACCCGGCGCTCCGCCTCGATCCGTTCGTTCAGGGCGTCCGTGAGCGCGTCCACGGCCCGGGCCAGCTCGTCGGTCTCGTCCCGTACGACGCCGCCGACGGCCTCCCGCACCCGCACCTCCGTGTTGCCCTGGGCGACCCTGCCGGCCGCTGCCGCCGCCTTGCGCAGCCTCCGGGACAGCTGGCCGCCGATCAGGACCCCCAGGGCGCAGCCGCCGAAGACGGCCGAGACCGAGCCGATGACCAGGGCCCGGTCGAGGTCGCCCATGACCGTGGCGCTGCGGTCGGCGAAGCGGGTGTGCAGGGAGAGGACGTCACCGTTGGCCAGCGGTACGGCCGCCCAGACGTCGGGCGCCCTGTCCTCGTACTCGTCGACGTGGGTGGCGCGCCGGTTGTCCCGGATCTCACTGCGGAGGCTCGCCGGCAGCGACGGGTCGTTGATCTTGGCGCCGAACTTCGGCGACTGCTTCTGCGTGCTCGTCGCCTCGTACAGCCGCTGGGCGAACAGCAGCCGCTCCAGCTGCACCTCGCGCGCGTTCTCCACCATCGAGACGCGGGCCGCGTTGTGCACGACGAGACTCAGCGCCAGTGCGATGAGGGCGCCGACCGCGGCGATGGCAATGCTGATCTTCCAGCGGACACCGGTCCGCAGCGCCAGCCGCCTCATGCGCGCAGCTTGTAGCCGAAGCCGCGGACCGTCTCGATCCGGTCCTGCCCGATCTTGGTGCGCAGCCGCTGCACATGGACGTCGACGACGCGGGTGTCCCCACCCCAGCCGTAGTCCCAGACCCGCTCCAGCAGCTTGTCCCGGGAGAGCACGGTGCCGGGTGCCGAGGAGAACTCGAGCAGCAGCCGCATCTCCGTCGGTGTCAGACCCACGTGCGCGCCCCCTCGGCGTACCTCCATGCCCTCCGTGTCGATCTCCACATCGCCGAAGACCAGCACACCGCCCGCCTCGTCCTGCGTGCCACCGGCCCCTGCGGCTGATCCGCCCGCACCGGCGGCGTGGCCGAAGCGCCGCAGCACAGCCCGGATGCGGGCGACGAGCACCGCCCCGTCGAAGGGCTTGGTGACGTAGTCGTCGGCCCCCGCCTCCAGGCCGAGCACCACATCGATGGCGTCGGCCCGCGCCGACAGCATGATCACGGGCACGGTCGACTCGTCACGGATGCGCCGGCACAGGCTGACGCCGTCCAGGCCCGGCACCATCACATCCAGCAGCGCGATGTCCGGACGGTCCGCCCGGAACGCCTCCAGGCCCAGCATGCCGTCGGGCACCGCGGTGACCGTGAAGCCGACCCGCTCCAGCGCGAGCTGGGTGGCCTCACGGATGACGTCGTCGTCCTCGACGAAGAGGACATGGGTCTCGGCCATGCGAGCGGCTCTCAGTTCTGCGTCGTCTGCGGTGCGGGAAGGTCGCCCTCCCCGCTGCCGACGGCCCGGTTGAAATCGTTGTGCACCCGGTCGGTCTCGGTGAAGCGGCCGGAGGTCCAGTGGTAGGTGATGACGTCCTCGCCGGAGGGGTACGTGACCGAGTCCTTGGACCCGTACACCTGCGTCGTCACGACCAGATCACCCCGGTCGATGGTGCTGTACACCGCGGGCACCTCGGCGGCGAAGACGTTCCCGTACGAACCGTCGGCCCGGCGCTGGTAGACATACGTACCGACCCCCACCGAATCGCCGCAGGTCATCACGTTGACCACGACATCGGCCTCCGAGCCGTCGGTGAGCGAGCCGTACGAGGTGTCGACCGGGTACTCGTCCCCGGTGCAGGGCTTCAGGCCCTCCTTGAGCTGCCGGCTCACCTTCGGGTCGCCCTTGACGAGCATCACGGCGTTGACCCGCGGGGAGGGCTTGGCCGTCCCGCTGGGAACCGTGCTCGACGGCGCGGCCCGTGCGACCTGCTGGGTGCTCGCCGGGCCCTCGTCACGCGTGCCCGTGCCCCCCGAGGAACAGCCGGCGCAGAACAGCCCGAAGGCGGCGAGTCCGGCCGCCGCCGTGCTCCCCGCCGCCAGACCGGCCCGGAGTCTCCCGTGGCCGGCCATCGTGCCCCCTCTGCTGCCTGTCAGGCCGCGCACCGCTCCCGCCCCCGCTCGTCATGACGCCTGTTCCGCTGCGAGGGTATCCGCGCCGGTGCCGCCTCGGCCTCGCGGTTCCGGACCGCACGGTCCTCCAGCTCCTGGCGCAGACGGGCCAGGGCGCGGTGCAGCGTGCTCTTCACCGTGCCGGCGGACATACCGAGCGCCGCGGCCGTCTCGTCCGTGCTCATCTGCTCCCAGTGTCGCAGCACGACGACGCTGCGCTGCTTGGGAGCCAGCACCCCGAGGACGTCCATGAGCAGGGCGCGGTCGGCACGCTGCTCGGCACCGTCGTCGACGCTCGCGTCGGGGAGCTGGTCGGTGGGGACCTCGTCGAGCTTGCGGGCCCGCCACCACTCCGTACGCGTGTTGATCATGACGCGGCGCAGATAGGCGTCGGCGAGGGACTTGTCCTCGATACCGTCCCAGCGGCCGAAGGTGCGGACCAGAGCGGTCTGGAGCAGGTCCTGCGCGTCCACGGGATCCGGAACGAGTCGGCGGGCACTGCGCAGCAGCGCGTCCTGCCTGGTCCGTACGTACTCCTCGAAGCCGAGCACCTCGCCCTGCGCCATAACAACCGCCTCCGTCCCCGTGGGTTCCCGTGTACCGCCGCCGGCCGGGTGGTCCCGTCCGACGTCCGGTGACGTTACGGAGGCGTTGTCACGAGGGTGTGCGGAGCACCCGTAGGCGGACGCACGGCTGTCCATCGGTTGTGTAACAGCCGTGGACAGCCGGGCCGCCGGGGCGAGGTCAGGTCAGGGGCAGCCGGTACCGGCCGTTCGCCAGGGGCTCGACCAGCCCGTCGGCGACGAGCCCGTCCAGGGCTCGGGCCCGCTGCACGGGCTCCTCCCACACCGAGTCCAGTGTCGACTGCGGCACCGGTGTGACCGCGTCCCGCAGCACCGCGAGCAGCCGCCCCCGGACCTGCCGGTCCGTGCCGACGTAGGTCTGGCCGCGGCGCGGCGGACCCTGGTGTGCGGGCTTGCCCGCCAGCCGCCAGGCGCACTGTCCGGCGATCGGGCAGCGCGTGCAGTCCTCGTTCTTCGCGGTGCACACGAGTGCGCCGAGCTCCATCGTGGCCGCCGCCCAGCCGGCGGCCCGCTCGTCCTCCTCGGGGAGCAGTGCGCGGGCGAGCTTGCGCTCGGCCGCGGTGGTCGCGTTCGGCGGGTACTGGATGCCGGTGGCGGCCCGGGCGAACACCCTGCGGACGTTGGTGTCCAGCACGGCATGACGCTGCCCGTACGCGAACGAGGCCACGGCCGCGGCCGTGTACTCCCCGATCCCGGGCAGTGCGAGCAGCTGGCCGTGCTCGCTGGGCACGTCGCCGCCGTGGCGTTCCGTTATCGCCTGAGCGGCCCCGTGCAGCCGCAGCGCACGCCGCGGATAGCCGAGCCGGCCCCAGGCACGGACGGCTTCGCCCGGTGCGTCGGCGGCCAGGTCCGCGGGGCGCGGCCAGCGGGCCATCCACTGCTCGTAGACCGGGAGGACTCTGTTCACCGGGGTCTGCTGGAGCATGAACTCGCTCACCATCACACCCCAGGCACCCGCATCGGGGCGGCGCCAGGGCAGATCGCGCGCGTGCTGCTCGAACCACCCGATGACGGGGGCATGGAGGGAGGCGGGGGTCGTCTGTGTCGAAGTCGTGGCAGTCATCGCACCCACGATCCTGGCACGGAAGGCGGGACATCGGGCACGGCTACGGGGGTGTCGGCCCTGTAGAGCGCTCAGGGGGTGATAACGCCACCCGTTCTGTCCCCTCGCGGGCGGCGGACGGAGCGCGAGCCGGTGCAAAGCGGCTGGAAGCGCCCCGGCAACGGCCGTTCCGTGATGATGATCCGGAAAACTTGTCGATCAGAGCGGCGGTTGGGGGCCGGAGTTGGCGTGGATCTCTCGTACAGTTCGGTCCGTGGGTTCTATGCGCAATCCGGTCGGGCCGCTTCCCTCCAGCATCTACTGGCGTAGGAGAACAGTAGCGGTGCTGGTGATCGCGCTGCTCGCGGCGCTGGTCGCGTGGGCTGTCACCTCGGGTGGCGGCAGCGGCGGCGGACAGGACGACGGCAAGCCGGGAGGCTCCGGCCCCGCCCCCTCCATCACCCCAGGACCTTCGAGTTCCGGCCCGGTCACGGGCCAACCGCCCGGCGGACGCGACGAGTCGGGGAGCTCCGGCGGGGACACGGGCTCCGGAGGAAGCGGCGGGGACACCGGGACCGGAACGGGCGGCGCGGGGGGAACGGACACCGGGGGAGCGGACGCCGGCGGAGCGGGTGGCTCCACATCGGCGGGTACGGGCACGGGCACCGGCGGCAGTACGGGCGGCCAGCAGGTACCGGCCGGATCGAAGCTCCCTGACTGCACACCCGCCGTGCTGCAGTTGAGCCTCAAGACCGAGAACAGCTATGCACCCGAGGACAAGCCGAAGTTCCGGTTGAGCGCCAGGAACACCTCGGCCGGCGACTGCAAGGCCGACTTCGGCCCGAAGAACGCCGTGCTCACGATCACCGAAGCCGGCGAGGACGACGAGCAGGTGTGGTCCTCCAAGGACTGCCCGAGGAGCAGCGCCCTCTTCCTGCTGGTCCCGGCCGGAGCGACGGTCGTCCACACCGTGGAGTGGGACCGCAAGGGGAGTGCGCCGAAGTGCGCGACACCGCCCGCCGGCGCCGCGGCCCCGGGAACGTATCTGCTGGAGGCCAAGGTTCCGGGCGAGACCGTCCAGCGCGCCTCGTTCGTGCTGGCCAAGGACTGACGACCCGACTCCGCAGGCCCCACCCGCCAAGAGTGTCCGGCGGGGCTCCGGACAGCTTCCTCCGGGCCGACCGCCCGGCGGGGGCGCCTCCGTCCGCCGGCGCTCGTCCTCGAACCGGCGTAGGCAGTGGGCGAAGCGCTCGCGCGCACGCGGTCTCCTATCCGGGCCGGGAGGCAGCGCCGGGGAACCGGCCCGACCTGGTACAGCTGCTGCTGTTCCCCTCGGTGCTCCAGGGATCGTCGGAGTCCCCCATGGAGGTCATGACGATCACCGACACCGATCCGATGCCTGGGTCTTCGGCCTGGAGAGCTCTGCCGACCGTACAGGTCAGTTGGCTGAGGGTGGGGGTTCCGGACAGTCGCTTACGAGCATCCGACAACTGTGACCGGGTGGCAAAGCCCAGTTCGATCCACACCCTGGTGCCCTCGATCCGGACCGAAGGATCCAGCGTCAGCGTCGGCAGTCCGCTGTTCAGGCCTGCGAGTCGTTCCGAGTCGTCCGGACCGCTGAACAAGGTTTTCACGGCCACCTCGACGCCGGCCCGCTGAGCGACAGCGCGGGGGACCGCGGTGAGCACGTGGTTCTTCAAGAAGTAGACCGTTGTGATCGACCGGATGCCGGTGGCGGGCTCCCCCGACTCCACCACACCGGTCGTGGGGATGCCGCAGGCGGAGAGCAGGAGCGCTGCCGCGGCCAGCAGCGCGGGCCGGGCGGTCCGGTGGGCACGTCTCACGGGTGGCTCCCCTCCTGCGGGCCGGGGTGTGGCTCGTCCGGCCACAGCGGGAGTTCGACGGTGAAGACGGCGCCGCCGTGCGGACCGTTCGCCGCGCTGATGGTGCCGCCGTGCAGGTGGACGTTCTCCGAGGTGATGGCGAGCCCGAGGCCGCTGCCCTCGGTTCTGGTGCGTGCGGTGTCCGATTTGTAGAAGCGGTCGAAGACGTGGGGCAGGACACTTGCGGGAATGCCCGGCCCGCTGTCCAGTACCTCGATGACCGCCCGCCGCCCCCCGTCGGGGTGTTCCCGCGCGTACAGATGCAACCGTACGGGGCGTGCTCCGTGGCGGAGGGCGTTCCCGACCAGGTTCGCGACGACCACGTCAAGGCGGCGTGGGTCGAGGCGGCCGCGGATCGCGCCGGGCTCGGGCAGGTGGGTGTCCACCGTCTCCAGCCAGGCGCGTGAGGCGAGGGTGCGGCGGATGGATTCGGCGAGGTCGATCTCGTCCAGGTGCAGTCCGGCCGCGCCCGCGTCGAAGCGGGAGATCTCCATCAGGTCCTCCACCAGGCGGGCCAGCTTGACGGTCTCCCCACTGATGAGCCGAACCGCGGTGGCGGTGTCGGGGCCGAGATGGGCCGCATCCTCGTCGAGGATGTCGGTGACCGCCGACATGGCGGCCAGCGGGGTGCGCAGTTCATGCGATACGTCGGCGGCGAAGCGGCGGGCACGCGCCTCCATACGGCGCAGTTCGGCCACCGAATCCTCCAGGGCGGCGGCGGTCTCGTTGAAGGTGTGGGAAAGGTCCGCGAGTTCGTCGGAGCCATGGACGGCGAGCCGGGTGTCCAGGTGTCCCTCGGCGACACTGCGGGTGGCGCGGCGCAGCTCGCGTACCGGCCGCAGTACGCCCCGGGCGGCCAGCAGGGCGAGCAGCACGGCCATGATCATCGCGGGAACGGTGGCCCGCTCCACGGCGGGGACCAGAGCCTGGACGTATGCCTCCTCCTTGGTCTGCGGCACTGTCAGGAAAACGCCGAGGCCGGAGAAGGTGGAGGTGGGCTGCTGTTTGGTGCCGAAGGTGACCGGCAGGCCGACGACGAGCGCGGGTCGACCGCGCCTCGTCACACGCTGGAAGACGGTGCTCCTGCTGGAGCTCACGGCCTCGCGCATGTCGGGCGTCAGCTCGCTGAACGGGTCCTGCGGTGCGGAGATGGCGCTCAGGCCGTCGTAGGTGGCCAGTATGCGCCAGTTTCCCGACGGTTCGGAGCTGGCCACGTCCCTGGCGAACGCATCCAGTCCGGCCTGGCTCGGGGGATAGTCGAGGGAGGCGGCGAGGCCGTTGACATGGTCGCGGAACTGCCGGATCACGGCGTCCTGGCTCTGTTGGAGCACCCCGGTGCGCGCTTCCCGGAAGGTCAGGGCGCCGGTGGTCAGGGTGGCGAGGCCGGCGACCAGCAAGAAGGCCACCATCAGCCGGCCGCGCAGGCCGCGCAGCAGCGGTGGAGCCTTCACCGGGTCAAGAACCGATAGCCGAAACCGCGCACGGTCCGGATGTAGTACGGCTGCCCCGCGGGCTCGCCCAACTTGGTGCGCAGCCGCTTGACGCAGGCGTCCACCAGCCGCGCGTCGCCGTGGTAGCTGTGTTCCCATACCGCTTCGAGGAGCTGCTGCCGGCTGAAGACCTGGCCGGGCGAGGCGGACAGGGTCAGCAGGAGCCGTAGTTCGGACGGGGCCAGCGCGGCCGGCACGCCCCGGCGGGTTACGGTCAGTGAGGCCCGGTCGATGGTCAGTTCTCCGTGGGTCTCGGTTTTCGGTATGCCTCCGTCGGCGGGTGTGCCGCCGACCCGTCGCAGGACGGCACGGATGCGGGCATCGAGCACCCTGGCCTGCACGGGTTTGACGACGTAGTCGTCCGCGCCCGCTTCGAGTCCGACGACGATGTCCACATCGTCGCCCCGGGCGGTCGCCATGATGATCGGGACCTGGCCGGCGGTGGCGCGGATCGAGCGGCACACCTCCAGCCCGGACATGCCGGGCAGCATCAGATCGAGCACCACGACATCCGGCCGGAACGACCGCAGCTGCTCCAGCCCGGCCTCACCCGTTCCGGCGGAGGCGACGTCATGTCCCTGGCGGCGCAGAGCGAGCTGGACGCCCTCACGAACGGCGCGGTCGTCTTCTACGAGCAGGACGCGTGGCATGTGCTCAGTATCCGCAAGAGGCACGGTCCGGTCAGTGGCTGTTACCGGATGATCACATACTCGCGGGTCGAGTCCTCGGTGGATCTGTTGCCGTTTCATCACACTCCGGGCCTACTCCCATCACCCCGTGCGCCCAGGCTCATCCGCCATGACCGCACACCATGCGACGGCTTCGATGACCCGATCCCGTTGTCCCGGCGGAGAGAGAAACGGTATGAGAATGGCGTCCGAACTCCGCATTTCCGTGGCTACCACCCTGGCAGTGGTGGGTCTGCTGCCGCTCCTCGCCGCTTGCGGCGGTTCGAGCGACAAGGCCGACGCGAGTTCCACTTCCGCGGCCGGCAGTGGCTCGAACGCGGCGAACAGCACCACGAAGAACGCCGACGGGGCCGTACAGCTCACCGTCCCGGACGGCGTGGATGACGAGACCAAGAAGCAGTACATCCAGGAGAACGCCATCGCGGCCTGCATGAAGAAGCAGGGCTTCACCTACACCCCGCACGCCAGGTCGGTGAGCTCCTCCGAAAGCTATTTCGGCGGGGAGGACTACGCGCTGGCAAAGAAGTCCCGGCAGAAGTACGGGTTCGGCAACTACTCGGCCGCCGTCTACCCGGGCGACTCCGATGCCCCCTTCGCCGACGTACCGGGAAGGCGGGCAGGAAAGGATCTCGATCCCGTCGACGAGGACGAGAAGGGGCTCACCGCCGCCCAGCAGAAGGCGTACTCGGAGGCGCTGGCGGGCCCCCCGGCCAAGACCAAGGCGGAAGAAAAACTCGACGGCTGCGAACTCAAAGGATCGGAAGCGGCGAACGGACCGACGCCGAGCCTCGCCGAACAGAAGAAGACCTGGGAAGCCAGTGTGGAAAAGAACCGCGCCAACGGCCTTGAGCTCAACGGCGATTCCCAGCTGGTCCAGCTCGCCCAGAAGTTCGCCACCTGCCTGAAAGAGCAGGGCATCGCGGTCAGCACCACCCAGCCGACCGGTTTGATCGACATGGTCCGGCTCGACCAGGTCGTGCCGGAGAACCACGCCAGCATGTCCAAGGAAGCCGCGCTGCCGCTGCTCACCAAAGAGATCGACATTTCCCTGAAGGACCTGGAGTGCGGCAAGGAGTTCCGGGCCGCGTACTTCCCCAAGGAGAAGGCTCACCCGTACTGGGGGGACGGCGCATGAGCCGACTCAGTAGCCGTCAGCAGCTGGGCGCCCTGGTCGGCGTGGTGGTCCTGGTCGGCGCGGGCGGCTGGACCGCCGGTACACAGGTGCACTCACCCGCCGACGCCGCCGCCGCACACAACGCCCCGAAGGCCGGCCCGGTGACCGTAGCGGTGCAGCGGCAGTCCCTCACCGCGACCGTGGTGGCGTCGGGGTCCGTCGAGTTCGCCTCGCCGCGGCCGCTCTCGCTGGCCGGCTCCGTCGGCACCGGGGCGTCCGCGAGCGCGGTGGCGGACGGCGAGGGAGAGCAGCGGATCACCAAGGCGCCGGTCGCCGGGACCAGGGTCAAGGAGGGCGACGTGCTGATGACGGTCAACGGCCGTCCGGTGCTCGCGCTGAGCGGATCCGTACCGATGTACCGCGCATTGGGCCCGGGCGCCTCCGGCGACGACGTGAAGCAGCTCCAGAGAGCGTTGCGGCGGCTCGGATTCGACCCCGGATCGATCAGCGGCAACTACGGCCAGGGCACTGCGGCGGCGGTCACCAGCTGGTACAAGAGCAAGGGATACGAGGCGCAGAAGCCGAGCGCGGAGGACCAGCAGCAGCTGGGCCAGCTGCAGCAGGCGGTGTCCGCCGCCCAGGAGACGCTCCTCACCACCACCAGCACCACCACCAGCAGCGGCAACGGCAGCGGCACGGAGACCGAAACCGAAACCGAGACCGAAACGGGGACGGAATCGGGGACGCACGGCAGTACGAGTTCACCGGACCCGCAGTCCAGCACCGACGCGCAGGTCCACCAGCTACAGCTCAATTCCGCGCGGAAGACGCTGGACCTGGCCAACGCCGCCCTCAGCACCTTCCAGGCCTCGTACGGGACGAAGGTCCCGGCCGGCGAGGTCGTCTTCTTCCCGAAGCTGCCCGTACGGCTGAACAAGGTGACCGTGAAGACGGGGGACACCGCTTCCGGCCCGATCGGCACCGTCACCAGCTCCGAACTGGAGGTGCAGGCGGCCGTCCCCGGCACGGACGCCGAACTGCTGAGGAAAGGCATGGCCGTCGAGCTGACGACGACGGACGGCAAGAAGGCGGAGGGCACGGTGTCCGCGCTCGGCGCCGACGCCGCGCCCTCGACGACAACGACGGGCGATAGCGAGGAAACCGCCGGGACGACGTCCGGGAGTGCCGAGACCGAAGCCGCCGGCACCGGCGCCTCCGCCACCAACGCCTCGGCCCCGGTCCAGCTGCGGATCTCCGTACCCGACTCCGGCGATCTGGCCGACGAAGCCGAGGCCGCAGTGAAGGTGACCATCAAGATCGGAGCCTCGGACGGCAAGGTGCTGGTCGTGCCGCTCGCCGCGATCCGCACCTCGTCCGACGGGAAGGCCCGGCTACAGGTCGAGCGTGACGGAAAGCTGAGTGACGTCCACGTCACCGTCGGGCTCTCCGCAGCCGGTCTCGTCGAGGTGAAGCCGACCGGCGGCACGCTGAAACAGAGCGACAAGGTGGTGGTGGGCGAGTGACTCCCGGGCCTTCCCCGGCCGCCATCGTGGCCCCGGTGGCGGACAGTGCCGCACCGGAGTACGGCCACGGCGGTCCGGACGCCGTCATCGAACTCACCGATGTGGAGCGGACCTTCGACTCGCAGCCCCCGGTGCACGCACTGCGCGGCGTGAACCTGACCGTACGGCGCGGGGAGCACCTCTCCATCGTCGGCCCTTCCGGCTCCGGGAAGTCGACGCTGCTCAACACGCTCGGCCTGCTCGACCGGCCCACCGCCGGTACGTACCGGCTCGACGGCGTCGACACCACGGGGCTCGGCGACCTCGAACGCACCGCACTGCGCGGCAGCCGCATCGGATTCGTCTTCCAGTCCTTCCACCTCCTCCCGTACCGCACCGTCGACGAGAACGTCATGCTGGCCGAGGCGTACCGCAGGCCGCGCCCGGGCCGCGGACGCGGCAGCCGCCTCGCCCGCGCCCGGGAGGCACTCGACCGGGTCGGGCTCGGGCACCGCTCGGACTTCAGGCCCGACCGGCTCTCCGGCGGCGAACGCCAACGTGTCGCCATCGCACGGGCGTTGATCAGCGACCCCGCGCTGCTGCTCTGCGACGAGCCCACCGGCAACCTGGACAGCGAGAACACCCTTTCCATACTGGAACTCTTCGACGACCTGTGCGCCGAGGGCATGACCTTGGTGCTGATCACCCACGACGAGGCGGTCAGCCGCCGGGCGGGACAGCGCGTCCGTATCACCGACGGCTGCCTGACCCTGGAGGGCGAGTGAAACTCGCGGTGAGGACGAAGGCGACACCGGCCGGGGTACGTCCCGAACGCCCCTGGATGGACCCCCGGGACCTGTGGACGGAAGCCCTCGCGGGCGTCATGGCCCGCCCCGTACGGTCCGCCCTGACCACGCTCGGCACCGTGCTCGGCATCACCACGCTGGTCATCACCATCGGGGTGGCCTCCACCGCCGGTAATCAGATCGTCGGCCGGTTCGACGCGCTCACCGCGACCTCCGTGACCGTGACGGTGCCGCCCGTGCCGGCCGGCTCGGACGACAAGCCACTGGTGGACTGGTCGGGGACCGACGCGGTCCGGCGGCTGGCCGGAGTGGACTCGGCCGCCACCCTCGCCGATTCCACCTCGACCGACAGCGTCCAGGTGCGGGCCAACGACGTGAAAGCGCCCGACGACGTCTCCAGTCAGACCCTGGCCGTGGTGGGCGCCTCGGCCGACCTGCCCGCCGGTGTACGTGGTGCGATGGTTTCGGGGCGGTTCTACGACGCCGGCGACATCGCCCGGCACGACCAGGTGGCGGTCCTCGGCGACCAGGCGGCGCGACTGCTCGGCGTCAGCCGGGTACAGGACTCCCCGGCGATCTTCTTCCAGGGCCAGTCGTACACCGTCATCGGCATCCTCGGCGGCATCAAGCGCGAGCAGCGGCTGTCCACCGCCGTGATGCTCCCGCCCACCACCGCCGCAGACCGCCTCGGTCTGCGGGACGTCACGCGCGTACTCATCAACACCGCGATGGGTGCCGCCCAGCAGGTGGCGCGCCAGGCGCCGATCGCCCTGGCCCCCGGGCAGGAGAAAGCCCTCACCGTCGTGGCACCGGAAGACCTGTCCAAGGCCCGCGACGGCGTCCAGAGCGACGTCAACGGTCTCTTCCTCGTCCTTGGTCTGGTCTCTCTCGTGGTCGGCGCGATCGGCATCGCCAACGTCACTTTGGTGACGGTGATGGAAAGGGTCGGCGAAATCGGACTGCGGCGCGCGCTGGGCGCGTCACGGCGGCAGGTGGCCGGCCAGTTCCTCCTTGAGTCGACGACGATCGGCCTGCTCGGCGGCATCGTCGGCGCGGCCCTGGGCATCACCGTCGTGGTGTCCGTCGCCGTCTTCAAGGAGTGGACCCCGGTCCTGGACATGAACCTCGCCCTCGGAGCCCCGCTCGCCGGAGCCCTCGTCGGCCTGCTCGCCGGCCTCTACCCATCGCTGCGGGCGGCTCGCATGGAACCGGCGGACGCGCTGCGGGCACCCTCCTGAAGCTTGCCGAAGCCGCCCCATCGGCGGCCGCTGAACCTGAGAACCGGAGGGCGGGTCCTCGGCATTGCGCCGGGGGGCCGCCCCTGGCCGTGTGCGCGCGAACTCCTGGGTGCCCGGCGGACCGCGGAGACCAGCAGAGGGTGATCCACCGCCCCGGAGAACTCGACGGCCGCCGGCCCCAGCTGCGTCGGTCGCGAGCGGGGACGGAATCCGGCATTTCAGCAGTCTTCCAGCTAGACGTACCGCTCCAGGATCGAGGACTCCGCCAGACGCGAGAGCCCCTCCCGCACGCTCCGGGCCCGCGCCTCGCCGACACCGTCCACGGCCTGGAGGTCGTCCACGCTCGCGGCGAGCAGCTTCTGCAGGCCGCCGAAGTGCTCGACCAGCCGCTCGATGATCGCCCCGGGCAGCCGCGGCACCTTCGCCAGCAGCCGGAAGCCGCGCGGGGATACCGCCGAGTCCAGCGTCTCCGGCGAGCCGCTGTAGCCCAGCGCCCGTGCAACCACGGGGAGTTCGAGCAGCTCGGTGTGGGTGAGCGTGTCCAGCTCGGCCAGCGCCTCCGGGACCGTACGGGACCGCTTCGCGGTGGGCTCGGGTACGTAGTCGCGGACGACCAGCTCCCGCTCCGGCTCCACGCCCGCGATCAACTCGTCCAGCTGGAGTGACAGAAGCCGGCCGTCGGTGCCCAGCTCCACGACGTACTCGGCGATTTCGGTCGCGATGCGGCGCACCATCTCCAGCCGCTGCGACACCGCCGTCACGTCCCGGACGGTGACCAGGTCCTCGATCTCCAGCGCGGAGAGCGTCCCGGCGACCTCGTCCAGCCTGAGCTTGTACCGCTCCAGGGTGGCGAGCGCCTGGTTGGCGCGGGACAGGATCGCGGAGGACTCCTCCAGGACCCGCCGCTCCCCGTCCACGTACAGCGCGATCAGACGCATCGACTGGGAGACCGACACCACCGGGAAACCGCACGCCTTGGAGATCCGGTCCGCCGTCCGGTGACGGGTGCCCGTCTCCTCGGTGGGGATGGAGGCGTCCGGGACCAGCTGGACGCCGGCCCGCAGGATCTTGGTGATGTCCTTGTCGAGGATCATCGCGCCGTCCAGCTTGCACAGTTCACGCAGACGTGTCGAGGTGAACTCCACATCGAGCACGAAGCCGCCGGAACACATGGCTTCGACGGTCTTGTCCATGCCGAGAACGATGAGTCCGCCGGTGTTTCCACGGAGGATGCGCTCCAGGCCGTCGCGGAGCGCCGTTCCGGGCGCGACCGCGCTCAACGAGGCGCGCATCAGCGCCTCGTTCCCCGTGCCTTGGCCGGACTTTCCGGGCGATGCTGCCCGGTCGTTGGCTGCCACTGCACTCCTCCGGTCACAGGTTTGCGGTGCCCTTGAGTGCCTCATACCGTTCGTACGGGCGGGCGAGACCAGGGCAAAGTCTACCGGCGTGCGCCGTCCTCCTGTGGTCCGTCCGGCCGAGAGCGGCGGGGAAGGACTCTCAGGGCGTCGCCCATGTCGGCCACTTCTGTGACCTTCATACCGGCCGGGACCTGTCCTGGGTCCCTCGGAACCAGGGCGTGCTTGAACCCGAGACGGTACGCCTCCGCCAGCCTTCGCTGGACCCCCGTCACCCTTCTGACCTCCCCGGCGAGCCCCACCTCACCGATCGCGACGAGGTTCTTCGGGAGCGGTGTGTCGCTCGCCGCGCTGGCCAGAGCCAGGGCGATCGCGAGGTCCGCGGCCGGTTCGGTGAGCTTCACGCCGCCCACCGTGGCGCTGTAGATGTCCCGCTTGCCGAGGGCGCTGATCCGCCCCCGCTGTTCGAGAACGGCCAGCATCATCGAGACCCGGGAGGTCTCCAGGCCGGAGGTGGTGCGCCGGGGCGAGGGGATCTGCGAGTCGACCGTCAGCGCCTGCACCTCGGCGACGAGCGGACGCTTGCCCTCCAGCGTGACCGTCAGGCAGGTGCCGGGAACGGGCTCGTCACGGCGGGTGAGGAAGAGCCCGGAGGGGTCGGCCAGGCCGGTGATTCCCTCGTCGTGCAGCTCGAAGCAGCCGACCTCGTCCGTGGCGCCGTACCGGTTCTTGATGCCCCGCACGAGACGGAGGCGCGCGTGCCGGTCGCCCTCGAAGGACAGCACCACGTCGACGAGGTGCTCCAGGAGGCGCGGGCCGGCGATCGCGCCGTCCTTGGTCACATGGCCCACCAGGATCGTCGACATGCCGCGCTCCTTCGAGGCCCTGATGAGCGCGCCGGCGACCTCGCGGACCTGCGCCATGCCGCCGGGCGCGCCCTCGATCTCCGGCGAGGCGACGGTCTGCACGGAGTCGAGGACGAGGAGGGACGGCTTGACCGCGTCCAGATGTCCCAGGACCGCGGAGAGGTCGGTCTCCGCGGCCAGATACAGGTGGTCGTTGATCGCCCGGATCCGGTCGGCCCGCATCCGCACCTGGCTGGCGGACTCCTCGGCGGTGACATAGAGGGTGCGGTGGTCGTCGCTCGCCGCCTTGGCGGCCACGTCCAGCAGCAGCGTCGACTTGCCGACGCCCGGCTCGCCCGCGAGCAGCACGACGGCGCCGGGGACGAGGCCCCCGCCGAGCACGCGGTCCAGCTCACCGACCCCGGTCGAGCGCGCGGTGGCCTGCCGGCTGTCGACCTGGCCGATCGGCACCGCGGCGGTGGAGACCCGGCCCGCCGCCGTCGTACGGATCGCGGGGGCGCCGCCGAACTCCTCGACCGTCCCCCAGGCCTGGCACTCGGGGCAGCGGCCGAGCCATTTGGCCGTCGTCCAGCCGCATTCGGTGCAGCGGTAGGACGGGCGGTCCTTCGCGGATTTCGTACGGGCAGCCATGGCGTCACCGTATAGGTGGGGTCTGACAGCGCCGGTCGTGGGCACGGTGGTCGAACATGTGCCCGATGCGGTAATTCCGACGGAATACGGGATTCCTGTCCCCTTTCGAGGGAGACCATCACCCGTAAGGATTAAATGTCGGAAAGTGCCGTCAGGGTTCCGGCCGTATCTGCCTACGGTCGCCACGTGACGAGCAGCAGGCTGGAGACCCCCACACACACCACCGGCGTACACCGGGCGCACCGCCGCGAGGCGCGCCCCTCGGCGCAGCGATCGTCCGCACAATACGAGCCGTATCTCGACGGCCTGTTCACCTACTGCCTCTCCGTGCTCTGTGAGCACGAGGCGGCCACCGAGGCGCTCGGCGCGGTCCTGGCGATCGCCGAGCGGCAGGAGAACCGGTGCCCCGCGGCCGAGGAGGAACGTAAATCCTGGCTGTACGCCCTGGCCAGATGGACGTGCCTGCGAGTCCTCACCGAGCAGCGGCGCGGCCGCCAGGCGCACCGCCGGCCGACGCTCTCCCCGCGTGGTTCCGGGCCGCGCGAAGGCGCCCGCGCGGCCCGTCCCCGGGGCTCCCACGGCGCTCCGGAGGAAGCCGGCGCTCCCGGATGTCCGACGGAGTCCCCGGCGGCCGAAGCGCACCGGCGCGAACTCGCGCAGCTGGCCTGGCCTGAGGCGGCGGGTACCACCCCCGAGCAGCGCGAGGCGCTGGAGCTCGCCGTGCGCCACGGGCTCACCCCGCGCGCCGTGGCCGCCGTGCTCGGGCTCGACCCCGGCAGCGCCCGGGAGCTCCTGGCCGGTGCGGCCTGCGAGGTGGAGCGCACCCGCGCCGCCCTCGCCGTCGTGGAGACGGGCAACTGCCCCTCCGTCACCCGGCTCACCGGTGCCCATCAGGTGCTCCTCTCGGCGGCCCTGCGCCGCGAGCTCGTCCGGCACGTCGACGACTGCCCCCGCTGCCGCCGCGCCGCGGAGCGGGCCGGAGCGGCGGGGCCCTGGCCCGGCGCGACCGTCACCCCGGCCGCCGCGCTGCCAGTCGTCGAGGCGCCCCGCCCCTCGGTGCACGTCGCCCTGACACACGCTCGGCGCTCCCGGTCCGGTGCCCCGCGCTTCGGCAGGACGGGCTTTCCGCTGGACCCCAAGGACCATGCCGCGCGCCGGGACCGGCTGCGCGCCCGTGTGGTGACCACGACAGTCGTGGCGACGGTCGTCGCCGCCCCGGTGATCGCCCTGTGGGCCGCCTACCGGGGTGCGCCGCTGACCGGTGAGGACCGAGGCACATCGGTCACGGCGAGCGATGTGGACGGGGAGTCCGGATCCGACGGCGATCCGCGCGGCCACTACGAGAACGCCGGCAACGCCAGCCCCGACGGGAGCGACGGATTCACGGACGACGCCGGGAGCCCGGACATCTCGGTCGAGGTCATCAGTGTCGGCGCCGGCCGGGACGGAGCGGCCTCGCTCGCGGTCACGGCCCGCTCCTCCGGCGGCCGTACGACGATCACCCTGACCGCGACCGGCGACAGGGCCGTCGTCTGGTCGGCCCGGGCGGACGCCCCGTGGCTGCACCTCAGCCGTACGTCCGGCACGGTCGCACCCGGCCGGAGCGTCACCCTCCATGTGTTCGTGAACCGCGCGGCGGAGCCCCGGGGCCGGTGGAGCGCACGCGTCCTGCTCGCCCCGTCCGGGTCCGCGGTCGCGATCACCGGTTACGGCGCCACGGCCCCGCGCCCCGGAAGTCCGGAGCCGTCCCCGGATCCGTCGTCCGGGCCCCCGAGCCCCACACCGACCTCCCCACCCCCGTCGACGGATCCCACCCCGGGCCCCACGGAACCCACCGACCCCACAGGTTCGCCGGACCCGACGCCGACGCCGACGGAACCGCCGACCGAAGGACCGGACTCCCCCGGCCCCACCACGTCACCGTCCGGCGGCTCCACCGAGCCCGGCCCGTCGTCCGGCCCGACGACGGGTCCGGGCGGCCCTTCCGGACCGGCGGGCTGACGCGCGACGGCGCCCCGGTGCGCGGCGGAACGTTTGTGCGCCGTGCACCGGGGCGCCGTCGGGCGGGCGCCGTCGCGCGGACGGAAGCCGCCCCGAGGGCCTCGCCTCAGGCCGGGTCGGCCGGATGCGGCGCCATCGGCAGCAGCGACGCCAGCCGCTGCTCGCACAGCTCGGCCAGCCGGTCGTACGCCTCCTTGCCCATCAGCTCGGTGAGCTCGGGCCGGTACGACACATAGACCGGGTCGCCGGCCCCGTGCGCGGACGTCGCCGAGGTGCACCACCAGTGCAGATCATGACCACCGGGGCCCCAGCCGCGGCGGTCGTACTCCCCGATGGAGATCTGGAGCACGCGCGTGTCGTCGGGCCGTTCGATCCAGTCGTACGTACGGCGGACCGGCAGCTGCCAGCACACGTCGGGCTTGGTCTCCAGCGGCTCCTTGCCCTCCTTGAGGGCCAGGATGTGCAGGGAACAGCCCATGCCGCCCGCGAACCCGGGACGGTTCTGGAAGATGCAGGAGCCCTCCCAGCGCCGCGTCTGGCGCTCGCCGTCCTCGTCGACACCGACCCAGCCGGTGTCCGTGCCGACGTCGTGGAACTGCCACACCTCCGGTGTGAGCCGTGCCACGTGCCCGGCCACCCGCTTCTCGTCGTCCTCGTCGGAGAAGTGCGCACCCAGCGTGCAGCAGCCGTCGTCCGCGCGGCCCGCCTGGATGCCCTGGCAGCCGCTGCCGAAGATGCAGGTCCACCTGGACGTCAGCCAGGTCAGGTCGCAGCGGAAGATCTGCTCGTCGTCGGCGGGGTCGGGGAACTCGACCCAGGCCCGCGCGAAGTCGAGTCCCTTCTCGTCGGGCCCGTCCGGCCCTGTCGTGTCCGGCTGCCGCATCTCCTGCTTCGTCTTCTGCTGCTTCTTCGTGGCTTTGTCCGGCTTCGCCTTTTTCGTCTTTGGCACGTGCCCAGAGTAAGCCGCAGTAGCGTTCCCGTATGAGACTCGGAGTCCTCGACGTGGGGTCGAACACGGTGCACCTGCTGGTGGTCGACGCTCATCCCGGCGCCCGCCCGCTTCCCGCGCACTCGCACAAGGCCGAATTGCGGCTCGCCGAACTCCTCGACCCGGACGGGGCGATCGGCCCCGAAGGCGTCGACCGCCTCGTGACGACGGTCGCCGACGCCCTCCAGGCAGCCGAGGACAAGGGCTGCGAGGACGTGCTGGCCTTCGCCACCTCCGCCGTGCGTGAGGCCCGCAACGCGGACCAGGTGCTGGCCCGGGTGCGGGACGAGACCGGTGTCACCCTCGCCGTCCTCAGCGGTGAGGAGGAGGCCAGGCTGACCTTCCTGGCGGCCCGCCGCTGGTTCGGCTGGTCCGCGGGGAAGCTGCTGGTCCTCGACATCGGCGGTGGTTCGCTGGAGGTCGGCTACGGGATGGACGAGGAGCCCGACGCCGCTGTCTCGCTGCCCTTCGGCGCCGGCCGGCTCACCGCCGCCTGGCTCCCCGGCGACCCGCCGGACCCCACAGCTGTGAAGGCGCTGCGCCGCCATGTCCGCGCAGGTATCGCCCGTACGGTCGGCGAGTTCACCCGGCTGGGGCCGCCCGACCACGTCGTCGGGACCTCCAAGACTTTCCGCCAGCTCGCCAGGATCACGGGTGCCGCCCGCTCCGCCGAGGGGCTGTACGTGCAGCGCGTCCTCACCCGCAAGGCCCTGGAGGAGTGGGTGCCGAAGCTGTCGGCGATGACCGTCGAGCAGCGGGGGAATCTGCCCGGGGTCACCGAGGGGCGCGCCGCGCAGCTCCTGGCCGGTGCGCTCGTCGCCGAGGGCGCGATGGACCTGTTCGGGATCGAGGAGCTGGAGATCTGCCCCTGGGCGCTGCGCGAGGGGGTCATCCTGCGCCGGCTCGACCACCTGCCCGCGGAGCAGGCGGCGCTGGCCTGATCCCGGCGGACACCCCTCATGGGCCTCGTCACTTTCAGCCGGGCTCCCTCGGACTCGCCCGCCGCTGCCCGTACCCTGTCCACGTGGCAGAACCAGTGGTGCGCATCCCGGATGCGAAGGTCGCCCTGTCGACGGCTTCCGTCTATCCGGAGTCGACGGCGACGGCCTTCGAGATCGCCGCGCGCCTGGGCTACGACGGTGTCGAGGTCATGGTCTGGACCGACCCCGTCAGCCAGGACGTCGAGGCGCTGCAACGGCTGTCGGACTATCACCAGGTGCCGATCCTGGCCGTGCACGCGCCCTGTCTGCTGATCACCCAGCGGGTCTGGTCCACCGACCCGTGGGTGAAGCTCCAGCGGGCCAGGGCCGCGGCGGAGAAGCTCGGTGCCTCGGCGGTGGTCGTCCACCCGCCGTTCCGGTGGCAGCGGAACTACGCCCGCGACTTCGTCTCCGGTATCTGGCGCATGGCGGACGAGACGGACGTGCGCTTCGCGGTGGAGAACATGTACCCCTGGCGCTACCGGGACCGCGAGATGCTCGCGTACGCCCCCGCCTGGGACGTCAGCAACGACGACTACCGGCACTTCACCGTGGACCTCTCGCACACCTCGACCGCGCGCACCGACAGCCTCGCCATGGTCGACCGGATGGGCGACCGGCTCGCCCATGTCCACCTCGCCGACGGCAAGGGCTCGGGCAAGGACGAGCACCTCGTGCCCGGCCGGGGCGACCAGCCCTGCGCGGAGCTGCTGGAGCGGCTGGCCCGTACCGGCTTCGACGGCCATGTGGTCATCGAGGTCAACACCCGCCGCGCCATGTCGTCGGCCGAGCGTGAGGCCGATCTCGCGGAGGCGCTCGCCTTCACCCGGCTCCATCTGGCGTCGTCGGCGCGGACGCCCCGCACGTGACCCCCGGCGCCGACGGCCCGGCGCCCCGGCGCAGGGGCCGCCCCTCCCGTACCGCGGGCGCCACCGGCCCCGACGCCAAGGCCCGGATCCTGGAGGCGGCCCGCACGGAGTTCGCCGAACGGGGCTACGACAAGACGTCGATCCGGGGCGTCGCCAGGGCGGCGGGCGTCGACGCGGCCCTGGTCCACCACTACTTCGGTACGAAGGACGAGCTCTTCGCCGCGGCCATCGAGCTCTCCTTCGAGCCCGCCCTCGTCCTCCCCCAGGTCCTCGGCGGCCCCGCGGACGCCCTCGGGGAGCGGCTGGCCCGGTACTTCATCGGCGTATGGGAGAACCCGGTGTCCCGGGCGCCGCTGCTGGCGATCCTCCGCTCAGCGCTCACGCACGAGGCGGCGGCGAAGGTGCTGCGCGGCTTCGTGCTGCGCCGGCTGATGGAGCGGATCGCGGCGGAGCTGGACGTGCCCGACCCGACCTTCCGCGCCGAGCTGGCGGCCTCGCACATGATCGGTATCGCGATCCTGCGGTACGTCGTCCGCGCCGAACCCCTGGCCTCCGCGGACCCCGAGAAGATCATCGCGATGGTGGCCCCCACACTCCAGCGGTATCTGGGCGACGGGTGATCCGGGTCCTGCACGTGTGACGGCTGTGCCGGTGACATCACAACGATGTCGCGAGTCGGTACCGGACACCGGCCGTAACCGGATCCTGGTGGTTGGCTGTCCGGGATCATCCGGGCCGACGTACGGCGTGGACAACGGTGGGGGAGACGATCATGAGCGTGACGACCGGAGCCGGGCGCAGGCCGGACGGGCCGCAGGACGGCATGGGCGCCGCACTGCCGCGGAGGCGGCTGCTGAGGCTGGCGGGTGCGGGACTCGGCCTGGTGCTCGCCGGAGCGGTCATGACCGCGTGCGGACCCGAGGAGGCCGACGCCTCCGGCGGCACCGGGGAGCCGAAGCCCGGCGGGAGCGGCGAGGGCGGCGGGGACGCGTTCACGACACCGCCCGCCGGGACCGCCCCGCGCGCCCTGTGGCAGGAGAAGACCGATGTGGGCACCCACGGCAACCACGAGGTGCTCGCCGTCGTGGGGAGCGTGGTCCTGGTCGCCGGCGATCCTCTGGTGGGCCGTTCCGTCGCCACCGGCAAGAAGCTGTGGTCGCTGCCGGGCGCCGTCCAGCCGGGCGCACGGCTGATCATGGGCGGGGACACGCTCTATCTGGCGAGCGGCGAGTACGACGGCGATCTCGTGGGTCTCGACCCGGCCACCGGCAAGGAGACATGGCGCAGCCGCCTGGAGGGGAAGTACAACCAGCCCCGGCCCGTCGGCGCCGACACCGAACGCGTGTACGTGATCGCGGGCATCCAGGAGAAGGACCTCAGCTCCCGGACGAATGTGATCGCCGCCATCGACATCCGTACGGGCAAGGCCGTCTGGAGCGAGAGGCGGGACACCGGGACCGACGAGTCCGGTCTCACCTCCGCGGTGTTCGGCGAGCGTCTCGTCTACACCGACCTCCGCAAGAACCTGACGGTCCGCGACACCACGACCGGACGGCAGCTGTGGACGAAGAAGATCAGCAGGGCCAACTTCGAGAGGATCGCCGTCCACGACGGGGCGGTGGTCGTCGCCGACGGCAGGCAGCTGCGCTCCTTCGGTCTGGACGACGGCGCCGAGCGCTGGGCGGTGAAGACCGAGGAGTTCGACACGTTCAACGGGCCGACCCTCCTCGAAGGGGTGCTCTACGTCTCGGACAGCGCCCACTCCCTGTGGGCCGTCGACGCCGCCACGGGCAAGCAGCGGTGGCACAACACCGACGACCTGCGCGAGGTCTCGGTCCCGCTCCAGTTCGCCAAGGTGGGGGACACCCTGTACGGGGCGACGGAGTTCGACAAGAAGGGCGGCGTCCAGGCCTACGACGCGCGTGACGGGAAGCTCCGCTGGACCTACAACGACGGCTCGGGCTCGGTCGAGCAGTGGTACGTGGTCTCCGGTGGCGAGAAGCGGCTGGCCGCGCTGCACGCCGAACGCGTGCTGGCGCTTCCGGCGGTGTGACGCTTCCGGCGGTGTGACGAGCGGGTGGCGGGGCGAGCGGGTGGCGGGGGCGAGCGGGAGACGGGGGGCGAGCGGGAGGCTCCCGCCCTGCCCACCCGTTGAGCGTCACATCCCGCATTCCGGACGCTGTGTCCAGATCTTGGCACGGGAGGCGTACGCTCAGAGACAGTCTTTTCTGTCGAAGGAGCGATCGACGATGCCCCAGCTGAGGTCCCGCACTGTCACCCACGGCCGCAACATGGCGGGCGCCCGCGCCCTTATGCGCGCGTCCGGCGTAGCCAGTGAGGACATCGGTAAGCCGATCATCGCGGTCGCCAACTCCTTCACCGAGTTCGTCCCTGGTCACACCCACCTCGCCCCGGTCGGCCGGATCGTCTCCGAGGCGATCCATGCGGCGGGCGCGGTGCCCCGCGAGTTCAACACGATCGCGGTGGACGACGGGATCGCCATGGGACACGGCGGGATGCTCTACAGCCTGCCCTCCCGTGACCTCATCGCGGACAGCGTCGAGTACATGGTCGAGGCCCACTGCGCCGACGCCCTGATCTGCATCTCCAACTGCGACAAGATCACCCCCGGGATGCTGATGGCCGCACTGCGCCTCAACATCCCGACGGTCTTCGTCTCCGGCGGCCCGATGGAGGCCGGCAAGACCACCCTCGTCGACGGCACGGTCCGCACCCTCGACCTGGTCGACGCGATCTCGGACGCCGTCAACGACAAGATCTCCGATGCGGACATCCTCCGCATCGAGGAGAACGCCTGCCCGACCTGCGGCAGCTGTTCGGGCATGTTCACCGCCAACTCGATGAACTGCCTGGCGGAGGCCATCGGCCTGGCGCTTCCGGGCAACGGCTCGCTCCTCGCCACCCACACCGGCCGCAAGGCGCTGTACGAGAACGCCGCCCGCACGGTCGTCGAGATCACCGAGCGGCACTACGGGGAGGACGACCACTCCGTCCTGCCCCGCAACATCGCCACCCGCGAGGCCTTCGAGAACGCCATGGCCCTCGACATCGCCATGGGCGGCTCCACCAACACGATCCTCCACCTGCTGGCCGCGGCCCAGGAGGCCGAGCTCGACTTCGGCCTCCCGGAGATGGACGAGATCTCCCGGCGGGTCCCCTGCCTCGCGAAGGTCGCCCCCAACGTGGCGCCCGGCGGGACGTACTACATGGAGGACGTGCACCGCGCGGGCGGCATCCCCGCCATCCTCGGCGAGCTGTACCGAGGAGGCCTGCTCAACGAGAACGTCCACAGCGTGCACGCGGCCTCCCTCGACGAATGGCTCAAGACCTGGGACGTGCGCGGCGGCTCACCCTCCGCCGAGTCGCTCGAACTCTGGTACGCGGCCCCCGGGTGCAAGCGCTCGGCGACCGCCTTCTCCCAGTCGGAGCGCTGGGAGTCCCTCGACACGGACGCGGCCGGCGGCTGCATCCACTCGGTCGAGCACGCCTACTCCAAGGACGGCGGCCTCGCGGTCCTCAAGGGCAACCTGGCCGTCGACGGCTGCGTCGTGAAGACGGCCGGCGTCGACGAGTCGATCTGGACGTTCGAGGGCCCCGCGGTCGTCTGCGAGTCCCAGGACGAGGCCGTCGACAAGATCCTCCGTAAGGAGATCACGCACGGCGACGTCGTCGTCATCCGCTACGAGGGCCCCAAGGGCGGCCCCGGCATGCAGGAGATGCTCTACCCGACGTCGTTCCTCAAGGGGCGCGGGCTCGGCAAGACCTGCGCCCTGGTGACCGACGGCCGTTTCTCCGGCGGCACCTCGGGCCTGTCCATCGGGCACGCCTCCCCTGAGGCCGCGTCCGGCGGCACCATCGCCCTGGTGCAGGACGGCGACCGGATCGCGATCGACATCCCGAACCGCACGATCGAGCTCCTGGTGTCCGACGAGGAGCTGGCCCGCCGCGACCAGGCCCTCGGCGGCGTCTACGCCCCGAAGGACCGCGACCGCAAGGTCTCCCAGGCGCTGCGCGCGTACGCGGCGATGGCGACCAGCGCGGACAAGGGCGCCGTCCGCGACGTCTCCAAGCTCGGCTGACCCCTGGCTACCCCGTACGGCCCCGTCCCTGGTCTCACCAGTGGGCGGGGTCGTCCGCGTCCACGGCGAAGACGGACCCGTCGGGCGCGGTGCCGATGACGCTCCGGCCCACGACGACGGGGGAGGGCAGGGACGACGCGTGGCTGAGCTTCCCGCCCCTCAGCCGGGGACGCGTCTGGCCGAGCAGCGTCCCGTGTTCCGTGTCGACGGCGAGCAGCCGCCCGTCGGCGGCCGAGAAGTACAGCCGGCCGCCCGCTCCGACGACCGGCGCCGAGGTCGTGCTGACCGCCGTCTCCAGCCGCCACCGCTCGGCCCGCCCGGCGCCCGGACGTACGTCGACAGCCAGCAGCGTCCCGCCGCGCTCCAGCAGCAGGGCGGTCTCCCCGTCCATCACGGTCTCCGGCCCGTCCATCCGGAAGGGCAGCGGAACGCGGGTCGTGGTCCGCAGCACCGGGTCGTAGCGGACGAGCCCGGTGGTCTGCGCCTTCTGGTTCATCGAGGTCAGCACGAGCGACCCGTCCGACGTACCGGCGGGGGTGAGCATCCCGTCCAGCCTGCGCTGCCAGGCCGTCACGCCGGTCTTCGCCTCGATGGCCGTGACCAGGGTGGTGGTCCCCTGCGCCGAACTCTCGTACGCGTACGCGAGCCCGGTCCCGGCCTCGTACAGCGCGTAGCCCGGCGCCGCGTGCCCCGGGACGGAGCGCCGCCACCGGGATTCGCCGGTCGCCGCGTCGAGTGCCTGGAGCGTCCCGTCCTGGCGGGCCGTCAGCAGGGTGTCACCCGCGGGGAAGGGCGCGTCGAGGTACGCGGAGAGATCCCCGTGCCAGAGTTCTGTGCCCTTGTCGGGGGAGTACGCGCGGATCGCGCCGCTCGCCACGACGGTGTACGCCACGCTCCCGGAGACCGCGCCGGAGGGACTCGGGCCCTCGGAGTTCTTCGGCGACGTGTCCCGGTGAGCCCAGACCTCCCGGCCGTCCGAGGAGTCCAGCCGGACCGTGCCGTAGCCGGCGGAGACGCAGTACAGCGCCGGGGCCGCCGCCCCCAGGGTGCACGACGGTGTGGAGCCGCCCTGCGACAGCAGCGGTGTCTGCCACGGTACGAAGGCCGCCGCGCTCCCCTTCTTCGCACCGGGCTCCGGCTCCGGCACCCCGGAGCCGGAGCCCAGGCCTTCGACCGCCCAGAACCCTCCGGCCACCAGCACCGCCGCCGCGGCGACGGCCGCGAGCCGGCGCCGCGTGCGACGGCTCGCGGCCGGACCCGCCCCGGACGGCAGCCCGTCCGCCGCCCGCACATGCGTCGTCCCCTCGTCGGCCCCCTCGTCCGCCTCCAGGGACTCGACGGACTCGGCGGCGACCGGCCTGCGCTGGACGGGTATGAAGGCGGCGGCCTCGTACGACGGAGGGTGCAGCGCGGTCATGATCTCGTCCGGGGTGGGGCGCTCACCGGGGTCCTTGGCGAGGCAACGCCCGACCAGGGGCGCGAGATCCGCCGGCACCCCGGCCAGATCGGCTTCGTCGTGCACCACCTGGTAGGCCACGAGATACGGACTGTCCGAGTCGAAGGGCCCCCGCCCGGTCGCCGCGTGGACCAGCACCGCCCCGAGCGCGAACACGTCCGCGGCGGGGCCGACCTCGCGGGGCCGCTGGAACTGCTCGGGCGCCATGTACGGCGGCGAGCCGATCAGCTTGCCCGTCTCCGTGCGGAGATCGCTGTCGTACGGCCGGGAGATGCCGAAGTCGATGACCTTGGGCCCGGAGTCGGGGAGCAGCACGTTGCTCGGCTTGAGATCCCGGTGGATGACACCGGCACGGTGGATGTCGCGCAGCGCCTCGGCGAGCCCGGCCGTGAGCCTGCGCAGCTCGGCGGGGCTCATCGGCCCGTTCCGCTTCACCTGCGCGGCGAGCGTCGGGCCGGGGACGTACAGGGTGGCCATCCAGGGCAGCGCCGCCCCCGGATCGGCGTCCACGACCGGCGCGGTGAACGCTCCGCTGACGCGCCGTGCGGCCGCGACCTCCTGCCGGAAACGCGCCCTGAACTCCGGGTCGGCCGCGTGCTGGCGGTGCACCACCTTGACCGCGAGCTGCAGCCCGGACGCGGAGCGTGCCAGGTGCACGACACCCATGCCGCCCGCTCCGAGACATGCCTCGAGCCGGTACTGCCCGGCGTACCCAGGATGCTCCGCTTCCGGATGAGATCCGGTCCCTCGCAGCGGCGGCATCGCCCACCCCCGTGTGTTCGTGCGCAAGCGCGACGCACGGAGCCTAGTCGATGGTGCGTGCGAGAAGCGTGGGGCTTGTTAGCCTGCGCGTCACACGCATCGCTTTCAACGGGGGAGGCCCTCATGGGTGTTGAAGAGAACATCGCCGGCACAGTCACCACGGACGGCGCGGTCGCCGAGGCGGTCACGGAGGAGGAGTTGGAGACGCTCGCCGCGGGCACCGTCGTCTACCCGATCGCTCCCGGCTACCGCGTCAACGTCCGCAGGGGACCCGGCACGCAGTACGGGATCGTCCGGACCCTGCCGTACGGGATGAGCGTTCCGGTGTACTGCCAGAAGCCGGGGGAACGGGTGTCCGGTCCGTACGGCACGTCGAACGTCTGGGACAACATCGCCAACGGCCAGTTCGTGTCGGACGCCTATGTCCACACGGGCAGTGACGGCTACATCGCCCCGCGCTGCGACTGACGATCCCACGCGCGGTCGTCACGGAACCGGCACGCGTACGGGGATAATCGACTCCGTGAGCGAGAACAGCGAAGCCTCCGGAACGCCCTCGGCCGTGCCTTCGGGCTCCACCGCACCGGGCCCGCAGCCCGAATCCCTCCGTTTCTTCGGTACGACCTGGGTCGACCACGACGGCGGGTACGGGCTGCGGCGCGCGGGTGCCACCATCGGCTCGCTCGCCGCGGCCGTCGCCGCGTGCTTCGTCCTGCGCTTCGCCTACCAGGGCCTGGAGATCGCCGAGGTCGGCAGCCTCGTCGGCATGCTCGTCGTGCTGATGTTCGCGGTGTGCAGCGCCATCGCCTTCCGCAAGACCTGGGAGGGCTTCACCCGCCGCCCCGCCGACCCGTCCCACGACGACAGGCTGCGCGGCCTCAAGTCGATCGGCTTCATCGGCTCGCTGCTCGCCTACTTCATCCGCTCGTTCCAGGAGGCACCGGGCGAGAAGCTGCGTCGTACGGAGTACGAGACGGCGCTCGACCGGTACACGAAGCGCCGCTCCTCCCGGGCCGGCAACCCGGCGGCCCGCAAGGGTGCCAAGGGCGCCAAGGGGAAGCGCTCCGGGCGCAGGTAGGACTGACGCTTTCCACCCCCGCGTGCGCCGAGGCGCGTGCACGATGAACGCATGACCTCATCCACGCCCCGCGCCCTGTCGTTCGACAGCGCCGCCGCACAGTACGCAGCCGCGCGCCCCGGATACCCGCCCGCTCTCCTGGACACCGTCGAGGAGCTGGCCGGCCGCCCCCTCAGTGGCGCCCGCACCGTCGACGTCGGCGCGGGAACGGGCATCGCCACCCGGTTGCTGCACGCCCGGGGCGCCCTTGTCACGGCCGTGGAGCCGGGCCCCGGCATGGCGGGTGAGCTGCACCGGTCGCTGCCGTCCGTCCCCGTCGTCCGGGGCGACGGCAACCGTCTTCCGCTGGCCACCGCGTCGGCCGAACTGATCACCTACGCCCAGTCCTGGCACTGGACGGACCCCGCCCTGGCCCTCCCGGAAGCGCGCCGCGTCCTGCGCCCCGGTGGTGCGCTGGCGCTCTGGTGGAACGTCTCCGACGACTCCGTCCGCTGGATCGCCGACCAGGACACCCGGCTGCGCCGCCACCTCGGCGCGGACGACAGCGCCCACGGCACACCGGCCGATTCGCGGAACCTTTCGCAGCTCTCCGGAGGCGAGTTCGCGCAGCGGCTGCTGCCGTGGTCCCGGACGGTGCCGGTCGGCACACATCTCGCCAACCTCGCCAGCCACTCCGCCTTCCTGGTGCTCGGCGCGGCCGGCGAGGAGCCGACCCGCAGGTTCATGGAAGAGGAGCGCCGGCACCTGGCCGCCGTGTTCCCCGACGGCATGGTCGAGGAGCGTTACGTGGTCGAACTCGCCGTGCTGATCCCCTGACCGCTGATCGCCGGATGTCCTGATCCCCCGACCGCAGCCCGCCCTGACCCGGTGTGCCGTGTCCCTTGACGCGGCGCCCTCGGCGGGATCATATTCATCACATGATGAATTCTCTCCGAACTGCGGACGTGAGGGCCGTGGAGGCCCGCGCCCTCACCGTCGTACGAGGAGACCGCACCGTCCTGCGCGGCCTCGGCTTCACCGTCGAGCCGGGCAGGATCACCGGCCTCCTCGGCCCGTCGGGCTGCGGCAAGTCCACGCTCATGAGGGCCGTCGTCGGCACCCAGGCCAAGGTCACGGGCACCCTCGACGTCCTGGGCCGCCCCGCAGGCCACCCCTCCCTGCGGGCCCGCGTCGGCTACGTCACCCAGGCCCCGTCGGTCTACTCGGACCTCACCGTCAGGCAGAACCTGGACTACTTCGCGGCAGTGCTCCAGCCGGGCCGCGCCCACCGGGCCCACCGCGAGGAAGCCGTCACCCGCGCCATCGGGGACGTCGACCTCACCAGCCACGCCGACGCACTCGCCGGGAACCTCTCCGGCGGCCAGCTCAGCCGCGTCTCCCTCGCCGTCGCCCTGCTCGGCACCCCCGAGCTCCTGGTCCTCGACGAGCCGACCGTCGGCCTCGACCCCGTGCTGCGCCGCGATCTCTGGGACCTCTTCCACACCCTCGCCGCCGACCGGGGCACCACGATCCTCGTCTCCTCCCACGTCATGGACGAGGCGGAACGCTGCCACCGGCTGCTGCTCATGCGCGAGGGCCGGATCCTCGCCGACGACACCCCCGACGCCCTCCGCACCCGTACCGGCTCCGCCACCGTCGAAGAGGCGTTTCTCCACCTCGTGGACGAGGCAGCCGCGGACGAGGCAGCCGCGGACGAGGCAGCCGCCCGTCAGGAGAGCCGATGAGCACCGACGCCCCCGCACTCTCCCCGGCCCGGACCCTCGCCACCGCCGGACGCGTCCTGCGCCAGCTCCGTCACGACCCCCGGACCATTGCGCTGCTGCTGATCGTCCCGGTCCTGATGATCACGCTCCTGCGCTACGTCTTCGACGCGGACGCCCGGACCTTCGACGCCATCGGCGCCTCGCTGCTCGGCATCTTCCCGCTGATCACGATGTTCCTCGTGACCTCGATCGCCACCCTCCGCGAACGCACCTCGGGCACCCTGGAACGCCTCCTCGCCATGCCACTCGGCAAGGGCGACCTGATCGCCGGATACGCACTGGCCTTCGGGGCCGTCGCCGTCGCCCAGTCGCTCCTGGCCACCGCGATGTCCGTCTGGGTCCTCGGACTGGACGTCGTCGGATCCCCTTGGCTGCTGCTCCTGGTCGCCCTGCTCGACGCGCTCCTCGGCACGGCGCTCGGCCTGTTCGTCTCGGCCTTCGCCGCCTCGGAGTTCCAGGCGGTCCAGTTCATGCCCGCCGTGATCTTCCCGCAGCTGCTGCTGTGCGGACTGTTCACACCGCGCGACCGGATGCACCCGGTGCTCGAAACCGTCTCCGACGTCCTGCCGATGTCGTACGCCGTCGACGGGATGAACCAGGTCCTCACCCACACCGACATCACCGCCGACTTCTACCGCGACATCCTGATCGTCGCCGGCTGCGCCCTGCTCGTCCTCTGTCTGGGCGCCGCCACCCTCCGCCGCCGCACCGGCTGACGGCGCGGTGCGAGGATGGCCGCCAACGATGAGCCACCCGGAGGATGAACCGCATGACCCAGACAGTCGCAGTCCTCGGTACAGGAAAGATCGGCGAGGCCCTGCTCAGCGGCATGATCAGGGCAGGCTGGCCGGTGCGCGACCTGCTGGTGACCACCCGCCGCGCCGAGCGCGCCGAGAAGCTCCGTACCCGCTACGGCGTCGAGGCGGTCACGAACGCCGAGGCAGCCAAGAGCGCCGACATCCTCATTCTCGCGGTCAAACCCCAGGACATGGGAAAGCTCCTCGACGAGCTCGCCCCGCACGTCACCGCAGACCGCCTCGTCATCAGTGCCGCCGCCGGCATCACGACCGGTTTCATCGAGGACAGCCTCGCCCCCGGCACCCCGGTCGTACGCGTCATGCCGAACACCCCCGTCCTGGTGGACGAGGGCATGTCCGTCATCTCCGCCGGCAGCCACGCCACCGCCGAGCACCTCGACCACGCCGAGGCCATCTTCGGCGGCGTCGGCAAGACGCTCCGGGTCCCCGAGTCCCAGCAGGACGCCGCCACGGCGCTCTCCGGCTCGGGACCCGCGTACTTCTACTTCCTCGTCGAGGCGATGACCGACGCCGGCATCCTGCTCGGCCTGCCCCGCGCCCAGGCCCATGACCTGATCGTCCAGGCCGCCATCGGCGCGGCGGTCATGCTCCGGGACAGCGGCGAACACCCGGTCAAGCTCCGCGAGGCCGTCACCAGCCCGGCCGGCACCACCATCAGCGCCATCCGGGAACTGGAGAACCACGGCGTGCGGGCCGCTCTCATCGCCGCACTCGAAGCGGCCCGCGACCGAAGCCGGGAGCTTGCGACGGGCAACGGCTGACCGCCCGGGCCGGTAGCCGGCTACTTCACCGCGGCCACCAGCTCCGCGCTGCGCACCACCTCCGCGAACCCACCGCCGTGCAACGTCACGGCGGTGGCCCGCGACAGCTCCCGCGCGCTCAGCTTCCAGCCCCACGGGCCCACCTCGTCGAAGGTGTACGTCGCGTCGAGCGCGAAGAACACCTCGTAGCCGAGATTGCCGCCCATGCGCGCCGTCGTCTCCGCGCACATGTTCGTCTGGATTCCCGCCACCACGAACTGCCGTACTCCGGCCTCCCGCAGCCAGGTGTCCAGACCGGGAGTTCCGTAGAAGGCGGAGTTCACCGACTTCGTCAGGAACAGCTCCGGCCCCCGGCCCTTTCCTCGCCGCTCCTCGACGTACTCCTTGAACGCGTTCCCCGAATACCCCACCCGCAGGGGCGAATCCGGCTTCGGCGAGTCATGCCGTACGAAGACGACCGGCCTGGCGCTCGCCTGCCAGGCATCGATCAGCTCCGCGATGTTCCGATCGGCCTCCGGGTTGTCACGCGGCCCCCAGTACTCCTCCTCCTCGAATCCCTGCTGTACATCGACCACCACGAGCGCTGCGTTCTCCGCGATCTCCATAGGCATCACTGTCCTCCCGGCTGCGGTCCGTTCCCAGAAGCCGGAAAGCCATCGATCGATGCTTTACTGCCACCATGACCGCCACGCCGAACCGCCCCGGACGCATCGCCCTGGTCGCCTTTCCCGGCGTGCGGGCCTTCGACGTCTCGGTCATCACGGAGGTCTGGGGAGTGGACCGCACGGACCGTGGGGTTCCCGCCTTCGAGCTGCGACGCGTGGCGAGCGAGCCGGACCCCGTCCAGCTCCGGGGCGGCCTGTCCCTCACCCCGGACCGGACCCTGGCCTGGCTGGCCCGCGCGGACCTGATCGTGGTCCCGGGGCTGGACGACCACCTGACGCCCGCCCCCGGAGCGGTGCTCGAAGCCCTGCGTCGCGCCCACGACCGGGGCACCCCGCTCGCGGCGCTCTGCGGCGGGGCTTTCACGCTCGCCCAGGCCGGACTCCTGGACGGCCGCAGGGCCGTCACCCACTGGAACCTCACCGAGCTGCTCCAGGCGCAGCATCCCCGGGTGACCGTGATGCGGGACGCCCTCTTCCTGCACCAGGACAACATCTGGACCTCGGCCGGCACCGCGGCCGGAATCGACCTCTGTCTGCATCTGGTGCGGACGACCCATGGAGCCGAGGCGGCGGCAACGATCGCCCGTTCGATGGTCACGGCTCCGTTCCGCACCGGGTCCCAGGCGCAGTTCATCGAGCACCCCACGCCACGTGAGGACCGAGACGCGGACGCACTCGCGGAGGCCCGCGCCCATGCGGTGGCCCATCTGGCGGAGCCCCACACAGTGAGCGGGCTGGCCGCCCGCGCCGGCATGTCGGCTCGCACGTTCGCCCGCCGTTTCCAGGCCACGACGGGTACGACGCCGATGCGCTGGCTGATCACCCAGCGCATCGCCGCAGCCCAGAAGCTCCTGGAGAGGACCGACCTGGCGGTCCCGGAGGTGGCCCGCCGCGCGGGGTTCGGCAGCGAGATCACGATGCGCCAGCACTTCGCGACGCACCTGGACACCAGCCCGCGCGACTACAGGCTGGCCTTCCATGACAGGGGAGGGCCGGGCGAGGTTGACA
Organism: Streptomyces sp. NPDC102441; assembly: GCF_044765585.1. Taxonomy (NCBI): domain Bacteria; kingdom Bacillati; phylum Actinomycetota; class Actinomycetes; order Kitasatosporales; family Streptomycetaceae; genus Streptomyces; species Streptomyces sp. NPDC102441. Next base: position 173,181 of record NZ_JBIWKH010000019.1, read on the forward strand.
CGCCCGGACCGGATCCGTAGTGTGCTCCGAGTTGTCCGACGTGAGCGCCGACCCCGGTCGGTCCCCGGACAGCCATTCCGCAGTAACCACTCGAAACGAGCGACATCTGTCGTGCGTTTTTACGTGCACACGTGCGAAATGGGGAATCAGCGTTCGAAGGTGACCCGATTAGCGTCGGGGCCCGGGATTCCGCTAAAGTCTCACTCGTCGGAACGGCCCAAGGGCCGGGACGGCGACCCCCCGCTGACTGGGAATCAGGCCCGAAAGGATCTGATAGAGTCGGACTCGCCGGAAAGGGAAACGCGAAAGCGAAGAACTGGAAAGCGAATCAGTAGGATCCCGCTTCGGCCGGGAATCGGACGCGAAAGAGTCTGATAGAGTCGGAAACGCAAGAACGAAGGGAAGCGCCCGGAGGGCCCCGGTGAAACGGGACCGAAGGAAGCGTCCGTTCCTTGAG